>NZ_JAYVPL010000001.1:0-10972 GCF_043757465.1 Armatimonas sp.
GCCTGTTCCTGCATCGGTAAAAGTGACTGCCTTACCGGTGGCATCACTGGCAACCTGGTCGCCTGCGGTCACGCCGCCGGTGCCCACTTCCACCTTGTAGATGCCCCCCGGAACAGTATGCACTTGGACGCTCGCGGTCGAGCCAGAACCACCGCTCGATGCCTGCTCGGAGACGCCTACAAGAGCCCGCGCTGCCGCTGTGCTTTGCTTGATCTGCCCAGCATTGGCCGAGTCGTGCATGACGAAGCGCCGAGCGGCAACCGCCGCCGAGCACTGGAGGGTGATCGTGGAAGCAACTAATAGTTGTCGTGTCATAGCCATGGTTATTTACCTCCCGCGACGATGCGCGTGGATTCGTAGGCGTTGCCAAGATCGGGACGCTCGCGCAGAACCTCCAAAGTGGCATCGTGGTAGGCCATCTTCGGATTCGTGGCCATCTTCTTTTTGGCGAGAGTGGCGATGGTGTTTGCGATCTCGGCAGGATCGTCACCGAGCAGCTCTTCGCCGCTTGTTCCTGTGGGAGGCTCCTGGCTAAAGCCGGGAATACCTGCTACCGTCACGACCTGGCCGTTCTTCTCAAACGCGGACATCGCCAGTCCGAACGCCGCAGGGCTATCCTCTGCCAGCTTCTCCATGTCCTTTGCGGCGGCAGGAGTGATGAGGAACGCCTTCTTGGCCGCGTTGATACGGGTCTTTGCGGCGGCAAGCTGAGTGGCCTTGGAGTTCTCCTCCGCCGTCTTCTGACCCGCCGCAATCTGCTCGGAAAGGCTTGTGATGGTCGTGTTCTGCGCCGTAGCGGTCGCAGAGAGTGCTGTGAGCTGAGTATTGAGTGGAGCAACAGCAGCGTTCACTGCCGCTGTGATTTGTGCGGAGAAGTCCGCTGTCGGAAGAGTTGTGGTCGGTGCATCGCCGTCCACAAGCTCGATTTCTTCAGTCTCGGCAAGTCCGAACATTTTTCGGAGCGCGGCCTTGTTGAATTTAGGCATGGTGGTTTGATCCTTCAAATTGCCGGTGGAGTCGGCGGGGGGAGAGTGGCGAGTAGTCGGAGGCTTAGGAGCCTCCGGTTTAGGGACGGCGGGTAGTGCCCTGCCGGTGCCGAGCTGGAACTGCTCACGGAGCTTGCCCAGGTCGGTCACAGTGAATGGCGTGCCGTAGCCCGCCGAGAGTTTTGAGAGAAGATCGTCGCGCAACGGAGCAAGAGCGGTATCGGTTGCGAGTGGTGAGAGTGCCACCTTGATGAATCCTGCGCCGGGACAAGCGCCATCGTAGACAGCGCTCACCTCGTTGCAGTTGGCGTCTTCCCAGGAGTAGGAACAGCGTCCGTCGGTAACGCCTTTGGCGAGCTGAGCGGCAATCTGCTCGTCTGTCATGTTGTAGACAGAGCCAGGGTAGTGCGGGCAGAGGTACCGATACTCTTCATCAAGCTCGTACAGCCCGTGGCCGCACACGTCGCAGACCTGCTTGCCGCCGTAGATTCCGACAGAGCAGTCGAAGATCGTACGCGCCTTAATCGAGCGGTGCATGTCGTCTGTGCTGATGCCGTTGCCGCCGTTGGGAGCAACGCCTTTGAGCAAATAGACGCCAACGACCGCGCGGCGCGTAGAACCTGCACCACTAGCTTGGTTCTCAGCACTGTCATCGGTCTGGTCGTCGTCGGAACTTGAAGAGACTCGCTCGAAGCGCCCACAGAAGGTTGCGCCGAGGGGCAGCTCGCTAGGAGACCAGTAGCCGCCCGTGCGGTGCGAGTTCATAAAGGCGAATCCCGCAGCGGCGTCCGTGGCGATGTTCTTGAGAGTGCTTTCTCCGATGAAGCAGAAGCGATCTGAGACAAACGCATTGCTTGCCGCTTCCAGATAGTGGATGTAGACATCCTCCTCGGTCAGCGGTTCGTCGCCGTCGTCGCAACGCGCATTGATGAGGGTCAGCGCCTCGCTCACACTGGAAGGGAGCTTGCCCACGCCGCCACGATTGCCAGCGGAGGGACGCAGGAATTGCTGGAGCGTAGCTCCTCCATAAAGATTGGCGACTCCACCCTGCACGAAGCGAGCAGACAATCGAGGAGAGAATGGATTTGGCATAAGAGTTTAGAAAGAAGGGGAAGCAAACGAGGTCGGAGCCCCTCGGCTCCGACCTCGTTGATGAGAGGCTGGTAGATTAATTTTTGGCAGCGTCCGCGATTTCTTTGTCCCACGCCTTAATCTGCGCGGGAGTCAGCGGGGTCAGCTCGTCCTTGGACTTGACAACGATCTCGCTGCCATCTACCAACACACGGGCGAAGAACGGCTCTTCCTCTTCCGAGTCGCCAGGCTCCGTGATGACACCTCGCCGACCATCGGCAAATTTAACCTTCGTGCCCGTGATGTCTTTGATAGGAGCGGCAGGCTTCGGCTCGTCCTTGCTTAGTTCAAGCCGGACCCCCAGTGCGTAAACAGTGTCTGTTGGCTTATGGAGATAGTGGCCGTAGCGCTTCCCCGGATCGGGGGAGAGATCTTCTAGCTTGATGCCATCGGGGAGAACAACTCCCTCGGGTAGTGATTTCGCCATGTTCGTTTTCCTTAAGGAGAGAGTTTCGCGCTGAACAGATCCGTGCAAAGAGGCGTTGTAGCCTACTTCAGACGGGGAGGCGCGCTATAGCCTGCGGTTGGTTGTGGTGCGTGTACGGGGTTGGCACGAGCCGCTACGAGTGGCGGGAAGAGTGCCCCCATAGCTAACAAGAGAACTGCGGGAAGACAAAGTGAGAAGCGTCTGAGTGTCATTGTCGTTAGTACCTTTCCTAGGGGCGAGTTCCCTCGCCCCTAGTCGCGTGACCCTTGCCTTAAAAGCGCGTCGGGCCGTGAGTTCGATTAAGAGGGACGGCTGCGTTAGGCTTTGGGAATCCAGGTCCAGCAGCCTTGCGCGGGAACCGAGGAATATTGGGCCGATGACCTCCCCTCCATTCCCTGAGCCACCGCATCGGCCTGGTTCCCAGGGTCTAAAAACAGTCGCAGATTGGCGCAGGGGCACTCGCTCCCCTCCGTGCTCGTGCTCCAGCTCGCGATAATCATTGCGGGGATGAAGTTGTCACCACCACAGGGTCGAAGGGGGCCGTTATAGATAAAATCGGGTGCTTTAAACGCCTCTGACTCGCGTGGCCAATACGCAACGATTCGCCCTGCTGTAACGCCTGTGACTTTCTCGCCCGTCACCTGCGGCAACTTGTGGACAGCCATACCGCGAATGTCCAAATACGTTCTTGATTCTTCGATCGTCATGCTCTTTCGAGCCTCCTGCTACGCGGGTTTTCGCGTAGCCACCAAGCAAGTTTCGCTTGGCGCACCCTGCACGCTGGCAGGGAGCGGTTTCAAGTCTTTAGGGTCGTAAGTGCCAGCGATTGCAAGCCCGTCGGCAGTGATGCTGACGCTCGTTGGTTTGAGCGCTCGTAGCTCCATGATTGTCTTACGATCCATCCTCTCCTGAGGTCTGCGATCCATCGTCTCAGTCGTCGTCTTCATCCTCGTCCTCCGTGTCGTCGGTTTGGTCGTCGTCGTCGGTTTGGTCGTCGTCGTCGGTTGGGGGAGGAGAGGGGATCGTCGCGGGAGCCTTAGAGCGCTCCTGCCACACCTTCATCATGATCTCTCTCAGCTCGGGATCAATCGGTTCCAGACCCATGCGCTCACGAACCTGATCCTCGGCAGGGTGCAGGATTTCAGCATTCACGAGTCGCTCAAAGCTCCTGCTGAGCTTCTCCAGGTCGCTCTCGTCGGCATCCCCCAGGCTCACGCTCGGAGCCAGGTGCATCACCTCATCGCCGTGGTTGTAGCGAAGCCAGCGCCGAATGAGCTGGAAGCGGATGACGTTCTCAATGTCTGTGCGCCGACCTCCCAGCCCGTAGCCCTGAGTGTCTTGGTGCACGTTCCCCAGCGCCATCGAGCCGGTGCGCTCTCCCTCGCCACTGGTGAGAGCCGCGTAGGTGTAGAGCTTGCCGATCTCACCGATGTGATGATCCGCCGCCGCCTTGAACGCCGCTGCGCCTTGGCCGGACATCTCAATCAGGCTGGCCTCGACATCATCTGGCACTACCGCAGGAGCACCCTGCCGAATCTCCTTGAGCACTTTGCGCGCAAGGTTCATCGTCTGTGCAGGAGCTTTGGCAAGAATGAAGCCCGATCCGAACTGCTCCAAGCAGATGTTCCAGAAGCGGTAGAGAAAGTCCAGGCTCCAGGAATGTTTGTAGGCTGCGCGGCCAATGCCCATTCCATGTGGCAGGCCGTTATTAGGGGCGAATGTGTAGCGAAGCACCTTCTCAATCGGTGCGTAGCGATAGCCCTTGCTCGGAGTGTAGGCCGTGATCCCGCGTGGCATCATCGTCTCGGCGTCCATGTCAAAGCCGATCTGCTTGCACGGCTTCGCGCCAAAAGAGGCGAAGCCCCACTGCCCTGCATAGTCGCCTGACTCTATCGTGCGCCACTCGATCTCCGTGATGCGAAAGCCCGTGTGAATCGCATACAGAAGCTCAAACAGCACCTGCCTAAAATCTGTCGCGTTCCCATATTCGTCTACAATGTTGTTCAGGGCGTAGGTCAGTTCATCCGCCAACTCTTTGGCCTTCTCGTAGTCGGCGCTGGATTTGTCGGAGATTGCGGGAGCCACGCGCCAGCCCTTGCAGAGCACAGCGTCGCGGATGATGTTCATGGGGGTTCGCACTGCCCCCATAGAGAGCATCTCTTCAAGCGCTGCCCAGCCGCGTGTGTTGATGAAGACATCCGGGCTGAAGCTTGGAGTCGCCATCGCAATGGCGGCGAAACCCTCAAAGTGACCGAGGAGGGACTCATCACGCTCGGAGGTGCGCAGTGCTCTACCCCACTGATCCACGAGGCCGTATAGGTTTTGATTATTGCTCATAGGTCTCGCTTACCAGCCCCTCCAGTCTTTACCAGCCGCCGGAGTCGTCTACACTGGGAGCGCTTCCGGCGTCCCAAGCACTCGGAGCCTGAGGAGAGTCTCCATTCTCCACACTCGAAAGCGACTCCGCGCCGTAGGCAACTTCAAAATCATCATGGACGTAGCCTTGCCAGCCTCCAGAGCCTGCCGCCTCCATGACGCCGTAGCGAGCACCGTCGTAAGGATCGTCGCCTCCTTTTCCGTCGTCGTCGGTGTCTACCTTGAGCACGTCCTCTGGGCGGTGAGGATCATGCTCCATAGCAGGAATGCACTCGATCAGTCGGGCGCAATTCTCGGAGATGAAGAGGCTCGGCGCAACGGGCGGGTCAGCATCCACATCACCGAGGCGCTTGAGAATCTCACTGGCACCCGTGATGCGGTCAATCTTGGCGGGAGTGAGCCTAATACCAAGGTCTTTGTACTGGTCCGCGATGGTCTTTGCAGTTGCATCACCCTTCTGCGCAAAGACATCATGCCCCGCGACAAAGCCACCGAGATCGTTTACCGTGAGCCCGTGGCGAGCGAGCATCGCATGAATCGCGGGTGCGTGCTGGCTAGGAAGCCATTTACGCTGAGCGTGCTCGTCAAGAATGTAGACGATGCCATCGTGCTTGATGAACAGATAGACCGTGGTGTAGTGTGTGTACCCATAGTCCAGAGAGCACCATATCCGGTGCAGCCCGATAATGGGCCTCGGCAGATCACTTGCGGACCGGACATGAACGCCCTGCCGAAACGCGGTGAAGAACTGCCCAGCCGCAATGTCCCAGTCTCCGTAAAGCCAAGCCCTCTTCTGCCAGCCAGTGAGCGTATCGAGCTTGGCCTTATAGCCGACATTGACGCACTTGTTATCCTCGATGGTCGAGGGAACAAAACGCGTTGCACTCTGCTTGCCCCGATTAAAAGGGGCAATGAAAAGGTTTTTGTACCAGGAATGACCGACGCCGCCGGGGTTCGTCGTCGAGTACATTCGGGGCCGCCAGCCCGGCTTGCTGGAGCGGTTACAGGTACCAATCGCCTTGTACTTGATGCTGGTGAGGGTTGTCGCCTCCTCAACGAGGATGACATCATACTCCAGGCCAAGGTAGGCATCAATGTCGTTCTCGTTTTGGAAGTGCCCCAGGATGATTTTGGAGCCATTGGGAAAGAGGAGTACCCCTTCCTGCTGTTTCCAAACTGTCTTGACGCCGCGCAGTACCTTGAGCCGTAGCTCGTTAAAGTTCTCGCGGTTGGCCTTACCTACCTTGCGAAGAAGCAGGCAGGTAAGGCCGTCGTAGCGCAGGCAGTCGGCGGCCAGAACGGACAGCCCCGCGTGACTCTTGCCACCACCACGCGCCCCACCAAAGCCGATCTCGACGGGGCCATCCTCCGCATCGCACAGAGCGCACGCTGCGGCGAACTCAAGCTGCTTAGGTTGAAGTACCATCCCAGCTTTGAGGTAGACCTCAAAGAGCGAGCGGGGAAGGCCTGCGGCATGAGCAGCCTCGGTGTACTTCTGGATCAGCGCGGGCGGTGGCGCAGTATCGGCAATAGGAACAGGCACAGCGTACTACTCTTTGTCGCCGTACACGCGCTCTAAGCTGGTCGTGAAGACCATCGCCAGAGGACTCCCATCCTTGCCGGTGAACTCTTGCTTCACGGGAGCATCCGTCCCCCAGATCTTTCGGATCTCCGCAAGACAAGCACGGAACTCAGCAAGGTATCTCGGGTCGCCAGAGCGTCCTGCTGTCGTCGTCGTGACAGTTCGCTCTAGGATCATCTGAACTGCCGCAGGATCACGCCCCGACTTCATCTGCTCCATGAGCCATGTCGCCATGATCCCCGCCCGCTCCTCGGGTAGCGTCTCCTCACCCGTCTTTTCGTCGTAGAAGTAGCCCGGGATACTCTCAAAGTCTACGATGTCCCAATTGCCAGGCTCAGCGTCTCCCGCAAGAACGGAGGGAGGATTGATCGGCTCACGCTTGGTACGCTTAAGGCTCCCGCCGTGGGGCTGGAATTCTTCGCCCTCGATTGGCTTGGCTAGTGTCTTCTCGACAATCCTCTCAGTCTCTGCGTTGCGCTTAGACCTCTCCCAAGCATCTACCGCTTCTTCGAGCTTGTGCTCAAGCATCATCGTGTGCTCGTGCTTTTGTGCAATCAATTGCTCGTCAGTGAGTAGCTTCCGCTTAGCCAATGCACGCTCAAGCATTTCATGAACCGAGGAAATCGCCATCCCAAGCTCACGCCCAATTCGCGGTATCGTGTAACCTTTTGCACGAAGCGCCAGCGCAATCTCTTCCCGAGCTTCAGCAACCCGCTTCCGAGAACGTACGCCTTTCGGTGTAAGATTTTCGGTATTCCCTCTACGAGACTCAGAGGATTTTACACCGTTTTTGTCGTCTGTCGTCGTCTCTGTAACCATCCTAGACGCTCCGAATCTCGCTGATCGTCACGCCAACACGGCCCCGGATCTCTTTGTCTTCTTGAGTCTCCATGCCAACATGTCTAAGCGCCGCCACACGCTGGGCGAGCTGCTTTTCCGCCTTGGTGGCACGCTGCTTCCTGGCTACTGCATCAAAGTCACCGTCCGTGCTTGTAGCCAGCAACTTCTGCATCACAGAAGCGCGGATGCTCTGTGCCTCGCGGCGGCTGGGCTGAATCAGGGTCACCCTAATCATGGCACTATTCGTCTCGACAATCGAGTGGGTACACGCAAGTCCCAGTGCTTCCTCGGCGGCGATAGCCCGAAGTCCGCGATAGGGATCAGCGTCCACTGGCTGGTAGGTACCATCACGAGCAACCAGGCAGGTCTGATTGTCAATGATCGCTAGGTGCCGGTACTGGGTCAGCGCGATCGCCCGTAATGTGTCGGCATCCATAAGTCCAGCATCGTCGATCGTGGGCAGGGATTGACGCCACATCGAGAGGCGGGCAATGCGTTCGCGCCGGGCACTCGCAACTTTCGAGATCCCATAAATCGGCGGGGTTTCTATAGTCGTGTCGGTCGTTGTCATTGTGGGTTCCCGAGTATCGTAGGAGCCTGCCACAGGTGCGAGAGGTGCGTCTCTCGTCGGCTCTATGACGGCCAGGACGGAGCGATGCCACTCGCAGCAAGAGAGGGCGAGCTACCGGACGAGCCGGAGGACACTCTCTGCGCCAATCACGCCGGGTGGGATGAACGTCACGCGGCGATGCTGTTAAATTTTGTCTTTAATTTTCAATCATCACCAGAACCGAATCCTGGTGCAACACTCCAACTGAACGTATTGTTACGTCTGATAGTCTTAATTGTCAAGGGTTTCTATTTATTTTTTCTGATCTCCACAATCTCCAGGGAGTAGAGAGCCTTCAGGAGACGCTTCTTGAGGCGGTACACATCGGTCGAAAATCCTTTACAGTCCTCGGCCACGACCAGGCCTGATGACACTTCGGTGTACACAAAGTCGGCGCGGTAGGTGCAGATGAGCACACCATCGACAACCATCTTGTAGGACACCTGGCGACACAGGTCACAGATGATCCCACATTGCTGCATCAGACACAGCTCTCCCCAGCGGTCTGCCTCTAGCTGGGAGTCGAAGAGAATCCCGTCGCGCTCCGTTTTCCGGTTGCCGAACTTCGACCCGCCCGAGAGCTTTCCCGCGAGATCTGAGAGGGAGATGCGCGAAACACCCTCCGGTACTGACCCGGCTTTGAGCCTCAAGAGCTGGCTCCCGACAGGCTCCGCTCTTTGCGTAGCTTCTTGGCGAGTGTGACAGCCTCGGCATAGCGCATCACGTCCTTCTGGGCGAACTCTGCGGCGGCGCGGCGGGCTTTGTGGGAACCGACGACAGCGGCATCACACGAGCGAATCGGTGGGCGCTCGCACAGGATCTGAGCATAGGCTGCGATAACCTCGGCCCGCGAAGGCTCCAGGGTGTCGTCGTCGTCAAAGAGGCTCGGTAAAGAGAAGTTAGACATGGAGATCGGCCTCTTGGAGCATCTGCCCATAAAATTTAGCAAAGTGATTGCGATCATCCATGCGACGGTTGACTTCATTTTGCGCCTGCTCTATGCGCTTGTCTAATGCTTTCAGATACTCAGCAAGCGCCTCTTCACGAGAGGGGAACCAGTTGCGCCAACCTCGGCGACCAGAACGCGCCCCACTATTTTTGAAGAGATGCTCATCATCATGGGAAGCAAAAAGCTCGCTCTTGAGAGCGTATGAAGTGCCTTTTTCTCTCACATACCACCACCGCTCTTTCGCCGGATCTATCTTAGGCATGAGGAGCCTCCAGCTTGCGAAACTCGATACGAACCACGCGGGGATTCGCGTCCCACTGACAACCAGAAGCCTGATGAATTGTATTCCAAAGTGAGCAGTAGGCATCACGCGCCGTTTCACCCACTGCCCAGGATTTATCACCGCACCGCACCGCGAAATTCACATGTAGGTGGCTCACGTTGCCTGCGGGGTGATTCCTGGTGGGTTGTCCAATCCCCTCCATGATCGATTCGCCCTCGGTAATGTCCTGAAGATTCTCTTCACGAAGGGAGAGTATCTCGATACGAAACTCAGCAGGTTTCCCCCGGCCTGGCTGGGCGGCATAGGTGCCACCGACGCGATAAAGTTCGCGTCGCCATCCTCGTCCTGTCGTTAATCGGCCATCCGTCAGTTCCCAATCGGGTCTCCAGAGCCTGCGCGTGACGGTCTTGATGCCGTGCTCCACTTTGTCGAATGTGTGTGCAAAAATCATAAAACCTCAAACCTCCGATTTTGCCCCTACACAGGGCTTTGTCAGTCCCGGATGATAAAAGACCCGTCCGGGGGCGGTATCGCGGCTGTGGGAGCCTCTAGGAAAGCTGAGGCGGTAAATCCGCTCCGTGGCTTAATAGTCGTAACCATAAGACCGATAGACGTACTCAAGCCGGGCGCTTACCCCATCTCCGCTGAACTATCTCCTCCACGGCATCGAGCGATGGGCAGTTTCGCGATACGCGCAGGGCTCCGCGCACCGTCTCTGTGGCGGCGAATGCCTGGCAGACGGAATCGGGGCACACCTCGGTGGCGCATTTCTGGCAGCACACGAGGCAATAGCAGACGGGGCTGGCGTTTTTCAAAAGTCGGGTGCTCCTTCTGGCGCAGTCGGCAGGTTCGTGAATCGGAAGAAGCGCCCCTCATAGCCGAGTTTGACCGAGACTCCGACAGGCCCGTTTCTCTGCTTGAGAATCAGTATCTCCGCCTCGTCGGTCAGGGTCGTCGAATCGTCGGAGGTGGAGGGCGGAGGATCGGAGGCTTTGGCGGCTTGCCGAGCGTAGTAGCTGGCACGGTAGATTCCTAGCACCACGTCAGCGTCCTGCTCAATGTTCCCGCTGTCCCTGAGGTCAGAGAGCATCGGGCGCTTGTCCTCCCTGCGCTCCACATTGCGCGAAATCTGGCATAGCAGAATCAGCGGGCAGTCGAACTCACGAGCCATTGCCTTGAGACTCTTGGTGATATTTCCAATCTCGATATTTCGATTTTCTGCATTGTTGCTACTGCCCATATTCATCAGGCCGAGATAGTCCACGACGATCAGATCCAGTCGCCCGCCGTATTCTGCTTTGATCATTTTGCACTTCGACCGAATATAGGCAGGTGTGGTGCTAGAATTGTCATCAATGACCATCGGAAGATCATAAAGAATGCTTCCGGCTTGCTCAATCGCTTTCCAATCATCCCAGGTCAGCATCCCTGTACGCCGAGCATGAGCACTCACACTGCTCTGTGCAGCGACTAGGCGCTCTGTAACCGCCTCACCTGGCATCTCCAAAGAGAAGACAGCCGATACCAGCCCTTCCCCTGCCACATTCCGGGCGATGTTCATGCCTAGAATCGTCTTGCCCATGCTAGAGCGAGCTGCAATGATAATCAAATCGCCCCGCTGGAGACCCGCAGTATAGAAATCCAGATCATCAAAGCCCGTGGAGATTCCCGACACATTTCCGCCGCTGTGCTCGCGCTCCTCGAATCGGTCATTGACCACCCGGATCAGCTCCGAGAGCTTTCGTGTCTGCTTGCGCTCCTCGGGAGGGCGAAGCGAGAGGATGCGGC
>NZ_JAYVPL010000002.1:0-89410 GCF_043757465.1 Armatimonas sp.
TTACAGCCTTCAATCTGGCTCGTTATTTCAACCTCGTCTTAGGACGTGATCTGGCTGAGGTCGCTCGATATGCCGTCTGAGAAATTAGCACACCCCGTATTACTCATTAATAGTCGGCTCAGCGGCCTTGCAAAATGGCAGACCGAACGCCACCTGAGAGCCTGCCCGCACTGCCAGAAAACGGTCACGGAGCTGACGGGTCTTAGCCAGAGTTTGCTCACTTTGACCACAGACGTTCCCCGTCTCGCACTGGCACAGAACTTTCCGCATCAGCAGAGCCAGAGTGTGATGCCTCCTCGGAAGCCCTACCTCCTTATCGCGCCACTGCTGGGAATGGTTCTTGGGTTGCTGCTCACTCTAAGCTTGAAAATTGCTTCGGGAGCGCACGCAATCGCCGTGGGTGCGACAACAGGGCTGGTTCTGGGCAGTTTTGTCGGGTTGTTCCTCTGGCTCCTAAAACGGGTGCGCTTCACCGTCCTCCTTCCCTTGCTCACCAGCCTACTGGGCCTGTTGAGCGTCCCTCTCTGGATACAGCCCCGTCCGAGCACAACAGCCACTATCGAGCTAGTCCACCCACAAAATGCTTACGCGCTTCTCGATCACGAGACGGTCGGGGCTTTGGTAGAGTTTCTGAGGCCAACGGGAACAGCCAGAGCATTCTCAAACCCCCAGTACACAGGCTGGAGCCTCTCTCCCACGCAGGAAATAACGCACTTTACTCTCACGGGTTATGGCACCGATCCTTCGCAGCAGATTCAACGACTCCAGCAGTGGATAACGACACTGCAAGAAACCCCGCTCCTCGCGAAGGCCGGATGGGCGCTTCGTGTTATCAAGCCCCCCCACGAGAAAATTCTAAAGCCCAGTCGCAATCAAGTACTCTACAATTGCTGCTTGGCGTTTCTCCTCGGCCTAATTTTTGGGCTTGTAATCCTCTTACTGTTATGGCTCGGCAACGTTCTACCAGGGGGGCGAGCCGGGTGCGTCGTTGCGGGAACGTTGATTGGTTTCTTGCCGAGCCTTTCTCCCCAACTGCGCTTCTCCGCCCGGTCGGGCATCCGGCCCACCTTGAGCGCCACGGCATCGTTTCGGATTACCGCTTTGCCAAACCAGCCCACACTAAATTCAACCCAGAGGGTTAATCTTCTCTCCTGCCTAGGGCTACACAGTACTAGACGCATTCAAGACTATACGGACAAGGAAACGGTTACACTCACCCTCGAAGGCTCGGATGCGGCGCTGCTTAGGCAAGAGTTCAAAAATGTCAGTAAGTCCAAGCTAATGCTGGTTCTTGGCCAGCACATTGAGCAAGTAGGGGCAATACAAATCAAGGCATCCACCACGCGACCTTGGAACTTTGTAGCATCTTGGCAGTACCCACTTCAAAGCACTTTTTGGGGACTCATGGCGGGGCTATTTATGGCCTTCACCCGTCGGCGCTAAGTTTCCGGATTGGCATTGCGCGGCAGAGTCTCTGGGCAGAGAATTTTGGAGAGAAGAGAGATCACACAATGCCCACTGTCGCTGTTTTTCAAGATGGACTGCTCGCCCGCCGTCGCCCCGAATTGCTAGAGTCTAAGGAGGCGGAGAAGATGGCGTCGGCGATGAATCGCTTGCCGACGATTTTAGAAGCCTGGGTGCAGACCGTGCCCCGTAGTCGCCGTAAGCTGGTGTGCTGGCTCCCAAGCAGCGAACGGGCACATACCGCAATGGAGAATGCCTTGCTGGCCATGGAGCAGAAAAAAGCGCGGGGCGAAGGCGTGGGATTTATCTGGTCACAGACTGTTTTTGGCCCGGAGGTACGCGCCTGCTACAATCCGAAAAGTGGTCGAGCCTATCTGGTGACCCATGAAGGCGGCCAGCGCTACCGCTGCCAGTGCCCTCGGTTCCAGAGCGCCGGGATCTGTAAACATAGCTGCGCGGCAAAAATCCGACAAATGGCGGATTGATTAGGACTGTCTTAATATGCTAAGATAGGGGTATGGAAACATCCCTGACATCCCACGCCGGGCTTCTTGCCTGGGTGGAGGAGAGCACCCGTCTTTGCAAACCGGAGCGGGTTCACTGGTGCGACGGTTCGCAAGAGGAGGCGCAGTGGTTGATCTCCACGATGGTGGCCGCCAAAGATCTTATTCCCTTCAACCACGACGAGTGGCCCCATTGCTATCTACACCGCTCGAATCCCAACGATGTGGCGCGCGTGGAAGACCGGACTTTTATCTGCTCAACAATGCGTGAGGATGCTGGCCCGACCAACCACTGGATGGCTCCGGACGAAGCGAAGAAGCTTCTCTACGGGATCTTCGACGGTTGCATGGCGGGCAGAACGCTCTATGTGGTGCCCTACCAGATGGGGCCGGTGGGATCGCCGTTCTCCAAAGTGGGTGTCGAGATCACCGACAGCGCCTATGTCGCACTCTCGATGCGCATCATGACACGGATGGGCACTGTGGCGCTAGAAACACTGGGCACCGATGGGGCGTTTGTGCCGGGTCTGCACAGCACCGCCGAGCTTGATCCCGAGAAGCGCTATATCTGCCACTTCCCCGAGGAACGCTTAATTCTCTCGATCAACTCGGGCTACGGTGGCAATGCACTGCTGGGCAAAAAATGCTTTGCTCTACGGATCGCCTCCGCCATGGCGCGCGACGAAGGCTGGCTCGCGGAGCACATGCTGATCCTAGAGCTCGAAGATCCGCAAGGAGAAAAACTCTATTTCACCGGCGCGTTTCCGTCGGCGTGTGGCAAGACAAATCTCGCGATGCTGGAGTCTATCCTGCCGGGCTGGACGGTTCGCACGGTCGGCGATGATATTGCGTGGCTACGCATCGGCGAGGATGGGCGGCTCTGGGCGGTGAACCCGGAGGCGGGCTTCTTTGGGGTGGCGCCCGGCACGAGCGAGAAAACCAACCCATCGGCGATGGAGACCATCCGCTCCAACACGCTCTTTACCAATGTCGCCCGCACCGATGGAGGCCGCCCGTGGTGGGAGGGAATCGGCCAGGCATCCAAGTGGATGACCGACTGGCGCGGCAACCACCGCCCCGGCCAGGACTTAGAGGGTGGCAAGTTCGCCCAGCCCAACTCGCGCTTCACGGCACCCGCGAAACAGTGCCCAACAATCTCGCCAAACTGGGAAGATCCGCAGGGCGTGCCGATTAGCGGGATTCTGTTTGGGGGCCGCCGCAACGACACCATGCCGCTCGTGCTGGAGGCAAACTCCTGGCAGCACGGTGTGTTTCTCGGGGCAACGATGGCAAGCCAGACCACGGCGGCGGCAGGTGGCGCTCAGGGCGTCTTGCGGCGCGACCCGATGGCGATGCTTCCCTTCTGTGGCTACCACATGGGCGACTACTTCGCACACTGGCTGGAGATGGGAAAAAATATCCCGAATCCTCCCAAAATATTTCATGTGAACTGGTTCCAGAAAGACGAAAACGGGACGTTTCTGTGGCCCGGCTACGGCGAGAACCTGCGCCCCCTGCTCTGGATGCGCGAGCGGATTCTAGGCGAAGGCAAAGCCGTCGTGACTCCCATCGGCACCGTGCCCACCCCCGAGGGCCTCAACCTTGAGGGCCTCCCTCTCGCCGACGGTGTGATGGAGCAGCTTCTCACCGTGGATCACGACCTCTGGACTGCCGAGTGCGACGCGATCGCCACCCACTTCGAGACATTTGGCGACAAGCTCCCCCATGCCCTAGCCGATGAGCTAGAGGCGCTACGAAAACGCGTGGGGTAGTCCGTCATGTCGAGCAAGCGGTGGTTGCTTGAGCTAGGCTGCGTCGTGGGGATCCTCTCCCTCGCCGCGGCCCTGCTCTTCCCAAAATATTACGACGCCGTGGTCGTTCCGCATAGCCGCTTGCCCCCGATCCCCCCAGCGAAAGGCACTCCTCTCTACTCCCTCAAGGATATCGGGGAAGGCTATGATGGCTGGCTTGATGCACACGGCAACGTCACGGTGAAGACATTTCGGCGACTTGCATGGCACGAGGGAGGTGCCACCGTCCTTGAAGTCGGTCAGGGGAAGGCAGAACACTGGGAAGTAACCTGGCGCGGCAAGACCTACGATCTGGGCAACCGAACGCAACAAGACCTCCACAATCCCGTGGTCAATGCCAAAGGACAGCTTGCCTTTACCGTTTTCGGGCGGCCCCTTCTCTGGTTTGAGGGCAAGTGGACATCCCTGCTCCCCGGCGATCAACGAGGCACCGTCACGGGGCTCAACGCACAAGGACAGGCAGTGGGCGTTGTCGAACGACAAGCCTATCTCTGGAATGGCACGACAGGAAAGCCACTGCTCAACCACCCCTCTACGGCTGTGGCGATCAACGAGCGTGGCGATATTATCGGGGCTCTCGGGGAAAAAAGCGCAACAGGCTACCTATGGCAAAAAGGCAACTTCAGGGAGTTTGGCAACCCCATCTATGCCGGAGAAATCGCGTACCTAAGCCCCGTCGCGCTCAATGAACTAGCGGAGGTCGTGGGCAATGCGGGGCTGCTTCCCCCAACGGACAACAAACACCAAAGCACCGCGCCTTGGAGCTCGCCGTTTGTTTGGCAACAGGGACGAACCACGCTTCTGGATGGGCGTATCGCGCAACAAGGCAAGTGGGTCCCTGACGAAGCGCTTGGAATCAATGACCGTGGCGAGATTCTTATCCGCAGTCATGAGCAGGGAAAAACCTATCCCTCTCATCTGCTCATCCTGACTCCACGGGATGGGATAGCTCCCTAAAAGCGGCTCAGTCCTGGGACACGGTACACTCAGACCGTGCCGACCTATAAAACCGTTGCCCTCGTGCTCCGCCGCATCCCGCTGGGAGAGAAAGACAAGATCCTCACGCTCTTCTCGCGGGATATGGGCAAGCTACGGGCGGTGGCAAAAGGGGCGCGCAAGCCCACTTCTAAGCTCTCGGGGGCGAGTGAGCCGCTCTTGCTCTTACGGGCATCGCTGGCGGAGGGCAGCAGTCTCGACGTGCTCTCCGAGGCCGAAGTGCGCGAGGCGTTCCCCAAGCTCAAGTCGGACTACGGACGTTTTTTGCGCGCCACCTATGCCTGCGAGCTTTTAGAAAAAGTGATGGAGGAGCGCGACCCACACCCGGAGAGCTTTGACTTGCTGCTCTCGACGCTCTATATTCTCCAGCATGCCGTCCAGCCCGACACCGCGCTCCATGCCTACGAGCTACAGCTTTTAGCACAAATCGGCTACGAGCCTCAGCTTGGCGCCTGCATCCGTTGCGACAACCCCTTTGACACGGACTACCCGCCCGTCGGCTTCTCGCCCTCGCGTGGCGGAGCACTCTGCATCCCCTGCACGGAGTTTCTCCGCGGCGAGGCAATGCCCTGCAACGCCACCACCATCTTGCTGCTAGAGCGCCTCACGCTCCTCACCGATGCCAAAGTCCTTGCCTTGTTAGAGCTTCCCCCCGAGGCACTCGCGGAGATCAACCGACTGCTCCGCGCCCACCTGCGCTACCGGATTGAACGTGAGATAAAGTCCCTCGGAATGCTCGATGCCCACCGGCTGAGCTAGGGAAGGGGTCATTTCGCTGCACGAGTGGGTGCCGGACTTGTCTTCACCAGTTCCAGGCACTTCTCGATGAGAATCTCTCCGGTCAGCTCACCGAGCGATGTTCGGGAGACGTACTCATAACGGGCGAAGCTGTGGAAGTCCACTTTTGTTAAGATATAGCCAAAGGCATCGTTGGTGAGGCCGAAAAGTAGGTTGTGAGCCCCGCGCATCTTGCGCTTCAGGTAGAAGCTGATATTAGGAAGTGCCTCGCCCGGAATGGTGAGGATCTGCGCATCGCCGAGATTTACCAGGTTTACCCGAGACTTTATCGTGTGCTCTTTGCCGTGAGGGTAGTGCAGAGGGGAGTTGGTCACCACGTGCCACAGCTCTGGAGACTCCACGGGAAATGTCACCAGTACGCTCCGGCAAAATAGAGCCGCTTTTGTTTGCACAGGGGCTTTTGCAACAATTCGCAACGCCTCATCGGCCATCGTCTGCCCGATTCTAAGGCACTCCTCCCATGTCCTGGCATCTTCCCAGTAGCCTTTCTGGGGATCCTTAGGCCGATCCAAAAGACGATTATCCGCAGTGACCATGCCACCCTGGGCACCATTCATAAAAAGAGCCATTCCGCCCGCCTGCGCCTCCAGGTGTTCACAGAGCGGGCCACAAAGATCGGGGCTCAGGATCCCCACATCATTGCCCAGCACTTCCGGGTGAATCGCGTAGTTGACGAGTGTCGCGACTGTCTTGCCCTCGGGGGTGAGCGCCTGAATCACGGACATACGACGGTCGTAGAGATCGGGCGCGTAGTAGTTATAGGCGATCTTGCCCTGCGCCTCACCTGTACCGATACGAAGCCGCGCGGGCTGTGCAGCGTCTATCGCGTCGTTGATCGCCTCCGCCGTGAGCACACAAACACGCTCCATAAAGGCGAGATCGCCAGTATGACCGCCCTTGCCGTCTGGAAATCCGTAGCAATCGGGCGCACTGTGGGTGTGCGTCGAGCCGATGAGAATGTTCTCGGCGGCGATACGTGGGACGCGGGCACGTACTCTATCGGCCAGAACCCCAGGAAATCCGAGCAGATCGAGCCCGACAACAACAAGCTTGGTGTTGCCTCGCTGAACGTAGAGTGCCCGTGCCATGAGCTCGCCGCGCTTCTCCCGTGTTGGACGTGTTGGCCCCATCCCACCCGAGACCGGCAGGAGCGGACTTGGCGTGATAATGCGCTTCCCCGCGCCCGCAAACAAACTGTCGTTGTTGTTTTGCATGATTTATTTCTTTAATTTCTCTCTACCAGGACAAAAAGGCAATGCCTGTAGCAGTCAGTTTAAAACGCTTCGCACGCACATGGCTCTCCGCGCCTTCCGTGTAATAAACCACCAGTACCGTGCCATCTCTAAGTTCCAGCGTTGAGGGATAGGCACCAATCACGTTATCTATCTCAGACGGCCCCTCCCAAGTCCTAGCATCGTCGCGGCTGACGTGCAGCGCGGTCTGAGGAAGGCGGTGGGTCAGCAGAATCTCGCCCGTTTTCAGGCGTGTGAAGTGGGGAGCATGGCCCTTGAACCCACTATCGCACGCGGGGCCCCAGCTCTTGCCGTTGTCGTGGCTCGTGGCAAAATGCAGGTTGACCTTGCTGGAGCGCAGCGCCGCCAGAAGTATGCCGTCTTTGAGACGAATCACATCGGTCTCGGCATCGAGTGGAATATGCTGTCCCTCACCAATAGAGATGGGAGCGCTCCAGGTGCGCCCAGAGTCCGTCGAGCGGATCACGCCACCGAACTCTTTGCCCGCACCACCGAAGTAGTAGATACCCAGTACGCAAGTTTTGTCGGGGAGCTGACGCACCGGGGCGGAGCAGTACCAGCCCGTGGGTGCGATAATCTGCGCGGTTTTGTCCCAGGTCTTCCCCCCATCCACAGAACGAATGAGCTGAGTCCCGATACCATCATAGGGCCTGCCCCCCGTGCCCGGCTTGAGTGAGAAAAACGAGCAGACCAGCGAGCCATCCCGAAGCTGAGCGACATGCGGGTCGCGGTTGTCAAGGGCATCGTCAAAAATCGTGGTCGGCGCACTCCACGTCTTGCCTTCGTCCCGGCTCCGCACCGCGCAGAGACGTCCGCCCTGCGCCCACCCCTTACTCATATCGGGCAGCGAGACATGGCCATAGCCGGTGTAGAACACGCCGTATAAATCGCCGTTCTTCAGCCGACAGACATCAGGAAATGCCTGGTAAGGCCCGGCCTCCCCGCCGCGAGAAATTATTTGAAAATCCATCATTGCTTTTCTCCCTGTCCCTGCCGCCGGTTTCCATGGGGCGGTCACAAATTGATGATATTGGGCTTCCAGTCGAGTTTTTTGAGCATTGCCAGATACTCCTCGGGCAGCATCTCTTTGCCACCATTGATGGCAACCAGCATCGCCTCCATCACATTGGTGCCAAACGAGCGGCCCTCAAAGATCGGTGTGGTGGTAATCAGCTGCACCACCCCCCGCTCTTTCAGCTCCTTCTGGTTTTCCTCGGTCGTTGTGTTGGTGAGCACGATCTTGCCCTTCAGATCCTCGGGCATGTGGCGGCGGATGTAGAGAAAGTCGCCCGCAATCACATCCGCCCAGGCGTACCACTTGCCCCACTTGGGGACGATATGGTTTTGCTTCTCCCCCGTGGGGTAGAGCACAGAGAGCGGCAGGTGCACCACAATCGGCAGCAGCATCCGCGCGACCCGTTTAAATGCCTTGGGGTTAGTGATACCGATGGGCAGATCCAGGCCGAACATTAAATCTCCGAAACAGACTTGGCCGCCACAGTCAATCAGCGCCTCGCTCATCCCGAAACGATCGACAGCGGAGACAATCAGGGTTTTCTTGTTCTTGAAATCCACGACGCCATTGCTCTGAAGCCACTGCACGGCAGCGCGCTCCAGCGTATTTTTCAGGCCCGAACCATCGAGCACCGGGGTCTTCTTTGCCCCGGCGAGCAACTTTCTGGAAACCGCAAACTCGTAGCGCTTGCCCTCGCTCCAGAGATACCGATCCATTCCCCCAAAGCCTATTGCGTCCACCGTGCCATCCAGCTCTGCCAGGCGCTCGACGAACTTTTTCTCGTCGCCATCCACGCCCTGGCGGCTAATCTCAAAAGTCTCGCCGAAAAACTCCGCAGTCACGGTCTTATCGCGCTTTGACGAGCCAAGAGAGAGGGAAATCACACGTTTCATGGGGACACTATACCAAAGGTTTTTTGGTACACTGCATCCATGATGAATATTTCCCCCTTACCCTGATGCCCAGTAAGGAAGCTATCGCACTCAAAGCCGTCATCTTATATTTCTGGGCGACGCGGTGCGGCACCTGCCTTGCGTCGTTTCCGCACCTGAAGACCGTCTGGGGAGACCAAGTACGAAGCCTGGCGTTTGAAAAAGAGGGCAAGATCCTCACAGTGATCGTCGGCAACGATGGCCCCACCGACCACCGGCTCGAAGACGCATTGAGGGCGGCGGGAATCGAGTAGAGTTTCTCGATAGCCCGCCCTCGTTCATCGGGGTGGGCTACGGGACGATATAATACGAACCATGTTCTTTCACGCTGTTTATTTTTATCCTCGCGAAGCTGCTCAGCCCGGCGATGCCGAAGCGCTGGCGGCGGGATGTCGTACGCTGGCGGGGATTCCTGGCCTGACTTTTTTCTCTGTCGGACACACAGCGGGGACGCCGCGCGAGGTGGTGGACAACGACTACGCCGTTGCGCTCCTCACCGCCTTTGCGGACGTGGCGGGGCATGATCTCTACCAGGATCACCCGGTTCACCTAGCCTTTATCGCCGCCAACAAGCACCTCTGGAGTGGCGTTAAAGTCTACGACGCGATTGTCGAATAGCGCGTTTCCCAGAGTCTTCGCACTCGCCGACACGCATCTTGGCTTCGGGGTGAATAAGACCATGCACCGCTTCGGGGCGGAGTGGTGGCATCACCCTGAGAAAATCCTCAAACGCGCCTGGCAGACCCTCAGCGACGATGACATTCTCCTGATCCCGGGCGATCTCTCGTGGGCCACAAAGCCGCGCCAAGCGACGCTCGATCTGGAGTTTCTCACCAAGCTTCCCGGCATAAAAATCTGCATCAAGGGCAACCACGACTACTGGTGGGAGTCTGACAAGCGCCTGAAGTTCCCCGGGCTACTGGATCCGCCCCAGCGCTTTGGCGACATCGGCATCGCCGGAACCCGTGGCTGGGATCTCAGCGACGACAGGATTCTGGCACGCGAGCGCAAGCGCCTGGAGAAAAACCTCGCCGCTATCGCTGACGCGCCCGTGAAGATTGCGATGCTCCACTACCCGCCCCAGCCCTTTCTGGACATTCTCAGTGCCGCCGACGTGCAAGTCTGTGTCTACGGGCATGTGCACCTGCGCTCATTCCCGGAGGACGAAGCCCTGGTCTGCCAAGGCGAGGTGCTAGAGGACGTGCGCTGCTACTGCGTCGCCTGTGACCGGATCGCCTTCACCCCACTGCGCTTGCTCTAACATCGGGTACAATACCTCCGCTATGAAGATGCAGGAATATCAGGCTAAAGCGCTCCTGGCTCAATTTGGAGTCCCTACGCCCAAGGGAATCGTCTGTACGACCCAAGACGAGGTTAAAGCTGCCGCCGAGTCACTGGGCGGTGGTGCAGTGGTTAAAGCTCAGGTGCTCGCGGGCGGACGGGGCAAGGCGGGCGCAGTAAAGGTGGCCAAAACCGCCGAGGCGTGTGCGGAGTTCGCCGGTTCGATCCTGGGGAAAAAGCTCTATTTTGAGCAAGCCAAGGAAGAGCTAGCGATCACGACGCTCTTAGTGGAGGAGCTACTCCCAATCGCCAAAGAGTACTACCTCGGTGTGGTTGTGGATCGGGACTCTCAGCGCAATGTGCTGATCCTCAGCTCCCAGGGGGGGATGGATATCGAGGAAGTGGCCCACTCCCACCCTGATGCCATTGGCCGCCATCCCGTGGATCCCGCGATCGGCGTTAAAGATTTTCACATCCGCGAGCTGGCCCGCAAAGGCGGCATCCCGGACTCAGAGCTCTCCAAGCTCGCCCCGTTTATCAAGAATCTCTACCAGGCGTGTTTGAAGTCCGATGCCACTCTGGCCGAGATCAACCCGCTGGTCGTGCTCGCCGACGGTAACTTTATCGCGGGCGATGCGAAGATAGACATTGACGACAACACGCTCTACCGACATCCTGAGCTTGCTGCGCACGGCGAGGACTCCGACGAGCTGAATCACTTTGAGAAAGAAGCACGGCGGCGTGGGATCAATAACTACGTTCACTTAGGCGGCAATGTCGGCATTATCTGCAACGGCGCCGGGCTTGTGATGGGCACGATGGACGAAGTCAAGCGCGCGGGCGGTCAGCCCGCCAACTTCTTAGATATCGGGGGCGGCGCAAAAGCCGAGCTGGTGCGTAGTTCTCTGGAGCTGATCCTGCTCGATAAAGACGTGAAGGCGATTCTGATCAATATCTTTGGCGGAATCACCCGCGGCGACGAGGTGGCGAAGGGCATTATCGAGGCCACCAGCACCATGGACATCAAAGTCCCGCTGGTCGTGCGCCTTGCCGGAACCAACTCCGAGGAGGGCCTCGCGCTCCTCAAGGACGCTAACCTAGTCCCTGCGGCCACCATGCAAGAAGCCGCACAGAAAGTTGTCGCGCTGCTCTAACAGCCCGCCCCCCATCCCCCGTCCAACGGGGGGGATTAAAGGAATAAGAACTACCATGGCCTGGGAATATAAAATTATCACCTCCGCAGAAGATACGGACGACGAGACAATGCTCAACGAGCTGGGCGCGGATAACTGGGAGCTTCTCTCGGTGCAGATCAGCGAAGTGACCTATGCAGAAGAGAACAGTGAGAATGAAGAGGGCGACGAGTACGTCGAGGAAGTCGCGACCTACTACCTGAAGCGACAGAAATAAACGAAAAATGGCGATTCTGATTGATGAAACAACGAAGGTTGTTGTCTCCGGCATCACGGGTCGGGAGGGAACCTTTCACAGCGGGCAGATGCTCGCCTACGGCACGCAGGTCGTCGCAGGGGTAACCCCCGGCAAGGGCGGTCAGACCTGGACCAGCGACGATGGCAAGTACACCGTTCCGGTCTTCAACACGGTCGCGGAAGCGGTCGAGAAGACGGGTGCCAACGCACACTTTGTTGTCGTGCCCCCCAAGTTCGCCGCCGACTCGATCATCGAGGGCGCGGACGCGGGCTGTGCGCTGATCGTCTGCATCACCGATGGCCTGAGCCAGCAGGACATGATCACGGCCACCGACTACGTCAAGCGCGTCAAGAAGACCCGACTGATCGGCACGAACTGTCCGGGCTTGCTCTCGGTAGGCAAGGCGAAGATCGGGATCATTCCCCAGAACATCTTCCTCGAAGGCCCCGTCGGGCTGGTCTCGCGCTCGGGTACCCTCACCTACGAGATCGTGGACATACTGACGCGCGCCGGTCTCGGCCAGACAACGGCCGTCGGTATCGGTGGCGACCCGATTCTCGGGATGCGCTTCGCCGATGTACTGGAGCTCTTTGAGAATGACCCCGAGACCAAAGCCGTCGTGATGGTCGGAGAGATCGGCGGCGCGGACGAAGAGGCCGGTGCGGAGGTCATCAAGCGCATGACCAAGCCCGTGGTCGGTTTTATCGGGGGCCGCAGCGCCCCTCCTGGCAAGCGAATGGGCCACGCGGGAGCCATTGTCTCGGCCACCAGCGGCAGTGCGGACAGCAAGATCGCCGCGCTCAACGCCGCCGGAGCCCCCGTCGCCGACACCACCGCCGACATTCCAGGGCTGGTGAAGAAGGCGCTGGGGTTGTAGTCGCCCAATAGAATTGGGCGTCAGCAATGGCGCTTCGCGCCGCAAAGCCCGTGCCGGGCTCCTGATAGGGAGGATGGCACGGGCTTTTTTGTGCTTGAGGCCGACGGAGACTCAGTGGTAAAATAGCGCTATGTCCACCCTGACTGCTCCTGCACCATCGCCCTCTCCGCGCCGTAAGCGCTGGAGTCGTGACGAGTACCATCGTCTCGCGGAGCAGGGCTGGCTCGGCACGTTGCGCTGGGAGCTGATTCAGGGAGAGATCGTCGAAGTCATGCCACAAAACCCATCCCATTCCACCGGCATCATGCGCCTTCTGCTCGCCCTTGTCCCGATTTTCGGGCTAGAGTTCGTCCGTGCACAGCTCCCCATCGTTCTTGGCCCAGAGAATGAACCAGAGCCCGATGTCACTGTCACCGTAGGCACGGTCGCCAACTACGCTAACCAACAACCTGGTTCAGAAGATATTCGCCTTCTCATAGAAGCGTCGTCTACAACACTCCGCGATGACCTCACCTTGAAAGCCGCGCTCTACGCTCAGTCAGGAATCCAAGAATACTGGGTACTTGATCTAGAGAATCGTCGGCTTCATGTTCACCGCAATCCAACCTCGTCGGGGTGGGGAGCGATCCAGAACCTCGGTGAGACTGAGCAAATTACTCCCCTCTCCGCACCGCAAGCAAGCATCTCTATCGCGCAACTTTTGAGCTAATTCGACGCAATAAAAGAGAAAACCACGTTAGGAAAAGCGGTGTGAATTATGCAAATTATTGAAGTTGATAAACTCTCAGCGGCGAATGAGTATATGACAAGAGAGCAAGCAACAAACTACCTGCAATATACGCAATCAACAATCAATGCCTACATTCGCTCTGGTCGGCTCAAAGCCTATCGGATAATCGGGAAACGCAAACTCTACGTCCACTACGCCGACCTCCACAAGTTGTTCGGCGCATAGCCTGACTACGCTAACAAATCCTTCACGACGTGCCCGTGTACGTCGGTGAGGCGAAAGTCTCGGCCTTGGTAGCGGTAGCTGAGGCGCGTGTGGTCAAAACCGAGTTGGTGCAGGATCGTCGCCTGGAGATCGTGGACATGGACGACACCGGGGGTGAAGTGGTCTTTGCTGGGGGTGAGCGGGTTGCCCTGCGCGTCGGCGATATTGTAGCCGTAGTCGTCGGTGCGGCCGTACGTGAAGCCGGGCTTGACCCCGCCGCCTGCCATCCAGAGCGAAAAACTACGCGGGTGGTGATCACGGCCATAGTCGTTCTTGGCGAGCTTGCCCTGCGAGTAGCTCGTGCGCCCAAACTCCCCGCCCCAGATGACGAGTGTGTCGTCGAGCATCCCGCGCCGCTTGAGGTCGAGAACGAGAGCGGCGGAGGCTTTGTCGGTGAGTTTTGCCTGACCGCGCATCGCACCAGGCAGGCCACCGTGATGATCCCAGCCCTGGTGATAGAGCTGGATAAAACGCACGCCTTTTTCGGCTAATCGCCGTGCGAGCAGGCAGTTGGCCGCAAACGTGCCCGGCTTGCGCGCATCCTCGCCGTAGAGTTGGAAAGTCTCGTCTGGTTCTGTGGACGTGTCAGTGACTTCGGGGACACTGGTCTGCATCCGGTAGGCCAGCTCGTACTGCGCCATGCGGCTCTCAATCGCGGGGTCGAGCGTGGCTTGCGTTTGCAGCTTGCTGAGCTGCCCGAGCGTATCTAAGAGCGCACGGCGGCTTTGATTCGACACGCCCTCGGGGTTGGTGAGGTAGAGCACGGGGTTCTTCCCGGCGCGGAACTGCGTCCCTTGGTAGCGTGCATCCAGAAAGCCACTGCCCCAGAGGCGCGAGTAGAGCGGCTGGTCGCCCTGGTTCGCCGTGACCAACACCACAAAGCTCGGCAGGTTCTCGTTCATGGAGCCCAGGCCGTAGCTCACCCACGCACCCAGGCAGGGCCGGCCCGCGATCTGACTTCCCGTCTGGAAAAACGTAATCGCCGGGTCATGGTTGATAGCTTCCGTCCACATCGAGCGCACCAGGCACATCTCATCGGCGATCTTGGCGGTCTCGGGCATGACTTCGGAGAGCTCCATCCCGCACCTGCCCGCCTTCACAAAATTAAACGCGGATCCAGCCAGTGGCAGCTCTGCCTGGTTGGCACTCATTCCCGTCAGGCGCTGGCCACGCCGCACAAAGTCCGGAAGGGGCTGCCCATGTTTTTCTCTCAGTAGTGGCTTGTTATCAAATAAATCCTGCGCAGCCGGTCCGCCACTTTGAAATAAATAGATCACGCGCTTTGCTTTGGGGGCAAGGGCGTGGACTCCCCCACTACTGAGAGCGAGAGGGGCCTCCAGGCTTCCCAGCCCCAGTGCGCCCAGCCCGAGGGTGGAGTTCTTGAGAAAATGCCGCCGCGTCACTGCCAGGTGATCCATGTGCCTATTGTACCAACGAAAAAACTATTTTCCGCATTTTATAAGATTCGGGGGTTCTCAACCGTTCTATGGCCGGAGAAACCAATGAACCTAAATCGTATCAACTACATCGCTCTTGCCCTGACCGGCGGCCTCGTCTTTTCCCTGCCCGCAACGGCCCAGACAACGACTCTCTTTACCGATGACTTCAACCGCGCCAGCCTCACGACGGGCGCACCGACAACCTACCTGACAAGTGTCACCGCGGGCGACGGCGGTGCGAGCCTCGTCTCCAGCCAGTTTTTGCGACTGACCAACGATGCCACGGCGGCGGCGAATGCCAGTGGGCGGGTCTTTGTCACGGGAGAGACGGCTAGCTTCAGCGGATTTCAAAGCGTACTCAGTACAAACTCCGGCGAGGTGAGCTGGTGCTTCAATGCCAAGAGTAACCGGGCGAGTGATCCAGGAGGTTTTGGGGCAGGAACCTACAGCCTTGCTGTGGTGATTGGGGCAACGGGCAGCGACCTGATGAGTGCCAGTGGTTATGCAATCGCCTACGGCAACCCGGGCAGCCCCGACCCGATCCGACTTGTGCGCTTTTCGGGTGGCCTGGATGCCGACACCAACCTGACCACGCTGATCTCCAGCGGTGCGGCAGATCTGGCAGGTTTTGCGGACTACTTCAGTGTCAAGGTAAGCTACACTGCCAGCAGCAATGAGTGGCGCTTGTTTGTCCGCGATGACGGAGCGAGTGCGTGGAGCGACCCAACGACTGTCGCGACCCAGATCGGGAGCGCTCTGGCCGACACGACCTTTACCAGTACGCCGCTCACCCACTTTGGCTATGCCTGGAACTACAACAGTGCCGCCAGCCAGAGCGCCCAGTTCGATAACTTCACCGTGTCCCGTCTCTCGGGAGCCAGCGCACCGGAGCCCTCAGCACTTGCCCTGCTCCTGCCCGGTTTAGCACTGATGGGGAGACGGCGGCGGGCGTGATATACTGGCAGGATGGGCCGCCGTGGCGTTTTGCCAGGCGGCCCAAATTCTGTCTGAAAGGAGGCGGTTCCTTATGTCAAAGCCTATCGTCGCCATCGTTGGCCGCCCCAACGTCGGCAAGTCTACTCTCTTTAATCGTCTCACCGGCAAGCGAATTGCCATTGTGGAGGACACCCCAGGAATCACACGCGATCGGCTCTATGCTGAGGGCGAGTGGAACGGGCGCAACTACACCCTCATTGATACCGGGGGAATCAGCATGGACGAAGACGATCCCATGCAGGCGCAGGTGCGTATCCAAGCCGAGATCGCGATGGAAGAGGCAGACGTCATTTTGATGCTCTGTGATGCCGCTCAGGGAGTCACGCCCAACGATCAAGAGCTCGCCAACGAGCTACGGGGTGCCGTGGACGTGCCACTCTTCGTGGTGGTCAATAAGTCTGATAATCCGAACCGCGATCAAGAGGCGATGGAGTTCTATAGCCTTGGCCTCGGAGAGATCTACCCGGTATCCGCGATCTCCAGCCGTGGTGTTGGGGATCTGCTAGACCAAGTGGTTGCCGCATTTCCGCCCGAGCAACCCGAAGACGACGACACGGAGACGATCAAGATCGCGCTTGTCGGGCGACCTAACGTGGGCAAATCGTCTATGGTCAATGCGATTCTAGGGGAAGAGCGCACCATTGTCTCCCCCATTGCCGGAACCACGCGCGATGCCATTGATACCTACTTCGAGTTCGAGGGCAAGCGCCTTCTGCTCATTGACACCGCGGGTATTCGGCGCTCGGGCAAGATCCAGGGCACGGTTGAGTACTACTCCGTGCTCCGCGCCCAGCGTGCAGTCGAGCGCTGCGATGTTGCCATTACCGTGATTGATAGTATCGAGGGGCTTCTTGATGGCGATAAACGCGTCTTAGGCATGGCCCATGAGGACGGGAAAGCCAGCGTCATTTGTGTCAATAAGTGGGATGTCGGGCGCAAAGGTATCCTCGAAGAAAACACAGGCAAGAATCCCATGAGAATCTTTACCCAGAAGCTGCGCGATGAGCTGCCTTTTGCTCCCTATGCCCCCGTGGCGTACTGTTCAGCGCTGAAATCTACGGGAATCGGTGCCTTTTTGGAGACGGCGATCTCCGCCGCCAACAACCATGCGATGCGCATTCCCACGGGGGAGCTCAACCGGCTTGTTCGCGACGCGGTGGACTCTCGTCCCTACAACACCAAGGGCCGCTCGCTGAAAGTCAAGTACGCCACGATGGCCGCCGTCAAGCCGCCCACCATCGTGCTGTTCGTCAATGACCCGGAGCTGATGCACTTCTCGTACCAGCGCTACTTAGAGAATCAGATCCGCAAGACCTATAGCCTGGAAGGCACGCCGATCAAGATCATCTGCCGCAAGGCTGGTAAAGATCGCGACGACGAGTAAGCACTCCCCAAAAAAAGCCCCCCGTCGAGGTTGCTCAACGGGGGGCTTTTTTGATTGGAATCTAGTGGATATACCGGCCAGCGGTGAGCCAGAAGAGAACTCCCGAAATGAGCATGGTCACGGGGAGAGTGAGCACCCAGGCGATCAGGATATTTCGGATTGTCTTCGCCTGAATCCCGGATCGGTTTGCGACCATCGTTCCCGCAATCCCCGACGAAAGAATATGCGTCGTCGAGACAGGGGTAGCAAGCCGATCCGCGGCCATGATTGTGAGCATCGCTGTCAGTTCCGCGGCGGCTCCCTGGCCATAGTTCAGGTGGGCCTTACCGATTTTCTCTCCAACCGTCACGACGATGCGCTTCCAGCCAAACATTGTCCCAATTCCTAGTGCAATGGCAACCGCAACGGTTACCCAAGGGGTCACAAACTCAACCGTGGCTTTGATTTCTTTTTGTCCCTTATCAAGCAGCTCTTTATCATCGGTGCTGAGTCCCTTGGTCTTGGCGACTTTCTTGAGTGCGGAGGCGGCCTTCAGGACTTCTTTACGCAGCTCGGCTTGGCTGGCCAGCGGTAGCTCGGTGAGAGTGGTACGGTTGGTAAGAAGTTCCTGAATTTTGTGGAGGCGCTTGTCGGCCTCGGCAGCTTTTTCGTCCTTGGCAAGTTCCGGGCGCTCAACGAGAGTCTCGACCTGTTGAACCACGCTGAGCGTGCTGGCGATCTTCTCAGCGTTAAAGTTCGGGCTGACCGTGAACTGGTTAGGCATCAGTGCGATCAGAACCAACATCATCAGCCCGATGCCTTTCTGGCCATCGTTAGAACCATGCGCATAGCTAACTCCTGTGCAAGTTCCAATCAGAAGCAAGCGAACTGGCCAGGGAGGCGGAGCGTGGTCGTCCATGTTCTCTGGAGACTGGAACAGCTCAGGGCGCTTGATGAGCAGTTTCATTCCCAGAAAGATCAGGGCGGCCACGCAGAAGCCAATCAGCGGGGCGACGGCTAGCCCTTTGAGGGTATCGTAGAATTTTTCGAGGTTGACATCTTTATGAGCAAGTATTCCCCAAGTAATCCCGACGCCCGTGATCGAGCCAATCAGCGTGTGCGAGCTTGAGGCGGGCAGACCCACAAACCAAGTCGCCAGGTTCCAGAGAACGGCAGTGATCAAAATCGAGAGGAGCATCCAGATCCCCATCGCGCCACTTGCCCCCACCAACATATCTGTGGGAATCAGCCCGACGATCTTAAAGGCGACGCCCGCACCGGCACCGAGGACACTTATCACACCCAGAAAGTTGACCATACCCGACCAGAGCACGGCAACGGTCGGCTTGAGGGAGCGCGTGTAGATCACGGTCGCGACAGCATTGGCGGTGTCATGAAACCCATTGACAAACTCAAAGCCCAACGCGATCACCAGGCAGAGCACCAGCAGGCTGATTGTTGTAAAGTCCATAGCTACTTCTATGATCGCACTCTCTCCGTAGTAAAATATTAAGCGTTTGTTAAATATTGACTTAATCTCTCTGATTTGATTAAGAAATCAGTACTTAATCCTTGCTTAACAGAAACAGCTTTACCTCACCTTAAACTAGCACTCAGAATGAAACACACTTTTAATCTCCTGGCAACATCTCTTATGATTCTTACCTTAGTTCCTCTCGTCTTTGCCCAAGTCCCTACGGCCAAGACTCCTCAAACACAGACGCCCACTGTTGATCAGCAGAAAGCACTTGAGGCCCTCGCCAAGTTTAAGGTCAGTGGCTATCTACAGCTTCGCTACGATGCGTTGATCGGGGATGCCTCACTCTTTAAGAATCAAGGCGGCGGCGGAACAGGGTCACGTCCTACCACCGGGGCTCCCCATGTTGGCGGAACCTCGCAGGGCTTTGTCTTGCGACGAGGACGCTTCAAACTAGACGGCGTCTTAAACCCTAAAGATGCCTTCGCTTTTCAGTTTGATTTTGGTACGGCTGGGCCACTTCACCTGCGCGATATGTACGTAGATATTAAGAGTGGCCTGCCTCATCACTGGCAGCTTCGCGTCGGTCAGTTCCCGCCGCAGTTCACCTACATTCTGCCCTCGACTAGCCGTGTTCGTGAAGCCCCTGAGCGAGCACTGGGTTTCTCAGATAGCAGCAATGCCAACTTCATCTTTAAGGACACTATCTCTGCGACCGGGGGAGCCGTTACTCCTGGCACCGTCCTTCCGTTTCTCCTAAACCAGGACCGCGATCAGGGGGCGATGTTCACCTACAAAGCCAAGCGAGCTACGAGTTACTTTGGACTCTTTAACGGCGAGGGCCGCGATAATGCGGGTCAGCGCCCGATCAATGGGAATCTCACGTTCATGGGGCGGGTTGAGCAGCGCATCCCCACTGAGAAAGGCGATGTTTTTGTAGGCGGCTCTCGCTACGATGGGCAGTGGCCCGCACGTGCCACGGCTCCCGTGGGCACGACGGTCGCGGATTTTAAGAACGCCGCACGCCGCATGACGGCTCTTGAAGCCCGTTGGGTTGGCAAGAACGGCACCGAGCTACGCTACGAGCGCCTTGATGGCCGCTACGATGTCACGCCTGACCGCTCGCTCTATCTGGGCAACAATAAAGTCCATGCCTGGTACGCTACTGTCCGCCAACCTATCGCGGCACATACCATCGCATCCCTAACCTACGATGTCTTTGACCCGACCAGCCAGACCGTGGCGGGCCTGACTCCGGAAGAGTACCGGCGCAAAACCATCCAAGGGGGTATCTTGCATCAGCTCGCTCCCGGAACCCGCCTGCGCCTCTGGTATGTCCAAGGCCTCACCCCCTACGATCCGTCGGCAGCGGTAGGCACAGCGGCACGAAAGAAGCTGGGCCAGGTCATCGGTGAGATCCAGGTCGAGTACTAAAGGCAAACTTCTTAAACAAAGCTTAATCGCGTATTAAAGGCGACTTAAATTAAGCCCCCTGAAAAACACCTATGATACATCTAGCTATGCGAAACTTTAAATTTTCACTCACACTTCTGCCGCTTGCATTGGCGGCAACTGCACAGGCCCAAGTATCTGGAGCAGGCGCAACTTTCCCTGAGCTTCTCTACAATAACTGGGCGAAAGAGTACAAAGCCTCCGGTGGAGTCGCCGTAAACTACCAGGGAATCGGCTCGGGAGGTGGCATCAAGGCTATCACCGCAAAGACTGTTGATTTTGGTGCCTCGGATAGTCCGATGAACGCCGAGGAGCGTCAGGGAGCACCGAAAATCCTGCACCTTCCCATGTGCGCGGGTGCCGTTGTGGTTGCCTACAATGCACCGGGAGTTCCCAATGGCCTTAAACTGACAGGGGCCGTTATCGCGGATATCTTTCTACACAAAATCATCACCTGGAACGATGGGCGTATCGCGGGGTTAAACCCGAGCATTAAGCTTCCTGCAAGCCGAATTGTTACCGTAAGCCGCTCCGATAGCTCGGGTACCACGGCGATCTTCACTAACTATTTAGCAAAAGTTAGCCCCGTTTTCAAGACAGGAATCGGTGAAGGAAAGTCCGTCAACTGGACTAAAGGGGGCCTGGCAGGGAAAGGTAACCCCGGTGTCGCGGCATTTATTAAGCAGACTCCAGGGGCGATTGGCTATATCGAACTCGCTTTTGCGGATAAGAATGCCATCACTTATGCTCATGTGCAGAATCTGCAGAAGAACTTCTCCGCGCCCACGCTAGCAAGTACTTCTGCAGCGGTGGCTGGGGTAAAGCTTCCTGCCGATTTTTGCGCCATGGCAACCAATACGAGCGATCCCAATGGCTATCCCATCACAGGCTTCACCTGGATTTTGCTCTACCCAGATGCCAAGCCAGAAGTCAAGAGATTTCTTCACTGGTGTCTGACCACAGGCCAGAAATCGGCAGCAAAGTACGACTATGCCCCACTTCCCGCAGGTGTTCAGAGCCGCGTCCTCAATGCTCTGAAGAAAATCGGAGGCTAGGGCCTCGTGGCCCTGATCTTCTCAAGTGGCTCGAAAGGCACGATGCACTCACCCAGCATACAAAACATCCGTAGCAATAGCCGTCGGGGAGACAAGATCTACCTGGGAGTGCTGGGCTTTGCGGCGCTAGTGCTCTTTGTGCTGATTGTCGGGATTGCTGCAACGCTGGCTTGGCAGTCCCGACTGAGCCTTCAGGCGACGGGCTTGAAGTTCGTCACGCTCTCCGTGTGGGACGATGCGGCGGGTGTCTATGGCATCTGGCCGTTTCTGTTTGGGACGCTCTACTCCTCGCTGCTTGCCTTACTTCTGGCGGTTCCCATCAGCCTCGGTGCGGCGATCTTTCTGGCCGAGCTCTGCCCCAAGTGGCTACGCACCCCGATTACATTTCTCATCGAGCTACTCGCCGCCATTCCCTCAGTGGTCTACGGCCTCTGGGGAATCTTTGTCCTTACCCCGTTTCTGCGCGACAAGCTCATGACACCGCTTGCGGGAAAGAATATTCCGCTTCTCTCAGGCGCGGGCTACGGGCCTTCGATGCTCACCGCAGGGGTGATCCTGGCAATCATGATCCTGCCTTTTATTACCGCAGTGAGTCGCGATATTCTCCAGGCGATCCCCAAAGCCCAGCGCGAAGCGTCCTATGGGCTGGGAGGAACCAAGTGGGAGACGATCTCCAAAGTCGTACTGCCCTACTCGCGCTCGGGAATTATCGGAGCTGTGATGCTCGGTCTGGGCCGAGCGTTTGGGGAGACCATGGCCGTCACCATGGTAATTGGCAATCAACCCGCCCAAACCGACTCGGGGATTAGTTTTAATCTCTTTGAGCCGGGATACACGATGTCCAGTGCGCTTGCTAATAAATTCAATGAAGCACAGCCAGGACTCAGCACCTCAGCGCTGATCGAGATCGGCCTCGTGCTCTTTCTTGTCGCGGTATTTATCAATACGCTTGCCCGTATTCTCGTGCGCTACACCGGAAAGAGCGTGAACAAATGAGCCTCTACGCCACCGATAGCCGGGTAAAACTGCGCCGTGCCCAGAGCCTTCTCATGCTCTCGCTCTGTAGTCTCGCGGCGCTGATGGGCATTATGGTATTGGGGCTTGTGCTCTACTTTCTCGCCCTGCGCGGGCTCAGCCATCTTAACCTCAAGCTCTTCACCGTAGCGTCGGGCGATGGCGATGGCTTTGCGCAGAGCATTCGTGGGACACTACAAATTTTGGGAGTCGCCTGCGCCATTGCGGTGCCCGTTGGCATCCTGGGCGGCATCTACCAGCAGGAATCCAAAGGCACGTTCGCCAGCACAGTTCGTTTTCTCACCGATGTACTCAACGGCATTCCCTCGATTGTGATCGGTATCTTTGTCTATGCCGCGCTGGTGCTGCCCATCTCGCAGGCCTCTCCGGGCAAGGGCTATAGCGGCTGGGCAGGTGGTGTCGCGCTGGCGATCATGATGCTCCCGCTGATCATGCGCACTACTGAGGAGATGCTACGCTTAGTCCCAAGTGCCCTCTCCGAAGCCTCACTCGGCTTGGGGGCAACGCGCTGGCGGACAATGCTCTCGGTGGTGCTTCCGGCGGCTAGGGGCGGTATTCTCACCGGAATCCTGCTTGCCGTCGCGCGCGTGGCGGGTGAGACCGCGCCGCTCATCTTTACCATCTTAGGCAATGAGTTTATGGGGAAGATGGACGGCCAGGTGGACGCGCTTCCTCTGCGCCTCTTTAAGTACGCCACGGATGTGGACGAGAAACACAACAAGATCGCTTGGGCTGCTGCACTAACACTGATCTTGATGGTGCTCTTGATGAGTATTGTCGCTCGCCTCGCGACTCGAAGCCGGATGCAGGAAGATAAATAAAGATGAATTTTAACGTAACAAATAGTAAAGACGAAGAGATTTTCCCAAGTGTTATCGCCTCGATTGATTCTCACGATCTGCCGGATGCTCCTATGGATATCTGTATCGCCGCGCAGAACATTGACTTTCACTACGGCAGCTTTCAGGCACTAAAGGGGATCACACTTCCCATCGCCCGCAAGAGTGTCACGGCGTTTATCGGACCGTCTGGCTGCGGCAAGTCCACGTTTCTACGGACGATCAACCGCATGAATGATCTCATTGATGGCACGCGCCTCACGGGCAAACTGACTTTAGATGGTGAGGATCTCTACGACCCACGCGTGGATGTGGTGCTCCTGCGCAAGAAAGTCGGGATGGTCTTCCAGAAGCCCAACCCGTTTCCGATGAGTATCTACGACAATGTTGCGTATGGCCCAAGGATTCACGGCATACGCAGCCGTAAAGATCTAGAAGGACTGGTAGAGAAATGCCTGCACCAGTCGGCGCTCTGGGACGAAGTGAAGGACAAGCTCAAGCAGTCCGCGCTCGCTCTCTCTGGTGGCCAGCAGCAGCGCCTCTGTATCGCCCGTGCACTCGCGGTGTCTCCCGAAGTCTTGCTGATGGACGAGCCCTGCTCCGCGCTCGATCCTAATTCCACACACCGCATTGAGCTACTCATCAACGAGCTGCGCAAAGACTACACCATTGTGATTGTTACGCACAACATGCAGCAGGCCGCCCGCGTCTCCGAGTACGCGGGATTCTTCCTCAAAGGCGAGCTCAAAGAGTTTACGACAACCCAAAAGATCTTCAGCACCCCGAGCCAGAAAGAGACCGACGACTACATCAATGGTCGTTTTGGTTAGGTGTTCCTATTGGGCTAGGTGCCATCATCGGTGAAACGAAACTCTTCAAAGTAGACCTCACCCGATTTGACCAGTTCTCGAAAGTGCCGCTGATTTTCCGAGAGCTGGCAGGGTTAGGTTCACCCTCCTACTATAACGTTTCGCGGGGGGCGAGTGGTACTCAAATAGGCTCCCCAAACGGTAAAGGGAAGTGTGTAGTTGCCTTCATCGGAAAGTTTATGGATCAGGATCTCGGAGGCCTCTTCGGCATCCGGGGAGTACCATGGGCGCAACGTCCCGAGGCGAGTAGAGGTATCTGGCTTGACAGAAGTCAGAGGGGTGGTGAGCATACCCGTGCGCACTTCAACCCCATGCCGTGCCTCAAGATAGGAGCGGAAGAGATGAAACTCTTCTTCACGGAAAAGCTCATTAACAAGCCGCTCAGCACGCGTACAAGCAATTTCGGTGAGCCCACGATAGCCTAAAATAAGCTTTGTGTAGTCTCCGATTGGTTCGGTACGCTCTGGGATAAACCAATGGAAAGTGATCTTCCCCCGCCCTGGGCCAACCAGGGCGGGTAAGACACTATACGGAAGGTAAAGCTTACGGTCCGATGCACTCGTTCCCGTAGCCGCACCAGGTGGAATTGGAACGGGAGCTGGCATAGTAAACCGGAACTACCGGCGACCTTTCCGTGCGCTCTTGTAGCGCGATGTCCCCTTATCACGGCGTGGCGCAGGGCCACCTTCCGTGGAAGGAGTTTGTGGACGAGAAAGCTGTGACATCAAATCGACTGCCTTCCCACAACGGGAGCAGAAATAGGCGTTGCGACTGATTGCCGACGGCGGAATGCTTGAGCGAAAATCACAAGCCGGACAGACGACTATAATTTCACGTCGCCCACCCAGGAAGGGTGGGTTACTCAAAACTAGTACCGCCCGCCGCGCCCACCACCGCCACCACCGCCGTAACCACCACCGCCGCCGCCACCAGAGCGACCGCCACCGCCACCGCCACCGCTTCGCTCTTCACGAGGACGCGCTTCGTTGACGGTCAGGTTGCGACCACCAAGGGAGTAACCATTGAAACGAGAAATAGCATCGCGTGCCTCAGCATCGTTAGGCATTTCGACAAAGGCAAAGCCCTTGCTCTCATTGGTGAAACGATCCTGAACGACATGAGCGTCGCTGACGGCACCTGCCTGCTCGAAGAGGGAACGCAGGCTATCGCCGGTGGCACTATAGGGGAGCCCCCCCACAAAAATACGCATAACACAGTCTCCTGTTGACCCTGGGAAAAATCGTGCAGCACGGGAGCGAACAGAAGAGCAGAGGGAGCAAGAAGCAGACGATCCACTTGAGCTGTCAGTTCAGATACCAGTGAGAGTAGGTCACCTCCCACTTGGAGCACAGTACCGAGTGTATCAGACAAATTTATTTGCTGCCACACAAGGAATTAGATAGCATTGTGTAGAACTAGCCCTCAACCTTGTTTTGGAGGAACGTTTATGCAACGACCGCATCGTCCCCGAGGGTTTACCCTCATTGAACTTCTAGTGGTTATCGCGATCATCGCGATTCTGGCCGCCATTCTCTTCCCTGTTTTTGCACGTGCACGGGAACAAGCTCGCAAGACAACCTGCCTGTCTAACCTAAAGCAGATCGGTACATCCATGATGATGTATGTCCAAGACTACGACGAAACCTATCCCTGGCTCATGATGGATGGGCGTAATAACAACCGTACCACCGGTCTCAGTCAGAATATGATCAATGTTGCCTCGCCTGCGCTAAACGGGGTTCGCGGACTGTTCCTAGAATACACTCTACAGCCCTACGTCAAGAACCTGGGGCTCTTTGGTTGCCCCACTTTGCGTCCCACGATTCCGGCGCTCGATGGCAGTGGCCTCCCGATGCATACCATGGGCTCGTATGCCTATTCCTACGGTGGAATCGGTGCAACTCCCTCTCCCGGCGGCGGAACTCCTCTGGAGCTCTTCCTGCGCCTCGTCGGCCCGTCTCTGGGAGCTCCCTACAACGATAACAACCCACAAAACCACTTCATTGCCGGACAGTCCATGGCAGTGGTGGGCCAGCCAGCCAAGACCATCATGGCCTTCTGCGACTCCTACGGGGCCCATGCCGCTGTCAGAGATGCCCAGGTGATTCCCGCATCGTTTGGAGGAACGGGTGAAAACGCCGTGGGAGCGACGGTGGGAGTCTTTGCGGATGGACACGCGCTCTTTAAGAACGGAAAGTTCCTGGACCTCGTGCGCATCGTCATGGAGCCTCTGAATCAATGAAACAGTCGCTCCCGACCGGTGTTATTATTGGCGTAATCGCTCTGCTCGTGATCGGGCTGGGCCTGCTGATCTGGAAACAGACCCAGAGTACGGTCGAGCGTGATTCCCAGGGAAATCTTGTCACCGGCATTGATATCAGTAAGATAAAGAGTCCCGCTGAGATCAAGGCGGATATGGACAAGATGGTTCGGGACGAGAAAGCGGCCAAGGGCACTCGCTAAAACCAACACTTGCCCGCCGAGGGATTTTAATCCCCGGCGGGTTTTGGTTCCTCGGGACGCAGGCTCTCCAGCGAGCCAAGCCCTCGAAGGGAGGGCCACTTCGCCGCCACCCCACTCACGACCAGAACGGTTCCAATCCCACCCAGTACCACAGAGGTCACCGCTCCTAGCCAGCGAGCGACGTAGCCCGACTCTGCCGCGCCCAGCTCGTTGGAGATCCCGATAAACACGGAGTTTACCGCCGAGACGCGCCCCTGCATCTCTCTTGGTGTCTTGGCCTGCACCAGGGTATGACGCACCACCACACTGATATTGTCCGTGGCACCGGTGAGAGCCAAGGCAAGTAGCGAGAGATAGAAGTTCGTCGAGAGACCAAAGACAACGGTCGCTATCCCGAAGCCCGCCACAGCCCACAAAAGCGCGACACCAGCGCGCTTTAGTGGGGCACGGTAGGCAATAGTAAGTCCCACGATCAGGGCTCCTACCGCCGGAGCCGCCCGGAGCCAGCCCAGCCCCGCCGGACCAACATGGAGAATATCACGGGCATAGACCGGCAGTAGTGCCGTCGCACCACCAAAGAGCACCGCGAGCATATCCAGTGTCAGCGCCGCAAGAATCAGTGGCTGCCCGCGCACAAACGCCGCGCCCGCCGCGAGCCGGTGCACGATACCTTCTGCCGCCCCCCGGGTGATGAACAGCGGCGTGGGTCGCAGAAAAATCACGCAGAACCAGAATAGCCCCAGAGAGACCGCCGCGATGATATAACTCGGCCACGCGACATGAAACAGCGCCAGAAGTGCGCCCCCCACTGCCGGTCCCCCCAGCGAGGCAAGCTGCCAGCGTGATGTGTTCCAGGCAATGGCATTGGAGAGGGTTTCCTGGGAGACAAGCTGAGGCAAGAGGGCTGCGCGGGCGGGGTTCGCGACAGCCTGAAAGAGTGACTCCACTAGGAGCAATGCGTAAAGGCTCCAGATCGGGGCGCTCTTATAGGAAAGCCAGGCCAGCCCCAGCATACAGAGAAAAACAAACGGCAGTGTCCAGAGAAGAATCCGTCGCCGGTCTTTTCGGTCGGCCAGATCGCCTGCGGGGAGCGCGAGCGCCACGATAGGAATCGCCTGGAGCAGCCCCAGAAAGCCGAGCGCACCAGGGTCGTGGGTGCGCTCGTACAGCTCCCAGCCAAGCGCGACCGAGAAGATCTGCCCTCCAAACGCCGAGGCCAGCCCGCCCAAAGCAAAGAGACGGTAGTTTGCGGAGCGGAGGGCGGCGTAGGGATCACGGGGCATCATCACCCGAGTATACCGGTCAGCGCGGTACAATAAGACCATGTTCACAGGAATCGTTGAGGCAGTTGGGAAAATAGTGACGCTGGACTCAGGGCGTGACTCGGTGCGGCTAAGCGTATCGGCGGCGCGCATTGCTGAGGACGTGGCAATCGGCGACTCGGTGGCGGTAAACGGGGTTTGTCTGACGGTAGTTGAGATCGCTGCACCGCAGCTCACGTTTGAGGCGGTCTACGAGACACTGCGCCGGACGACACTGGGCCAGCGCCGTGTGGGCGATCCGGTAAACCTGGAGCGTGCCCTACAGACGAATGGGCGCTTCGGAGGGCATATTGTGCAAGGCCATATTGATGGTACCGGGCGCATCGCCTCGATCCGGCCCGTTGGGGATTCCTGGTTCGTTTATGTCGAGGCTTCGCAAGATCTACTGCGCTATGTTGTCACTAAAGGCAGTGTCTGTGTGGATGGCATCTCCCTTACGGTAATGGACGCCGATGACAAGGCATTCTCCCTCTCGATCATCCCCCATACTTGGGAGAACACCACGCTGAAAGACCGACGTGCAGGCGACTCGGTCAATATCGAGACCGATATTATTGGTAAGTACGTCGAGAAACTCATGGGCGGCTGGGCACCCGGCGGCGGGCGTGGCGTCACCCTAGACTTACTTGCTCGCAGCGGCTATATCGAGCCCGAGCCGGAGGCATCACGCCGATGGTAGAGCCTGAGTTCCACTTTGATCGGATAGAGGATGCCATTGAGGATCTGCGCGCCGGTAAGCTGATCATCTTGGTGGACGATGAAGACCGCGAGAACGAAGGAGACTTCGTGATGGCGGCACAGTTTGTGACGCCCGAGATCATCACCCTCATGAACCGCCGCGCCAGTGGGATTATTACGGTTCCAATGAGAGCGGAGCGTTTAGAGGAGCTAAGTATCCCGCCACAAGTGCAGGACAACACGGAGGCCATGCGCACCGCGTTCCATGTGGCTGTAGATGCCCGTGACGGCACCACAAGCGGCTCTAGCGCTCAGGACCGGGTGCGGACGATCCAGAAGCTCGCCGACCCGACCTCCGTTCCCGCTGATTTCAACCGCCCGGGCCATGTCAGCCCGCTCATGGCGCGCAACGGGGGAGTTCTGAAGCGCCCAGGTCATACGGAGGCAACAGTGGATCTCATGCGTCTGGCGGGGCTTCAGCCCGTGGGGGTGATCTGCGAGATCATGGGCGATGATGGCGAGATGCTGCGTCTGCCTGGTTTAGCAGCACTCGCCAGGGAGTTGAGGCTAAAGCTCTGCACGATTGCGGACTTGATCCGCTACCGCCGCCGCACCGAAAAACTCGTCAAGAAGCTTGCGGTTGCACAGCTTCCCACCCGGTTTGGGACATTTGCCGCTCACGCCTACATTAGCGAGGTGGATAACAACGAGTACTTAGCGCTGGTTCTGGGAGAGATCACCCCCAACGAGCCGGTTCTGTGCCGCATTCATAGCTCGTGTGTTACGGGGGATCTGCTGGGTTCGCTGCGCTGCGACTGTGGCGATCAGCTCCAGCTCGCGATGGAGAAAATCGCTGCCGAGGGCCGGGGGGTGCTGCTCTATATCGAGCAGGAGGGCCGTGGGATCGGGCTCGTCAATAAGATGCGCGCCTATGCCCTCCAAGATCAAGGCGCGGACACGCTCGATGCCAATACCATGCTGGGCTTCAAAGTGGACTCCCGTGACTACGGGATCGGGGCACAGATTCTCGTGGATCTGGGGCTACGCAAGCTGCGCCTCATGACCAACAACCCCGGAAAGCGCGATGGCCTCCAGGGCTTTGATCTCAATGTCACCGAGCGTGTCCCCTTGCCCATCACGGCAAATCCGCACAACGCTCGCTATTTAGAGACCAAACGCACCCGCATGGGCCACGACCTTCCCCCCGCTCCCTAGCGACGGCGGCGGTGCAGCGCGATGCCTCCCAGCAAAACAAACACTAAGCTGGCAGGCTCAGGGATTAATGCAAAGGGAGCTGGGTTTGACGCAAAGGTGCCTGTGCCATCCGCAGTAAAACTATTGATGTAGCTGTTACCATTCCTCGAAAAATCAGGTGTTGCCGCACTAAATGTCAAGGAATAGTCACGGCGCGTCGTGTTATCAAAGTGGACGAAGTCCGAGCTCATGGTTACCAAGTCACCAAGAACGCCGTTCTGTGAACCAGATAAACTGGGGTTGGTAGACCCATCATCACCTGACAAACGTCCCCCAAGACGCCCTGCATTTCCACCAGAGTTCGCCACCATTCTCAGTAATTCACTTTTACCATTCACCGGCGTATTCGCAGTAAAGACCATTGTGATATTAGTCATGGACTGACGTAGCGTCCCGCCTCCTAGATCCTCACCTGGGGCTCCGACGGAGGAGGTCAGTGTCATCGTAGCCGGGATGACAGTGGCGAAGCCAATGCCATTATATTCATTGTTCACCTGGTAGTAAAAGTTAATTGCCTGAGGGGCTGTCAGGTTGAATGTACTTAAGCTCCCCGCATTTGTAAAAGTATAGGGCCGAGTTCCGCCCGCTTGAGTGAAGTTCGCAAAAGTGGTGAGTTGCGCCTGAGCGGCAGTGGTGAGAAGAGCCATCACGGCTCCCAGAGTCAAATTCTTAACAATAACACGATTCATCTATAAAGACCTCCCGAAACTAATGCACATCACTTGATTCTTGCCAGCGGTGACTTTGCGGAATACGGCCTGATTATCGGCCCTTGAAATAGGAAACTGGAGATTGTTTTCCCCTGGTAACACGACCAGCCTCGGGCACACTAGGTCATGCGCATCACTTCCAAGGCGGGCCGCGCCCTTGTTTTGCTTAGGCACGATGGGAAGTCGTATGTACTGTTTGATCTCCAGACGCGCCCAACTAAACCGGCCAATCGCAACGATAAAACACTGAGCCTTAATGTAAAAGCTCACAACTTGGAACATTGCGTCGGGGTGAAACGTTCAGGAAGTATGCTGGCTGGAAATTTAAATCACTCGCTATCCGTGTTGATTCCCTGCGGGGGCGCACTGGCGATTGCGCTGCTGGGGGGACTCTCCCTGCTCTACCACTCGCGTTTTCGCTGGACAAGGAACCTCATGGTGCTCGGGCTGGGGCGGCAGGGCACCGGTGTCTATCGAGGGCGTGCCATTCAGGTCACGCGTCAGAGTAGCGCGGTGACGATCACGATCCGGATTCGCAACCCCGCCCGGCTCTACGATGAGCTGAGTAGCGAAGGAGTCGTGCCTGGCCTTCCCTGGATCAGCGAGATCGCCGCCATGCAGCTCAACACCCTTGCCTTCGCCCGCCGTGTCTGGGATCGGTGGCATATCCAGCTCAAGGGGGAGACTCTCCAGATCTCCTGCGCCACGGTTCGCCCCGAGCGCCTGCGCTTTCTACTCGATCTGGCGTGCGACTTAGCGGAAGGCATAGATCGGTTTGGCGAGGCACGCCCCGTGCTTCGTCTGCGGCGGCGTGCGGTCTAGAAGCCCAGACGTGATATAAAACCCTATCATGATGCAGACACTGGTAGGCCATACAAGCGCCGAACTGACGGAACTTCTCACTTTAAAAGGCCTTCCCGGCTACCGAGGCAAGCAGCTTGGCAAGGGACTGTACACGCGATTCTTACGCGATTTCGAGGGTTTCACCGATCTTCCCAAAGCCCTGCGCGAGCAGCTTGCCCAGGAATTCACCCTCGCCCCCTGCACGGAGCGTAGCATTCAGAGCGCACCCGACGGTACGGAAAAGTATCTTCTGAACCTCCCCGATGACGAAGTGATCGAGGCTGTTTATCTGCCCTACGACGAGCGGACATCGGTGTGTGTGTCGTCGCAAGTGGGCTGCCCGATGGCCTGCTCGTTTTGTGCTACGGGTACGGAGGGTTTGGCGCGCAATCTAACGGCAGGCGAGATCGTAGACCAGCTTTTGTTTATGCAGGCTAAACACCCCGAGCAGCGCATCTCCCACCTGGTGCTCATGGGCATGGGGGAGCCGCTCCTGAACCTACCCAACGTCCTCAAGGCACTGCGCCTGATCCACGACGAGGTCGGCCTTTCCTACCGCAATATCACGGTCTCCACGATTGGCGTCGTCCCCGCGATGGAGAAACTCGCGGCGGAAAACCTGCCCATTACGCTGGCTGTCTCGCTGCATGCTCCCAATAACGCCCTGCGCTCCGAGCTCGTGCCCCTCAACGAGAAGTACCCCATCAGCCGTCTTCTGGAGGCGTGTCGAGACTATGTGGAGGCCACGAGCCGCCGCATCACGTTCGAGTATGTCTTGATGGCGGGGATCAACGACACGGAAAAAGAAGCCCATGAGCTGGGTGTGCTGCTGCGCCGCCAGCCGCTCTGCGCCGTGAACACGATTCCCTACAACACTACCGATGTCGCTGCCCGCTACCAGCGCCCTACCCCGGAGGCCGCCCGGCTCTTCCGTGAGATCGTCGCCTCGTACGGGGTGAACATTACCCAGCGCTACGAAAAAGGCCACCGAATTGCCGCCGCCTGTGGACAGCTCAAGCGCTCCACTCTGAAGCTCGGCTCAACCATGCGTCCGCTGCCCCTCTTATCCGAAGTCCCGACGGAGGCAGTGCCGGAGCCCGCGGCGTGACCACAGATGAGTGGCGGGAAAAGCTCGCTGCTCTGCCCTCCAAAGAGATTCACCGCCTGCTCAAGAACGAGCCCGATGTCACGGCCAAGATTAGCACGGGGTTTCGTCCGGGTGCGGAGACGCTCAAGAATCCCATCGTCTTGAAGCGCCTCGCCGAGGCTCTGCCAAACAACCCAAAGCTCGCCGAGGCTCTTGAGGGCCTCGAACCCACCCCGGCTCCGCTCGCTCCTCGCTCTGCCGATCTTTCCTTGCCGCTGCCGCAACGCCCAGAGGGCACCCAGGTGGCCGCGAGCGGTGCGGGTGGCCGGGTCGGTTCAGACGAAAAGCTCCACATGAAGCTCAAAGAACTGCGAGCAGCTTTAAAAGACAAAGACACGCAGCTAGCCCAGCAAGCCGTCCGGCTAGCACAGCTAGAGAAAGAGCATGCTGCGACACTAGCCGAGCGAGACTCAGAGCGCCTGGCACGCGAAGCGGTCGCCGCCAAGCTTGAGCGCGAGCGCCGCCGAAAAGCACCCGATCCCGTCCCCGTCGCACCTTCCCGATCTGCCCCCCCTCTAACCGTCGCGCGCGCCCTGGGAGCGCCCCAAGGGGAGCAGGCAGGGTGGGTTCCCGAGGCCCTCACGCGCCTCCTCCTACGCGGCCACGATGTCACCGTCCTAGCCCTCAGCCACGAGCTTCTCACCGATGAGACACTTCCCGTGGCGGCACGCGCGGGAATCCAAGGAGTCTACGCTTTCACACTGGAGAGCCTCGGTGCCCCCGAAGCCCCGGAGCAGTGCCGCGCTGCCACCGACGCGTTTCTGAGTGCGGGACAGCTTCTCGAAGCCGGAGAAGCCCTGCGACGTTCCCTCACAAAGAACACACCGAGTGCCGCAGAGCGTGCCCTGCTCCAGCGGCTTCTGGCGCTCGCGGAGCGGCGGGGCGAGCTGGAAACGCTGGGACAGTGGGTTGCCAGCCAACGAAATACGCACCCTAGCGCTTTCGCCTGCCTCGGTAAAGCGCTAGAGAGTGCCGGCAAGAAATATGCCGGACTCCTGCCCACGGCCAGCAAAGCAAAGCTCGCGCCCGATGCAATGGTCGCACTTCCCACCTCGGCAAAGAGCGTGGCCAGTGTCACGGCGCGGCAACTCGTGACAGCGGTAGATGCGGGCGACGGCGCACGGATCACAAAAGCGCGTGCAGGAATCGCCGCACTGCGCACGGGTAATCCGAGCCTCGCCGAGGCGCTACTAGAGGCAATCGGGGCTCTCTCCGCTCCGGCGCTCATCACACTAACAGCGTTACGGCTCCGGCCCGTAATCGTGGACGCGTCTAATGTGGCACGGCACATCGCCGACCCGCTGGCGGCGCTCGTGGCGAAAAAACAAACGGCCTCGCTCGCGCAGCTTCTCCAGCTCCGTGAGTTTCTCCTGAGCCACGGGTTCTTTCCTGTACTTTGCATCGCCGATGCCAATCTGCGACATCTGGTGAGCGAGAAAGCGCTTTATGTCTCGCTGGTCGAGCGGCATATTATCCGTGAGACGCTCCCGGGAACCAGTGCCGACGAGCTGCTTCTGACCGAGGCCCACGCCCACAATGCGCCGCTGATCACCAACGATCGCCTAGCCGACTGGGGCAAGCAGGCGGAAGGCATCGAGCGGCTGGGCTTCACCGTTCATAAAAACGGTATCTGCCTTCTACCCTCGTGAGTTTGCACTTTGTGAGTTTGCACTTTGCGGTACAATCAGCTCAGACTGCGCTGCAAGGAAGACGCCATCATGGGTTGCTGGAAACAACATAGCCGTCGCGATTTCGTGAGAGTCGGCTCACTAGGGATGCTGGGGCTCTCGCTGGGGCTCTCCGATCTCTTTCGGTTAGAGAAAGCCTACGCGGCGGCTCCCAAAGCCAAGCACGTGATTCTGGTATGGCTCGACGGTGGCCCGCCGCAGCACGAGACTTTTGATCCCAAACCAAACGCGCCCTTGGGGATAAAAACGGAGATTGGGGCAATTAAAACCAATGTGCCCGGCCTGGAGATCTCCGAGCTGATGCCCCAGCTCGCCAAGCAGATGGACAAAGTGACACTGCTACGAACGCTGGCGCACGGCGAGGGTGCCCACGAGCGCGCCTGTCACTTACTGCTCACCGGCTGGACTCCCAACCCGTCGCTGGTCTACCCGGCCTTGGGCTCCGTGGTGGGAAAAGAGCTGGGCGGCGTGGGGCCGATGCCACCGTATGTCTCGATTCCCGGCAATAACTTCGCCTTTGGCTACGGGCAGTCCGGCTACTTAGAGGCGGCGTTCGGGCCATTCTCCGTGGGCGGCGATCCCAACGAGACAAACTTCTCCGTGCGCGATGTTGCGCTCCCAGGTGGCATAACCTTAGAGCGCCTTGAGGGACGACGCTCCCTGCTTGAGGCCGTGGATGGTGCGTTTCGGCGCTTCGAGAACACGCCCGAGAGCCACAGCCGCGATGAGTTCTACCACCGCGCCTACGACATGATCTCGTCGCCCGCCGCCAAGAAAGCCTTTGCCCTTCAGGAGGAGCCCAAGGAAGTGAGGGATCGCTACGGGCGTCATAGCATCGGGCAGGGCTGCCTCTTGGCGCGGCGGCTCGTGCAGGCGGGCGTGCGCTTCGTCACGGTCAGCCACGGCGGCTGGGACACGCACTCGGACCACGTGAAAGCCTGCAAGGGCTGGCTGGTTCCGCCTCTGGATCAAGGGCTCTCCGCACTGATCGAGGATCTGCACAAGACCGGCCTGCTCTCCGAGACTCTCGTGATCTGCATGGGAGAGTTCGGGCGGACGCCGCAGGTGAACGCGCTGGCGGGCCGCGACCACTGGCCGCAGACAGGCTGTGCGCTCTTCGCGGGTGCGGGTGTCCCCGGTGGGCAGGTGATCGGAAAGACCGATGACAAAGGCGGCGAGCCCAAAGAGCGCCCTGTCCATCCCAACGAGATCGCGGCGACGATCTTCGCCAAGCTCGGCATAGATGGTGAGAAAATCTACGACACACCCCAAGGCCGCCCGACGCGACTTTTGGACACGGGAGTGCCCCTCAAGGAACTCGGCTAATGCGGTGGTGCGCAGGGCTGCTAGCGACACTCCTTTCCCTGCCTGCCTTCGCCGCGCCCCGTGTGCTGGCGCTCTACCCCACGGGTGGTCAGCGCGGGCAGACCGTGAGCGTGACACTCTCTGGCGAGGCGCTCAAAGAGGTCAGTGGAGCCTGGGTGGCATCGCCGGGGCTTACCGTCACACTCCAGCCAGGCGGCGACGGGGCAACCCGCACGGCGCAGATCGCAATCGCACCCGATGCCGCGCCAGGCGTCTATGAGCTGCGCTTTCTGGATGCGACGGGGCTCTCTAACGTGCGCTATTTCCAGGTGGGGACGCTGCCCGAGGCGCTGGAGAAAGAGCCCAACGACGAAACCATGCCGCAGGCCGTCACGTTACCGCTCACGATCAATGGACGTATCTCACAGAACCCGGATCGGGACAGCTTCAAGTTCGCGGCAAAGGCGGGCGAAAAACTCGTCTGTGAGGTGAGTGGTCTGCGCGTGCTTGGCTCCGTCGGTGACTCCTGGCTGAAGGGCTACCTGGAGATTCGCGAGAGCAGCGGAAAGCTCGTGGCCGCCTCGGAGGGCACGAGTGATGATTACTACCGCTGGGACCCGCTGATTATCTTCACGCCCGAGAAAGACGGTGAGTACACCGCGACATTTCGCGATCTCAACTGGCGCGGCGATGTGCGCTCGGTTTATCGGCTCAGCCTTGGCGCGGTTCCCCACGCCACCGGAATCTTCCCGCTCGGTGGTCAGCGCGGCACCCGTGTGCTTGTCGCGGCGACGGGAGCGAATTTGAGTGCTCCTCAGATGATCGCGCTGCCCCTAGACGCCCCCGAGACGCAGCAGCTCACAGTAGGCACTGCGCTGAACGCCCGCCCGTTTCAGGCGAGCAACTGGCCCGAGGTGCTCGCTAAAGAGAGCTGCGACAGCCTCACTTCTGCCCAGAGTGTCCCTTGGCCCTGCGTGGTGAACGGTAAGTTCCGCGCGGGCAAGACCGACTTCTTCACGTTCAAGATCGAGCAGAAGCTCTATGCACCACTTGAAGTGTTCTCCCGACGTCTCGGCACTCCCGCCGACCCCGAGCTCGCGCTCTACGATGCCAAGGGAACCCTGCTCCAGGCCGACGACGACGGACGCGGCCAGGACGGCTGGATTCCGCGCGTTCTGGAACCCGGCCAGTACACGATTGCCGTCCGTGATCTGCATGGCCGGGGCGGCGATGCCTTCGGCTATCGTCTGCACCTCACGCCTGCCGTTCTCACCCTCGTTGCCACCGTCACGCCGGACACCAGCGCCCTCGCCCGTGGCAAGAGCCTCCCTCTCAGTATCAAGATCACCCGCGACCACTGGGACGACGACGTGAGCGTGACTCTCGCCCCCACGCCTGGCCTCAGCGCCGACACGCTCACGATCCCCAAGGGCAAGACCGAGGGCACCCTCACCGTCAAAGTCACCCCCGACGCCCCCCTCGGCCCCGTTCGTCTCTCTTTAATCGCTGCTGCCAAGCCCAATAACACCCCGCTGCGCACCGTCGCCCGAGGCCAGGAGACCTACAATATCCAGGGAACCGCCTTCCCCCGCGACACCCTCGGCCCCGTCCTGCTCCTGACCGAGAAGTAACCATGCCTCTCCAACAGCGCGCACCCGAAGAAGCCCTGGAGACAATCCACCGCTCCGTCCAGCCCCGAGCCCACCACCTGAAAACGATCCAAATACCCTGGAAGAGACTGGGAAAGTTCGGGGGCCGATTGACTCTCTTTTTGCTGACACTGCTGTTTCTGTCTGGCTTCTTTAATGGCAATCCGCCCACAGCGTTTATGTTCCTAGCAGGAGTCGCATTGATCTTGTGGCTCGCCTTCGCTTTCCTCGTTCCTCTCGTCTTTGTTTGCACCCTAGTTTTCAATCTGCCACGGGAGCGCGCCATTGCACAAACAACGGAGGCACTGAGCCCGATTCTCGGACTCTGCTGCCTGACAGAATCCATCCCCCCACTCCTTGATTTTCTCGTCTGGTTGGAACCGTCGGCGCCACCAGAACGCCTGCGCTCCCTTCATGCGGCGCTGGTGCGGATCTTGCCACGTGTTGGAGAGGATCAGTTACAGCAGATCCTGACTCCTGAGCGGCGACAGGCCCTACGGCTGGTCTGTGATCGGCTTGAGAACACGGAGCTCGCGACAGTGGCACTACTCGTTCTCGGCAGTGTTCAAGATAAGGCCACGGTTCCCCTCGCCCAGCGCCTCCGCAAAAGCCCGCTCACCTCCGATGCCGCCGAGGCTTTTTTAGACGCCATGCAGGCTACACGATGATGCAGCAGCGCACACAAGATCAGGAGCGCCTCTGGAAGCAGCTCCTTGAGCCGCAACAGACAAGCCTGAACCATGACGCACAGCTCCAAGCGCTGGGGTCGGAAGAGGCTGTCCGACTCCTCTACAATGCCGTCGCCCCTCGGCGAGAGGAGCTTCACCCTCCTACTACCACAAGCCTTGGCGTTCTGGGAATCATTCCGATGCTACTCCAGCTAGTTCCAAGTAAAGCTCTTCAGGTGATATTCATGGCACTTTTCCTGCTGAGCTTTCTTGGCACTCTCGTTTTTTTTCTCGTCGAATGCCAGAAGCGGCGGCGGCGCTCAGAGCGTCTCCTCAACACCCTCGGGGCTCTTGCGCCTAACTGCCGCAGCACCACACTGGTTCCAGAACTAATGGACTTTCTTCATTGGCTGGAGAACACGCCTGACTCCCTACCGAAAAGCGCTCTCCAACAAGCACTGGCACGGCTTCTGATTCGTGTCAGCGAGAACGAGCTAGAGGCGCTACTCACGAAGGAGCGACGGCAATTCCTACGCGCACTCTGCCGCCGCTCAAGTACACCGTCAACACTGGTTACGGCAGCTCTGCTGGTGCTGGGTTCGGTGAAGGATAGGGAAACCCTGCCCCTTGTGCACCGGCTCGTACAGAAGCGCCCTGATCTAGAAGACGCCGCTGAGGCGTTTTTAGACGCAGTGCGCTAAAATAAGCCAATGATCTCGACACAGGAAGAGTGCGTGGACTTTGTGAACACCGTCGGGCTGTGCGCCTGGAGTGCGGGAACGCCCCTGCCTTCCGTGGCGGAGCAGACACCATGGGGGGATCAGACGATGCTGCACACCTGGTTCTGGAAAGACGATCTGCATATCGCGAAGCGCCTCTACTACGGCCAGCTCTGGGGCGCGGGCACTCCCATCTTTGTCTCGCTCCGCCTCTTGCCCACTCTCATCGCCGCGCAAGGCGACTGTGATCCACGCGATCTCTACGAGAAAAACCGGCTGACGCGGGTGGCGCTCTCACTCTACGAACATATCGAGCGCCACGGCCCGACACCCAAGAAGGAGCTTCCCTACCCGCCTCACACCAGCCAGACTCCACCGCTCGTGCAGCTTCAGCAGCACTTTCTAATCACCAAAGTGGGGCTAACCGGGCGGACACGGGGAACCTACGGCTACCTCTGGGGCACGTGCGAGAGCTTCTTCCCCGAGGCATTCAAGGCGGCCAGCAAGCTTGCCGTCAGCGACGCGCGCCAGGCGCTTGCAGCGCATCTGGGCATGCCCGAAGCACGCGCGGGAAAGCTCCTGCGCTGGCAGGCAGTGGGCTAGCCATGCTCAACCAGCAAAACACCTCAAAAGTATATCCAGCGATAAAAGAGAAGCTCAGGCCCGTGCACCTCCCCCCGCCCGAGATTACTAAAGCTCTCGCGGGCCTGAGCGCGGACACCGCCGCGACCTACCTGTGTCGGTGCGCCATGGAAGAGGACTTCACTCGGCGCGGGCGCGAGAAAGTGACACTGATCTGGCTGGCAATGGGCCTGCTGGTCTGGACGGCGCTCAATGTCTCTTGGGGATCGGTTAGCACCATGGGCTGGCCGTTATTTCTGGTCGGCCCCCTCTTGATCAGCCTTGCAGTCTGGCTCACACAGCGGCGGTTTGGCCCCCTGCGCGACAATGCGCTCACGGGGTTAACACAGGTAATCTTAGAGGTGCATGAGCGTGAGACTCTGGAGCCTCTGTGCGAGGCCACGGCACTGCTCAACGGAGGAAAGCGTCTCTGGGAAGTGGAGATTGAGGCCGCACTGCGCACAACCATCGCCCGACTACTGACCCGGCTCTCAGCGGACGATGCAGCACTCCTCACAAATCCGGTTCGGGAGTTTTTACTGACCGCCATCACGGATAACCGCCACACGGAGCTGACGGTCGCCGCTCTCTTGACACTGGGCTCAGCGAGAGACGAGATTGCGCTCCCCCACGCCGAAATCCTACGCGCGAGCCTGATTGAGAATGTCCGGGAAGCGGCACTGGAGTACATTCAAGAGCTACAGGGCAGTTCCTAACGACAGATCAACACGAGTCCCTCGTCGTCGAGGTCTTCGAGCAGACGACCCGCCGCAAACGTGGCAAACTGGGGGCCGATCTCCCACTGGTAGCGTGCGATACGGTCACACTCCAACTGCATCAACATGCTTGCCCGCTCGCCACCCACAGCAGCTCCAACCAGGACACGCGTTCGCGCACCAAGCTGAGCGACCAGATCCACCGGGTCACCCGTCAGAAAAATTCCATCCTCTGTTACGACTCTCATCACACTATTAGTCGGCACCTCACTAATAATTCTTCAGATCCCCTTCGAACTATCCAGTACAATACGTAGTATGCCGCGACTGATCATTTTAGCGGGACCGAACGGGTCGGGGAAATCAACAATTGCACGGACATTTTTACCGGGGGGCATGCCCTATCTCAATGCGGATGAGATCGCCAAGGAGCTGCGTAAGTCTGACTCTCAGGGGGTGGAAGTGCGTGCGGGGCGCTTGCTCCTGGAGCACCTCGATGCGCTCGCAAACGAGGGGCAGGACTTTGCGCTAGAGACGACCCTCTCAGGGCGTGCACTGGCGGTGCGCGTTTCCCAACTGCGGGAGCGCGGCTACCAGGTACACCTCTATTTCCTCTATCTACCCAGCCCGGATATGGCCGTCGCCCGTGTCCGGCAGCGCGTCCGCACGGGAGGGCACTCGATTCCCGAACCCACGATCCGGCGGCGCTGGGAGAGTGGTCTGCGCTGTTTCTACGATCTCTACCAGCCGCTGGCCGATGAGTGGCTGGTGCTGGATAATTCAACCATCGAGGAACCGGACGTCATTGCGTACGGCACAACGCCACAACCTAAAGCGTGGCAGCAGATGAGAGCAAACTATGTCGAGCGACGAGTCAAAACCCAAGAAGCCCTTTGAGCTAAGCCATCTTCCGGTTGTCTTAAAAGCATTCAAAGCGGGCGTTGAGGCAGCCCTTGCGGAGCATAAACGCCACGATCAGTCCGTGGTGGTCTGGCGCGACGGCAAAGTGGTCGAGGTTCCTCCTGAGGAGATCCCCGACTTTCACGAAGAAAAACACGAAGAAAAACAAGATAAAGAAACAGAGAAAAAGGCGTAAGAGAGCAAAAGAGATGCAGACGCCCCTCCAGCCTATCTACGAGAAGATTATTCAGAGCTTTGCCCCCTGCCCTGAAAATTAAGACAGTCTGAATTCATGTGGTAGAATGCCCTCATGAGTACGACTAGTGGGGTTGAGCTAGCAACACTGTCCCGGGGAAAGCGCCTGCTCTCGGAGGTGCGACGTCAAGAGAAAAAAGGCAGTTTTACGGAGATTTTCTACAGCAGGCTGATGGCGCTCTCTACGCGCGACGAGAAGCTAAAGATCGAGCTGTTTCGCTTTGTGGATGCGCTCCCCGCGCTAAAATCGCCCGAGTCGGTAGCGCGGCACTTGTTGGAGTACTTGGTCCGTCCCGATGTCTCACTGCCGCCGGGCGGGGCACAGCTTCTGATGGGGCTCGCCAGTACGGGGCCCTCACGCTCGCTCCTGCACTTTGCCTCGCACACGGGGGCAAGACTCATGGCCGGGCGCTTCATCGCAGGGCGTGACGGGGTTGAGGCAGTCAAAGAGATCGAGCGCCTACGCCGCGTCCCAATGACCTTCACGATGGACTTGCTTGGTGAGGCCGTGACCAGCGAGGTTGAGGCACTGGCCTACCAGAAGAAGTATCTGGATCTGATTGAGGATCTTGCCCGCCTCTCGCAGGCGTGGCCGGGGATTGATCAGCTTGAAAAGGCTAGCTACGGCCCCCTTCCCAAAGTCAATGTCTCGGTCAAGCTCAGCTCACTCTACTCGCGCTTCGATCCGATGGCCGCCGATGCCACTGTCAAAGCCGTCAAAGAGCGCCTCCACCCGATTCTCTCGGCGGCAAAAAATCACGGGCTCTTTGTGAACTTCGATATGGAGCAGCACGACTTCTGCACGGTCACCAATCGCATCTTCCGTGAAATCTTCACCCAGCCCGAGTTCGCCGACTGGGCCGATGTGGGAATTGTGGTGCAGGCGTATCTCAAGCGCGCGGAGGCCGATCTCATCGAGCTGCGCAACTGGGTGATAGCGCGTGGTGTTCCGGTGCACGTGCGCCTCGTAAAGGGCGCGTACTGGGACTTTGAGACCATTATCGCCGCTCAGCGCCATCATCCCGTGCCCGTCTGGGAGAAAAAAACTCTCACCGATGCGTGCTTTGAGCGCTGCACGGAGTTTCTTTTAGACAACTGGCAGCACCTGCGGCCTGCGATTGCGAGTCACAACGTGCGCTCTTCCTCAAAAGCCCAAGCGCTCGCCGAGGCAAAAGGTGTCCCGCCGCGCACGGTTGAGTACCAGGTGCTCTTTGGGATGGGTGAGCCGATAGGCCGTGCCCTCGCCGCACAAGGTGAGCGCGTCCGAACCTATGTCCCCTTTGGCGAGCTGCTCCCCGGCATGGCCTATCTTGTGCGGCGACTCCTAGAGAACTCGTCCAACGATAGCTTCATTCGCAAGTCCGGCGACCAGAGTGCCGATGATGCGCTTTTGGCGGAGCCCAACTCCAGCGCCCTCCCGCCCCCCGCCGAGCGGGGGAGTGATGCGGTTTTTGTTAACAACCCCGAAGTAGACTTTGCGATCCCCGAGAACCAAGAAAAAATGCAAGACGCGTTAGATCAGATTCAGAGTGCCCTAGGCTTTACCGTTCCTATTGTGATTAATGGCAAGCGGGAAGAAAGTGCAAAAGTTATTGAGCGGCGCGACCCGTCGGCGACGGCAGTGATTGTCTCGAAGGCGCATTTTGCCAGCGTCGCTCAGGCGGACGCCGCACTTGCGGCTGCCAGCGCGGCGTTCCCGAGCTGGCGCGACACCAGCACAAAAGAGCGGGCGGAGCTGCTACGCCGCACTGCGGAGCAGTTTGAAAAACGCCGCTTTGAGATCTCCGCCTGGATGGTGCGCGAAGTGGGCAAACCCTGGCGCGAGGCCGACGGCGATGTGGCGGAGGCGATTGATTTTTGCAACTTCTACGCTGCTGAGATGGAAAGACTCTCGGAGCCGCGCAAGCGCAATCTTCCCGGCGAGTGGAATGAGTATTTCTACGATGCCCGGGGCCCGGCGGTAATTATCGCGCCCTGGAACTTCCCTCTGGCCATTCTCTGTGGCATGGCCGTGGCCGCGATTGTGGCGGGGAACCCGGTTATTCTTAAGCCCAGCGAGCAGGCCTGCCGTGTGGGCTACTTTCTGCAAGAGGCACTCGAAGCCGCAGGCTGCCCGGCGGGTGTGAGTAACTTCCTGCCCGGCGACGGCGAAGAGATCGGACCGACTCTGGTGAACGACCCGCGCGTGGCGGTGATCGCGTTCACCGGAAGCAAAGCCGTCGGGCTGAGCATTATTCGTAGCGCCTCAGAAGTGCGAGCCGGGCAGCGCGAGATCAAGCGCGTGATCGCGGAGCTGGGCGGCAAGAACGCGATTATTGTGGATGAGGATGCCGACCTCGACGAGGCCGTTGCCGGTGCGCTGGCGTCGGTGGCGGGTTTTGCCGGACAAAAATGCTCGGCGTGCTCCCGGATTATCGTGATCGGAGATGCCTACGAGCCGTTCTGCCACCGGCTTGGCGAGGCGATGGCGAGCCTGATCGTCGGTAACGCCGCCGATCCCGCGACCAATGTGCCGCCGGTAGTGGATGCGGACTCACAGGCCCGGATCGAGCGCTACATCGAGATTGGAAAGCAAGAGGGCACGCTAATCGGCCAGAAAGCCGTTCCTCCGGAGCTTATTGGCACCGGCTACTACGTCGCGCCCAGTGCGTTTATAGACTGTCCCGCCGATGGTAAGCTCTGCCAGGAGGAAGTCTTCGGCCCCGTGGTGGCTATTCTCAAGGCCGCCACGCTCGACGAAGCCCTCGCCATTGCCGATGGCACCATCTATGCGCTCACCGGCGGACTCTACTCGCGCTCCCCGAAGAACATCGAACGCGTCCGTCGGGAGTTTCGTGTGGGCAATCTCTACATCAATCGCAAGATCACCGGCGCGGTCGTGGATCGGCAGCCGTTTGGCGGTGCACGGATGTCGGGGGTTGGCAGTAAGGCAGGCGGGCCAGACTACCTCCAGCAGTTCCTTGTCCCCCGCACCATCACCGAGTCGGTGATGCGCCGTGGGTTCGCCCCCACCGAGGAAGGTTAGCTAACGCGAGGAGCGCTCTGTTGCCGGAAGGAAGCAGAGCGTCAGCCCAATCAGAACGAGATCAACGACGAGCGCTAAGCTGTTCCGAAAAGAGAAAGTTGGTGGTGTTATCGTTTGCATCGAATTAGATTGAATCATGGTACTGCGTTCTTGTATGCAAGTTCAGTGCCATCCGTTTCCATTTTATTCTTGGCTACAGTGCGGCTGATTTTCAGACTAAGAACCCACTGTTTTTTCGATGCGACGATCCGGGATGAGCCACATCACCGCCACAGCGTAGATCACCACCGAGATAATCCCCTTGATGTCTTTGCCAATTGCCTTCGCTAGGTGTGAATCGTTGCCCTGCGCCACGGGCCGCGCTGCAAAGTGGTTCTCCCCCATCCAGCCCGTCGCAAACGAGACCAGTGAGAGCCAGAAGAGCAAGTGGAGATTGGCCCAGAGCACACGCCCGTCTACGTGCCGCGTTGCTTGCAGCAGATGATGGTGGTTGTTTCAGTAGATTCCCAGAAACACAAAGCTCAGCGCATAGCTGAGAAACTTGTCTTTGAGTGCAAAAAGCGTCGCCCAGTCCGCCCCGTGCGGCACTTTCAGCTCCAGCACCATCACTAAACGCTTCCAGTCGGCCCTTGGTCATGGGGAGAGTTTACCGCACAGAGTCCTCATACCGTCCCAAGGAAGCGCTGTGACATGCCGGTCTTCGGCATAGTGCTCATCGCTAGAGAAGCATGATCTTGCTAAGCTCCGCTTGGACGAGTTTTAACCAGAAGGAACGCTCGACATGAAAGGAGATTACTTGACAGACTCGTTCAGCGTACCAACAAGCCTCATCCTGCACTGCCCACGTAACCTGCTACCGGGGAACCAATACGAAGTGTATAAAAACGTCCTTGTGGATGCCGTTGACGCAACTTAAAAAGAGTTTCGCTATGCTTATCGCCCACTTCCCAGTCCTTTGAAAAGATGTCAATGCTAAGGTACTTGCCATTAGACTGTGGCTCTAGCAGGCTCTGAATCTGTTCCGCATAGATTTGTTGCCCTCTTTGACTCACTTCCGTAGCGGTGAGCGATTTGGTTTCAAGTGTCGTGCTCATGGTGAGGCTATTCTACCGGAAAATCCCTACTGCCTCAACGTCAGCTCGGTGGCACCCGCGCCGCCGAAGTCGGGGTGGGCCAGGGCGACGGATTGCACACGGTTGTCGGTTTTGAGGGTCTCCCAGATGGCTTTTCGGAGTGCGCCCGTGCCCTTGCCGTGAACAATACGCACGTTGAGCAGCCCGGCGGCGTAGGCATCATCGAGCCATTTATCCACCCGGGGCAGAGCGGCGTTGGCGCGCAGCCCAATCACGGTGAGCTCGTGGGAAACGTCCATGGCCTTGCTCATCGCGAGTGCGCTGGCATTACTGGTGCTCTTGATCTCTGGCGTGGTTACGGCGGCGATCTCGGTGCCATTGAGTGTGCGAAGGGCGGAGAGAGGAACGGTGACTCGCATCGCCCCGACCTGAACCTGCACTTCTTTGCCAACGGAGTCGGCCAAGACGTTGCCGATAGCGTTGCCCAGTGAGGTCACACGGACACGCTCACCGCGTTTCAGAACCGTCGGGATCGGGGCCTCATCGAAGGGAAGCGGATCTTTCTCGTAGCCGATCTCCCCGATCAGCTCGTCGGTGGTGTCCTTCATTTTCTTGCGCGTGGACTGGGTTTTCCGGCCCTCTTTTCCCATCCGCCGCAGCTCCCCGATCAGATTATCCATCTTCTCGGTCTTCTGGCGGATCACGGCGCGGGCCTCTTCAGTGGCGCGCTCTTTGGCCTCACGGCGCAGGCTCTCTAAGTCGCGGAGGCGCTCCTCGTACTTGAGCTTCATCACATCGAGCTCTTTACGAAGCTTCTGGGCGTTCTGGCGCTCGTTATCGGCGCTGCGCTTGGCACTCTCTAGGCGAGACATAATCGTGGCGGCATCGGCACCCGCACGCGATTGGTTCTCGATTGCCGCGTCCACCACACGCGGCGGCATCCCGAGGCGTCGGGCGATGTGAAATGCATTCGACGAGCCCGGGACGCCCTGTAAGATACGATACGTGGGCCGGAGGGTCTCTAAATCAAACTCCACGGCGGCGTTGTCTATTCCATCACGGCTGTAGGCAAACTCTTTAAGCTCGCCGTAGTGTGTGGTGGCGATCACCCGTGCATTGTGCGCCAGTAAGTCGCCCAGAATCGCCTTGGCAAGTGCAGCCCCCTCGCCGGGATCGGTTCCAGACCCCACTTCATCCAGTAGAACCAGCGCTTGTGTCCCCAGTGACTTTAAGATCGTGACAATATTGCGAATGTGTGCGGAGAAAGTTGAGAGGCTATGCGTGATAGACTGCTCATCACCAATATCGGCAAAGATTTGAGTGAAGTGTGCGAGCTCGGCGTGGCTAGCGGGAACGTGTAGCCCCGACTGCGCCATGAGCGTGAACAAACCAACGGTTTTGAGCGTGACGGTTTTACCACCCGTGTTGGGCCCGGTAATCAAGAGCGCTTTCGTGTGCTCATCACCCAGATGGACATTGATCGGGACGGCGATTTCGGGATCAAGCAGAGGGTGGCGGGCCTCTTCGAGCACGACTCTGCCCACCTGATTGAGCTTCGGAGCAACACACTGAAAGTCATCGGCGAGCTTCGCTTTTGCGCTCGCGAGATCCAGCCCCGCGACGATCTCCACGGAGCTGTGGAGCTTGTCCCCAAGGCGCTTGACGCTCTCGGTGAGCTTTTGAAGGACTTTCTCGATCTCACGTTGCTCCAGCGCTTCGAGCTGCCGCAGCTCATTATTGAGTTCCACCACGATCAACGGCTCGATAAATACCGTCGCGCCCGTGCCAGATTGGTCGTGGACGATGCCGGGAACATGGCGCTTGAACTCGGATTTCACGGGAAGGCAGCGTCGGCCATCGCGCAGAACTACGGTCGGGTCCATGAGCATCCCACGCGTCACCGAGGAGTTGAGCACGGCATTGAGCTTCTCCTCGACGCGTCTGTGGGTCACGCGCACTTTTGCCCGCGCCGATGCCAGCGCGGGCGATGCGGAGTCTAAGACATCGCCGCTTCTTCCAATACACAGCTCGATCTGCGCCAGAAGCGGGGGGAACTCCTGAATCCCCTGCGCTCGGTCCGAGAGTAGCGGTGCTTTCTCGGCGTGGCGCACTAAAAAGTTCTTGAGTTTGGTCGCTCCCATTAGTGTAGAGACGAGCGTGAGAAACTCATGGGGCGTAAGACTCTGCCCCACATCGGCGTGGGCGAGCGAGCGGCGGATATCGTGAATACCACCCAGAGGAAACGGCCCGTGCGCCTCAGTGACTTTGCGCGCCTCGGTGGTCTCTTGCTGCCACTCTAAAATAAACGCAAACAGCGGCGTCGGGGCCAGCTCCCGCGCCCGCTCGCCGCCCAGCGAACACGCCGTCCGCTCTGCCAGAAGCTTTCGCACCGCGTCAAACTCTAAAACCCGTAGGGAATGGTCATCCATAACAAACTCGTATCGCTCCAGTGAGTGGTGCCGCTAAAGAGGCTCTAGGTTAACGACTTCAAAATGGCGCTCTTTGTCTTCCCAGAGGCCGCGTGCTAGGTAGAGTTCGTACTCTTCCACGGCTCCATCGGCAAGGCGAAAGCGATCCTGCCCGATCAAGCTGGTGGAGGGTGAGCATCAAAATGTGGGGTGCAGCTCTTCGTAGAGACGATCTGCTTTGTAAGTATCCAGGCTCGGGGCGAGGGCAGGCGTGAGTAGGATCATGGCATTATTGTATCGTTTATCTCCTTTGTTGTGAACGGAAGCGCTATTTGTCGTCACAGACGCGCTATTTTTCCTGCCTGCAACCTCAAACAGAGCCTAGTGGCAGGGGCGCTCGCTGGCCGCAGCAGTGCTCCCGAGTTCGTCGTTGGTGCTGCCAAGGTCATCGCTACGACCGGCAGTGAGGCGGGACCACTGCGGCGTCGGACGACCCTCCTTACCGGATAGAGGCGCACTCCCATCCTCCATGAGCCGGTACGAGTTGCTGTGGGGGCCGTAGATTACCGGCCAGCCCTCGGGCGAGTCCTCCCAATGTTCCTGTCGGCCATAGACAGTCATGTCGAGCATCCCGAAGCTGCCGTTCATCACCTCGCACCCCCGGGCAGTCGTCCAGTACGTCTCAAACACGCGCTCCCCCTCACGCAGGTAGCACACCTTCATACCGAAATGGCGCCCAGCGATCAGGCGCTCCTGAGACTCCTCGGGCACGGAGTACCACGGCATATCCCAGTCCATGAACGCACGGTAGCGGTTGCTCTCATTAAAAGGCCCCTCGCAGAAGACAGCGTAGGTGACATCACGCGCGTGCAGGTACGCCAGCTCCCGTACCTGGCCGGAGTTGAAGGTGCAGCCTTCGCACTGCTTGGCGGCGGGTTGGTTCGTGTGCCACATGTGGTACGACGCGAACAGCTGGGAGCGGCCCTCGAACGCGTCGAGCAGTGACAGGGTGCCCGTCGCTCCTACGAGCAGTGTGGTGGGATCTACCTCGACCATCGGGAGCCGACGGCGCGTGGCGGCGATAGCATCTCCCTCACGGGTATGGGCCTTCTCTCGGATTCGTAGCGGGGCGAGCTGGGCGTTCCAGGTCTCCCGATCAACAATAACGGGCGTTGCATTAAAGGGGGAAATGATTTGTGTTTTAGACATGTTGGTTCCTTGTTTTGAGGGTACTCAGACCAATGTTTTATACCCGGAAAAATGAAGAGTCCTGACTTGCAGAGGCGGGGTACGGTGGGCATAATGGCCGCATGCCAAAGACATGGATCGTAGCCGCCGAGGGAAAGGCGGATTTTAAGACAGTGCAGGCGGCGCTGGAGGCAGTGCCCGAGGGAAACGCGGAGCCGATACTGATTCGGATTCGCCCTGGCATTTATAAAGAGCTTCTGACGCTACACAAGAGCAAGCGCCATGTTACGCTTCGGGGCGAGTCGGCGGAGAAGACAATTCTCACGTTTGACCGGAGCGCACGGACGCTAGACCCGAGTGGCAAGCCCTACGGCACGGGCAACTCGGCCAGCACGACACTCTCCGGCGACGACTTCCGCGCCGAGAATCTCACGTTTGCAAACTCCGCAGGCCGAGGCCGCGATGTCGGGCAGGCGGTGGCGGTCAAGACCCAAGGCGACCGGATGATCTTTGAGAGGTGCCGCTTTCTGGGCTGGCAGGACACGCTCTACGCCAATGGTAGCGGGCACCAGCGTTTCACCGACTGCATGATCGAGGGCGATGTGGACTTTATCTTCGGCCACGCGGCCGCCCTTTTCGAGCGATGCAAGATCGTCAGCAAGGGCGAGGGCTATATCACGGCGCAGGCACGCGACACGCAGACAGAGCCGGGCGGCTATCTTTTTTGGCGCTGCGAGCTGACGTCAACGCCCGACGTCCCACCCGGAAAAGTGTACCTAGGCCGCCCGTGGCGCGACTTTGCCCGCGTGCTCTTCTGGGAGTGCAGGCTCGGCCCGCAGATTAGGCCCGTCGGTTGGCACAACTGGGACAAGCCCGATCGCGAAAAAACGACACTCTTCGCCGAGTGTAATAACGTGGGGCCGGGCGCAGAAAAGAAAGAGCGGGTGGCGTGGAGCAAGCAGCTCACGCTCAAAGAGGCACAAGCGCTTCGCCGCGAGCTCCACTAGCTTTATTTTCCTGAGAGTCGGCGGCGCTCAAAGAGCAGGTAGCCGATCAGAGCCGGATCGGAGCCGGTCATGGCACCGAGGCGCTCTAGTGTCCGGGAAAAAGAGCGCTCGTTTTGTTCGCCCCCTGTGCCGCCTAGCTTGTCCATAGCCTCCTCGACAATCGTGAGCGCCTCTCGCATGTAGCGCCCCTTGCCCGAGGCCATGGTTCGGTACTCAAAACCGCTCCAGAGCCGGTTGAGCTGATCGTAGACATCGTCCCAGGTTGCGGTATCGGCGGCGTGGGTCGGGTTTGCCGCAAGGCGATCTTGCTGCTGCTGCTGCATTTTGAGAAGTGCGACTTCCCCTAGCTTAATCGCATTCCATGCTTCAATAGACGGTGAGTCGAGAACGCGCAGCTTCAGCTCCCGGTTGCCACTGACATGGCGCAATGCTTGCTCGATCTTGAGCTGCGATTCATTCGACTTAAGCGTCCCCGAGAGGAGGCCATCGGTGCTGTTCAGCCCAATCGCAAAGCTATTGTCTTCCCAGGCAATGGGCACGCTCGCATCCAGTGCACGGTACATTCCAGGGGCCACCGCCGCCTGTTTCGCCAGTTCGACGACTTTAGTCCAAACGGACCTCATTTCAGCTTGATCTGCCATAGCACCTTTACGATACCACAAAAATAGATTTCCCTGCACATGCACTCAAAGTGTGCTCAGTAAAGCCTGAGCGAGAGGAATTTGTTGCCTCGTTCTCACACCAAAACGCGGTACAATATGCCCATGAAAGCCGTTGTCATGGCAGGCGGCGAGGGAACACGGCTACGACCGCTTACCTCCAACCGGCCCAAACCCCTTGTCCCTATTCTCAATAAGCCCATCGCGCAACATATTTTCGAACACCTGAAGCGCGCGGGCATCAATGACATTGTTGTCACGCTCTATTACCTGGGTGAGGAGATCCAGCGCTACTTTGGCGATGGCTCCGACATGGATGTCAACCTCATCTACTCTGTCGAGGAGACCCCTCTGGGAACAGCGGGATCGGTCAAGCAGGCAGAGGAGCACCTCAACGACGGCACCTTTGTCATTGTCTCGGGCGATGCTCTCACGGACCTGGATATTGAGAAGGCGCTTGCCTTTCACAGAGCCAAGGGTGCAGAGGCCACTCTCGTACTAAAGCCCGTTCCCAACCCCGTTGAGTTTGGGGTGGTGATGACCGAGCCTGATGGCCGTATTATCCGCTTCCTGGAAAAACCCGACAAGGCGCAGGTCTTTTCTGACTCCGCCAATACCGGTATGTATATCCTGGAGCCTTCGGTCTTTGAGCTGATGGAGCACGGGAAAAACTACGACTGGTCGCAGGATATCTTCCCCCGTATGCTGGAAGAGGGCCGCCCCCTTTTTGGCTACAATATGGAGGAGTACTGGTGCGATGTGGGCTCGCTTGAGCAATACCGCCAGGCACAGTACGAGATGCTCGACGGCCAAACGGCGCTGCCCATTCCCGGTGCAAGCCACCCTAACCGTGTCTTTATCGGAGGCGGCACCGAGATTCACCACACGGCCAAGATCATCGGCCCCGTCGCCATCGGTGCGGACTGTCGTGTGGGGCCGGGCGCGGTCATCGGACCCGATGCCGTTCTGGGCGATGGCGCGATCATCGAAGCCAATGCCAAGATCGAGAAAGCGATCCTCTGGCGCTCCGCCTACGTGGGAACGGGCGCACAGCTCACGGCCTGCACCATCTGCAACCATGTCCATATCGGCGATGGTGTCAAGATCGAAGAGAGTGCCGTGGTCGGGGACAAGTGCTCCATCGAGGCAGGGGCGACGATCCGAGCGCGTGTCAAGCTCTGGCCCGACAAGCTCATTGAGGAGCGCTCCGTTGTCACGGAGAGCCTTGTCTGGGGCGCGAAAGCCTACTCCAATCTCTTCCGTGGCCTGGGTGTGCCGGGCATTACCAACATCGAGCTAACCCCAGACTTCGCTGCCAAGCTAGGAGCCTCGTTTGGTGGCTTTTTGAAAAAAGGCGCGACGGTTGTGGTGAGCCGCGATGGGCACCCCGCGAGTCGTATGCTCAAGCGCGCTCTCATGGCGGGGCTTTCCTCGGTAGGTGTCAGTATGCTCGATGTTGAGGAGATGGCCCTGCCCGTTCTGCGCAATACGGTCCGCAGCAACCGTGCCAAGGGCGGTGTCCATGTGCGCCAGGATCCGGATCACGCCGGGCGTACGCTTGTGGAGTTCTTCGACGAGCGGGGAATCTATCTCACCAAGAACAATGAGCGCAAGGTCGAGACGATCTTTTTTCGTGAAGACTACGGGCGCGTTCTCATGGACGAAGTCGGGACAATTAACCCGGCGACCCGTCCCTTGGAGCAGTACACCCAGCTATTTCTGAAACAAATCGCCGCGAAAGATATCGAACGCCAGGAGTTTACCGTCGTCATTGACTACGCCTACGGTTCGTCGCTTGCCCGTGTCCTCCCCCCGATCCTGGGCCAGCTCGGCTGCAAAGTCTTTGTCCTCAACCCCTATCCGGACTGGAAGCGCTTCCCCAAGAGCGCCAAAGATCGGGAGGCGCTTGTGGGGGCTCTGGCGCAAGTGGTTCACCAGCAAAAGGCTGATCTCGGGGTGATGATGCACTCCGATGGGGAGCGCTTGGAGCTGGTAGACGAGAAAGGCAACGCGCTCAACCGAGCACGTCTCCTCGCGACAATGGCCTCTATGGTAGCGCAGACAACGCGTGCGGGTGAGTGCAAGATAGCAGTTCCGATCAATGCCCCCTCGGCTCTGGAGCGTATTTTGTCTCACAGCGGCGGCACGGTCGTGCGTACCAAGACCGACCCGCGTTTCTTGATGAATGTCGCCTCCGCCTCGGCAGAAAAAATCGTCATGGCGGGTGATCTGACGGGCGGCTTTATCTTCCCCGGCACCGAGGAGGCGTTCCATCCCACGTTTGATGGCCTGCTCGCCTTTGTAAAAACACTGGAGATGATGGCGCTGCACCAGCGCCGCCCGCTCAGCTCCTTTGTGGCCGAGCTTCCTGCAATGCACCTAGCGAGCCAGACACTTCCCTGCCCCCAGTCCGACAATGGACGCGTGATGCGGATTCTCACGGAAGAAGCACAAAACGCATCGGGTGAGCTAGAGCTACTGGATGGGATTCGTGTGGTGGAAGCGCCCAATGCCTGGAGCCTGGTTCTCCCCGACCCCGCCGAACCGCTGATCCATATCCATAGCGAAGGCATCTCCGCCGCCGATGCCAACGCACGAACACAGCGCTACTCGGATCGAATCGCGGAGCTGGTGAGCTAGGGCACTCCCCCGGCGGGCACTCCCCTGGCGGGCACTCCCCCGGCGCTTCGCACCACCCCCTCTCGCTTGAAACCCGACTTCATCGGGACGAGAGGGGGTAAAGCCTCTTGCTCCCCCTTCCTTCCCGCCGACGGAGTCGGAAAAACGGGGAAGGAAGGGGGCAGGGGGGATGGATGCCGGGGGTAAGCTCTAGCCGCTACACAGAAACTCGACGACGTCGCCCTCTTGCATGACATAGTCCTTGCCCTCGGTACGCAGCCAGCCGTGCTCGCGTGCGGCGGCGATACTCCCGGCTTCGACAAGCTTGGTCCAGTCAATGACCAAAGCGCGGACGAACGTGCGTTCCAGATCCGTGTGAATCACGCCCGCCGCTGTCGGAGCCTTATCGCCCTGCCGGATGGTCCAGGCACGCACTTCTTTCTCTCCCGCAGTCAGATAGGTCTGGAGCCCCAGCATCCGGTAAGCGACGCGAACCAGCCGGTTCAGCCCCGGCTCGGTTAAGCCCAGATCACTCAGAAAGGCGGCCGCTTCTTCAGGGTCTAGCTCCGAGAGTTCCGCCTCGATCTGTGCGGAGATGGAGACGACGTCCATTCCCTCCGCCGCCGCCATTGCCTTGAGCGCCGCCACATGCGGGTTGCTCCCGCCGTCTGGCAGATCGCCCTCGGGGACATTGGCGACATAGATCATCGGCTTTGCCGTGAGCAAGCCGGACTCTTTGTTGAACTTAACGAGCAGCTCCCCGTCGCCGTAGGTAAACGTCCGAACAGGTTCCCCCTCGCTCAAGTGCTCCAGCAACTTCTCCACCAGCGGCAGCAGCGCTGCATCCTCTTTGCTTGCCCGCGCTGACTTCTTAAGCCGATCCTGGCGCTTCTCCAGTATCTGAAGATCGGCGAGAGCCAGCTCTAAGTTAATGGTGACGGCATCGCCCACGGGATCCACACGTCCCTCGACATGGATAATCTCGTCGCTCTCGAAGCAGCGCACCACATGGGCAACAGCAGCGACTTCGCGAATATTGGCGAGAAACTGGTTGCCCAGCCCCTCCCCTTTGTGTGCACCCTTCACCAGCCCGGCAATATCCACAAACTCGACGTAGGTAGGAACCAGTGAGGGGGTGCGATTGCCTTTGATGTAGAGCTTCGAGAGCGCCGCCAGCCGGTCATCCGGTAGAGGAACCACCCCGACATTCTTATCAATGGTCGCAAACGGATAGTTCGCCACGACCGCGCCCGCCTTGGTGATTGCGTTAAAGAGAGTGGACTTGCCCACGTTGGGCAGCCCGACAATTCCGACTCCTAGTGCCATAACGCCACAGAGTACCGCACAATGCCGCCTATAGCACGTCTTTTAAGATCAAGACGACCTCACGCACCGTTCCGTCGCTCCCTCGGACACGGGCCTTGACCCGGGTTCCCGCATCCTGACGAAAAATCTCGCGGCTCTTGCTGAGGCCCAACCCTTTGGTAGGCAGGTCATCGAGCATCAGAATAATATTATCTTTGACAATGCCCTGCGCACTCGCCGGGCCACCGGCCACGACCGTCAGCACCTTGTAGCCATCCCCCTCAAAGACCCCGGAAAAACCCGCACGCGAGAAGATAAAGGGCTTTCCAAAATCAGCATTCTTGGCGAGGAAAAAACGGCTACCTGGGTAGTCCAGAGTCACCGTGAAGCGCGAGAGCACCTCGCCCCCGAGCAGCGCAATGGTTCCTGTGTCGGCGAGCGCTCCAGTCTTGTCGCTGGAGAGGCCCGTGACGATGTCAGTAACTAAGAAACCCCCAAGCTCCAGCGCCTTGATGCGTGTCACCTCACCAATTGTCACGCCGCCCACGCCCTGGCCCAAGACGGTCTCGATGCGTTTTTGGTACTTCTTACTCAGTTCGTTTTTCTGCACCGTCGGCGACGTAAACGTGAGTGTCCCCGAGTAGCCCGTGTCCACTCGAAGGCTTCCTGCGATTCCATCAATCCTGCCAGGGATCTCAGGGATATTCACACGCAACGTCATCGGAAGCTGCGTGGCTTTCGGGTCGGGTGAGAAGCGCTTGGGATCTAAAAAACGCACTCTCTTTGCCGCGTAGTCTATCTGCACCACGTAGTTTTTCAGAAACGGGTAGCCCACAATGCCATCAAAATCTGCCTTTGCCCCCGAGGGAAGCTCTAAGATCACCCCGAGCTGCTTCTCCTGCACCGCCCCACCCAGCTCGATCCGTGCATTGGTAAACTTTGCGGGCACCATTTTCTCTCCGCCGCCCCCCACCATCGCCTGCCCAAGAATTGGCAGACCCAGCTTTTCCGCGGATTTAGGCGTGTAGAGCCCGACTCCAGCACCCGTGTCGAGAATGAGCTTTGCAGCCTTCCCATTCACCTTGCCCTCGACGACAATCAGATAGCCCTCCATCGTAAAGGGCACATCCCAGACGGGGGCGGGCATAACTTGCGTGGGTGGTGTCTGTAGCAAAAAGAACATGGATAAAATCCTCCCAAGCTAAAGACGATACAAATAATGAAAAGTCACGAACTACGGAAAAAAATATTTCGATATCCGCCCACTGAAAGAGGGCGGTGGGGGAGGGTACAATTTCTCCATGACACCCAACCTACTCACGGCGGAGCAGAAAGCGCAGTTTGACCGCGACGGCTTTCTAGTTCTCCGTAATCTTATTGACCCGGAACTCGTGACACGACTGGTTGCCGCCGCCGACCGCCTCTCATCGGAGGGCATCGCACACGATGGGCTCTCGGAGCGCAAGCACTGGCAGAAGCGTGGCTGCCTACCCGACGACCCCGCATTTCTGGAGCTGATTGATCATCCGCAGGTGCTACCGCTCGTGGCCGGGATTCTGGGTTGGGATATTCACCTGATGACCAGCCACTTAATTGTCCGCCCTCCGACGCCTGGTGCGGATGCCAACTTTAAGGGCGAGGGCTGGCACCGCGACGGCGGCCAATCATCGTGGGAGATGACCGAGCCGCACCCACGGATTTTACTCAAGATCGCGTTTTTCCTGTCGGATCAGAGCGAGCCGGGGCGAGGCAATACACAAGTGGTGCCCGGAAGCAACCGCCTGACCGGGCCACTGGCAAAAGCCACTGATGCTGCCCACCCGTACGGTGCCATCGAGATCTGCGGCAAGCCCGGCGATGCGTTTATCTTTGAGCAGCGCACCTACCACGCGGTCGGGGCGAACTTCTCGGACATCACACGCAAGACGCTCTTTATCGGCTACGGCTTCCGCTGGGTATTCCCGATGGATTTCTCGCCCCAGCACGACTACCGCGAGCTTTATGAAAGAGCGAACCCGATCCAGCGCCAGCTCATGGGAGATATCAAGACCATTACGGGCGTGCACCTACCCACCGATGCCGATGTGCCTCTGCGGGCTAAATGGCGCGAGTGGTATGGGTAGTGCACTCCGACGAAGTCTTCACGGATGCCGCACTTGTGACCCGCTTGCTGACCAGACAGATTGGGTGACGAGCTTGTGGTGCGGCTCCCGCGCATCCACTGGGCGGTTGAGCAGGTGGCGAAAGAGCAGGAGTGGCTCCCTAAACTGGCACCGCACCTTCCCCTAGCGGTTCCCACGCCGGTGGCAATGGGCGTGCCTGGGTGTCGGCGATCCCGCCTGCGAGCTTATCGTCGCCTGGAATCTCTTCGATGCAACAGCTCGGGATGCATTCCGCGAATCGCTCCCTGTGGACGATGCCCTGTGGGAGCGCGGGCGCGGCTGGGCGCTGTCCATGGCGCTCATCGCCCTGCCTTACTACTGGGACACCAACCCAGCTATCGTCCAAGTGTCGCTTCGCACTCTCACGGAGCTTCTAGGAACTACGCCAACAGCTCCTTAACCACCCTCGCTGTTCCCGCGACTCCCGTGAGGCGCTCCGGGCGACCGGCACGCTCGTAGTAGAGCTTCTCGTTGTCGAGGCCAAGAGCAGTGAGAATCGTGGCATGGAGGTCTTTGAAGGTCATCGGCTTGTCCGTAGCCATCAACCCCAACTCATCGGTGGCCCCGTAGCGCTGGGGCCGTACCGCACCGCCACCTAACCAGATCGTGAAGCCCGCCGCGTTGTGCTGCCGCCCATTGTTTCCCTGCATCATGGGCGTGCGACCAAACTCACTCGCCCAGATAATCAGTGTTTCGTCCCAGAGACCGCGCTGCTTTAAGTCCGTGAGGAGCGCCGCCGTCGGTTGGTCAATCCAGCGGGCACGGGGCGTGTGGTTTTTCTCTAACTCCCCGTGAGCATCCCAGCCGTCTTTGTCGGGCATGTCGTAGACCTCGACAAAGCGAACGCCGCGCTCGATCAAGCGCCGCGCGAGTAGCAATTTCCGGGCATAGGCGACGGTACGAGGGTCTTTGTGCTCGAGGCCGTAGGCGCGCCGCAGGTGCGCGGGCTCTTTCTCAACATCCCCCACTTCCAGTGCCGCGCTCTGCATCCGATAGGCCAGCTCGTAGCTCGCGATCCGGGCATCCAGTTCGGTTGGCTGCACTTTCCCCTGCTTGTGCATAAGGTTCATCTGGCGCAAAAATGCAAATGTGTCTTTTTGGCTTGCCTCAAACTCTTTGGGCGGTGAGAGGTCCAGCACGGGCAGCCCCTGATCGCGTAGCTTGGTGGGCTGGAAGGCGGGCGGCAGAAACCCATTCTGGTAGTTCGCCGCGCCCCCGAGCGGCCCGGCATCGAACAGCACGACATAACCGGGCAGGCTCTGGTTCTCCGTCCCGAGGCCGTAAGTAATCCAGCTTCCCAGGCTCGCTTTTCCTGCATTCAGATCGCCCGTGTGAAAAAGATAGCTCGACGGCGCGTGATTATTGGACTCGGACTGGAGCGAGTGGACAAAGCACAGCTCATCCACGTGTTTCGAGAGTTCGGGGAACAGCTCGCTCACCCAGAGACCACTCTGCCCCTGCTGGGTAAACTTATACGGTGAGGCCATCAGCTCATCTTTGCAGCCCTCGAAGACATTGGCATGGCGCGTGGCCTTGAGCGCCTCCCGAAAGCTCTTGGGCACGGGCTTTTTGTGGAGTTTCTGAAGCGCGGGCTTGTAGTCAAACGTATCCATCTGCCCCGGCCCGCCGACCTGGTAGAGTACAATCACATTCTTGGCGTGCGCCTTGAAGTGCGGCTTGCGCGGTGCTAGAGGATTGATCGGGTCTATTTTCACGGCGGGCGGGCGTGCCTGCGCCTCCAAAAGCGCCACTGCCAGCTCGCCAAAGAGTCTCATGTGCGTATTGTACCGCCCAATCGGGCGGTATAATCCCTCCATGCGCTCCGCACCACTGTTGCTACTTCTGGCCCTGACTCCTCCATTACTGAGGGCGCCAGAAGGCAATCAAACACGCATCGGCCCCGCGTGGAGCGATAGCCGAAACCCAATCGTGACAACATTTAGCGGCAAGCGGCTCGATCTCTGGAGTCTGCGCCCCCTCACTAAAGCCCCTCCCAAACGTAGCATTGATGCTTTTCTTGGCACGACAAACGCACGCACGACAGACAAGCGCAGCTTAGCACGGCGGCTCTCGTTTGATCTCACTGGCCTGCCGCCCACACAAAGCGACTTGGCAAGCTTCACGACGGCAGCAGCGTACGGGGACAAACTCCTGGGGCGACGGAGCTATGGGGAGCACCAGGCGCGGCTCTGGCTGGACGTGGTGCGCTACTCGGACAGTAATGGCTTCGACTGGGACGAGTTCCGGCCCCTAGCGTGGCGCTTCCGAGATTATGTGGTGCGGAGCTTCAACGCCGACAAGCCCTACGACAGATTTATCACCGAGCAGCTCGCGGGCGATGAGCTGGTGGCGGGCAAGCCGAAAACCGCCGCCGATCAAGATGCGCTTCTGGCGACGAGCTATCTTAGGCTCGGGCCCTGGGACAACAGCGCCGGGCTCTTTGGCGAAGCGAACCGGGTACGCAATGCCCTGATGAACGATCTGGTGGAGACCACGGGCACGGCGTTTCTCGGGCTCACGATGGCCTGCGCCCGCTGCCATGACCACAAGACAGAGCCCCTCGCTCAGAAGGACTTCTACCGATTCCGGGCGTTCTTCGAGGGCGTTACCTTTCGCGACGATCTCTCCCTCGCGCTGGCCTCGGATCAGGAGCCACTCAAAGGGTTGCTCGTGACGGATGGGGACAAGCCGCCCGCCACGACACATGTTCTCGCGGGCGGCGATCTCAACCAGCCCAAGGAGGAAGTGAGTTTTGGGTTTCCGACGGTGCTCGACCCAAACCCGGTGGCACTCTGCAAGCCCGTCCGAGAGAAATCCACGGGGCGGCGGCTGACCCTAGCACGCTGGATCGTCGCCAAGGAGAATCCGCTCACAGCGCGCGTCCTGGTGAACCGGATCTGGCAGCAGCACTTTGGCGAGGGCTTGGTCGCCACACCAGGTGATTTTGGCTATGCGGGAGCGCGGCCTAAGAACCAGGCGCTACTGGATTTCCTGGCCCGGTATTTTAGGGACAGTGGCTGGTCGGTGAAGAAGCTCCACAGGTTGATTGTCTCCAGTCGCGCCTACCAGAGCACACAGTCCCCGCGCCGCCTCTCGGCAGAGCAGCTACGTGATGCGGTCCTGCAGACCAGCGGCCAGCTCACCGAGCGCCACGGAGGGCCACCGATCTGGCCGCCCCTACCCGACGAGGTTCTCAAGGCAAATCCCGCGTTTCTGGACGACAACAAAGAGAAAACCAAGAGCTGGTACCCGTCGCCTCCGGAGCGTCTGGGTGTGCGCAGCCTCTATCTTGTCCAAAAGCGTACGGTTGCCATCCCGCTCATGGCCACGTTTGATCTTCCTGATAATGCCGTCTCGTGCTCACGCCGCACGACCTCCACCGTGGCTCCGCAGGCGCTGACACTGCTCAATAATCCGTTTCTCACCGACGCCTCCCTCGTTTTTGCAAAGCGTGTGGAGAAGAGCCCTGAGGCAGATAAAGTCGCAGTCGCATTTGTTCTGGCCCTCCAGAGAGTGCCCCGCCTAGACGAGCGGCGGCTCTGCGAAGACCTCCTCAAAAAGCACGGCATTCCCGCACTCTGCCGCGCTCTGTTCAACCTCAACGAGTTTGTCTATCTTGACTGAGCGAGAGAAAGCGGATATAATTGCCCCCGGCACGGTGTGCGTCGCACACAATAATACGCAATCTTTGATTTTTGGGAGGGGGTGAAATAATATGGCACAAGTAAATCTGAAACCCGGTGAGCAGCTAGAATCGGCCCTGAAGCGCTTCAAGAAAGTCCTTCAACAGGACGGCGTTCTGAAGACTGCCCGCGCTCATGAGTTCTACGAGAAGCCCAGCGATAAGCGCCGTAAGGCCGAAGCTGCTCGTAAACGTAAGATCCGACAGGCGAACGAAGAAAAGTAATCTCTCCCATGGCGTACACCTTGCCCCTCTGCCCGCCTCTCTCCCGCTGAACTGCCTATGAAGCTGCGTTGGCGTCTGCCTTTTGAGCTCCAAATACACTCTACCAACGCTCGCCGCCGCACCGAGCCGCGACGAAAACCTTCTCCTGCGCCACGCATTACCCCGCTTCGTCTTTTTCTTGCTCTGGGAACTGCCGGAGTTCTCTCTGTGCTTCTTTGCATCCACCTGCTGCCGAACCGTGTCCGTGTTGCCCTAGACGAACTCGCTCCAGAAGATGTTACGGCGCAGCGAACCGCACGCTACGAGGACACAGATGCGACCGAGCGCCTTCGTCAAGAAGCGAAGGCAGCCATCGAAAAACGCTATCAGCTTATCCCAGATGCGAAGCGTAACGCGGAAGAAGCCGTCAAGACTGTCTTCGAGGCAATCGCCACCCCGATCCGTGAAAAGCCCGAGCGGGAAGATATCCGTCGCCAGTCCGGCCTGACTCTCACTCAGCCAACTCTAGACGCGCTCACGGGCACCACGGCGGAGAACTTCCAGAAGGCCAAAGACGTTGCCCAGAAGCTAATCAGCCACACGATGGGGGGGACGATCCGGGACAATGAACCCGGCGATCTACAACAGGCAAGACGTGGGACTCTTGCGGATCCGCTCCTGCTGGATCTCCCTGAGAACCTACGGGCTCCCGTTGCCGCCCTCAGCAGCGCCGCGATCACGAGCAACCGCCACTTCGACCAGCGTGCGACCCAGCTCGCCCTAGATGAAGCCGAGTCCCATGCGCCACGACAGACCCGTCGGATCGCGGCAGGTGAGCGGGTTCTGCGCCAAGGCGAGCGGGTGACACAAGGACATCTGGATGCACTGACGGCTCTAGGACTCCGAAATGAAGCTCTCGATACCATGGCAGTCCTCGTCATTGTGGTCATGGTCAACCTAATTATCGGTTTTGTCACAGTCTATCTGCGCCTCTTCCACAACGCGCTCTACAACGACACTCCACGGCTTTTTTTGCTGGCGATCCTGGCGGTGGTCTCGGTGATGGGGATCAAGATTGGCTCAACACTGCTGGGCCTGCCGTTTACAGGTGTGAATCTGTCGTACTTAGGGATGATGTGTGTCGCCTCTGCTGGCATGGTCATTGCGCTGCTGCTCTCCCCTTCGGTGGCAACCCTGATTGTCGCCCTCCTCGCGGTGACCTCGGGGGTCGTGCTCAACAACGAGCTTCGCTTCACGGTATTCACTCTGGGTTCCTCACTGGCAGGGATCGTCTCCGTGGCCTCCATGCGCAATCGCAGTGATGTCTTCCGCGCCGGGCTCGCTGTCTGTGGTGCCAATGCGATTCTGAGCTTACTGGTCGCACAGATCGAGCACGATCTTCCCCGGGAGATGTGGGCTGGCGTGGTGATGGGGATCGGCTCGGGTCTGGTGGCTCTGGCGCTGTTTTATTTGGGGGTCTGGTGCTTTGAGCGGCCCTTTGGCATCACCACGCACTTGCGCCTTTTAGAGCTCTCCGATCCCGCCACCCCCATTCTTCAGGACTTCCGGATGGCAGTTCCAGGCACCTACGCGCACTCGCTCATGGTGGGCAATCTGGCTCATGCCGCCGCTGAGGCAATCGGTGCCGATGCCATGCTAGTTCGTGTGGCCGCGTACTACCATGATCTGGGCAAGATGAACCGCCCCGAGTTCTTTATCGAGAATCAGTCCAATGCGGAGAATGTCCATGATCGGATCAGCCCCTCGCTCTCGGCGCTGGTGCTGGTCAACCATGTCAAAGAGGGACTGGAGATCGCCGAGCGTGTGGGGCTCCCCCCTGGTGTCCGCGAAGTGATCGCCCAGCACCACGGGACGACTCTGATGAAGTTTTTTTACCACCAGGCCACGGGCGGCGTCCCCGATCCCACGCTGGAGTCGCAGTTCCGCTACCCCGGCCCTAAGCCACAGAGCAAAGAGGCCGCCATTCTCATGCTCGCCGACGGTGTCGAGGCGGCATCGCGCGTGCTTGATAAGCCCACTCCCCAGCGGGTGACGGAGTTTGTGAGCCGAATGATCGAGGACAAGCGCGCCGACGGCCAGCTAGATGAGTGCCCTCTGACACTACGAGATCTGAAGACTGTACAGGATGTGTTTACCCGCACACTCTGCGCCACGCTGCATGCCCGCATCGAGTACCCCAAAGAGACAAAAGAAATCAAAGAAGCGAAAGACACCAAAGAACCTCATGCCAGCGGAGATCCTCGTCCAGAATCACCATCCGAACCCGACCCTGCCGTGGGAACGGGCCGCCGCCGCCGCCCAAAAACTCCTCTGGGAATGCCCCCCCTGCCCCCGTCGGACGGGGGAGCTTTTCGAGGTTAGTGTGGTCATTGTCACCGATGACGAAATCCACGCGCTCAACGCACAGTGGCGTGGCAAGGACAAACCCACGGATGTCCTCTCCTGGCCCCAGTCCGAACCCGATGCCCCACTGAGCACCTACCTGGGCGATGTGGTAATCTCCCGTGACACGGCAGAGCGTCAGGCTGCGGCTCGTGGTTGGACTCTCGACGACGAGCTTGCACTGCTCCTCGTCCACGGCATCCTGCACCTGCTTGGCCATGAAGATGACAGCGAAGTGGGCTCCGAAAAAATGAAGGAGGTCGAGCGGCGCATCCTAGGCAAACCACTCGACCCCCTTCCTTAACTAACTATTGTGAAAGGCTCTAATCTTCCTGAATGCTCCACTCAGCGGCCTTGGAGGAGCCCCACTTCTTGTAGCCCGCATGGCCATCTCCAAATAAGCAGACAAATCCGCCAAAGTGTCGGTTTGCCACTTTCGAGGCGGTGATATTGGGGTAGCGATCCGTACGAAGCTCCTGCTGGATACCACGAATCGAGTTGCCCTGGTCGCAGACAGTCGTCCAGGCATCCATAATATGGATCGTATTAGCGGGCTGGGCAACCGATGCTTCAGAAACGGAAAGAGTCGTACTGGTGGTAACAAAGCCACTCTTGTCCCCTCCTGTAAACCCTGCCGTCGTCCAAGCGTTGGTCGGAATGAGGTTGCGGCCATAGGAGAGCTTGTTAACTTTCCCGTACGGCTGAGTGCTTCCATCGCCGTGTGCCGCAGGGGCAAATCGGGTATTGGCGGTGGTGGTACCACAGTAGTTTCCCGTTGCAGACGTTCCATTAACCGTGAGGGTGACAGACTTGACACTGAGCTCACCGTCAGGGCAGACAAAAATCCCCTCGTTCTTGACATAAGGATAGATGAGGGTCGGCCAGGAGAGCACCGAGTTAGCAGGTGGCGGCGGTATGGCATCCCCTGGCCCCAGAGGAATCTGCGAGGGCGGGTAGGTCTCGTCGTAGTCCTGGACGTACATCATGATGGCGGTGCCAAGCTGACGCAAGTTTGACAGACAGGCGGTCTGACGGGCCTTGGCACGTGCCTGAGCGAAGACGGGAAAGAGAATGGCGGCGAGAATCGCGATAATGGCGATGACCACCAGGAGCTCGATGAGCGTAAATGCGCGACGAATCATAAATTTCATCAACCTTTTGGGTGTGAGGCGAAACGGTCAGCCGTGCAACCTAAGCGCGACCGACCCGGTGAGCCTAGTTACAGCCTTGCTTACTAGTTACAGCCTTGCTTATACGGATCCCAAAGCAAAATATCCGCTGCCTGATTACTCAGGTTCGCGAGCTTGTTGTACGGTGTCGCCTTCGCGTGGCCATCCAGCCAAATGGCATTGAGGAGGCCACTATGACGTGCCTTACCACGGTCAACGGCTTGCTGATCCGTCGGGTTGGGCAGATCCGAAAATCCCCAGTAGGAGTTCCCTAGGTTCTTCCAGTAGTTCGGGTAGCTCGTGCCGGTTGTCACAAACAGCGTGCCCGTTGGATCAGCTCGTAGCGCACAGGCGTAGCGAGGCAGTGCATTGTAGTAGCTGGCATCTACCATCGCAATCGTATCCGCAGGAGCCTCAAACGCAGCCATCGCAAACCCCGCATTCGATTTGAAGACATAGTTGTTCATGGCATAGGAGTTCTGCCCCCCGTAGCTCTGGAAACCACTCCCGGCGTTGCCCATCGCACCGGCGGCATCAATATTGACCCAGCCATTTGGCTTTGAAGGACACTTCCAAACCTGGTCATTTTTGATGTAGGGCTGCAGAATCATATTGGTAAAGATGGCGTTCTTGGCATTGGCTCCTACGCGAGTATCCGCCGAAAAAAGGTTCGGGTAGGCGAAGCGATAGCCGGGGAACATCTCGTCATAGTCCTGCGCATACATCATGAGGGAAGTGCCAATCTGCTTCATGTTTGAGAGGCAAGCGGTCTGGCGGGCTTTCTCGCGTGCTTGCGCGAAAACGGGAAAGAGAATGGCGGCGAGAATCGCAATAATGGCGATAACCACAAGAAGCTCTATCAGAGTAAATGCACGTTTGTGCTGCATAGAAGAAGTCCTTTTGGATAGGTTGTTTGAAGGGAAATCAGGCTCGGGAAGAGTCCTGCACATAAGACAGTATATATCATACCGTTGTTCCACTCAAAATGATAGTGTGCCTAAAAAATAGGCTCGGGTGGTACACTGATTTTATGACGAAGCACCGCGCGTTTACGCTCATTGAACTCCTGGTCGTCATCGCCATTATTGCGATTCTCGCCGCCATTCTCTTCCCCGTCTTCGCACAAGCACGCGGGCAAGCACGCAAGGCAACCTGCCAGAGCAACTTGCGCCAGATCGGGATGGCGGTGCAGATGTATGCACAGGACTACGACGGCCTTTACCCCTACGCCAAAGATGCGTCGGATGCTTATGTCCCGCAGATCTGGGCGGGCTACCCGCAGTGCAAGGCGATCATTGATGCGATGCCCTTTCTCCACGACTCGCCTGTGCTTCCTACCACCAACTGGGTGACTGGCTCGCTGACGCCCTATATTAAGAACCGTCAGGTCTGGCGCTGCGCAAGTGACACGGGCTTTGATATTCTGGATAACAACTTTAACTGCGGCGGCCCCTGCCCTCTTTTCGCTCGCCCGAGCATGTACGAGCGCTACGGGGCATCGTATCTGTTCCGCACCGAGATCGCTTTCCGCCGCCTGAACATAGACACAGCGACGGCGCTGACATCCACCGGCCAGGAAGTGGGTCTGGCACAAGTCAATATTCTCTTTGATGGCAACGGCGGCTGGCACGCCAGCCCGCTACGCTTCGATCCGCTCGGCTGGGATCGCAAGGGGCTACGCTACACCACTCTTTTTGCCGATGGCCATGTCAAGTTCCTCACCAACGACGATTACCAGAAGGCGTGGAGTGTCACTCTCGCGGCCCCCAGCTCGAACCCGTGCCAATAAATGCCTGATCTGACCGATCTCCTGCGCAACACCGACGGCTCTGTGCGGCTGAAGGCACGCTGGGTGCTTCCCATCTCCGGCCCGCTCTTTGAAAACGGTGAGGTGGCATTTGAAAACGGTAAGCTGACCTATGTTGGGCGGGCGCGGCCCGACGACGGGGCGCTGGATCTGGGGTTGGCGGCGATCCTGCCCGGCTTTGTCAATGTCCATGCGCATCTTGAGTACACCGTGCTGCGCGGCCTGCTGGAGGACATGCCCTTCTTCCCCTGGATCCGTGGGCTCACGGCGCTCAAGCAGTTTCTAACCCTCGATGACTGGGTGACCTCGGCAACGCTCGGGGCGGCGGAGATGGCGGCGGCGGGGATCACCACCATTGGAGATGCCTGCGATGCGGGCGCGAGCGTGAGTGCCCTGGCAAGCTCCGGCCTGCGGGGGACGGTCTTTCGCGAGGTCTTTGGGATCGAGAACACACCGCCAGTAAGTCAGACGCTCGATATTCTCAAGCGCCAGCTCGCACAGATGGGCAGCACACTCACCCGAAGCAGTGCTGAGAGCCGCGTCCACCTGGGAATCTCCCCGCACGCCCCCTATACCGTCCGCGCCGAGCTCTTCAAAGCCCTCGCCAACTTCGCCGATCAAAATGGCTACATCCAGACCATCCATCTCGCTGAGTCCCCCGCTGAGGAAGCACTCTTTCAGATCGGTGGCGGACCTTTTAAAGAGATGTTTGACCGGCGTGGTATCCCGTGGGACACCAAAAACATTTCGCCGATTGCTTACGTCAAACAATCCGGCGCTCTGGATGCACGAACGCTCGCGGTGCACTGTGTCCATGCCAGCGACGACGACATCACGCTGCTCGCCAATGCCGGAGCTTCGGTGGCGCACTGCCCCCGCTCCAACGGAAAGCTCGGGGCCGGGCTCGCGCCGCTTCGGCAACTTAGAGACCGCGGACTGGATATTGGCCTGGGCACCGACTCGATGGTCTCGGGCAACTCGGTAGACTTTTTCGAGGAGATGCGCGCCGCCGTCTACGGAGCGCGCGCCCGTGAGCAGGACACCGGGGCACTCACGGCGAAAGAGGCTTTGTTCCTAGCAACTCTGGGCGGCGCACGCGCACTGCACCGGGAGCGCGAGCTGGGGTCGCTGGAAATTGGGAAACAAGCGGATCTCTGCGTCGTGCGATTAGATGGGATTCACCACGCGCCCGTCGGCGATGATAGCCCGGAGGCGGCGCTGGTCTACTCGGCGCGTGCCAGCGATGTCTGTCTCACTGTCGTGGCGGGTCAGCCCATCTTTGACCACGGGCGCTTCCCCACACTCGATGTGGCCCGGCTCCGCCAGAGTGTGGCAACAGCACGACGAAAAGTTCGAACAGAGGGGGAGAAGATTCTTGGCGAGGCGAAGCAGCAGCAGCAACAACGAAAATAGTGGAGGCAGTGGAGGCGGTTCCCACGCAAAAGGCGCGAGTGATGAGCTCGTCGGCTGGAGTACGCTCGCCCTCGGACTCGCGATCAGCACCCTGCTCCTCTGGAAAAACGGCGGCTGGGCCGCCTTCCGCAGCCCCACGCGCTTCCACGGCTTCGATGACTACAGCCTCTTCAATATCGCGGTCTTGCTCCTGCCGACCCTGACCTGGATTCTCGTCGCCCTACGCCGCGAGCTCAGCGACTTCGGCCTGACTCCGGGCAACGCGCGCGGTGCCCTGCTCTTCTCGCTGGTGATTGGCCTGGCCTATATCCCCGTGCTGGCGCTCTTCTCCGGCCAGAAGCAGTTTCAGGCGTACTACATTCCCTGGCTCAGCTCCAGTGGGATTCTCTACGGGATGGAGTGGCACGGCGGGCAGTACACCGGCGGCAAGATAGACTACGGGCGCTTTCTGTACCACGAGACCGTGATGTGTTTCTACATGTTCGCGTGGGAGTGGTTCTTCCGGGGCTACTTGCTCTTTGGCCTCCGCAAGATCATGCCCACCTGGGCCGCCGCCATCGTCCAGGCACTTCCCTTCTTTGTCCTACACCTAGGTAAGCCCCCCGCCGAGTTCTGGTCGTCGCTGCCGGGGGGAATCCTCCTAGCCCCGGTCGCGATTCGCTTCAAATCGTTCCTACCGTGCTTTCTCGTCCACTACATCATCTCGTTGGGCAACGACATCGCGGCGCTTTATTTCCACTTCCGTTGATTTGCCAGGCGGTTAAAACGGCCTGCTGTCGCGGCAAGGAGGCTAAAGCCCCCTCGGGGTTTGGCGTTGGCGGTGCCAGGCTTGGATTCCTTGGCGCAGAGCGGCGATGGCCTGCTCAGAGGTCATGGGTTCGGGGAGTTCATCGGAACTCTGCCAGTGAAAGTGGTTATTTTTCACATAAACTGTGAGAATGGGCGTGTAGTGGTAGATATCACGGGGATAAGCACATACTTCTTGGCTAAAGTAAAAACGCGTCCCCGCAACCTTGCCTTCCACTTTGATGAACTCCCAGGGCTTCAGCCATGCGTCCACAGCAAGCTCGGGGCACAAGACGCGGCGGCGGCGAACACGGTGAAAGTGAACGGTCAGTTTCCAGCCGACTCGATGCTTTTGCTGCCCACGGGAAAGCCATGGCCCGACACGAACAGGCTCAGCGATCCGAACGAGCTGTACCGGATACGTTGTCCGGTGATCGAATAGTCCCTGGGAAAAAGGATCACTAGCCCAGGTCAACCATGCCTGGCATTCCTTTGCACTTCGCGCCACGCAGTTCAATGTTTGCGTTTTCTCGTCCACCCAGACGAGGCGATCCTCAACGGTTGCCTTACTTTGGTAAAGCCGACATCCCAACGGCGTGAAGTCCAGATCGCCTTTTTCGGGCAACTCGTCTTCGGGTGGGGTTAGCCAGCCCGATGCCTGCCAGTGTGCCAGGCGTTTGTTCCGAGGTTCACGGACAACTCTCAACCAGCCGTTAGCAATCATTCCCTCCAAGACCACACGATAGGTATCTGCTGTCTCCACAGTAACAGAGTTGTTAAAGTGCTGTGCTAGCTCCAACTCACCTACGACATAGCGCGCCATCTCGTCGAGGGGGCAGTACATCTGGTAATGCAGGCAGATCAGCGCGTCCTGTTCAAGTTTGGTCATCGGTACGGTACTTTCCACTGAGGCGTAGTGCTTGTATGCCGTCAGTAAGATAGGCGATTGCCTGCTCCGGTGTAATGGGGGCAGGGAGGTTGCTGGGGCCACTCCAGACAAGCTCCTCGCCGCGATGATCCAGGACAACCACAGGCTTATAGAGATACTGCCCCTGAGGGTTCTGGGAGACGCCGAGCCAGAAGCAGACATGCCCCGCCGGCAAATAGCCGTCAATCCGGACATGCTCACGTGGCTCCAGCCAGGCATCAAGGCCCAGCTCGGGAATCTGTACACGGCGACGGCGTAGTTTTCGATAGTGAATGGTGAGTTTCCAGCCCGCCTGGTGGCGCTGTTGCTCTCTTTTAAACCACTTCCCCACCCGCACCGGCTCCGAGATCACGGTTGGTTGCGCGGGGCGTGTCGTCCGGTCGCCCAGAATCCCACCCCCACGCGGTGTGCAGCGCTTCTTAAACCAGGCATGGCAGGCTTTCTTGCTCCCGGCCACGCAGTTGAATGTCTGCTCGTCCTCATCCAGCCAGACCAGGCAATCTTTGAGGCCCTTTGTATTTCGGTAGAGCCGCCAGCCAAGCGTGGTGAAGTCCAGATCACCTCTCTCGGAAAGCTCATCAAGCGGAGGAGTGAGCCAGCCCGCCGCCTGCCAGCGCTCCAGACGCATCGCACGAGGCTCGCGCACGACCTTTACCCAGCCTTTAGCGAGCAGCGCTTCCAGCACCACACGGTATGTTTCCGCCGCCTCTACCACGATCTCCGGCCGTGATCTGCGTGCCCAGCCCAGTTCGTCTACCAGATCAAGCGCCATCGTATCAAGAGGACTGTACGATCTCATGTGCAGGCAGGTCAGCGCATCTTGCTCAAGTTGGGTCATCGTAGCTACTCTACGATGATCTGTGGCTCGCCTTCTTCCACGCGTCCGATCACGGCGCGTGTCTCGACACCGTGTTTCTGCAATGCCGTCAGCAGCGCCGCCAGCTTGGCTGGTGCGACCGCAATGCAGAGCCCACCGGAGGTCTGCGGGTCGAAGAAGACCTCGCGCTGATCGGCGGGGACGGAGGGATCAAAGGTGACGAGCTCGGCCAGGTACTCGGCATTGCTGACACCTCCACCCGTGACAAAACCCGCAGCCGCTAGCTCGCAGGCACGGGGGAAGATGGGAATGGCATCGTTTTCAAGGCGCAGACGTACGCCACTCTGCCGCGCGATGTGGGAGAGATGTCCGAGCAAGCCAAAGCCTGTGATGTCGGTCGCCGACGAGACACAACCCGGGCCAATGCCTATCTCCCGCATCGCCGTTGCCGCTGCGGCATTAAGCGTCGCCATGCTCTCCACAGCAAGCTGCATTGTTGCGTCGTCGAGCTTATCGAACTTGGCTGCCGTCATGAGAATTCCCGTTCCGAGCGGCTTGGTGAGCACGAGAAGATCACCAGGGCGTGCCCCCGCGTTGGTAGTGATCCTGTCCGGGTGCACCGTGCCCGTCACCGAGAGCCCGAACTTGGGTTCGGGATCATCCACGCTGTGCCCACCCGCCAGATGCACACCCGCGAGCTTGAGCTGATCCGCTCCGCCACGAAGAATATCAGCGAGCACCTCACCGGGTAGCTCGTGGATCGGGAAGCACAGAATGTTCATCGCTGTAAGCGGCACACCGCCCATCGCATAAACATCCGAGAGCGCGTTGGCGGCAGCGATCCTCCCGAAGTCGTAGGGGTTATCCACGATGGGGGTAAAGAAGTCCAGGGTCTGGATCAAGGCAAGCGTATCACTGAGGCGGATCACCCCGGCGTCGTCGGACGTGTCCAGCCCGACGAGAACATCGGGATGCTTCTCCTGCGGCAGGCCCGCTAAAATTATCTTCAGAGCCGACGGCCCGATCTTGCTCGCTCAGCCCGCACAGCGCACCCGCGCTGTCAGACGTTGCGCCGCAAGCTCACGACCATTGGGGGGATTCGTACCAGACATCGGTCGTATTGTACCCAATGCCAGGGTGTGAAGACACGGGATTAGCGACGGATCCACCACGAGGTTTCTATTTGAAGGACGGGAGGACGATGCCGCGCAGGATCACTTTCTGCGCAGCGAGGAAGACGATGAGGATTGGGAGCGCTGCCAGTGTTAATGCCGCAAAGATAACGTACTGAGGGGCGTTGGACTGCAAGTTATAGAGCGCCACCATGATCGTCCACATCTTCGGGTCCTGGCAGACGACCAGGGCGAAGAGGAAGGCACCATAGGCACCAGTGAAGGCGTGGAGAGCGATGACGGAGAAGATCGGGAGCGAGAGCGGGAGCGTGATTTTGGCGAACATCATCAGCTCCGACGCGCCGTCGAGAATCCCCGCTTCGTAGAGTTCCTTGGGCAGCGAATCGAAGAAGCCTTTGAGCAAGAAAATCGAGTAGCCGCTGGCAAGGCCCGGCAGGATCAGGGCACCGAACGTGTTGAGTAGCCCGAGGCTCTTGAGCATCAGAAAGTTTGGAATCATCGCCACTTCGGCGGGGAATGCCATGGTCGCCAACAGAAAGAGCAGCACTTTGTAGGTGTAGGGCAGCGGGTAGCGCGAAAGAGCGTAGGCGCAGAGTGGGTTGACGATCAGGGCTCCGAGGATCGAGAGCATACAGAAAACCACCGTATTGAACAGCGTCCGCCCACTCTGCCCGCCGGTCATGAGCTGCCGGTAGACATGGATAAAGTTGCGCGTCGCAAAGTCGCGGCGCAGCTCGGAGCCGTGCGTTTTCACGAAGGCAAAGTCAAGGGCGGCCTGTGGCGGCTGGGCGTTCAGATCCTGGATATGCTCCCGCCAGAGGCTCTCCGGTGTCTCGGCTGTGAAGGCGCTAATCGGCGCGTCGGCCTTGAGGAACTCCATCCAGTCCGTGAGCGAGAGACCATCAGCGGGCGGCACGGCGGGAAGCACGATTTGGGGACGCTTTCGCTTTGCCAGAAATGCCTGCCAGGCGGGCGCGGCACTGCTGTCCATTTTGAGCATGCGGAGCGGGAACTTGGTGCGCATAAACGCCTCCCAGTCCTTGTAGACCGCACCCGTGGGAGCCGTGGCGGGCAGCGTCAGTGTCTCCCAGTCCGTAGTGCGCGTCTTCCAGGCGGCATTTAGATCCGCAAGCTTGCCCTGGTAGATGTCCTCTTTGAGGTACTTGCGCCAGAGCGCATCGCCAAAGGTTGGGACGAGATAGTTCTTGGGAAGGCTCGTGCGAAACTCAAACCAGTCCTTGACTTTCGGACGGTCACTCTGGGGCATCCACGCACGCAGCGACGGCTTCTCAATCGGGGCTGTGATGGTCTCAAACCGGACATTTTCCTCACGCCAGGATTTATTGAGGGTGTCTATATCGTTGCTATATTTTTCCTTGAGCCAGTCGCGAAAACGCATCAAAAGCGGCGCGGGAGCGTTCTCGTGCTCGCCAAAACCCGCGCGTAGGAGGTGGGCCGGCAGTGCCTCGGCAAATCTCTGCCACTCGACCACACGACCAGCGCTCTCTTCTGGTTTTGGGACGGGCACTTCCGCGACTTTCTTGTAGTCCGCATGGTGCGCGGCGTTCAGCTCGTCTAAGTTATTGGCGTAGCGATCCTCTAAATACTTCACGTAGAGCGCGGAATCCTCGCGCCAGTAGGCCGGGATCAGCCGCGCGGGAGCGTAGTCGTTGAAGTCCGACTGGCTCTTCGTGGCGGTCGAGAGCATCAGCAGAAACGGGTAAAGAGTCGTGACCGCGCCCAGGCTGAGCACCAGATACAGTGCCGCCAGCCCGAGCCGCACTTTCAGCGAGTTGCGCCCGATCCGCGAGATGTGCACACCAACCCCCTAGCCCCCGTCCGACGGGGGAATCTGCAGTCTACTTCCGGCTCGCTAGAAAGGCCTCTTCAGCAGCATCCAGCTCGTTTGGTGTCAGGCGCTTTGCCTCACCGGGCGTGAGATCCAGAACAGAAACGAGGATTGCGTAGTTGAGACCAAACTTCTTCTCCGCCCCCGTCAGACGGTTGCGAGCCTCGTCGGAGAGCCCGTCCAGCCACTTGACTTTCATGGCTTTCTCATTCTCTTCGTGGCGCTTACGTAGCTCGACAGGAAGCGTCTCACGGTCTACCAGCACCGAGGCTTCCTCGTTATAAACTTTCAGGATGGTGCCACTGAGACCGCCGTAGTGGGGATAGTACATTCCGCTCTTGATATCAGCGGGCGTTTGCTCACGCTGAACGACAGTAACAGTGTCGCCGGGATTGATCTTGGCCATGGGAATATTATACCGTCCCCACCCCCATAAACGAGGGCGGTACAATAGAGGCGTGACACCCTACGAAAACTTGCGCATCGTCATCTGGGTCTTTGGTATCCCAACCATCATCGCCCTGACGATCCGTGCGACCAAAAAAATGAAGGCGATCCGTCAGCGCCACGAGGAGCTGATCGCGGAAGAGGCGGCAAACCCGAAGAGTTCCTTACAAGCGCTCTCAGAGCTCTACACCGAGCCCAAAAAACAGAAGCGCTAGCGTACCGGATCCCTACCCACCCGCCACGACCTCCAGTTTTTGTGTCGAGACAGGCTTATCGTCCAGCACGAGCTTGATCGTATAGGTGCCCGGGGCGAGTGCTCTGCCACCAACGAAGCGATTCGCTCCGGCCTGGCGCAAGTCCCAACCAATCCGCTGGAGCCCCGCTGCCAGGGGGGCTTCCAGCTCCCGCACGACATTTTCTTTGTCGTCAAGCACCGTGATGGCAAGCTTTCCCTTCACTTCGGCGGGGAGCCAGTACGTGAAGTAAGTCGGCCAGGGATTGGGGGAGGTCGGGTTGCCCTGGGCGGCGCGGATGTAGCCCAGGTCGGGATAGAGCGTTGCCAGACGGCTCGGGAGCAGTGTCGGCGCCGTCGGGAGGCTCTCGGTGGCGAGGGAGCGGAGCGGAGTGAGATCGTCTAGGACGTAACCGCCACGCCCAAACGTCCCGATCACCAGATCGCTCGCCTTGGGATGGATCGCAATATCGCGCACCTCGATCGTCGGGACGCCGTTTTTCAGGGGGTACCAGTGGGTGCCACCGTCAAAAGTGGCATAGAGGCCGAACTCCGTGCCCACAAAGAGCAGCTTCGGATTGATCGGATCCTCGGCGATACTCCAGACAAACTCACGGGCGGGGAGATCACCCGCGATACTGGCCCAGGTCTTGCCTTTATCCAGGCTCTTGAGGAGATAGGGCTTGAAGTCACCGTGCTGGAAGTCGTGCAGCGAGGCGTAGACGGTACTTGCCTCGTGCTGCGACGCACAGATATCGGAGACGGTCGCCATGGCGGGGACGCCCGGGAAGTTTTCCTCTTTTCGCCACGTGGCACCGTCGTCCTCGGTCACCTGAATCAGCCCCTCGTCGGTGCCCAGGTAGACAAGCCCCTTCACTTTACTGGACTCGTCCAGTGCGCTGGCGACTCCGTAGTCCGTCGTGCTCCGGTGCCGATTCACCGCCGTGTCGTTCCAGACTTTCCCCATCACGGGGAGGGTATTTCGATCAATATTGCGCGTGATGTCGCCGGAGACGGGCTTCCATGTCGCGCCTTTATCCCCGCTCTTAAACACCTTATTTCCCGCCATCCAGAGCGTGCTCGGGTTGTGCGGGCTAATTATAAACGGCGTGTCCCAGTTCCAGCGTCCCCGTTCCGCAAGTGGCAGGCGCGGGCTTGCACTGGCGTTGGCTCCGGTCTTTTTATCCAGCCGTGAGAAGCTCCCGTTCTGGCTGCTCGTGTAGACCGTGTCGGGATTGCTGGGATCCGCGCGCGCCTGGAAGCCATCACCGCCGCCCACCGTGAGCCAGTCGCTCATTCGCACTCCCGAGGGTGCCAGCGAGCGCACCGGGCCACTAATTGTCCCATTGTCCTGCATCCCGCCGTAGACATAGTAGAACGGCTGTGTCATGTCCAGCGCGATCCGGTAGAACTGAGAGAGCGGCAGGTTATTGAAGTGCCGCCAGCTCGCTCCCCCATCGTAGCTCTCGTAGAGTCCCCCATCGCAGCCCAGAATTAGATGCTTCGGATCGGTGGGATCGAACTCAATATCATGGTAGTCCACGTGCGTGTTCCAGCGCTGGCCCGTGAAGGTTTTCCCACCATCTACCGTCATCTGAAACAGCGTGTCCACGGCCCACACTTTATCAAAGGTATTCGGGTCAGGGAAGAGCTCGCCGTAGTACTGGGCATCGCTCGGCCCCCACGCGCTCATCTTCTCCCAGTCGTTGCCCTTGTTCTTTGAGCGGAAGAATCCCCCTTCTTTCCCGGATGCCGTCACCATGGCGTAGACCACCTCCGGCTTCTGCGGCGAGACGGCGAGTGCGATACGACCCTTATCCACGGTGGGAAGGCCCTTGTCGAGTTTCTTCCAGCTCTTGCCCGCATTGTCAGTACGGTAGATCATGCCCTCGGGGCCACCGGCGATCAGCACGCCCGTGTGCCGCCGCCGCTGGTACGCCGCCGCGTAGATCGTGTCGGGCCTCTTCGGGTCAAAGACAATATCCGAGATCCCCGTGTTCTCCGAGATCGTCAGAATTGACGCCCATGTCTTGCCACCGTCGGTGGTTTTGTAGAGCCCACGATCCCCACCTGCTGACCAGAGCGGCCCCTGCGCGGCCACATAGACCGTGTCGGGCTTGCGTGGGTCAATTAAAATCTTGCCGATGTGCTCGGACTTCTCCAGCCCCATCTTCTGCCAAGTCTTGCCCGCATCCAGAGATTTATACACCCCATCGCCAAAGCCCACACTCCGCTGCGATGAGTTCTCGCCCGTACCTAGCCAGAGGACGCTCGGGTTCTTCGGGTCAATCACCACAGTCGCCAGCGAGTACGAGCCGTAGCTGTCAAAGATGGGCGTAAAGGTCAGGCCACGGTTCTCAGTCTTCCATAAGCCACCCGAGGCGGCAGCGACATACCAGACACTGCGGTTGGTCGGGTCAATCGCCACATCAGCAATGCGCCCCGTGGTCAGGGTCGGGCCAATGCTACGCAGCGCGAGGCCCTTGAGCGGATCTGCCGGAGCCCTCCCCTGCCCCGGTTCAACGGGAGTGAGCGAGAGCAGAAACGAGAGAGCAAAAATGGCAGGGTTTATCATGCGGGCATTTTACCTGAATCTTTGCCATCTCCCCTCACCATCTCCCTTCCCTATAAACGCGGCGCGGGCGGCTTGATGGGATCTGCGAAAGCCTGAACGCCGGTCGCTTTGGTCTTGCGAGCGTAGACTTTTCCGTCTTTAGTCAGTGCGTAGAGCGTGCTCCCCGACCACGCAAGCTGTGTCGTGGGTTCCGTTGTGGGGTTGACGATGATCCCGTTCACGCGCCCCGCCTGATCGAGCACCTGGATACCGAAGGGGGAAGCAACGTAGAGCCAGCCGTTGGTGTCGGTCACCATTCCGCCCGCGTTGGACTTCGTCTCGCCGTGGTTGACATAGACCTCGTGGTAGGGCTGCTGGTGCGCCAAGCTGCCGTCGGTCTGAATCACAAAGGCGTGGATGTAGCGCTCGGTCGCACTGGAGACCATCAGCAGCGTTTGGTCAGGAACCAGCGTAATCCCCGACGCATCCGGCACATTCCCCACGATCTTCGGCTTGAGCTTTGTGTCAGCAGGAACCAGCCAGATACTTCCATTAGAGCTTGTAAAATAAGCGTTTCTGTTCTTACCGACAACAACACCGCGAGCACCAAATTTGCCAAGAGATATTTTCTTACCGGTCTTCACATCAAGTGCTACAACTTGTTTATTTTGTGCTAAGATCAGGCGTCCATCTGGCGAAAAGATCATCGCATTGCTATCGCCAACGGAAGGATGAAGCTCGCCTTCTTCCGCAGGGAAGTGGGTGATAGCACCAGATAATCCAACATAGACGCGACCATCCGATGCCGTTGAAATAGACTGCGCTTCTGACCCTCGATCAATAGGCGCAAGAAGAATAAGCTTCCACTTCTCATCGGCGGTGACGATCTTGGTGATGGGTTGCGGGGTGTCGGTGGCGACTCCGACGGGAGCGGGCCAGCCTTTCCAGACAAAGCGCAGGGCATCGGGGAAAAGTGCGGTGGATTGGACGCCGTCGTGCTGGCCCTCGCCCCAGGTCATCATCGCTTCGTAGCGCCCGAACTTGAGACCCGCCGCCAGATCCGTGTTGCCAATCGGCCAGCTCCCCGAGTAGATGTCCTGATCGTTCTTGCCATCTTGTTGAAATATGCGAATCGGCTTGGGTTCAAACTTGCGCACTAAAGCGCCGTAGTTGGTCGCGCCGCGCAGATCGGTGTAAGAGCCGATAAAGCTGATGACTCTTCGGAACGCATCGGGCCGAAAAAACGCCGCCGTGAACGCCGCGATCCCCCCCGACGAGCCGCCCGCAATCGCGTGGTCGTTGGGGTCTTTGGAGAGATTATACTTCTTGCCGACCTCGGGAACCACTTCGTCAATCAGGAACTTGGCGTAGCGATCCGTCGGCGAGTCGTACTCGTAGCTGCGGTTGTAGCGGGGAAGCGCGCTGGGGCTGGTCGGGGGGACGACACCAGGTGTAATAAAAATCCCGATTATCACTGGAATTTCGCCCTTGGCGATGAGGTTATCCAGAACGGTCGTGTCGCGGAAGCCGCCGCCGTCCTGCATGACGAGGACACACGCGGGCTTCTTCGAGTCGTACTGGGCGGGAATATAGAGCCGCATGTCCCGAACTGTGCCGGGGAACCACTTGGTACTGGTGAACTTACTGCTCTCCGAGCGGCCCTTAGGCACACCGTCCTGCGGCTGTGAGTCCGGCGTGAGCGGGTAGACATTCTGAGCGAGGGCAACAGCGGGCGTGGTGCAGAGGGCGGCCAGGGTGAGGAGTGAAAAAGCAAGAGTGCGCATGACGGCAGTTTCGCCACGCGCACGTAAATTCCTCCCCCCGTGGCACTCACCAGAGCAGCAGGCTACTCGACGGAGTCTAGCTGAACTCCAGTCAGCTCGATCTCCCCGATCTGGTAGCCAACCTGGAAATCAATGTGTGCCCAACCCGGCTCGGTGTCAGCGGTCTGCTCCCACTCCTCAGAGTACTGCTTCCACGTGGGTGTCAGCTTTGCCACGCGTGATGCCACTTTGGTATAGGGTTCACTCGCCTGCTCCACCACGGCGGCAAGGCTACAGCCATCTTTGCTCCGGCCCCAGTAGGTCAGCCGGACATGACTCTTCTTCTTAAAGGCCACCTCCAGGGGATGTGCAATCTGCAAGTCCCACGGGTTGGCTCCAAGCTCCGAAATCGTAATGTGTCGGGCAAACGGATGTCCTGTAATCGTCGCGGGAACCACTGTATTATCCACTTTGCCTTTTGTGATCAGCGAGTGCCAGTTCGACCCCGTGATATCGGGCTCCAGAATACGCTTCGCTCGTGCCCAGTTTACCTTTGCCAGAGATCGCGTTGACAGCGCGTTGGAGGAGCCTCCTGTCTTGGAAGGCATGGGTGCCACTTCACTACGGCCAGACGCTAGTGGCTGGGACGTTGCTTCGGGCAGCTTTGTCTTTTTGGGCATCGCCAAAAACGCAAGTGCCCCAAAAGTGGCTAAGACAACCAGGATACCTGCGGGTTTCAGTATGACATTCATGATGGTGTTATTCTTGGTTTATTTCCCGCTGATTTTAAGGGGCGTCTTTAGAGAGCACCCATGTCGCCAGTGCATGAGGCGGCAAGACAAGCGACCGTGTCTCATCATCTGAGGCGAGCACTTTGAAGTTTTCCTGACGCTTAAAATCAGTTCGGTAGCGCTCCTGAATGGCAAACCCCGATGCGCCTAGCCCCACTGGGATCGTGCGAAGCGCCGATGTATTGAGTGCCACCACAACGAGTCGCGCACCACCTGGGCTAAGAAAAGCGCTGAGACGAAGCTCAGGTGCTGGTGCCTGGATGCCCACCCGAATAAACCCCGGCTTTAGGAAGCGGGAGTAGTGCTTGAGCGCAAAGAAGCGATCCGTACGCTGAAACCCCTGTGGCGTTTTCCAGGAGCTCGAACTCCAGGGGCTATTGAGCGTTATCAATGCCTCGTGGTCGGGCCAGACAGCCGCCCAGTGCAGGTAGGCACTGACATTCTCTTCAGTCAGGCAGTTGTGGATCAGCCAGGCGGTCAGGAAGCCATCACCGCGCCCGAACTCGGTCTGGAACTTGGGCGTGCGCGGGTAGCGATCCCGAATCGCGTGCAGCTGGGGATTAAAGCTATCCGGGTCCGACTCGTCCCCGCCTTTGTAGAGATGGTGTGCGACCGCATCCACGAGGTGTGTCTGGTTTGGCAATAAGAATGCCTGGGGATTGTCTGCGCCCAGCGTCTCGGGGCCGATGAGTTTTGGCATCGTCGGGAGGGTTTTCAGAGCGCTCGACACCGCAACCAGCGCCTTGCTGTAGCTGGCAAACTGCGCCGTCTCCTGAGGCTGGAAGAGGCAAGTCTCCCACTCAGCTTTCCAGTCGGGTTCGTTTTGAATGCTGACATAGTCTGGTGATATCCCAATTTTTTGATAGGCCACAACCGAGTCGCGCCACCAGTGGGCAAAGCCCGCGTAATCGTAGGAGCCACGACGTCGTGCGAGTGTCCCCCCGTTTCGTGTCTGCCCCGAACTCTTCAGCGCAGCGGGCGGCGACCACGACGAGATCATCACGAGCGGAGGGTGCCCCAGTGCGCGGGTCGCTCCATCGAAGATCTCTTTTTCTACCGTGGCGAAGTGAGGCTTTCTGGCCTCGTAGGTGTTGCGCAGGCGCAGGATATCCAGCCGGAGCTCGCTGTACAGAGCACGATAAATCGCTTCGCGCTGGGGGTGAGCCGCCAGCCAGTCCTGGTAATAGGCGGTTGAGGCACCAAACCCGGCAATGCTCTGGTAGGTCCTCTGAGTGTCCACGATTGCCATAACGACGGGTAGTTGTGGAGGGCGCTCGCTTCGAAGTCGCAGCCCGAGCACCGCCGCAGTGGCCACTCCCAGTGCCGCACAAAACAAAATACCGGATCGGTCGCCAAGCGTTCCAAGCTTCGAGCAGATAAACATATAGCGTAATATTCGGCAAAATTACCCCGCAGCCAGAGGGAATTTGGTGGGATATGGTGAAAAGGCCGGGAATGGAAACGACTCTTGAGATGCGCCGAGTGCGCACTGCCGCCGCCTGGGGCGACACCAACGATGTGATTCTGGTTCATGCGGGCGGGCTGATCGGACGCCCCGGTGGGCAGGACCAGTGCTACCCCTTTCGTGTCCACCCGCACTTCCGCTGGCTGACGGGCCTCTCTGTTCGCGATGCCGTGCTGGCCTTTGACCCGGAGGAAGGGGAGAGCGGCGGCTGGACGGAGTTCTTCCCCAGTGTCACTGCCCTCGACACGGTCTGGGAGGGCCTGCTCCCGCTGGGCCGTGGCCGTGCACTGAGCGAGCTTACCAGCTGGCTGGAGGCGCGGCATGGCAGGACGATTACGCACCTTGGGGCGGGCTACGACACCACACAGAGCCCACTGGAGCAGAAAATCCTGGAGGCACGGCGGCCCAAGGACGAGGCCGAGCTAATTCTCATGCACCGCGCTGTTGTTGCGACGGCGGCGGGTTTTGCGGCAGCACGCACCGCCCTCCGAGCAGGCCTCACTGAGCGTGAGCTCCAAATCGAGATAGAGACCGCGTTTGCACGCAGCGGCGCGACCGGCGTCGCCTACGATACCATTGTCGGCTTTGGCCCCACCTCAGCGATCTTTCATGCGGAGCCGGGTAGCCGCGCCCTTGCCATCGGCGAGCAGGTTCTCATTGATGCAGGAGCGGAAGTGGACGGCTACTGCGCCGATGTGACCCGCACGCTCCCCGGCCCCGGCGGCTTCACCAGCCAACAAGAGGAGCTGCTGGCTTTACTCGACGGAGTTGAGCGGGCGTGCTGCCTGGCGTGCCGCCCAGGGGTCGAGTGGCATGAGATTCATAGAATCGCCGCACGTGGCATCGCACAGGGGCTCCGTGACTTCGGGATTCTGCGCTGTTCCGCCGAGGAAGCCCTGGAAACCGAGGCCATTGCCCTCTTCTTTCCACACGGTGTCGGGCATCTCGTGGGCCTGGGCGTCCGTGATGCCAGCGGCGTCGGACCGGGGCGCGGCCCGAAACGCCGCTACTGCGGGGTCACGCCGCGCTGTGATCTCAAGCTGGAGCCAGGCTTTCTCGTCACGGTCGAGCCGGGAATCTACTTCATTCCCGCGCTCCTCAACGACCCGGCAAATCGCGAAAAATACGCCACGCAGGTAGACTGGGAAACCCTGGGCCGCTGGCTCGTTCCCGGTGGCTTCCGCATTGAGGACGATATTCTCGTCACGGATGGCGAGCCGATCAACCTGACAGCAGAGATTCCTCACTGACGGGTTTCATACCCATTTTTTAGGGGAACACTAGGGGTAATGCCCGTCTGCCAGTGGCGTGTAAGACTTGGTTAAGCAAGGAAGCCTACACTACCATCAAGCGTCCGAGAGTGCCCCTGCCTTTAGGCATGGGGGGGAATCGGCATCCGCATGGAAAAAACGTTGTAAAATAATTGCATGAAATCGTAAGCAGTTCTGGTAGAAATGTTAACTGTGGAGTATAATAGCAGAGTCAATGCTTAAAGCTTACAAATACAGAATCTATCCAACGGAGGAACAAGAGTATACCCTGATTCAACAATTCGGAATCGGTAGGTTCATCTACAACTGGGTATTTGACCAGAAGAAGAAAGAGTACAAAGTCTTAAAAGCATGGCGACAGAGTCCTGTTGGAGATAAGCCAAAATCACTCTCGTCGTTTGATTATTGTAAACTTCTGACAACACTGAAAACCGAAATTGATTGGTTAAGAGATGCCAACGCTCAGGCACTTCAGCAAGAAATAGCACATGTATTCAATGCCTACAGTCGGTTCTACAAAAAACTAAAGGAACGAAAGGCAAGAAAACAGAAACTAACCAACAAGAAGGGCAGGCTTCTTGACTTCCCAAGGTTCAAGTCTAAGAAAGATCGGCAGTCACTTTCTTTCCCGCAATCCGTGAAGGTTAATTTTCAAGCCGCATGGGTTCAGATACCCAAAGTCGGTAAAGTTCCCTGCGTCTTATCACGGCAGTTCACCGGCACAATCAAGACAGCGACCGTTTCCAAAGAGACAACGGGCAAGTATTTTGTCTCCGTCCTCATTGAAGACGGAGCGACTCTCCCCGCCGCTACGGAGCCGATTGAGTCTGATGCAATTGGCATTGATGTAGGACTTACTCACTTTGCAACATTCTCGACCGGAGAGAAGATTAAGAACCCTAGACTTCTGAGGCGGAGCCTAGCACGGCTCAAGAAACTTCAGCGTTCCATGGCAAGGAAGAAAAACCGCGCCAGTAAGAACGGTACGTCGTGCGGCACGACGTACCGTAACTACGGTAAGGCAAAGTTGCGACGTGCCTTGCTTGAAGAGCATGTCGCTAACCAACGGAAGGACTTCCTGCATAAAGCAACGCATCAACTCGTTTGTGAAAGCCAAGCAACGACTATCTGCGTGGAAGAGCTGAGCGTTAGAAACATGATGGCAAACCACAAACTCGCTCGGTCAATCGCCGACGTTTCATGGGGTGAGTTCTTCCGGCAACTGAAGTATAAAACTCTGTGGCGGGGTAAGAATCTGCTTGAAGTAGGTAGGTTTGAACCGAGTTCCAAAACGTGTTGGTGTTGTGGATTTAAGATGTCTGAAATGCCCCTGTGCGTCCGTGTCTGGGAATGTCCCGGTTGCAGGTCGGTGCATGATCGTGACCTAAACGCTGCAAAGAACATCGTGGTGTTTGCTTTTGCGAAGCTTGGTAGCTTCGTGAATGGTTTGAATGAAATACCGGTGGGACAGCCGGAAATTGAAGCCTGTGGACAGGCGACCTCTGTCACTCCCTGCAAGGGGTTTGAGTAAGTTGTCTGACGGAAGCAGGAAAGCCCCTGTGTGAGCATGGGAAGCCCTCGCATTTATGCGTAGGGAGTTGTCACAGATAATCGGGCTCTGATGGACACAACGAACCGTCCATCAAGAAAATATCAAGAGGAATAACAATGATGTGTCAGAGATTTATCTTCCCCCTTTTGGGGCTATTGGCCTTGAGTGGCTGTTCGGGAAGCAATGTCTTTCCTTTGGAGTTTGAGGGAACATCAAAAGTAGTGGGGGCAGGGCGGGCAGTCACCTATGTCAGCCTTGGAGCAGACAATAAACCCAGTGCCGTCGCTGTCCGTCTGACGGACGGCGCACTCAATGGCCTGGCGACGACGGCCCCGTTTGGAGTGGAGTATAAGCTGGATATCGCAGTGGCGGGTAAGGACGCCGGGCTTCCCTTCGACCACGTGAATCTGGACTGGAATCCCCAGGGGCACGAACCCGCAGGAATCTACGATCTTCCCCACTTCGATATTCACTTCTACACCATCAGCGATTCCGAACAAGGAGCGATTGCACCGGGCTCCGTTACGGCGGCAGCAGCACCCCCGGCCAACATGGTTCCGGCAGGCTACTTCCCCCCGCCAGGCGCGCTCGTGAGCTCACTGGTTCCTGGGATGGGAGTACACTACAGCTCACCGTCCACCTCGCCAGAGTTCATGGGAGCAAAATTTACCCGCACCCTGATCTACGGCTTTGCCAACGCCAAACTTGCCTTTGTCGAACCCATGATCACGCGCGCTTTCCTTCAGAGCAAGACCAACGATTCCGGGGCGATCCCCGTTCCCGACAAGGTCGCAAAGCCGGGCTACTATCCATCACGCTGGAGCATCAAGCACGGCACCGATGGCTCGATTGACATCATCCTCGATCAGTTCGTCGTGCGCTAGCCTTAAAACTCCGAGTGCTCCGCTTCCCGCAGCCACCAAAGTTCGGTGCCTGCGGGAAGTGCTTCAGGGGCGAAAGGGTAAGAAATAGTCAGGTGCACGGAGTCTGTCAGGCTCACCAGCGCCGTGCCGTCTTGTAGTCGCCGGGCGGGAATCCCAAAGGCCAGTAGCTCGGAGGTCAGGGTTGTTCCGCTGGGAAACCGTAGCTCCAGAAGCTCGCCCGGCTTGAGCCGCTTCAGCTCAGGCCGGAAGTCCAGTTCCTCCATCGCCAGCCCGGGCCAAAGGTACAGCCCCAGCTCATCTCGCTGGCACACTGCAATGGTCAGCACAAAGATCATTGCCGCTATTTTAGCCCAAACCTAGATCGTCGCTTCGCAACCACAGGCAAACAATAGCGTCACCGGCGAGACATAGGTTTGCTCGGGCTGCTCCGGGCGAAAGTGCGTGACGGTACTAGTCACCATATCAAGTGTGACGACATCGAGAATCCCCTGGCTGAGATAGAACGGCACCCCCACTTTGAGGTCTTTGTCCTCGTAGCGTTTGCTGATAATCTCGATGATTGCCTCGGGGAGAAGTGTCACCGCACCGTCTTGCTCATCTTCGTCAGGCTCGCGGCAGAAGATCGCAATATCCGGGCGCTTGATCGAGTCATCCGGAAACTTAATGTAGATATCCGAGATATGTTTGCAAGCACAGTCATAAATAGCATCAGTGCGCCGCCGGATGGTTTGTCGGATAATATCTATGCGATCCTGGTGCTTGTAGGAAGGAAACGCCTCCCAGGTGGTCAGCCCCCCGGCCATCTCCAATTTGACCCCTGACAGCTCCTCCACTTGTTGTGCCAGTTCAAAAAAGTCCATACCCTATTTTATCGCACTCGCCCACCAGAAGATGCACAACAATGCCTCATGATCCACACCTAAGCAATGTGCCACTGAGTCTTCGGACGGGCTTCGTCGCCTGATAGAATAGAAGCGATGGAAGACACGATTTTTGGCAAGATCGCACGCGGGGAGATCGCCGTGGAGCGCCTCTACGAAGACGAGTGGGTTGTGGCCTTTCCGGATCTGAGCCCCCAAGCGCCGGTGCATGTGCTGGTGATCCCTAAGAAGCCCGTGAAAAATATTTTAGACCTTGGCCCGGAAGACCGCGAGATGGCGGGAAGCCTCTTGCTGGCCTGTGCCGCCGTGGCGCGAAAACTCGGCATAGATGCCAGTGGCGTGCGGGTGGTCTTAAACGCGGGCACCGATGCGGGGCAAACGGTCTGGCATCTGCACGCGCATGTGCTCGGCGGCAGGCCGCTAAGCTGGCCTCCAGGCTAACATCCTGCTCGCTTAGCCAGGAGAAAGTAATAAAATTAGCTCATGAGCGAAGAAACAGAAAAAAACAAAGAACCTCTCTCACGGCGGGATTTCCTGCGCCGGGCGGGAAAAGAAGCGGTTGATACGGGCACCAAGCTCGTGCCGGGCGGGAATTTAGCACGGCAGGCGCTGGGAATGCAGACCACATCCGCCCTTCCCTGGTGGAACGTACTGGCAAAATGGCGTCAAAAAAGAACCGCCGAAGAACCTAAAACCGCCGAAGAACCTAAAACGAAGGAACAAGACACTGGAACCAACAACGGATAACTTACTGCGGGTCGCCAAAGAGGCGGCCTATCTGTGTGGGAAGCGCACGCTCGCCTACTTCAACACGGGCGTTCTTGCGGAGATGAAGGGCGACAATACCCCAGTCACTATTGCGGACAAAGAGGGCGAGCGCGTTCTGCGCGAGTGCATTCTCTCCCACTTCCCGGATCATGCGATTCTGGGAGAAGAAGAAGGCGCTTCGGAGGGAACGGCTCCGTTTCGCTGGGTCTGCGACCCTATTGATGGCACCAAAGCCTTCGTGGCGGGCGTCCCGCTCTATGGCACGCTGATCGGGGTGGAGCGCGAAGGGGAGATTGTCGCGGGGGTGATCTATCTCCCGGCACTCGACGAAATGGTAGCGGCGGGCAAGGGGCTAGGCTGCACCATCAATGGCCGTACCTGTCGGGTCGCCGATAAGCCGCTGGAGCAGGCCGTGGTTGTCTGTTCGTCTATTGTGCGCTCCCAGAAGCGCTCCGAGGCGTTTGCCCAGCTCACGGAGAAGACTTATCTTCAGCGCACCTGGGGCGATGCGTTTGGCTACGCACGTGTGGCAATGGGTCAGCTCGATATCATGCTCGACCCCGTCAAGAGCCCTTGGGATGTGGGCCCGATGCCCGTGATCTTTGCCGAAGCGGGTGGCCGCTGCTCTACCTGGAAGGGCGAGAGTGATATCTACGGGCGAGACTTCTTCGCCACCAGCGCGAGGCTCTACCCCCAGGTGCTAGACATTCTCTCCAGCGCACCTGACTTCTAAGTCTCAGGATTTCAAGACTTCTTGATCAGCGTTTCCAGATTGTCGTGTCCAGATTGAGAATCGCCTGTGCCACTGCGGTGGCGCAGGCGACCTCAATGGGATTGAGTGCGGGGTCGGTTTTCTTCTCCCCCACTGTCAGGAGCTTTGCTGCACTAGCAGGATCGGCGGTGAAGAGCTGGCGCTCAGTGGCGTAGAGCTGCTCCAAAAGACGCGCCTCGGTGGGTGTGGGAAAACGTGTGGCGAGGGTTCGGAAAGCGAAGACAACGCGCTGTGTATCCGTCGTGCCCCCATCGCGGACGATCTTCTCGCCCAGCACGCGGGCGGCCTCAACAAACTGAGGGTCGTTGAGGAGAACCAGTGCTTGAAGCGGCGTACTCGTGTTCTGCCGCCTTGCTGTACACACCTCGCGCCCACTGGCATCGAAGGCCATCATGTTGGGCAGGGGTGCCGTGCGTTTCCAGACCGTGTAGAGGCTACGCCGGTAAAGATCGCCCCCGACACTCTGCCGGTACGCCGGGCTCATGCTGTTGGCCTCGCGCCACAGATCCCCAGGCTGGTACGGGCTCACGGGCGGACCGCCGAGCTTTGTGTCAAGCAGCCCACTTGCCGCCAGTGCCACATCGCGAATGGTCTCCGCCGACAAGCGATAGCTGGAGCCACGAGCAAGCAAAATATTTAGTGGGTCGCGCTTCTGCAAGTCAGGCCGCTGAGCGCTGCTCTGCCGGTAGGTCTGGCTGAGCACGAGCTGCCTGACAAAGCGTTTGACATTCCAGTCGCGCTGGAAGTCTCTCGCAAGAAAGTCTAGTAGCTCAGGGTGGCTCGGCAAGCGTCCCTGAATCCCAAAGTCCTCGCTACTCTCCACAAGGCCGCGCCCGAAGAACTGCTGCCAGAGGCGATTGACCGCCACCCGGGCAGTGAGGGGGTGGTCCGGGCGGGTCAGCCACTTTGCCAGCGCAAGCCTCCCCCCTGGCTCGTTTCTTGCCGTCTCCCCTCCGGCTCCGCGAAGGGGGGCGCTGAGCGGGGGAAGAAAGGCGGGAGTGATACGCCCGACGCGGTTTTTATCGGTCTTGGGCGCGTCGTAGGCACCACGTGCAAGAACATAGCTGGGGCGCGGGGTGGGTAGTTCCTCCATCACCATCACTTCCTGAATGGGATCCTCAGTGCGCCAGACTTTCTCGCGTGCGGTGGTAAGTTTAGTCTGGGCGGTGCGGGTCTCGGGGTCAAGGGCGGAGAAGTAGTACTCGCGCAGTCCTTCAGGGGACTCTGAGGCCGTGATCTCAAGCAGCGTGAGGGCGCGGCCATAAACCGAAAGCTCGTCAATCAGGCCACCTTTGAAGCCTCTATCGCGGAAGCGCTGGCCGAACGCGAGGGCGTGCGTCCCCGTGCCTTTCCAAAGATGATCCCGCAAAATGGTAGTGCGGGCGAGTCCACCGTTCACGTAGAGCCGCATGCCCGCCGCCGTGCTAGAACCATCGTAGGTCAGCGTCACGTGCACCCACTCGTTGGCAGGCACTGTGCTGGTAGCCCGGATTGCGAGGGCATTGCCGGGCCAGTGGCGCATCATCCGCGCTTGCAAGATCCCGTTCTCGATCATCAGGTCGTAGCCGTAGGGCCCCGCATCGGTGCCCGCGCTGGACGTATAAACAACAACCGGGTCTTTGAGTAGCCGTGCATCGCGCATCCAGAACATAATTGTAAACGGGGTGTGGCGGGTGAAGCGTGCCTTATCCCCAAAGTTGATATTGTTCTCGCCATCGAGCTGCGCCGCCAGCCCGATTTTCCCTGGCACCAGCGGGACACTATCCACATGCGGCACACCGTCGAGATTCTCAAAGCCAAAGTGCGCCACCAGATCAGGGATTTCTTTCTGGACAGTCTCAATAAAAGGCCGAACCTTCTGGAAAGCCTCGTACTTTTTGAGCCACGCCTGAAACGCACTCTCCCGCGTGGTCTTGGTCTCCGCCAGCGCTTTCTCGGCCTCGGCCACTCCCAGCTTTGCCTGCTCTAGTGCCTTCTCTTGCTCCGGAGTGGGCAGAAGCACCGAGGGCGTCGGGGTGATACTGCCGGAGTCGTAGAGGCCATGCTCATCTATGGAGTTCAAGAAAGCGGAGAGTGCATAGAAGTCACTCTGCTTGATGGGGTCGTACTTGTGGTCGTGGCAGCGTGCGCACTCTAAAGTTAGACCCAGAAACGCCGTTCCAAATGTCCGTACCCGGTCGGCGACGTACTCCAGCCGCCACTCCTCGGGAACCGAGCCGCCTTCGTTGGTCATCCGGTGCAGGCGATTGAACGCCGTCGCCAGACGCGTCTCGCGGGTAGCGTGGGGCAGCAAGTCCCCCGCGACGAGCTGGGTCACAAACTGATCATAGGGCAGGTTCTTGTTGAACGCTCCCACCAGCCAGTCCCGCCACGGCCAGACCGTCGAGAGCTGGTCGGACTGGTAGCCGTAGCTGTCGCCGTAGCGCGCCACATCCAGCCAGGGCAGTGCCATCTGCTCCCCAAAACCGGGGGAAGCGAGCAGGCGATCTACCACTTTCTCATACGCCGTAAGCGCTCGGTCTGCAAAGAACGCATCGGCCTGGGCGATACTGGGCGGAAGCCCCGTGAGATCCAAACTCACCCGCCGCAACCACTCCGCCCGGTTGGCCTCGGGCGACGGCTTGAGGTTCGCTTTGGCGAGGCGTGCGAGAATATAGCCATCTATCGTCGGCGGCGGGAACGAAGGGGGAGATTGAGGGGCGACGAACGCCCAGTGCTTCTCGTAGACCGCACCCTCAGAGAGCCACTGCTTGACGGTCGCAATCTGCGCGGAGGTGAGGGATTTCTTGCTGTGCACCGGCGGCATATGGAGCGGTGAGCTGGCCTTAGCGGTGATACGCGCCCGCAGTGCGTTTTTTGTCGCCGTGTTGGGCTGGTCGAGCCGCAGGCCCGCCTGCCGCGAGCCCGGATCGGGTCCGTGACACAGAAAGCAGTTCTCGGCGAGAATCGGGCGAATCTCTCGGGTAAAGCTAATTTTCGCCTTTGGCGGCGCCGCCACGGCAAGCAGAGAAAGTGCCAGCGGCAGCGATGCCGCGAAAAAGAGACAGACTCGGTTCACGGCTAGATTCTACCCGAGAAGCTCCAGAAGTGGGGGATTCTCCGCGAGAGCACGGCGGGCGTACTTACGGAGCTTGCCCACCTCACGCCCCAGCTCCGCGAGCGCGTCGCGCTGCTGAGGCGTGGGCTCTTTCGCTACTCCCTGATCCTCTTGCTTCTCACTCGCGAGAAAGAGAGTGCGCGTGCGGGCAAGAAGCGCCGTGAGTGCGCTCAGATCCGCGGGCGAGTAGTCGCAGGTTGCCTTCAGCGCCTTCTGAATCTCGGGGATCTTGCGCACCCCTTCCACGAGGCGCTCGGTGCGCAGAAAAAGGTCGTTGATACTCTGTAGGGTATACCCACGGTCTCGCTTTGGTGATGCTGTCATCTTAAACTTTAGTCCCTTTCGGATAGCATGACTGTTGTATCATTTCTGAGCGAAGCCTCACTACCCGACACTTTTCGCAAGTCCTTTCCTGTGAGCAAAACGGACTCTCCGAGGAGGGGGAAATCGCGTTCGTAGAGGCAAATCTCTGTCGAGG
>NZ_JAYVPL010000003.1:0-10414 GCF_043757465.1 Armatimonas sp.
GTTGATCGCTCCCATTGCTATGGAAGAGGGTCTTCGTTTCGCGATCCGTGAGGGTGGCCGAACGGTGGGTGCGGGAGTCGTCTCTAAAATTTTGGCCTAGTGAGACAGAGCGGGAGAGAGTAATCTCTCCCGCTTTTTCTACGCTAAAGAGAAAATAAAACATTTATGCGAAACGATAAAGTACGAATCCGCCTTCGGGCGTTTGATCACCGTGTGCTCGATCAGTCTGCGGAGAAAATCGTAGACACCGCTCGCCGGACAGGTGCGCGGATCGCGGGGCCGGTACTCCTGCCCACCGAGAAGCGGATATTTACAGTGCAGCGCAATGCCACCATTGACAAAGAGTCAATGGAGCACTTTGAGATGCGTACTCACAAGCGTCTGATTGATATTCTCAATCCAGGCCCGAAAACGATTGATGCGCTTATGCGTCTTGATCTGCCGTCGGGTGTGGATATCGAGATCAAGCTCTAAGAGAAAATTAAGCCGCGTCACGCAAATTCCCCCACCCCCCGATAACAAGGGCTATTTAAGGGAATCCAGGTGCGCCGTGGAGGAAATTATGTCAGTAAAAGGCATTCTTGGCCGCAAGGTCGGGATGACACAGATTTTTGATGACGAAGGCCGGGTTGTTCCCGTGACTGTTATTGCGGTGGAACCGTGCGTCATCTCTCAGGTAAAGACGGTGGATAACGATGGCTACAGCGCGGCGCAGCTCGCGTTTGAGGAGTGCAACGTTAACCGCTTGAACCGCCCTGAGCAAGGCCACTTGGCCAGTGCGGGGGTGCAACCGCGCCGCTTCCTGAAAGAGTACGATATTCAGGACGGAGCCAGTGTCTCTGTAGGAGACACGATCAGCGTGGGCGATATCTTTACCACGGATGAGAAGATCGTTGTGGTAGGGGTTAGCAAGGGTAAGGGGTTTGCGGGCGTCGTCAAGCGCTACCATTTCCATGGTGGTGATATGACCCACGGCTCGATGATCCACCGAAAGCCCATGTCGGGCGGTGCGACGGATGCTGCGCGTACCTTCAAGGGAAGCCGCAAGCCGGGTCGTATGGGCAACGAGCAAGTGAGCCAGCAGGGCCTGCGCGTGGTTCGTATTGACGCCGAGAAAAATATCCTTCTGGTTAAAGGTGCTGTGCCTGGTGCCAACGGCGGAGTCGTTTCGATTGAGAAGGTACGCCGTTCTGAGAAGGTTCGTATTCGCCAGGAGACTCAGCGCTCCAGCAAAAAGAAATAACCCCGGGAAATATTCCTCGGGTAACGGAGATTAATTATGCCTACGTTGGCGATAAAAACGAAAAACGGGAAGACAGCAGGAGATATCTCTCTCTCCGAGCGCGTCTTTGGAGCGGAGCGCAATATTGCGCTGATGCACCAAGCGGTGGTTGCAGAGCAGGAGAACTGGCGTCAGGATACCCGCAATGCCCCCGGCCGGGGCGATATGCTAGGCGGCGGAAGGAAACCCTTCAAGCAAAAAGGTACCGGACGTGCGCGTCAGGGATCTATCGTCGCTCCTCACTGGACGGGTGGTGGTGCCGCTCATGGTCCGCATCCGCGTGATCTTGGTCACAAGATCAACAAGAAGATGCGTCGTGCTGCGGTCTGGTCCGCACTCTCCGCCAAGCTCGTCGACAGCGAGATGGTGGTCGTGGATGGCTTCGATCTTGATGGCAAGATCAGTACCAAGACGGCAGCTAACTTCCTTACCGAAGTCACGGGCGGTGCGCGAAAATCGCTCGTCGTGATTGACGAGGGCGATGAGATTACTGTCAAGAGCCTGCGCAATATCGCGGGGGTGACGATCCGTGTGGGTAAACGTATCTCAACGCGTGATGTGGTAGACGGCGGCGTGGTGGTGATCACCAAGGCGGCGGCGGCAACCCTCAGCGGCTGGGCAGACGAAAAAGAAGAGAAGGAGGCGTAGTATGCCAGGTATCTATGAGGTTATAGAGCGCCCGATCATTACGGAGAAGTCTCTGACGATGAACGGCGAGCGCAAGTACGCCTTCGCTGTGCATGCGGATGCGAACAAGTTCCAGATCCGTGACGCCGTTGAGACTCTCTTTACGGATGGCGAGGGTGAGGGTAAGCTGACTGTTACTGCGGTCAATACCATGATTGTCAAGGGGAAGATCAAGCGCTACCGCGTCTTTGGACGTTCGAGCGTGAGCAAGACCCCCGGCTATAAGAAGGCGATTGTGACGCTTGCCGAAGGGCAGAGCATCAAGTTGTTTGAGGGAGTGTAAGCGATGCCGATTCGACGTTTTAGACCAATTACGCCTGGCCGTCGCTTCATGGCGAGCCCTGACTACAGTGAGATCACCAAGGGCAAGCCGGAGAAGAGCCTGGTCGAGCCGAAAAGAAGGAAGGCCGGTCGTAACAATACCGGTAAGATGACGATCCGCAACCGTGGTGGTGGCAACAAGCGGATGTATCGCATCATTGACTTCAAGCGGTCCAAGGATGATGTGGGCGCTACCGTGCTGGCGATCGAGTACGATCCAAACCGCACGCCGCGTATCGCGCTTTTGCAGTACGAGGACGGTACCAAGACTTATATCCTGGCGCCCGTCGGCCTCTCTGTGGGAGATGCGGTTGCAAGCGGGCCGACGGCTGACATCAAGCCGGGTAATGCGCTTCCCATCGTCAATATTCCCGTGGGTACCACGATCCACAATATTGAGCTTAGTCCCGGCAAAGGGGGCCAGATGGCCCGCTCCGCTGGTGCCTATGCGCAGCTCATGGCAAAAGAGGGCAAGTACGCCACGCTCCGTCTGCCATCGAGTGAGATGCGTCGCGTGCTGCTGACCTGCCGGGCCACCATTGGCCAGGTAGGTAACCTGGAGCATGAGAACGAGTCTCTTGGTAAGGCCGGTAAATCTCGCTGGAAGGGGCGTACGCCTCACGTTCGTGGTGTGACCATGAACCCCCGCGAGCACCCGCACGGTGGTGGTGAGGGCAAGAGCCCTGTGGGCCGCAAGAAGGGCCCTGTGTCTGCGACGGGCGTCCCGGCGATTGGTTACAAGACCCGCCGGAACAAGTCGACGAACAAGTTTATCGTCAAGCGGCGCACGAAGTAATCGTGTGTCCATGTTGGCCGGGGCGAAGCTCCGGCCACGCACCCGACAGGCAAGAGCCTGTGACTGGGGCAGGAGTAATTTATGGGACGATCTTTGAAGAAGGGGCCCTTTGCGGACCCGAAACTTCTGGCAAAGGTAGACGCCATGAACGAGAGCGGAAAGAAGGCCATTATCAAAACATGGTCACGTCGGTCGACGATCTTTCCTTCGTTTATCGGTCTAACCCTTGCCGTGCATGATGGGCGCAAGCATGTGCCTGTCTTTATCACGGAGAACATGGTCGGGCACAAGCTCGGCGAGTTCGCTCACACTCGGCCTTTCAAGGGTCATGCAGGCGGTACCGGTCAGTCCAGCCGTATGAGAAAGTAGGGAGGAAGCAAGATGGAATCAAAAGCTACCGCCCGATTTGTGCGGATGGCACCCCGAAAGGTGCGCCTAGTACTCGACTCTGTGCGTGGAAAGTATGCTCAAGAAGCACTTGACCAGCTAAAGTTCACGCCAAACCATGCAGCCGCAGAGATCGCCAAAGTGGTGACTTCAGCCTGCGCCAATGCTGTCAATAACTTTGAGATGAACCCTGATTATCTCAAGATTGTTGGTTGTTATGTGGATGTGGGACCGACCATGAAGCGTGTTAAGCCACGTGCTCAGGGCCGTGCCTACCGAATCCTTAAGCGCACGAGTCACATCACTGTGATCGTGGGCGAGGGTGAGGCTCCGCCTGCCAAGACGGGGCGGAAAACGGCGAAGAAACCGCCGCTACGTGCCGCACTGCCGACCCTGGCTGAGGCTCCCGTGGTGGAGGAGTCTACAACGACCGAAGAGTCTACCGAGACGACCGAGACCGCTGAGGCAGGGGAGTAAACCATGGGACAGAAGATTAACCCGATTGGGTTCCGTATCGGTGTCATCCGGGATGCAGATTCCAAGTGGTACGCCGACAAGCAGTATGCCGAGTTTCTTAAAGAGGACTACGTTATTCGCAAGAGTATCAAGAAGCGTAAGGGATTTGAGAACGCGGCGATCTCCAAGATCGAGATTGAGCGCCAGGCGAACCAGCTTCGTGTGACGCTGCACACGGCCAAGCCGGGAATCATCATCGGACGGGGTGGCTCGGGCATTGATATGCTCAAAGCGGATCTCGAGAAGATGACGAAAAAGACGGTGCACGTCAATGTTGCGGAGATTCGCCACCTGGAGACGAACTCTCAGCTCGTGGCGGAGTCCATTGCGCAGCAGATCGAGAAGCGTATCGGCTACAAGCGTGCCATGCGACAGGCCGTTACTCGTGCGATGAAGCTTGGTGTCCTTGGGATTCGTACCCAGGTCTCCGGGCGACTCGGTGGTGCGGAGATGGCACGTCGTGAGAAAGACCGCCAGGGAAAAGTGCCGTTGCACACCCTGCGTGCCGATATTGACTACGGCTTTGCCGAGGCAGTGACGGCTTACTCCACCATTGGAGTGAAGGTCTGGATCTACAAGGGAGATATCCTCCCGGGTGCTCGTCGCCCGGTGGAGAATCCTGCGGGGCAGCGCTCTGATCGTGGCCGGGATCGTGATGACGATCGTCGTGGTGGCCGCGGTGGTCGCGGTGGTCGCGGTGGCACGGGTCGCGGCGGTGGCGGTGGCGGCGGTGGCGCAGCAGGCCGAGGTGGTGAGCGTGGCGGTGGCGGCCCAGGTCGCGGCCCCCGTGGTGGAAACGAAGGCGGCGGTGGCGGCTACACAGGTGGTGGTAGCTACTCGACGGCGACAGGGGAGTAAGACAGAAAATGTTAATGCCTAAACGCGTCAAGTACCGACGCATGCACCGTGGCCATCGCCGTGGCAAGGCCAAGGGCGGTACCGAAGTGAGCTTCGGTGAGTTCGGGCTCCAGGCTCTGGAGTCGTGCTGGATGACAGCCAATCAGATCGAGGCGGCTCGTCGAGCGATGACCCGTAAGATCAAGCGTGGGGGCAAGATCTGGATCCGTATCTTCCCGGACAAGTCCTACACGAAGAAGCCTGCCGAGACCCGTATGGGATCCGGTAAGGGAGCTGTCGAGGGCTGGGTCTGCGTGGTTAAACCAGGTCGTATGCTCTTTGAGATGGCTGGTGTTAGTGAAGAGCTAGCCCGCGAGGCCATGCGTCTTGCGCAGCATAAGCTTCCGATCTCGACCCGCTTTGTGAACCGAAAGGATCAGGAGGCGGCCAAGGCGACTGAGGAGGTCGTTGAGGAAAATGCGGCTGAGGAAGTCGCTGAGGAGAATAACAATGGCGAATAACCGTCAGGCCAAGCAGGAGCGCGATGAGCTTTCTGGTCTGGATATCTCCGGTCTGCGTGAGCAACTGGACACCGCCAAGAAGCAGCTCTGGGGAATGCGTTTCGCCAATGGCAAGCGCCAGCTCGAGAAGACGGCGGATCTGAGCAAGACCCGCAAGCGCATTGCGCGGATCAACATGTATCTGGCGCAGAAGGAGTCGAACTGATGGCCGAAGAGACAGTAACCCCAGAAACCACGGAGACAAAGCGCGGCTATCGGAAGACCCGTCAAGGGGTGGTGACCAGCGATGCGATGGATAAGACCATTGTCGTGACAATCATGACCCTCAAGCCGCACCCTCTCTACGGTCGGACGCTACGCCGCTCGCGTGCGTTCAAGGCACATGATGAGACCAACGATGCCCATACGGGTGATACAGTTCAGATCATGGAGTGCCGTCCGGTCTCGAAGGAAAAGTGCTGGCGCCTCGTTCGTGTGATCGAGCGAGCTAAGTAAGCATTTACCCACCCCCTAACCCCCGCCCGGCGGGGGGACAATGAGGAATTTCTTTGTATTCCCCCCGTTGCACGGGGGCTAGGGGGTAGGATTCACGTCGCAGTTTGCGATAAGCGTCTGGGTAGGGCTGAGAGTTAAAAAGTCTCGGCCCTATTGCGACGTTAAGGAAAGTTTTTATGATTCAGCAGTACACCCGCCTCAAGGCTGCGGACAACTCGGGAGCGCGCTCGCTCCTGTGCATCCGTGTGCTCAAAGGCTCAACCACTAAAACGGGTGGTGTCGGTGATGTGATTGTCGCCGCCGTCAAGTCCGCGACCCCGAACTCGAACGTGAAGAAGGGCGATGTTGTGAAGGCGGTCATCGTCCGCACCAAGAAGCCCATCAAGCGTAGCGATGGCTCGACGATTCGCTTCGATGAGAATGCGGCGGTCGTGCTCAACAACAACCTGGAGCCGCGTGGCACCCGTGTCTTTGGCCCGGTTGCTCGTGAGATGCGTGAGTCCAATATTTCAGGCGGGATGAAGATCGTCTCGCTGGCACCGGAGGTACTTTAATGCCAGGTAAGAAGAAGGTATTTGAAGGCAAGCTCTTTATTAAGAAGGGCGATACCGTGATTGTGATCGCGGGCAAAGACAAAGGGCGCACCGGCGAGGTGACTCGCTCCTACCCGAGGTCCGGTAAGGTCGTGGTTGCGGGCATCAATATGGTGACCAAGCACGAGAAGGCTCAGCCAACGGCTGCCGATCCGAACCCCGTGGGTGGCCGAATTACCGTTGAGGCTCCGATGCTGGCCTGTAAGCTAGCTCTGGTCAACAAAGACGGCAAGCCTACCCGGATTCGCGTGGAAGTGCGCGATGGCAAGAAAGTCCGCGTCGCTGTCAAGGGCGGCGAGGTTATCTAAAACTGCCAGGACGGTAGACGTCCTGGGCATTTAACCCTCCGGCACCTGCCGGGAGCTGACTCGGTTGGAACCGAGAAAGGAATCAAATTATGTCTGGCTACAAAGCTCGCTTACAAGAGCGTTACGAAAAAGAAGCGGCCCCTGCGCTGATAAAGCAGTTCGGCTATAAGAACATCATGGAAGCCCCCCGCCTGGAGAAGATCGTTCTCAATATGGGCGTCGGTGAGGCAGGCCGCACCGGGGGCGATCCGAAGCTCCTGGAGAACGCGATCAAGGACATGGCCGCTATCACGGGCCAGAAGCCCGCGATCTGTGTGGCGAAGAAATCCGTCGCCAACTTCCGGTTGCGTGAGGGCGCGAAGATTGGCTGTAAAGTCACGCTGCGCGGCGCACGCATGTGGGAGTTTCTGGACAAGCTGCTCAATGTCACCCTTCCCCGTGTCCGTGACTTTCAGGGCGTGAACCCCAACTCGTTTGATGGCCGTGGCAACTTCGCCATGGGCATGAAGGAGCAGCTCACCTTCCCTGAGGTTAGCTACGATCAGATTGATAAGATTCGCGGCATGGACATTATCATCGTGACCTCCGCCGGTAAAGACGAGGAGGCTCGCTACCTTCTCTACCAGCTCGGAATGCCGTTCCGCTCCAGCGCGAACGCGGGCCCGGGTGGTGCCACCAAGCTAGAGCTGTAGAGCGCTCCCGCGACTCTCCACAAAAGAAAAGCCCCTCCGAAAATCGGAGGGGCTTTTCTTTTGCTCACCTCACTACCCACGGAAGGGGCGTGTGGCGGGCAGTAAGAACGCGGCGCGTGCGGTGGCGTTATTGGAGTCGCTGGCGGGAAACTGGAACTCAGCGGCTCGCTGGATGCGGCGACGCCCTTGTTGAATCTCCTCCAGCACGTCTTTTGCCGTCTGGTGCTTTTCGCCCGCCTGTGCCTGCGCTTCACTCTGTGCGGCATTGGCCTGCTGCCAGCGTCCACGCGTTGCGCTAAACGCGGCGATAAAGTCGGCATCGCAGCCGGGTAGGTCGTCGGTGGCGAGGCGCTGGAGTATCCCCTCGGAGTAGGCGGCCAGATTGCTACGGTTCACAACGATCTGCTCGCCGAGGTAGTAGTTGGCGCGGTAGTGCTCCGGGTCGGGGACATCGGCTCCCTTCTGGCGGGCGGCACTCTGTGCTTGTCGTACGAAGCGAGTGAGCACTTTCTCCTCTGCCAGCTCGACGGCGGTCAGGCTTTTCTTGCGCTCGCGCAGCTCGACAGCGGCAGTGAAGTCTGCTCGGCAGGTCTCGACGCGTGCCAGCAAGGCATCCGCTGCGGCTGTGGTGATAGCGCTCTTTGCCAGCCGGGACGTGTAGGCCGCTTGCTTGACGGCATTGGCGACGGTCTCGGCTTCTTGGAGCGCTTTCAAGTACGCGGTGCTGATCGCGCCGGGTGTTTTTCGGATGGGTTTGGTTTCCATGATCTTCTGATCCTTTCCTGAGAGCAGTGAGTAGATTCTTGAGAGCAGTGAGTAGATTGTTCAGATCCTTAAGTGGATTCCATCAACCTTCTGGTGTATCGCTTCAACCTTGTGATTTATAGGCTCGACGTCTGGGTACTTGGTTGATACTTCTGGGTACAGCGTTGGTACCTCCAAGTCTATTGCTTCGAGCTTTCCGTTGGTTGCTTCTACCACAAAGTAGACTTGCCCGAGCTTCGGGCATATTTTGACGAGCAGCACCCTCACTCCCTCGCCTCAAGTATACCAGACGAGGAAGTGAGGGCGAGAAGAACGGCAGGAAAATAATATTAAAAAAAACTTGCAAAGCAAACGATTCAGGGTAGAATCAGAGCAGAGCAGAGCAGAGCAGAGCGTTACTATTGTCCATTGAAGGAGTCTCTTGCAATTATGCGTCGTTATTGTTGCTCATTTCTTGTTTTTGTTAGTGTTATTGCATTAATATCGGGATGCCATCCTCCGGCTCCTTCCGTCGCCCGTGCCCAGGGCACGATTCCCCTGCGGGGAACCACTGTTTCCGTGCGCTCGCTGCCCGAGTACCAGAAAGCGGCGGCTCTCTTTGCCAAAGGAGATAAAATAAGCGCAAAGCTCGCGCTGGAGGCGCTACTCAAACGCCCGAATCTTTCCCCCACGGATACCGCATTTCTCAAGACGCAGGTGGGGCTGTGTGTGGGTTTGCCCCCTCGCCCCCGCCCGGCGGGGGAAAAGGAGATTGGGAGCCGAGGGGTAAGTGGCGATTGTGGGCCGCGTGCGCTGGTGCTCGCGGCAGCCGAACTTGGGGTGAAGGCGGATATTGCTACTCTTGCGAAGGCGGCGGGGGTGAGCGCGGAGGGGACGAGTTTAGAGGGATTGGTGGCGGCGGCGCGCAGTATCGGGCTAGTGGCCCAGGGCGTGCAGGTAGACCGCGATGCGCTCCGTCAGTTACCGACTCCACTGGTTGCCTGGTGGCAGGGCAATCACTTTGTGGCCGTCTTGAAGATTTCCCAGAACGCGTTTACGGGGGAAGTGTCGGTGGTTATCCATGATCCCAACCGCCCGAAAGCGGAAAGTATCGAATTGGCTGACTTACTGGCCAAGAGTGGGGGGATTGTCCTCACCCTTAAAAAGTAGGAAAACCGAGAGCCTTTGCATCTAGCTTGGTGGCAAAAGCAAAGACTCCCGGCGTCTCGTCTCACCGCGAGGAGCGGCAGACATACCAGTCTATCGCCTCTTGCTCTTATTGGACAAGAAAGATATTCGAAATGTTCTTTACAGCGACTCCGATACGGCGAAAAGGCGCAGTGCTGACAGCTGCACTGTTCGCCTGGCTGTCGGTCGGGCCAAGTGCGGGAGCGGCGTACGCTCACACTCACCAGAAAGCCAAGGGGCATCAGCGTGTTTTGACAGCCTTTGAACTAAAACGAATCACGGGAGCTACTGGCTATGCGCTCTCCCTCGATCCTGATTCTGGCTCGACGTATCCCTGGGAAGGAAGCGTTGGGGGCACGAATACGGGAAACGGCAATAAGCTAACCGAGCTTCCCATTGTGGGCTGGAGTGCGCGTGGTGGCTTGCCCGTGAACTTCACGCTCTACCACAACAGCGAGGGCAACCATAACTCAGAGCTAGGGCAGCACTGGACACATAGCTTCGACATGTATCTCGTGGTGGACTCTGGCACGGGCGATGTGGCGATGCACTGGGGCAATGACCTGGCGTATGTGTTCACCAAGAACATTGATGGCAGCTTCTCGCCACCCACGGGGATCTATGATGGGTTGGTGTACAGCTCTGGAACGAGCACCTACACTCTGACGACCAAGAGCCAGGTAAAGTATGCCTTTACGGTGGTGGGCGGCGAGTGGGTTTGTGGAAGTATCAAAAACCGTAACAATAACACGCTCACCATCAACCACAACAGCGGCGCATTTGTTACCAGTGTCGTAGATGCCAACAGCCGAACTCTCTCGTTTTCGTATGACGGCAACAACCGAATCACGAGTGTGACTGACCCAGCGAGCCGGACATTTAGCTTTGCCTACACGAGTGGCAAGCTTACCAGTGTGACGTATCCCACAGCGGGGAGCCAGACTCCTGTGGTGAATCGCATACGGGTACATTCCCCGGAGCTTGCTCCGTGACCGCTTGGGATACGTGGGCATCTCTTAGGATGCCCACTTCTTCTGTGGCTTCGGC
>NZ_JAYVPL010000004.1:0-10410 GCF_043757465.1 Armatimonas sp.
CCAGAACGCCGCTACGCGGCTTCAGTCGCCTCGGAAGGCGACAGGGCTTATATCCCTACGGCTGAAGCCGAGGGGCTTACGCCCTTATTCGCTAAAACGCGGGTCTACGGGTGTGCCAGTCGGTGGCTTGCTCGTAGGCGTGTGCCACTTTAAAGAGTAGCTCCTCGGAGAACGCCGGGCCAAGGAGCTGCATTCCCACGGGGAGCTGATTCGTATCAAAGCCACAGCACTGGGAGAGCGCGGGAATCCCGGCTAAGTTGGCTGAGAGCGTGCAGATATCTGAGAGTTTCATCGCCAAGGGATCGTCGGTTTTCTCCCCGATCCCAAAGGCAGTGGTAGGAGCCGTAGGCGTGATGAGCACATCGAAGTTCGCAAACGCTTCCTCAAAGTCCTGCTGAATCAGCGTGCGCACTTGCTGCGCCTTTAGATAGAACGCATCGTAGTAGCCCGCCGAGAGCGCGTAGGTGCCGATGAGAATCCGCCGCTTTACTTCCTCGCCAAAGCCTTCCTCACGGCTCTTTTCGAAGAGATCAATGTGGCTGGTGGCGCGCTGCGTTCGATGGCCGTAGCGCACGCCGTCGTAGCGCGCGAGGTTACTGGAGGCTTCGGCAGGCGCGACGATGTAGTAGGCCGGGAGGGTGTACTCGGTATGCGGCAGCGAGCACTCGGCAACTTCCGCACCGAGACCACGCAGCACGCCAATCGCGCTCTGCACCAGAATCCGAATCTCAGGCGCGATCCCGGCGGCGAAGTACTCCGTGGGCACGCCGATGCGCAGCCCCTTGATGTCGCCCGTCAGCGCTTTCGTGTAGTCCGGGACGTCGCGCGGGACACTGGTCGAGTCGTGCGGATCGTGGCCCGAGAGAACGTTCATTACCAGCGCCGCATCCTCAATGTTTTTTGCAAACGGCCCGATCTGATCCAGCGAGGAGGCAAACGCAACCAAGCCGTAGCGGCTCACGCGGCCATAGGTCGGTTTGACCCCGACGATGCCGCAGAAGCTCGCGGGCTGGCGGATCGAGCCGCCGGTGTCCGAGCCCAGCGAGAGGGGCGCGAAGTCCGCCGCCACCGCCGCCGCACTCCCACCCGACGAGCCACCGGGCACCTTGCTCAAGTTCCAGGGGTTATGCGTGAGCTTCAGCGCGGAGTTCTCGGTGGACGAGCCCATTGCGAACTCATCGAGGTTCGTCTTTCCAATCGCAATCGCCCCAGCGGCTTCGAGCCTCTCGACCACGGTGGCACTGTACGGCGGCACAAAACCTTTCAGAATCTTGCTCGCACAGGTAGTCTCGATGCCCAACGTACATAAGTTGTCTTTGAGCGCGATGGGCACTCCCGCCAGCGGCCCTGGGTCTGCCCCCGCCGCGATTTTCGCGTCCACGGCATCGGCCTGCGCCAGCGCTTGCTCCGCCATCACGGTGAGAAATGCCCCCACGGCATCGTCTTTAGCTGCGATTCGCGCCAGAAACGCCTCGGTGACGGCGCGTGCACTCACTTCTTTCGCCTTAACTTTAGCCGCAATCGCACTTGCGCTCAGGTGGGTCAGTTCCATAATCTAGTCGCCTCCCAGCACTTGGGGAACAATAAAGCCCCCCATGATCTCATCCGTGTGGCTCGTGAGCTTGAGCACCTGAGCCTGCGAGAGCGAAGGCGTAATCTCGTCTGAGCGCAGCAGTGCTGTCACGGGAACAGCATGGCTGGTAGGCAGGACGCCTGTGGTATCGAGCTGCTGCAAGCGAGCAAACTGGTCGAGGAGGTCGTTGAGCTGGGGGGTGATCGTCGCGATCTCGTCGTCTGCAAGGGCAAGGCGGGCCAGCGTCCCTACCTTGCGGACATCTTCCGTGGTCAAGGCCATGCGGCTATTATACCGTCTCAAAAATTACTCCCCGTGATTTTTTGTAGCGAGCCGTAACCAGAACGGCCATAATGACGTTAAGCTAGGAGAAGGACTTTTGCTATGTCTGTCTTTACCGAAAACCCTGTTCTCTACAAAGAGATCGCCATGCGCTTCCAACTGCGCCGCCAGTCTAAGGCGAACCGTGTTGTGATCTACTCGATTGTCGGGCTGATCATCCCGCTGTTCTATTGGTTCAGCCTACGCGCCATGCTCCACGATTACAACGGGGCTCGCGATGCCTTTGGGCTCTTCCTGACGGCGTTAGAGGTCAGCCTGGTGGTGCTTCTTACCCCCGCGATGCTGGCATCCACGATCACTCTGGAGCGGGAGAAGCAGACCTGGAATGCGCTCCTGCTCTCGAAACTCACCCACAGCGAGATCGTGGCAGGCAAGTTTATCGGTGGGCTCCTGCCGACTCTCGTGACCTTGCTGGTGTTCTTCCCGCTGAATATCGCGGCGGCGCTGATGGGCAAGATCAGCCTGTCACAGTTTTTTCTGGCACACACGCTACTCTTGACCACTGCCCTCTTCTACGGCGCTCTGGGAATGTTCTGCTCGTGGGCTTGCCGACGAACCCAGGTCGCGACGGCGGCAACGGCGGGCCTTATCGCCCTCTTCGTTCTGGGCTCCCCACTGGCGCTCACGCTCTGGCAGTCGGTCGTGGGCTATAGCAACTACTCCAATCAGGGCATCAACTTCTTCCCGCTCTGGAGCAACCCCTACTACGCGATGGGAGAGCTGACCATGAACCAGAATAGTAGCCAAGCGCACCCGGAGATCGCCGTTCTTCTCAGCATCGGCTCTCTCGTTGCGTCTGCGTTTCTCTTGCTGGCCGTCACCCGAAAGCTCGCCCATGGCCCCAAAGAGATGAGCGCGTAGGTAAATAACATGCCACTGGTAGAGATCAATCACCTGCGAAAAGAGTACGGCGACTTAGTAGCCGTGAAAAACCTCTCGCTGACACTCAACGAGGGCGAGATTTTTGGCTTCATCGGCCCCAATGGCGCGGGCAAGACAACGACGATCAAGATTCTCGCCACGCTGCTAGATCCCTCGGCGGGGAGCGCGAAAGTGGACGGTATCGAGGTCTCTCAGAACCCGGAGGCCGTGCGTGCCAAGATCGGGTACATGCCCGATGCCTTTGGGGTCTACGATGACTTCAAGGTTTGGGAGTACTTAGACTTCTTCGCCGCCTCTTATCGTGTGCCCAAAGGAGATCGCCCCGGACTCATTGACTTAGTGCTCGATCTAACCAATCTCTCTGTCAAGAAAGACGCCTACGTGGAGTCGCTGTCCCGGGGAATGAAGCAGCGGCTCTGCCTGGCGCGGACACTGGTGCACAATCCTAAAGTGCTGCTTCTGGACGAGCCTGCATCCGGCCTCGATCCTCGGGCGCGCATCGAGATCAAAGAGCTCCTCAAAGAGCTACGCAACATGGGCAAGACGATCATTGTCAGCTCACATATTCTGCCGGAACTCGCGGATTTTTGCACCTCGGTGGGCATTATCGAGCGCGGTGAGATGATCGCGGCGGGGCCCATTGACGAGCTGATGAAGAGTGTCTTCGGCGGGCGTGTTTTAGAGCTACGCGTCCCGGATGCGGATCGAGCACAGGCAATAGCTATCCTGCGCGATGTGGAGCATGTCCGCGAGGTCGCGCTGGTGAGCGAGATGATCCGCGTGGACTACAACGGCACGCTCAACGACCAATCCGAGGTTCTGCTGGCGCTGATTCAAAACGGCGTCCGTGTGCAGACCTTCGCCGAGCAAGATACCGATCTGGAAGATATTTTCCTGCGTGTGACAAAGGGCCTGGTGGCATAAAATGGCATTTTCTCTCTCCTTTGAAAACCCGATCCTGACCAAAGAGCTGCGCACCCGAATGCGCGGTGCTAAGGCGTTCTGGATCCTTCTTCTCTACCTAGGGCTGCTGTCCGTCATCCTGGGCGGCACCTACCTGAGCTGGCTGACCAGTCAAGAGCGGCAAGGGGCCTACGCCACGCAGTCCTACGACATGGGGCGGATGTTCTACGGTGTCATCTTCGCGGTGCAAGCGGCGCTCGTGGGCCTGATCACCCCGGCGCTGACATCGGGTGCGCTCTCCCTCGAGCGCGAGCAACGCACCTTCGAGGCGCTCTCGGTGAGCCCGTTGCCGCGCCGTAGTATTATCGTGGGCAAGCTCGGCTCCGCTGTCGGCTTTGTCGGGCTGCTCCTGCTCTCGTCGCTACCGCTGGTGGCGCTTTGTTTCCTGCTGGGGGGCGTCTCACCACAGGAAATCTGTGCGGCCTACGTGCTGCTCATGGCCTCGGCGTTTCTCTACGGGGCCACGGGGATTGCGTTTTCGTCGTTTGCCAAGAACACCACCAGTGCCACCGTGCTGACCTACGGCACCATTCTGGTTTTCTTTTTCAGCACCCTCCCGCTCTCGATGATGGCACTCAATCTCAGCACAGCGACGACCTACAGCTATGCCCGTCCTTTCCTCCTCGGAGTCAATCCCGTGGGTGCAATGGTGGCAGGAAGCCTCACGGAGAGCTACTTTGGCCTCGCCGTCCCAAGCTGGCTGGTGGGAATCACGGTCAATGGCCTGCTGGGGACGATCCTAACCATTGTAGCACTGCACCGAATCGAGTACCCCCGCTCTGACCGCTCGGGCCTGCTGCGTGGCCTGACCGTGCTCTTCGTGGGATTGCTGGCGCTTCTGGGCTCCGGCGGCTCCGGGACCGTTTCAGGCACGGCGGTGGGTGTCGTGCTCCTGCCGCTGCTCTTCATCCCCCTCTTTGTCTCCGGCGAGGGACTGGGTGCGAAACGCCTGCGCGAGCAGCTTTTCCGCTTGAAAGAGGGCAATCCCGTCTCGGGCTTGCTCTTCGTGGCGGGCCTGGTTGTCTTGTCCGCGAGTCTGGTGCTCCTCGGTATCGCTTACATGCACATGGCAAACCCTGAGCAGCGCTGGAACACACGAACAAGCTTTTTACCGGTGGCGGGCAAGGCGACCGCGATTGTTTTGAGTGCACTCTTTGGCTTTGGTGCCCTGACCCTGCTGCTCTCGCAGAAGCTCAAGAACCGCTGGGGAACGATGGCGCTCTCGTTTGTGATCCTGGCCGCTGCCTACTTCTTGCCCCTCACCGCAGAGAGCTACACGAACTACAACGAGCCCGTCTCCACCTGGATCAACAGCTACTACTTCTCCCCGCTGGCCAGCCTCATGAACTTAGAGAGTTCTAGTTCGCGGGTAGCGAATGGGCTATTCTTCGGCGTGCAGGCCCTGTGGTGGATCAACTGCACCTTCACCAGCCTGCTTGGCGTGATCTCGCTCCTGCTGATCAAGCGGGCACGGCGGTAGACGCCGATTTCAATCGGCGGCGGGGGTATACTGTGAGGTATGCCCGCAGCACAGGTGCCGCCCCCAAAATTACCGCCCTCGTTTCAGCGTGAGGTCGTCCCGATCTTACGGACCGCTTGCCTTGGATGCCATAGTGCCCAGCTTCCGACGGCAGGCTTTTCCGTGGACTCCTACACCGCCTTGATGAAAGGCGGCAAGGCGGGTATCGCGATACTTCCCGGCAAGAGCGACCAGAGCCGTCTGGTACGCATGCTCACCGGAGTGCAAAAGCCCATCATGCCGCCCGGCTCCGGGCTGAAGCAGCCCGATATTGAGATTATTCGGCGCTGGGTGGATGCGGGAGCGAAGCTGGATACAGTGGCGATTACGGGTACAAAAGCTCCAGTCGTCAAAGCGGCAACAGCGGCAACCGTCATGCCGATTCCCAAGCCCGTGGGTAAGACTCTGGGCATCGCGGCCCCCGTGAACGCACTGGCGTTTTCCCCCGATGGGAAACTCCTGGCCGTTGGAACCTACCAGCGCGTGCTACTCTGTGACCCGGTGAGCCGAACCGTCCTCAAGACCTGGAGCGGGCATCTGGACACGGTGCGCTCGCTGGCGTTCTCTCCGGATGGGAAGTGGCTCGCGGCAGGCGGCGGGATGTCGGGTGCGATTGGCCAGGTGCGACTCTGGAGCACCCTCGATAGTAAAGAGACACTCGTGTTTGGCGATCATACCGACACCGTGCAAGGAGTGGCGTTCTCCCCCGACGGCAAGTTAATTGCCTCCGCAAGCGCGGATCGCAGCCTCAAGCTCTGGGAAGCCGCCACGGGCAAGCTCAGCCAGACCCTGAGAGATCACGCCGATGCTGTCTCTGGAGTGGCGTTCTCACCCAACGGCAAGCTCCTCGCCTCGTCCAGTAACGATAAAAGTGTCAAGATCTGGGATGTCGCCAGCGGCAAGCGGCTCTACTCGCTAGGAGCGCACGACGAGCCTGTCACCGATCTGTGCTTCACACAGGGAGGCCAGCTCCTCAGTGCCAGCACCGATAAGCTCGCCAAGCTCTGGAACATCGCCCCGGAGAGTGGCGGCCCTGTCCGCAACTTCGGTGGCCACGGACAGAGTATCTTCTCGGTCACGGTGAGCGCCGATGGCCAGCTCGCCGCGACAGCCTCTGGGGACAAGACAGTTCGAGTCTGGAACGTGGGCAGTGGCGGCACGACAGCCACGTTTAGCGACCCCAAAGACTGGTGCTATGCCGTGCGCTTCAGCCCGGATAAAAAGCACCTCGCGGCGGGAACCTGGGACGGTCAAGTCTTTCTCTGGAGCCTCGACCCCAATAAATTAGAGGGGAGCTTCTCGACACAAGCACCGGCATCCCTCCCCCAGCCCCTCCCTTCGCCTGAAACCCGACTTCGTCGGGACGAAGGGAGGGGAGCCCGAGGGGTGGGTTCACCCCCTCTCGTCCCACGGAACGTGGATTCAGAGGGAGAGGGGGTCGCGCAGTGAGGAACGAACGAAGCGGGGGGAGTGCAAGAAGCGGGGGGAGTGCAAGATGCCTCCACACTCTACTTCTCGCCACCCTGTTCCTGACTCTGCCAGTCACTGCGCAGACGCTCCGCCCGAAAGTGCGCTCCGTGGTGCCCACTGGTGGCCAGCATGGCACGAGCGTCGAGTGTGTTATCGCGGGGGTGAATATCGGCTACGGCACGGCGCTGCTCTTTGAGAATCCAGGCATCACGGTTGCCACGCTCAAGCCAGAGACGCCTGCGGCGGGCGCGAAGAACCCGGAGAGCAAGCTCACGGCGACACTCGCACTTGCGCCAGGACTGCCGCCGGGGCGCTATGCCTTTCGCGTCGCCACCCCCCTGGGAAGCTCAGAGCCCGGCTATGTGGTTGTCGGACAGTGGCCAGAGCTTGCGGAGAAGGAGCCCAATAACACACTCCAGACCGCGCAAGCTCTCACGGGGCCGGTGACAGTCAATGCCAAGAGCGACGGCGGCGAGGACGTGGATGTCTACAAAGTCACGCTGACCGCAGGTGAGCCGTTTGTTGCCGAAGCGCAGGCGGGCGCGTCGCTCGGGGCAGCGGCCACGATGGAGCCTGTGCTGGTGCTACGCAACGCCGAGGGTCACGATGTCGCCTCGGCAAGCGCTCTGGCACGCCCCGATGCTCGCTTGATTTTCACCCCACGCAAGAGCGGCGAGTACTTTCTGATGGTTCATGACCTGCGCTATCAGGGCAGTGCGGATCACCACTACCGCCTCAGTATCGGCAAGCTCCCTACCATCACCAGCACCTTTCCGCTGGGCGGACAAGCTGGCAGTGCTGCCCATCTGGCACTTACGGGCGTCAACCTGCCCTCTTCCGAGGCCACGCTTGTGCTGCCCTCCGAGCTTCCTTTCGATCCTATGCCTTTTGCACAGGGCTTGCGGCTCGATGTGAGCCCCTTCCCTGACACCGTCGAAGCCGAGCCGAATGAGAGCGTCAAGCTCAGCCAGCTCATCGCCCTGCCGGTCACGGTCAATGGCCAGCTTACCTCGCCCTCGCCGACACGCCCCGATGTAGACTGCTTCCGTTTTGCCGCCACGAAAGGCCAGGTGATCTTGCTCGAAGTCTTCGCGGCGCGGCTAGGTTCCCGGCTGGACGGCGTACTCACAGTACTCAACAAAGACGGAGGCGAGCTCGCGAGCAACGACGATGCACGTGGCAAGGATCCGTTTTTAGCCTTCACTGCCCCCGACAACGGTGAGTTCACGATACGTATCGCGGATCTCAATGGCCGCTCTGGCCCCGAGTTTAGCTACCGCCTGCGGGTTGCTCCCGCTACGCCGGAGTTTGCGCTCACGGTCGCGCCGGACTGTCTGAGTATCGCGCCGGGCGATCGCATCCCGGTGATTGTCAGCGCTACCCGCCAGTACGGCCTTGATAGCGAGATCGTGCTGAGCTTTACGGGGCTCCCGCCCGGTGTTCAGCTTGTTGGGACACCACAGATCCCACGCGGCCAGAGCGAGGTGACCCTGTTTCTCACTGCCGATGCCAGCGCGGCACCGTCGCCCACCGTTCCCTTGCGCGTCACCGGGAGCGCCCAGAACCTCACGCGCCGTGCCCGAGCCCTGCAAGAGGAATACGTAAAAGAAGGGGATGTGCTCAAGCGCACCACGCGCCCCGTGCCCATGCCGCTTGCCAGTGTCACCGGCCCCGCAGATGTCACCGTCGCTCTTGCCAGCGAGCGCGTCGAGCTCAAAGCGGGCCAGACCGTCGAGCTGATCGTCAAGCTGACACGAAAGCCGGGCTTTGAGGCGAAAGTGCCGCTGATTCTCACTGGCTTGCCGACAGGCGTCACGGTGACCAACCCGGAAGTGCCCGAGAAACAAAGTGAGCATAAATTAATCTTCAAGGCTGAGGCGAATGCCGCCATTGGCGAAGTGCGCCTCACTCTTATCGCCCGCTCCGTGGTGGACGAGTTGCGCTTCACGCCCCACGCTGCACCCCTCCTTACGCTCAATGTCAGTAAGTGAAAGTTCAAAATAAACGCATGACTTTTGGTCCTTTTTATCAGCTTTTCCCTGAGATTGCCTCAGAAGAGACGCGCACGATCACGTTTTTTAACGACGATGAGGAAGAAGAGACTTATTACCTCGCAGATGCCTACTGTACTATTCCTGATTGCGATTGTCGCCGTGTCTTTCTCAATGTGCTCCACAAGAGTAGCTCACAACCCGTGACTGTCATTACCTGGGGATGGGAAAATCGAAAATTCTATGAACAGTGTTTTCCCGGCGTCGGAAAAGATATGATGGATCATCTCGTTGGTGTAAATTTTAATATGGGAAGCCCGAGATGCGACGGTGATGAAAGATTTTTAGATGTCGTCAAAGAGCTTGTTAAAACCAATGATTATTCTCAGCGCATAAAACGGCACTACAAGCTTTATAAAGAGGCACTCAAAACTTTAAGTTTTGTTTCCACACCCGCGCGCGTAGAAAAAATTGGACGTAATGAGCTTTGCCCTTGTGGAAGCGGAAAAAAATATAAAAAGTGTTGCCTCGGGAAATAACACCAGCAACGGCTCTGGAAGTCTTTGTGGAGGGGTTCTGCTTCACGCGCAGCTTCACCCACCCGTTTCTCTCCGAGCGGCTGAGCGAGAATCTCTGGCGACTCTACGATGCACCGCGCCGCCGCCCGAGCGCCACCTACCGTGGCGAGGAGTATGTCGCGTGGGAGCTACCGCCCGCTGAGATTGACCGCCAGGCACGGGCGCGGGCACGGGATAAGTTCACGATCTGCTACTTGCTTCCCACAGGCACCGGCGACACGGCGATGCGCGCCGCGTTCAAAGCGCTAGGCTACCGTCTGATGGCAACGGAGCCGTTTCTGGTGCACGATCTCACGGACATCCCCACGGTATCCGAGCGCTTTCCCGTTCAGCGTGTACTGACCGCCGAGCAGGCTGAAGCGCTGGCGAAAACCGCCGGGCGGCGGCAGATTCTCCCGGAGTTTCTGACACAAGACCCACCTCCGATGCGTCAGTACATCGCGCTTGATGAGGCCGTCCCCCAGACCGTGGGCTGGGTAAGCAGTGTCGCGGCAGCCGGGTGCGGCTGGTGCAACAGCATGTTTGTGCTCACTGCCTACCGCCGCCAGGGAATTGCCCGCGCATTACTCGCGCGGATGCTCACCGATGATAAAGCGGCGGGTGCAACGGCGAACGTCCTGCTTGCCAGCCACGTGGGTGCTCTGCTCTACCCCAGTGTCGGCTACCAGCAAATCGGGACGCTCTACCTCTATACCCCGCCCCGCCGCGCCTCGTGAAGGAGGCGGGCACGAATACGTGGGGCGGTGAGTTGCCCCAGAGCCAGCATCGCACGCCAAGCGACCCGCTTTTCTTCATGGTAGGTGAGCGCGAGAAGCGGCACGGAGGTGAGGCACGTACCAGGCGATATCCTCTGTGGCTTCGAGAATATCCAGAAGATAGGCATCATGGGAGCCTTCTACCTGAGTGTCGTAGCACCTTTAGTTTCCGCTAATTGCGGGGGACTTTTCAGTCTTTTTTTGCCGACGATGCGCCGCGATCCCCACCGGCAAATGGGCAAAAACAGAGCGCTTATTACGAACTCTGACGGGAAAAGGCGACAAAGTACCTAAAGGAATCGCTTTCTCACATGGCAAGTCATTAAGAATTGGAACA
>NZ_JAYVPL010000005.1:0-35932 GCF_043757465.1 Armatimonas sp.
CATCTGATTTTTCGGGGAGAGAGTTTTGGGTTTTCATAACTCCCTCCATAGCAATTTTGGTTCCATTGGCAAAAAAAGTTACGGGACAAGATTAGCGTAAGAGCGGCAGTATCTTCTGATTCACCACTAAGCCAAACATCACCAGAAAGAACGTGATGGAGAGAATCAGCAGGGCTTGCTTGAGCGGCGTGGGGTGCAGTGAGCGCGGCAGGAAGCGCCGATTGACAATGAGTGCATGGATCATCGTGATCGCAATCGAGAGGTTTGCCAAGCTCCCTCCGATTACCATCATCTTGCTCGCGGAGAGTCCCGGGATCGCGAAGGCAATCAAGCCGTAAGTCACATAGGCCGCTGCAATCGAGTAGTAGACCCGGTTGGCCTTGTGCGTGTCTAGCTTGCGTGCCCAGTCCGTGCCAGACCAGATCACATCGGTCCACTTGCGCGCCGTGGCATCAATCACGTAGAACTGGCCGGGGATCAGAATGACGAGAGCACAGAGCAGAATCACCGTCCCCACGAGCGGCCCGCGCACCGCTCCGATGTCTTGTGCCAGCGCTGCTGCCCACCGCCACTGGTCGCTACCGTCTACATTACCGATCTTCAGATACTGGGCACCGAGTAGGCACGGCAGAAGCACCCCGATAATCGCACCCGTTGCCCAGAGCAGCCACTGGTCAATGAGCAAGTACTTAAACCAGCCCGCGAAGCGCCGTGTTGTCTCCGGGCCAGGCCGACAGATCACGCCGATATGTTGCAGTGTGAGGTCGTGGTCGCCGGTCGCGGAGGCAATCACTCCCACTTTACTGCCCATCCCCCAGCCTTTCTCCCGGACAAAGTTACTCACCATGAGGTTGCCCAGCCCCCCCACCCCTGCAAAGCCCGCGAGACCGGCCACAATGCTCCAGTCAATATCGGGCTGGCCGCTGACATCCCGGGGGATTCGGGTGAAGTCCACCATGCCCCCAACTACCCGCAGCCAGGTGTCGCCCGAGACAAAAAAGATCGAGCAGGCTGTCATGCACACCAACAGAAAGATCAGCTTCCCAGTAACCACCACTTGCACAGTATCGAAGATCTTCTTGCCAAAGAGCGAGAGCGCCGCACAGGAGAGAAAGACAATGTAGCTCACAAGACGCACCGTATCAACGGGAATTGGGTCATTGGGGCCGAGGCGCAGCCAGGCGACAACCAGCACTTGGGCGGAGAGCCCAGCGAGCGTGGGAAACCAGCCAGCAAATTCCAATAAAATATAGAACCCGATCCAGAACTTGGGGCCGGGTTTGCAGCGCAGAAAGCCCGTCATGATCGGCTCGCCTGTACAGAGCGTGTAGCGCATCACCTCGGTGTTGAGCATGACCTGCGCGAGAATGGAAAGCAGCGCCACCCAGAGGAGTGCCCCCTGGTAGCGCGCCGCCACCTGCGGTCCCATGATGAGCTCGCCTGTACCAATCGCGCCGCCCGCCAGCACCAGACCTGGGCCAACAAGCTTCAGCAGATTCTTAAACGTAAAAGGCTGTGGCTCCGGGAGCTCGTCCACTTTCCACGCCGGCAGACACCCCGGATCGGGGACTTCTTCGTCACGAATATCACTCATGCGGTTGACTTTTTTTACTCTACGTACAAAAACTCGTTGGCGGCAAGCAGAGTCTGGCACCAGGCGGCCCAGGCGCGCTCGACAGGCACCACTTGTGCGGCGCGGGACAGGAAGCGCTTGGCCGTACTGATCTCACCGGGAAGCGGCAGGCGCTGGAAAGCCCGCTGGTAGGCCGCGCGGATCTTAGCGTCGTCACTATCACTGGTCAAGGATTTTTCGAAGGCTTGTGCCTGCGCCATCACCAGTGGACTGTTAAGTAGGTAGAGTGCCTGCGGCGAGACGGTGGTCGTGAAGCGCTTGGCATTGACCATGCTCGGATCGCCAAAGTCGAAAGTACCAAAGAAATCATAGACGGCGTTACGGATTACGGGGAGGTAGATCGCACGGCGCGGGGCATCGTACTGGGCTTTATTGGCCGACTGGTCGTTGGTGACATAGTCGTAGTTCTTACTGGTGAGCAGTGTGCCGCCCATAGTGGTATCCAGCGTCCCCGCAACAAAGAGCAGGCTATCGCGTAGCGGCTCGGCGTCTAACCGTCGCCGATTCTGTCGCCAGAGAAGCTTGTTCTCGATATCCTTTTTCTTCCCCACGGGATCGGAGTAGCGGCTCGTGCGCTGGTACGTGTCGGTGAGCACGATGCGCCGGATGAGCTGCTTCATGCTCCAGTGATCGTCCTCCACAAACGAGACCGCGAGATAGTCGAGCAGCTCAGGGTTGCTGGGCTTGTCGCCGCGTAGGCCCCAGTTGTCCGCAGTTCCGACCAGTCCGTCCCCAAAGAGCTTCTGCCAAACCCGGTTCACGGCCACTCGCGCTGTCAGAGGATGCTCAGGCCGCGTCAGCCAGAAAGCCAGCTCTTTTCGACCGCTCGCTTTGGGCTGCTCCAGCGGCTGGCGCGTGCCACCACAGAGAACCGACGGAAACCCGCGCTCGACCACATCGCCCAGAGTCTGGGTATCGCCTCGGATATGCACTTTGACATCCTCGATCTTGGTTGCCTCGCTCACGCACATCACACTGGACCCCGCAGGCTTTTTCGCTTCCAGTACCTTAAGCGCCTCTTGCGCCGTCTTGAGCGATTTTTCCGCACCGGAGAGATCCGGGTCGGCCCCCGAACCATTGGCAGGAATGAGTGCAATGCGCGAGAAGTGCGGGATGGCTCCGTTGCGTTCTATACGAACGGTGCACCGCCCAGGCTCCAGCGGCGCCACGCCCGCCGACTCCCAGCGCTGGTCTTCCTCTTGCCAGCCTCCGGTCACGCTCGCAGCGATCTTTTTACCGACGTTTTTACCAGCAACACTCAGCACCACGGGCCGTGATTCCTCGGCGGCGTAACGCAGGTAGATCTTATAGCGTCCCGCTGTCGGCACCGTAAAGTCCCACTCCGCCACGCTCGGGGAGCCATCGCTGTTGATACTCTTGGGGCCGTAGTTCTCTTTGCCCAGATGCTCCCCGCGCACAAACGCCGACGCGTCCGCGAGAAGTGCCTTACCGGTGCCATTGAGTGCCTTGTCGAGCTGTATTTTCGCCTCGTCCACTGCCTGCTTCGCCGGGCCTGATACCCTGTCATACGCCGCTTGCTCCACCTTCATATTCGGGTTGGAAAGAGGGCGCTCGTACCACTTCGCGACCGTGTTCAGGGTCTCCATCGTGCGGGTGGACTTGAAAATCCCCGCTAGGGCGTAGTAGTCTTTGGTGGCGATAGGATCGAATTTATGATCGTGGCAGCGGGCGCACGCAACCGTCAGCCCAATAACGGACTTGGTCACCACCTCGATCTGCTCGTCCACAATATCCATCACCATTTTCTCTTTATCAGGCTCCGCCAGCACTTTGGGGCCGAGCACCAGGTAGCCCGTCGCTGTCAGCCGGCTCGCGTCTTCATCCTCATTGCCCGTGCGCAAGAGATCCCCGGCAATTTGCTGCTGTATAAACTGGTTGTAGGGAAGATCCCGGTTCAACGCCCCGATCACCCAGTCGCGATAGCGCCAGGCGTTGGCATGCGCGGTGTTCTCGTCGAGGCCGTTGGAGTCGGCGTAGCGTGCTACATCTAGCCAGTGCCGTCCCCAGCGCTCTCCAAAGAATTTTGAAGCGAGAAGCCGATCTACTTGCTTGGCGTAGGCATCAGGCGCTGTGTCCGCCAGAAAGCTCGCCATCTCACCAGGCGTGGGAGGAAGGCCGATCAGATCGAAGCTCACACGGCGCAAAAGAGTACGTTTGTCGGCTTGTGGCCCGGGCGTGATTCCCTTTTTGTAGAGCGCACCCAGCACAAACGCATCAATGCCACTTTTCCCCACTGGCGGCTCCAGGGGGCGTGTGGGCACGATAAACGACCAGTGTTTACCAATTCCTGCCCTTTCTCCCTGCCCCACGGGAGAGGTCACAGGCCAGCCCGCACCGTCTTTGACCCACTGCGCGATATTGCCAATCTCGGTATCAGACAGCTTGCCACTCGGCGGCATCACGGGCTTTGCGCCCTCGCCACGCATCCGGCGCAGTGCGTCTTGTGCCTTCGCCACGGAGATCGGCTTGCTCAAGTCTAGCCCAGCCTGCGGCGATTTCCCACTATGGCAGATGCCACACTTTGCAAGGAGCAAAGGCCGCACTTTAGCCTCAAAGTGCGCTGATTGTGCGGGCGTGAGCTTCGTGATTTCAGGATTAGACTGAGCGAGCGCAAAGCCCATCAGGCCCAGCGCAGGAATGGCGGCGGCAAGCAGTGACAACTTCATGGTGCTATTATAGCCTCAATGAGACGCTTAATGTTGGTTCTTCCCAGCGGCGACCTCAAACGCAATGGCAAACTCGCATCACTGATTTTGCGGAAGCTGGACTTTACCCCCGCCTGAGAGCCCAGTTCGTCAGCCCTGGCGCAATTGTCTTCTCCTCTTTGACAACAAAGCCCCGACGCGTATAAAAACGAACATTTTGCTCAGTCTGGGTTTCCAAATAGACTGGGAGCCCTTTGGCCTCCGCGCGCATAACGCCCTGCTCGAGAAGCGCACTTCCAATTCCCTTTCCGTGCGCGGCGGGCTCCACGGCAAGAAAGAAGAGATACCAATGCTTCTCTGGCGCGTGCGTTGTGTGCATCTGTGTGAGGACGCGGTCTATTTTTAGCAGCCCGGGCAGCGCCCAACCGAGCTCCAGAGCGAGCTGAGCAAACCCCGTCTGGAGCATGCGTGGGAAGGTCAAGTACTCCGTGCCCGGCGGCAGCCAGAGCGCAACTCCTGCACCCTCCGCAGCAATATCATGGGCACCGAAGCGCAACGTATAGTTGATGGCCGCACGGTGTAGCGCCATCGCGGCACGAGCACGGCGCTTTTCCTCGCTCAGGAGAGAGCCGAGGATGGGGTCGGTATCAAAAGCACGATCCAGTACCGCAACCAGTGCGCTTGTTTCCTCCGGGGTCATTTTTTCGGTGCGAAGTTCAGACAGACCGAATTAATGCAGTACCGCTCGCCCGTTGGAGTCTGGGGCGCATCGGGAAAGACATGCCCCAGATGCGAGTGGCAACCCGCACAGAGTACTTCTACCCGCCGCATTCCGAGGGTGTTGTCCTCGTGCCGGATAATGCGATCCTGCTCCAGGGAGTCAAAGAACGACGGCCACCCGCAGCCGCTCTCAAACTTAGTGGTGGAGTCAAAAAGAGGTGCACCGCACGCCGCGCAGGCATAGACCCCCTCGCCTTTGTGATTCCAGAACTCGCCCGTAAATGCTCGCTCCGTCCCCGCTTGCCGAAGCACTTTGTACTGCTCCGGTGTTAGTTGTGCCCGCCACTCGTCTTCTGTTTTCTCAATTTTATCCATCATGCGCTTATAATACCCGGCTCTGAGGTTCGGGTATACTTGCTCGTTATGGCTCTGCGTATTCTTCTTTCCAACGATGATGGTATTTTTGCCCCTGGCATTCTCTCGCTCAAGAAAGCGCTGGATGCGGAAGGCTATCAAGTGACGGTCTGTGCACCGGACCGTCCGCGCTCCGCGGCCAGTCATGCGATCACGCTCCACAAGCCCCTTAGAGCTGTTGAGACGCGCCTACCCGATGGCAGTATCGGTTGGGCAGTCTCTGGGACGCCTGCGGACTGTGCGCTGCTGGGGCTGGATGCGATCTGCGCGGAGAGCGGTGTGGATCTGGTGATCTCCGGCATCAACCACGGGCCGAATCTCGGCTGGGACGTCATCTACTCCGGCACCGTCGCCGCCGCAATGGAGGCCGTGATTCTGGGCTTTCCCGCCATCGCCGTCTCCACCACAAGCTTTGGCCCCGATCTGCACTACGACACGGCAGCACGCTTTATTGCGCGTGACTTAGTGCCTAAAGTGGTCGCCCATGGCCTGCCGCGCAACTCCCTGCTCAATGTCAATGTGCCGGACTTGCCAGAAGACCAGATTAAGGGCGTGAAAATCGCCAGCAAGAGCGAGCGGCGCTACAAAGATCGGATGGAGAAGCGCCTCGACCCACGCGGCGGCGCATACTACTGGCTGGGTGGTCTGCCCAGCGACGAGCCCGCCCCCGAAGGCACCGACAGTGCGGTAACGGCTGAGGGCTACATCGCCGTGACGCCGCTTCATTTGGATATGACATCCTATAGTCTGCTCGAAGAAATGAAAGCCTGGTTCTAGGCTACGCCCCTACAAGAGCGGCGATGGGATCAACGACGATCCTATCGCCGATAATCTCGGTGATCTTAACTTCGACACCGGGCTCCAGAAAATCGCCCTCGGTCACCACAGTGAGCTGGCGGCCTTCAATGACAACAACGCCCACGGGCCGGAGCGGTGTGGCAACCTGGCCGCGCTTGCCGATCCAGTCTTGCGTCAGATCGGGAACGAACTCCGCACCAGCGGACTGGGCATAGAGCTCGCGGCCAAGCTGCTTCCACACGGGAGATTTGGGCAGATAGGCAAGAAAAGTAACAATCGAGAAGACTGTCACCGTGGCGGCGGCAGCGAGTGAGAAGCCGTTGCTGGCGTGCTTTGGCCCATCGCTCAACGACAGATAGATCCCCCCGAAGACAAATCCGAAGCCCACAAAGGCGGCGATCCCACGGCCCGGCAACAAATGGGTCTCGATGAGCAGCAGCGCGACGCCGCCGATCAACACCGCAACCCCCACCCCACTGACGGCATGGGCGAGCAGAACCAGCGCGAAGCAGACCACGCTCAGGTTACCCGTCAGCCCCCAAGTGAGAGGTGTGAGCATCTCATGAAAAAGCAGCAGGCAGGCCGCCACGAGCAGCAATATCGTCACCCAAGGCTGCGCGATAAATGTCTCCGCTTGCGACCACCATGGCAGAACTCCCACCTAGCCCTCCCCCCCCGAGGAAACGGCTTCCGGCATGACATACCGACGCATCTTGGTCTCGGTGTTTAGAGCCACGGCTTGCGTGAAGAGGATCGCTCCGAAGGCGAAGTTCGAGAGAAACCGGGCGCAACGAAAGCGCCACCTCGCAAATATCCCCATACGCTCTTCGAGCTGAAACTGCACCAGCTTGGGTTCCAGCTCAGGCCAGACATCTAGTACCGGCTCACGCTGGGGGAGCCGATGCAGTAGCTGAAGAACCTCAGACAGTTCCTGAAAGTCGGCGAGCGTTTCGTTATCCAGTTGCTTACTGTTCATAATATCCCTGTCGTTCATCGTCCGATCCCCCCGTCGAGCAGTGCGAGGTGTGGCTGAAAGCGTTTTTTGAAAACTTGACGTGCCCGGTGAATCTTAGACTTCACATTCACTATCGAAAGTTGCGTCACCTGCGAAATTTCATCGTAACTAAGCTGTTCAAAATCTCTCAGTATTAAAAGCATTCTCGGTTCCGCGGGAAGTGTTGCTAAGACCTCGTCCACCACACGCTGTAGCTCACGCACCTCGGTAATGCGAGCGACATTCATGGTCTCATCCACCGGCTCGTTGCCCGGGTGATCATCTTGTGCTTCTTCCAACGAACCTTCAGACAGGACATTTTTATGGCGCAGATGGTTCAGACACGTGTGCCGGGCAATCGTGTAGAGCCAGGTGGAGAACTTGGCATCCCCCCGAAAGCTCTTAACGGACTTGAAGGCCCGCAGAAAGACTTCCTGCGTAATATCGTAGGCCTCCTCACCGCGTACCATGCGTGTGATCATGTTAAAGATCGGGGTCTGGTACTTACGAAAGAGCTGCTCGAATGCTGCCAGCTCACCGGCAACGACCCGGCGAACCAAGGCGGCATCCGGATCGGGTGCCCGTAGTAGTGTCCCACCCGCTCCCGCCGTAACGGTAGGAGCCAGTGCCTGTGCTTTCGTGCTTCTTAACACCTGAATCGTATCCATCTCCCCTCCCTACCCGAGGTGGCTGATTCCTTCGGACACGTGAGTGGCACACAGGTTGCACTTAATCTTAAAAAAGTCGCACTTCCCCGACAAAAAATATCGGCGACTTTTTTAGTCGGAGGCATTGCTCCTCCCGCAACCATCTGATACATTGTACTGGTCTCTGAGGCGTTTGGCGCATGCAAAAAGAGAAAATGATAGAAACAGCCTGTCCGGCAACCGAAGAAGTGTGCAGCCTCTGCTGCCTGCAACAAGGGCGCAGTGGTCGCGTCCTGAGTGTCAGCGGCGCGAACCGCTGCCGCCTCATGGAGCTAGGCTTCACCAGCGGTGCAGAAGTGAAAGTCGCACGAAAGGCTGCCTTCGGTGGCCCCATCGAGATCGAGCTACGCTCGTATCGGCTTTCTCTGCGTCGTGAAGAAGCCGAAGGTATCCGCGTCGGCGTGGAACCTGATACGCACCACACGTGAGCAAGACTGTCGCGCTGGTGGGCAATCCTAACAGCGGCAAGACCACCCTCTTTAACGCGCTGACGGGTCTCCATCAGAAAGTCGGCAACTATCCCGGCATCACTGTCGAGCGCAAAGAGGGCACACTGACCTTGCTCGATGGTGCTTCGGTCACATTAATTGATCTCCCCGGGCTCTACTCCCTGACACCACAGTCGCCCGATGAGCAGATCGCCCGTGATATTCTTCTGGGGTACCGAACGGACACTGCCCAGCCAGAAGTCATTGTCAATGTAGTAGATGCCTCGAACTTAGAGCGTAATCTCTACCTCACCAGCCAGCTTGCCGATCTGGGCCTGCCGCTGGTTGTTGCTCTCACTATGGGCGATACAGCAGCCCGGCGCGGTGTTGCCGTTGATGCCGATGCGCTTTCCCGTGAGCTGGGTCTTCCGGTCATCCCTCTCCATGCCGCCAGCCGTGCCGGGCTAGGAGAGCTGCGTGCCGTCCTCGCATCGCCTCCCCCTGCTCCGCCTGTGCGCCGCTGGCAGCTCCCCACCAGTGTTGAGGAAGAAGCGAAAGAGCTCGCCGGGCTTCTGGTCCAGCAGCACCAGCTCGCTCCCGAGACTGCGTTTTCCGAGGCGGTCTTACTGCTGGGCACACCCGTCGCTCCCAAGACCACGCGCTGGAGCCCCGAGATCCTCGCGCACCTGCACGGCGATCACGAGCGCCTCACCCGCGAGGGCCACGACACCACAACAGCGATAGCCGAGGCCCGCTATGGGGAGATCAATCGGATCGTGGAGCACGCCGTGCGCCGCGCGGAAACACCTCCCACCACAAAAACAGAGCGTCTGGACCGTCTCTTTCTGCATAAGTTCTGGGGCTACGCGATCTTTCTGGGCATTCTCGCGATTCTCTTCCAGGCAATGTTTACCTGGGCGGAGATTCCCAAGGGCTGGCTGGAAGCCGCAATTGCGGCCCTCGCACGTGGGATTCAGGCAGTGATGCCCGCAGGCTCGTTGCGCGATCTTATCACCGAGGGCATGCTCAGCGGGGTCGGCACCACGATCACTTTTTTGCCACAGATTCTCCTGCTCTTTTTGTTCATCATGATCCTGGAAGACACCGGCTACCTCGCCCGCGCCGCGTTTCTGATGGACCGCCTCATGAGCCGCGTCGGGCTGCACGGCAAGTCCTTTATCCCACTGCTCTCCAGCTACGCCTGCGCTATTCCCGGCATTCTCGCCACCCGCACGATTGAGTCGCACAAAGCCCGCCTTCTGACAATTCTCGTCGCGCCACTGATGAGCTGCTCGGCCCGACTGCCCGTTTATTCTTTACTCATCGCGGCGTTTATCCCGAAAACCACACTCGTCGGCTTTCACCTTGGCACGCGCTCGTTCGCACTGCTCACGCTCCAAGGCGCGACACTTTTCTCGATGTACGCCCTCGGAACGCTAGCCACGTTTCTCATGGCGGCACTCTTCCATAAAACTTTGCTGCGGGGCGAGGCTCCCGCCTTCTTGCTGGAGCTGCCGCCCTACCGCAAGCCCATCTGGCGCACGCTCGGGTTTCGTTTGGGTGAGACGGCCTTGCAGTTCGTGCAGCGCGCCGGAACGGTGATTTTAGCGCTCTCCACACTCCTCTGGTTTCTGGCAAGCTACCCCAAGGCCGCGCCGGAGACCCCAAAATCCGTGGCGCTGGCGAGCTCGTACGCGGGAAAACTCGGCCATGTCATCGAGCCCCTCATCGCACCGCTGGGCTTTGACTGGAAGATGGGAGTGGGCGTGGTGGCGTCGTTTGCGGCCCGGGAGGTCTTTGTCTCGACCATGGCGATCCTCTACCAGGCCGAGAGCGACGATGAAGAGGAGCAGGCAAAGACCCTGAAGGATCGGTTGAGCGCGGAGAAGCGCCCTGATGGGTCGCCTGCCTACACGCCGCTCGTGGCAATCTGCCTGATGGTGTTCTACGTACTGGCGATGCAGTGTATTAGCACACTTGCCGTGGTGAAGCGCGAGACCAACTCCTGGAAGTGGCCGCTGTTTCAGCTCGCCTACATGACGTTCTTAGCGTGGTTTGTCACGTTTATTGTCCATCTCATCGGAAAGGCTATGGGGTACTAAAGATGCAGGAAGTTTTCGTCCATCTACTCGTTCTCAGCGCCACCCTCTATCTCGCTCGCCGAGGCTGGACACGCCTAAAATCCGGCACTGGCGGAAACTGTCCCGGCTGCAAAGGCTGCGGCAAAGTCGAAATACAACCACAAAAATTAATTCAACTCAGTACAATTCCAAGAAGGAAACCACCGATCACTTAGCGAACAAGTGTTTATCATGGCAACACCCAGCGCAATTGGAATCGTGGTTTCGGATATGAAGAAAGCGCTGGCTTTCTACCGCCTACTGGGGCTTGAGATCCCCGAGCCTGCTGAGGGCGAGGATCATGTGGGAATTACCCTGCCCGGTGGCATGCAGCTCATGTGGGACACGGAGGAGCTGATCAAGTCCTTCGATCCCGACTGGACACGGCCTATCGGCACCCGGGTCGGGCTGGGTTTCGAGTGCACTTCCCCTGCCGAGGTAAATGCCCTCCACGCCCAGGCCATCGCAGCGGGGTACGAGAGCCACAAAGACCCGTGGGATGCCTTCTGGGACCAGCGCTACGCCCAGCTCCGCGACCCCGACGGCACCGTGGTGGACCTATTTGCGGCGACCCCCTAACCCCCGCCCGGCGGGGCGACAAAGAGGAATGGGAATCCTTACATTCCCCCCGCCGGGCGGGGGTTAGGGGGGGTGGATCTATTTGCGGCTCTCTAGCGCTTCCCAGCGGGCGTAGAGGCGCTCGACGGTCGTTTTGGCCTGGGGCAGCTCCTCGTTCCAGAGTTTCTGAAGCGCGGCGGCATTGGTGGCGGTGGCGGGGTCGTGCATGCGGGCCTCAATATCCGCCACTTTCTGCTCAGCCGTGTGGATCGTCTCTTCCATCTTGGAGAGCTCCCGGCGCTCGTTGGTGGTGAGAGCGATACGCGGAGCCGTCACAACGGGCACGGACTTGGCGGCTTTTGGCGTTTTCGGAGCAGCAGCGGCGGCAATTTCTGCACGGCGGCTCTCGGTGTACTGGGTGTAGTCGGCGAAGAAATTTGGGGCACCCTCACCGAGCACGAGCACCTGGTTGCAGACTTTATCCAGCACAAATCTATCGTGGCTGACCAGAATCAAAGCCCCCGGGAAGCTCTCCATACCCTCTTCGAGCGAGCCTAGCGACGCGAGATCCAAGTCGTTGGTGGGCTCGTCGAGGATGAGCAGATCGGCGGGCTGGAGCATGAGCTTGGCAATCGCCAGACGCGCCTGCTCGCCACCGGAGAGTGTCGAGACTCTTGAGCCAAGCTGGTCTTCGCGGAAGCCAAACTTCTTGGCCCAGCCCGTGACATGGATCGTGCTCTCACGGTAGCTGATCACATCCGAGGCGGGCGAGAGCGACTCGCGCAGTGTGAGGTTTCTATCCAGTCCATCGCGGTTCTGGGAGAAAAAGACAGTGCGTAGGCCATTGGCGCGCTTGACTGTCCCGGTATCCGCTTCCAGCGTGCCCATCAACAGCCGCAGAAGTGTCGTCTTACCACTCCCGTTCACCCCCACAAGCCCGAGCTTCAGCCCTGGCGAGAGCACGAGATCCAGGCCCGCGAAAAGCGCACGGCCCCCGAGTGTCTTGGAGAGATTCTTGGCAACCAGTAGCTCTTTGGTCTGTCTGCCCGAGGCGCTGAAGCCACTCTCCATCGCGAGTTTTTCCACGTTGCGCCGCTTGACCGAGTCCAGCTCGACAAAGAGCTCACCCGCGTCCTCAATGCGCCCCTTGGCCTTGGTGGAGCGGGCGCGTGCCCCCCGGCGAAGCCACGCGAGCTCCACCTTGGCCGTAGACTCCAGCGAGTCCTGCCGTCGTCCGAGCGCGATGAGGTAGGCCGCCTTCGCCTCTAAAAAATCAGAGTAACCGCCTTTCACCGAGAGAAACCCCTCCGCGTAGGCAGAATTAAGATCCATCAAGCGCGTCGTGGTGTTTTCCAGAAAGTACCTATCGTGGGTAATGACCACAAAAGCGAAGGCCGGATTCTCCAAAATGCCTTCGAGCCACTCGACACCTTGAAGGTCCAGGTGGTTGGTCGGCTCATCGAGAAAGAGCACGTCGGGCTCACGCAGAAGCTGCTGAACAATCGCCAAGCGCTTTTTCCAGCCGCCGGAGAGCTGCGCCGCTTGCTGGCTCCGATCTGGAAAGCCCCCCTGTGCGAGCGCAATCTCGACGCTGATCGCCTTCTCGGTCTCATCCAGGTGCATGCCCGCCAGTGCGGAGAACAGTGCCTGTTCAACTGTTTGCTCCCCTTCGAAGGCCTCGTCCTGTGCGACATAGCCGATTTGCAGCCCACGTCGCATCGAGAGTGTCCCGCCGCTCAGTTGCCCTATTCCCGCGAGTGCCTTGAGCAGAGTGGACTTCCCCGTGCCATTGGGGCCGATCAGCCCCAGTCGCTCGCCGTCCTCGATCCCAAATGTGAGCCCTGTAAAGAGCGTCCGGCCCGCGCTCCGAGCCTCGATTGCCTGTGCAGATAAAAGTGTCGCCATACCAAGCCAGCAGTGTATCGCACTTTGGAAGGGCGGTAGAATAAGAGTGATGACCACGGCGCTAATCTCTCTTGCCCTTCATGCCCGGGAAAATGCCTATGCCCCCTACTCCAACTACGGTGTCGGGGCAGCGGTTTCCACAGACATAGGTGTGTTTTCAGGCTGCAACGTCGAGAACGCCAGCTATGGGCTCTGCAACTGCGCCGAACGCACCGCCATCTTCTCGGCAGTGGCAGCGGGTGCGCGCACGATCACGGCGGTTGTGGTGGCCACGCGCGACGGTGGTTCGCCGTGCGGGGCATGCCGCCAAGTCCTCGCCGAGTTCGCCGAGCCAGACTGCCCCGTGGTCTGTGTCAATGAAACGGGATACGTCATTTTTCAGACAACGGTCGGGGCGCTCCTGCCCGCTGCCTTCACGCCACGGAACCTCACTCGCTAGCGCGCAGTCCCAGATAATAAGAAGCATGCAGTTCGCCAAAACAACGACAACCCCACCACCGTCCCCGCCCCCGCTCCAAAAGGCCGCTGTGCTTTTCAACCAGGCTCTCCAGGCGACCCAGGCGGGAAAGCTGACACAAGCGGAAAAACTCTACCGGCAAATGCTGGAGGCAGACCCAAAGGCTGCCCTCGGCTGGGTCAATCTAGGGCTTCTTCTCGGGCGTCAGAAACGCTACGATGATGCCATTGCGGCTCTTCAAAAAGCCATTCGTCTGGCTCCCAAGGAAGCCAGCTTCCAGGCACAGCTTGCGTCGCTAGAGTGGGGAGCGGGGCGGACCAATGAAGCCATCGTGACAGCGAAGGGTGCTCTAGCGCTCAATCCCAAGAATACTGACACGCTACGGACGCTCGCAGGAGCCTACCTCTCCCAAAAACGCTTCACCGAAGCAATTCCTCTGCTCCAAGTTTGGAGCGCCCTTCAACCCAAAGACCCAGCCATCTTGGGATCCCTGGCGACAACGCAGCTGGATGCGAAGCAGCCCCGTGAGGCGCTCGTGACCTTGCGTACCATGACCCAGCGCTTTCCCAAGGAGCCCAACGCCTTCTTGATGCGCGGCGACCTGGCCGGACGGCTAGGGGCTCAGAAGAAAGACACAAAGCTCCTCGCGGAGGCGCGCGATGCCTACCGAAAGGCCTTTACCCTCAGCCCCAAGAATCTCCGTGCCGGTTTCAATGCCGCCGTTTCAGCGGAACAAGCGGGCGACTTTCCGAGTGCCCTGCTGCTTCTGGAAAAGCTCCGCGAGAAGTTTCCCGATGCGGCAATGGTGCGTCACAGCCTCGCACTGGCCTACCTCCAGGATATCCGCCGCACGCCCGAAGACCGAGTGGCGCTTGGCATGAAAGAAGCCGAGGCCGCCGTGGGACGTGAACCCAAGAATGCGGAGTATGTCACCACAATGGGGTTCATGATGCTCTCGCAGGGAAATAGCCGGGAGATAGGAGAGCGGGCCGCGCGCGTATTCCAGGGAGCGCTCAAGCTCACTCCCAAAAATGCGCGGACACGGCGCGGCCTAGTGGAAGCCCTCCTCGTTCAAAGTGCCTGGACTGAAGCGATTCCCAAGCTACGCGAGCTTGTTAACGAGACACCTGAGGACGATGCGCTACGCCAGAAACTAGCGGCAACTCTCCAAGCGGCAGGGAAACCGGCCGAGGCGGTTCTGGAGCTGCGCACGATTGCACGCCGAAACCCCAAGCAGACAAAATCACTCAAAGATGTCGCCACCCTCCTGGAAACTCTCAACCAGCTCGACGAAGCAGAGAAAACACTCGATGAAGTCCTGAGCCGGGATCCTGCGGACACCGAGGCGCTGGTTCGTCTCGGGAGCCTTGGTACGAAGACCAAGAAATACGAAAAGGCACAGGCACACTTCGAGGCTGCTCTGACAAAAAAACCGGAGAATAGTCAGGCATTCGCAGGGCTGATCGCGCTGTTTGAAGCCCCGGAAAAGAAAAGTGATGTGCTAGCGGTGCGCGAGCGCTGGCTCAAAGCCGATCCCAAGAACAATCAAGCACGCTACGACCTTGGCCTTCTGTACGCCGACCTGGGCCGAGACAGCGATGCGGTGACAGTGCTCCGGGGCCTCACATTGCGTCAAAATGATCCCAGTAGAAACCTCTACCGCCAGGCGATTGCGGAGTTTTACCGGCGTAGGGGGCGCTTCGGGGAGGAGTCCGGCGAGCTCCGCAACCTGATCGCGGAGGAACCCAACAACGATATCTTAAGGCGTCGCCTTGCGGAGGCACTGGAGCGTGCAGGTCGCCCCGCCGAGGCGGAGCAGCAGTACCTCGGGCTGATTCAAAGAGCTCCCGCAACGGATCTCACCTACCGACTCGCCTTGATTGGAATGCACGAGCGCATCGGCAAACTAGACCAGGCAGCTCAGGAAACAGAAGATCTCGTGACACTGCGCACGGGCTCCGACGAGGCCCGTGCCTTGCTCATTCGCCTACGAACAACTCAGAAGCGCACGGAGGCCATTGCGCCCTTTTTCGAGAAAATCGCACTCAGCGAACCTAACCACCCGAATGCTTATCTCGTGAATGCACTTGAGGCGTGGTTCCAAGCCCAAAAGGCGCCAGAAAAATACCTGGCCTTCACCCAGAAAGTCGTGGAAACCTACCCCAAAAGCCACCGGGCCTGGAAATGTCGAGCAGCAGCCCTAGAGAAAACCAAGGCCCTTCCCGAGGCACTGACAGCCTGGCAGAAAGCCACGGAACTGGATAATAACGACTCCGAAGCGCCCTTGATGCTCGGCAAACTCCTGGAAGAGCTAGGCAAGAAGACCGAAGCGATTGCCGCCTACACGCTCTCCGTCAAGCGGCAACGCACCGATCCCGCTCTCGCTGCTCTCTGGCGTCTGGGAGCCCCGATTCCGAAGTGACCGCCAATTCCAATCAGTCACTTAACGCGTGGATTTCAGGTCGCTGAGCATCGGACGAACTACCAACCCGAGGAGAATTGCCACTGCGGAGAGCATCCAGAGCGATGCCCAGACAATAGCGGGGATCAGGGTTGCCTGCTGCATATTCTGCGCGTCGGTGTGGGCATTGGTCTGGGCGGAGAGCAGAAACAGAGTCCGTAGGTCAAAGAAGGCATTCAGAACACACTGCACCCCGAGGAAGCCCACGAGAAGCTCCTGGTTGGGCCGCCCCAGCTTGCTCGCCGCGAGGAAGAGAAGCCCTGCAATCGGGATGCCGGTGACCAGCGCAAAGAACGCTCCGGGGGCAGCCACTAAGCCAAAGAACGCCAGCGGAAGCGTGAGCGCAACCGAGGCCGCCATCACCGTAAGAAGCTTCTTAGGAGCCATGCCACGGCGCAGAGCCGCGAGAATCAGCGCCCCGTAGAGCGTCGCACCTAAGTAGCCTGCCGCATTGACCACTGCTCCGATGCCGCCGTGGGTCAACGTCACACCCGAAGCGTCGGGAGAGACGCCCAGCGCTACGGGCAGTCCGCCCGTTAGTAGTGCTGCCAGCGCGTGGCCGCCTTCGTGGATAAACGTCACAAAGAGCCGCACCGGGTAGGTGAGAAACTGAGCGTACGGCACGAACGAGAGCGCAATGGTCAGGAGCGCACCGATCAAGATACTACGGGTTATATTGGCTTTCATATTTTTTCCTGTCTCTATTATACGGCCAGAAGGGCATAAATCGTTCCCCCCACGAAAACGTAGATGCACAGCGAAATCAGAAGTTGCACCCAAGGCTAGTTTTCTGTGGACGGGCTCATAACTTGGTGCGATTGGGAAAGTGTTTTTGTGCTTTTACCAGCTCACGGGTGAGCGTGGGGGAATCGTTGGTTTTGAGAAGTGCCTTTGCAGAGTCGCCACCAAAGCGCTCCACAAAATGGTTGATATGGAAACGAGCGGCCTGAAGTGAAAGAACGGACATCTCGCGGTGGAGGTTTTCCAGCAGAAAGGCTTTCCAGCGGAAGGTGAGAAAGAGAACAAGACGAGGGCGAGGCGGGAGATTGCTTTTCGCACGACAGGGATCGTCGTAGCGCTCAGCCAGAAGAAGTGCAGCGTGTTGCGGCAGAAAACAGAGGAGCATAGCAAAACGTAGGGGCGTATCCCCCTTCTCGGGCGCGGGATGCCTCTCCTCCAGACGCGGATCATCTAAAAAAGATTCCAGTGCCTCTGGGCTCAGAGAAGTCAGTGCAGTTCGCAGGCCCGGGTATTCGGGCAATTGTGGAGGTATCCCTGTAGCAACGGATTCCTGAACTTGATGGCAAAAGGCTTCCCACTCTCTCCAAGCCAGTTCCAGCGGTGTTTGCATAGAGCTATTCTAACCTGAAAAATACGACTTGGCGGCGAGTCCTAAAAGGGGAGACGCGGTTTCTGGGGAGTCCCACTCCTGCCAATCGGTCGCCTCGCCTTGTGCCCAGAGCGCGGCGTAGTGGGGCTGCGCCAACAATGGGGCGAGCTTTATGCGGCGCTCGTTGTCGGCAGGGAGAAGTGGAATGCCGTGCTTGCGGCGCGTGCTCTCCCCCAGCGCCGCTAGAAAGACAATCCGCTCCGGGTCGGCATTTTGCTCCATCAACGTATCGGTCATGTTGAGAATCGCCGTCGCACTATTAACCACATCATTGATCGCAACGCAGAGGGGAAGCACTTCTTCATAGAGCCGAAGCTCCGTTTCCAGCTCACCAAGCTCATAGCGCAGGGCCGCGAGGGCCATGAGGGTGTAGATCAGCCCCATCGTATTGCCGACAGCGGTCTGGACATTTCGTGCTTCTTCCAGGTACGGCAGCCCCAGAAGCGGCTGCTTGCGGCGCACCTCTAAGTTTCCCCGTGCCATCAGCATGGTCGAGAGCCGGTGCGTGTCGTTTATCGGGCGCAAAAGAGCAATGGCTTCGTCGAGCCGCTCACCCGCCGTTGCAAGGTCCCCCGAAGCCGAGGCGACAATCCCGACATTGTAGAGTGCAATCGCAATCCCATCGGGCTCGCCCAGCTCCCGCCGGATCGCCAGTGCCGTTTCTTGCTTCTCCCTCGCCCCGACGTAGTCACGCTTTCGGAGCAAGACAATTCCCAGGCCGCCCAGCGCACGTGCCCGGCTGTCCCGATTCGCAGGCTCATTCGCATCGGGATGGTTCAGCGCGTTCGTGAGCGCAGCCTCCGCCTCACGCAAGCACCCTCGCGACTCCCAGAACCGCCAGAGCGCACTGCTGAGCCGCAGCGCGTGTTCGGCATGCCCGCTTGTCTGCGTAGTTGCCAGAGCTGTCGCGAAGTTATCGAACTCCGCATCGGCGTGGGCGAGCGCCTCTGCCTGCTGCTCGGTAGCGAGCTGGCCTTCCAGACGCTCGGCACGGCGGGTGAAGAAGTAGCTGTGCCAGTAGCGGATCTCGTCCTCTTCGCCTGCCTCACTCAGGCGCTCGGCGGCGAACTCTCGGAGCGCTTCGGGGAGCGCAAAGCGCGGCAGCTCGTTGCCGATGGTCTGACGAACCAGGGAGCGCTCGGCTAGGCGAACCACAGACTCCTCGACACTCCTCTCTTCCGCCACTGCTGCAATCGCGGCAAGGGTCGCACCACCACGAAAGACCGAGAAAAGCCGAAAGAGGCGCTGGAGCGCGGGCGAGAGAAGCTGGTAGCTACTGTGAGCAACGGCCCAGAGCGACTGATGCCGTCCTGCTCTGCCCCGCCGTGCAGGGAGTGCCAGGCGAGACTGCCGGACACGCTCGGTCATCTGGGTGGGAGTCAGGACGCCCGTCCAGGACGCCGCCAGCTCGATGGCAAGGGGCACTCCTTCCAGAGTCTGCACCAGCTCCGCAAGGGCGGCGGCGTTGCGGAGCGTGAGCTGGAAGTCCCCCCGGCACGCCTGCGCCCGATCCACAAAGAGCGCGACACTCGGCAGGCTCGCTAGGCTCGTCAGCGCGGCATTGGAGTGGGGAAGCGGGAGCGCGGCAAGCGGCAGCAGGCGCTCCCCCGGAAAACCAAGGCGCTGACGGGAGGTAATCAGCAGGCGCAGTGTCGGGAGCTGTGTGCGAAGCGAGAGTAAAAGGCTCTTAAGGGTCGCGCCGGTCAGGTGCTCGGTGTTATCCAGAACGAGCAGAGGAGTGGTTTGCGCTGCGAGTGCCTCGGTCACGCCCTCGGGCGGGACACTAAGCAGGCGTGCCAGCCGCCCCACAACCTCACTGGCATCCTGCACATCAGCCAGCGCCACAAAGACACTCGCTCCCTCCCAGGCTAGCGCAAGCTCAGCCGCAAGGCGGGTCTTCCCGCTCCCTCCCATGCCCATCAGGGTGACGGGTGTGCCGGCCAAGAGGAGCTCTATGATCTGAGCCTTCTCACTCTCGCGCCCAAAGAAGTGATCCAGCGACGGTGGCACACCTAGGCGCTTGTGGGTCAGTGGGAGTGCACTGTATTTCGGGACTGCTCCCGGCTCGATGATTCCGATCTTCTCCAAGCGCGCCGCAATCGCCTCCGCCGCCGTGATCGCCCAGTCATCGTAGAAACCAGGGAGGAGTGGCCCCACGGCAAGCGCTCTTGCTTGCACGGCATTGCCCGACTTCAGCGCCGCCTCCAGCTCCACGACATCCGTGACGAACGCAGAGGGGTGCAGACCCGCGTGAGTACGAGTCGCCAGCAAGATACTCCCGGAGCGAAACTCCGGCGGCTCAACCTGACGACGCAGTGAGGTCAGCGCGGCCCGAAGACTCTGCTGACCCTGCGGCAAGGGGTCATCGGGCCAGAACAGATCAATCAGCCGCTCACGGGAGTGCTGGCCAGGAAAGAGCGCGAAGTAGGCCAGCAGCCCCGCCGTCTTGCGGCTCCGAAAGTTGGTAACGGGTGGGAAACCATCGCGCTCCAGCGCCAGCCCCCCCAACAAACGGATTTTCCAGAGCATCTCTAGCCCTGATTGTACCGGCGGCGTGCCAGAAGAGCGAGTGGAGCCAGTAAAGCCAAGGCCAGTGATGACGGCTCGGGAGCGGCGCTGCCACTGGAGAGAGTTCCACGGAAGATGGCAGTAGCACTGTTTGGGGTGTAAGTAACGTCCCAGAGGTAGCCAGGCGAGACAATCTGTGCCCAACTACCGACGATATTGGGCGCGGCAAAGAACGCGAAGCTCTGCCCGATTCCCGGTGTGAAGCCGCCTGTCAGTGCGATCTCCAGCGCACCACCAAAGCTGGCATTCCCGCCAAAGCTAAATGTGTCGAAGCTACTGCCACTGCTGATATTGACCAAGAGCGTTCCCCCAATGCCCTGGCCGTAGCCGCCACTCGCCGAGAAGCCCCCGATTCCCCCGCCACTGCCGCCGCCGTTTAGTCCCCCCGAGAGCACCCCGCCACCGTTGGAGATGCCCCCGAGAATGCTCCCCGTGCTGTAGAGATAGCCGCCATTCAAATTATAGATCCCCGAGGGGTTCGTCCACTGGATCGTCCCCGCATTGGAGACCACGCCGCCCGTCTGGGTGTAGTCGCCGGGGAAGCTCGCCAGCTCCGGGGTGTCGATCTCCGTGAGAGCACCGCCAAAGCGGCGAAGAGCAAAGCGATCCTCTTGGCCAAGATTGTTGAAGCCCGCGATCAGAAGCGGGCCATCGGCGAAGTTTTTATCGATGCCAACGGCGGAGCTGCTGGTGTAGCCCGTGGGAAGATAGCCGTGCAGGTTGGTCGCGGCTCCAGTGGCATTGTCCCAGAAGACAGCGCGATTGCTCCCACTTACCGTTGCATTGCCGACCGTCTGGTTGGCACCGACCATCACGGCGCTGGCTCCGGTTCCAACGACCGCAAGGTCGCGGGTTGTGGCGCTCCCAATCTCGTAGACTGAAGCGGCTCCCGTGCCAGTCCGTGCCCCGACAATGTAGTTGCCACTCATACCCTTCACCGACGAGAGTCCCGTGTTGAGATTGGTGATAGTGCCCGTGGGAAGATCGAGAAACCCAAAGCCCGTGGCGGTGAAGTTGACCAGGGCGTTGGTTCCACTCACATCAAGGATTTGGCGCGGAAACGACGAGAACAGTGGTCCCCAGGTAAAGCCGTAGCGCTGGCCCGTGGCAAGGTTCACCGCCTCCGAAGAGTAGGTGTTGTAGGGGCCAATGGCAATCGCACGAACATCGGTGTTGGTGAAGGCCCAGCCCTCGCGCAGGTTCGGAGCCACACTGGTGTAGCCCTGGGAGTTATTGGCCGATGCGGATGTCCCAAGGCTCACAACCTGCCCCGTGACGAAGTTCTTGGCCGAGAAGCTCCGGTTGCTGGAGACATTGATAATGCTGAAGTCAAACTGGCTCTGGAGCACCCAGTCGCCGCTGATCTGCTGGTAGGAGAGATTGGTAGGCAGCTCGGGAAAGCTGGGGACTCCTTGGCGAATATCCCAGAGCATGGCGTCTTCCCGGTTACGAACTCCCGCCTGAGAGCCAAATGTCCCCACAGCACGGTTACCACTCACGGAAGTGGCGGACTGAGGGAAGCCTGTGAGGTTGAGCTTGCGAGCGATGTACTGCGCGTGTGCTCCGCTAACAGAGCAGAGCGAGATAAGAGCGAGAGAGATCCTTCGTTTCATGTGCCCATGCTAGCAACCTTGCGTGAACACAGCGTGACGGATGATTTTCCCTATCCAAACCCCCGCCCTGTCCAGCGGTACTTGGTGTCGTGACTTTCCCCGCCAGAGCCATAGTTAAACGACCGAGGGGACTGTCTGCTTTAGCTGACAGGGGAATCGGCATCCTTTTTTAAAATATTTTTCAACGTATTGCTTCCTAGCTTTCCGGGTTCTCACTTTTGCTGGAGTATGGCTTCGTCACACCTTGTTAACAGAAGATTCCAGGGGGTTCTGGCAAGGAACTACATTTGAGTGTGACCTCTCGTTTGCCAGGTAAAATCTTCGCGTCTTGTAGTGTGGGTGCAACTTTCGAGTTGCACTTGGGGCACGGACAGTGCCTTTGCAGGTTAACGTGGACGGATGCGTCGAGCGTTCTGCAAGAAGCCTGAAGTCAAAGCATTGTGTTTTTTGTGATTGTGTCCTAGACATAATTTCAGAAGCTCTCTGCTTTAGCGGAGGGAGTCGTCACGATGTCTACCTACTTATTGGCGAGGGGGAAGTTAACGCCACGTCCGTAGCGCACCGGGCGCTGGTCACGGTTGCGTAGCTCTTTTGCCAGAGCGGGAACGCGCTGTTCGGCGTAGTTGAGAAGCGAGAGAACCTTGACATCACTCTCCGTGGGAGCCGCTTTCCCCCGGAGCCCTTCGAGAAGTGCGTAGGTGAGAATACCGTGGCCCAGGGCTTTGACCTCGCTGGCGTACTGCTGACTCGTGGACGCAGTGAGGATGTACAGCCCTTGGGCACGCGCGAGCAGGGCAAGCTGCCGCTGCTCCTGCGCCCCGCCCGTCGAGCTCCCATTGAGTGCAGCACCGGATTTACAGGCATCGTAGACGATCAAGATCCGCCGTGCCCCGATCTGCGAGATCAGGGAATCCAGCTGGTCGCCGCTAATGCCATACTTTCGCACGTTGTTCTTATCGCGCATAAGACGCATCTCGGCAGGCAAGAAATAGAAGCTCTGCGCCGCGCTCTCAACATCATCATCAGCGGGTTTTGCGGCGGCGGTCTCGCCATGTCCCGCCAGATAGATCACGACAATATCGCTGGGCTTCGACTCGGTTGCCAGAGCTTTTATCGCCGCTTCGATATTTTTCCCCGTGGCCTTTTCGTCCAGAAGGGACGTGACTTTGACGCCTGAAAAGAGAGTTTTCTGTCCCTCGAAAAACTGCCCGAAAGCCTCGGCATCCGGGCGGGCGTACTCCAGGTTCATGGCAGGATCTTCGTACTTGTTGATGCCGACGCTCAGCACACGCAGGACGGGTTTTGTTGTGGCAACTGCTGTACTTACCAATCGCAGCTCAGCGGGCTTGCTCTCCAGGTTCGTGCGGGAGTAGGCGGTGGCACGAAGCTGGTTCTGCCCCGGCTCCAGTGCAATCGTAAAGGTGCGGGTCAGCTCACTCTGCACGGTGCTGGCCGCGCCGCTCAAGCTACTGGTGCCCCCGACCAAGCGTCCGTTATGGTACAGGCGAAGCGCACGAACCCCACCCCCATTTTGCTGCACCGCCTTCACGGTGATCGTCACTTCTGCGGCACTGGTCGTACTGGTTGCGGGGGCAACGAGCTGCACACTAGGCGGTGCACCTTGGGCGAGCGCGGCCTCGGGCGAGAGGGGGTTGACGCCCTCTTTGCCATCAAGCACGAGCTGCACGAGGCCAGGGCGATAGAAGCGCTCGGCGAACTGATCCAGGCTGTAGGTTTTAGAGCCACTCGAAAAATAGACTTTCTCAATCGCGCCCTGGGAGCCATCGAAAGCGCCCTCCGGCGTGTAGGCCAGCCAGTCGCCGCCCTCCAGCATCAGAAAGCTCAGGCGCGTCTTGCCGCTCAGATCCCGTACACGAAGACTGTCATCGCTCTGCAGCGTCAGCAGGTGCTTACCGTCGGGCAGAAGCGCGGGTGTAACCCCGCCCCCCCCACGAACCTCTACGCCATCGAATTTGCGGAGCACTTGCTGGCGCAGCCCACTGCTCGCGTTCCACACGCTCCACTCGGCCTTGCTAGAATCGAAGACCAGCGCTCGCCCGTCGCCGGGTGAGACGATAATGTCGTTGAGGCCCAGTGTAAATACAGGCTCCCAGACATGCGAGATATGTCCCGTACTTACCTCACGGCGCACCACCGTTGCTTGGTTATCGACGGCATCGGTGCCACTCTCGATCTCCATAGGGATCAGCACTGCTTTCCCACCATCTATAAAGACGGGGAGCGGATAGCTCATCTGGCTCAGATACTTTCCCTTCCACGGATTGTCTCTAAAAGCGGGAGTCTGGGAGAGACGAGCACCACTCTGCGCATCGTAGGTCGCAAACGCTCTCATCCCCGAGTCGGTTTTAATGAGAGCGACAAGCTGGTTTTGGTCGTTAAATGCCGCCCTCGTCTCACCATCTAGACCCGAAAGGCGTGCACGCTCTCGTCCTGACTTGGCATCGAGCAGGTAGCCGAGGCAGTAAAGCGATGCTCCGTCGGGGCTGAGTGCGAGCGAGGCGCGTGGAGTAAAGCCGGGCTTTAGGAACAGCGGCTCGGAGAGCGTGTTCGTCTCCAGATCCAGCCGCCGCACCTCCGCACGGTCGTATTGCGGGTTCCACGCCACCAGGTAGATCGTCTTTCCATCGGGCGTGTAGATCGCGTCGAGGAGTTCAGCAGTGTAGTCCGTCCAGAACCGTGTCTGCCCGGTGCGGGGGTCGAGGACGCGCAGGCTCCCCAGCCACCCATCAACTCGCCTGTAGGCTCCTTGCGACGTGTTCACCAGCGCCGTCTTGCCATCGGGCGCGACAAACAAGCTATAGGGACTGTAGGTCCAGCCGCGCAGGGAGTTTTGGGGAGTCAGCGAAGCCGCATTCCAGAGAGTCGCCCGGCCATCACGGGTCACGGAAACAAGCTGCTTACCATCTTGTCGAAACGAGACGGTGGTTAAATCGTCCCTGACAATTGGGGCGAAGAGAGGGCCGGTGGCCTGAGGTGCCGCGTCCGCCGCGCTGTCCCCGACTCCCTCCACCACGATGCCGCGCACGGGAGCAGACTTGGAGAGCGTCTCCTTCCCACTGAGAAGATCCACCAGGGAAAAGCGCGTTCCCACGACGCGCACCAGGCTCTTGCCATCGGGAGAGAAGCCAACAAAGCCACTCTCAACGGTGCGAACCACCTTCCCGGTGGCTTCTTCGACCACCACGCCTGCGCCCTCTTTCTCGTCATCCACTTTTTCCGTATTTCTCTTGACGCCGAGTAGCTCCGCATTCAGGACAGTGACGAAGACATGGCCGCTGGGGGAGTAGGCCGTCGCCGGTGCGTTCACGGGGAGCGTGCCTAGCTTCTTTCCTGTCGCCGTTTCGTAGCGATCCGTCTGGCGTATCTTTTTTTCATAGCCCATTCGAACATAGTAGATAGCGAACTCACGGTCTCCTGGCAGAAAGTGCCCCCCATCCACTCCGGTCGGTTCGGTGAGCTTGATCGGCATGGTGCCTGCGGCGATATCACAGACAAACGCCTGCCCCACTCCCCTTGTGGTCACCAGTGCCCGCGTCTCGTCCTGCGTCACATCCAGAGTCACCACTTCCGATTCGTAGCGCTGGAAATCCAGAATCACCGAGGGAATCTGCCACTCCTTCAAGAGTTTCCCGCTGACCACGTCCCAGAGCTGGAGCCTCCCGTATTTATCATCGTCCACCGTGCCGTCATCACTGCGGACCGCTTTTACCCCCATTCCCCCCACCAGCAGGCGCTGGCTATCCTTCATCCAGTGAAGCAGCCCCGAGCAGGGCAGCTCCCGCGTCGTCCGGCCCGTGTCGCTCTCCCAGATGCGTATTTGTCCCCCCCCACTAGTAGCGACCCAGCGTCCATCGGGGGAGACTTCGGCGCGATCCATGACCGTGTGCGCCGTGGGGGGCATCATCTTCAGCGGCCCAACGGGAACCTGCGGAGCGGGCGTAGTCGGCTTGACAGCAGGGGGCGTGGGCTTAGGCTTGGGCTTTGCCGTCTGTGGAGAGCCCGCCTGCGTACTTAGCGCGAGGCTCAGGCCCAGCGCAAGAGAGATCAGAGTCTTGTTCATGTTTTTTGTTTTTCTAGGGCCGGATGGTCAGAAACACCATGTCCGTTGCCCAGCCCTCGACCGTGATGGGCTGCTGCTCCGAGCGAGCTGGGAGCACCTCGATGCCGCGTGCACCTCGGTTGAGCTCGCGCTTGAGCTGCGCCAGAAGCTCCGCCGCGATACTCGTCCCCGCCCCGCTCAGAGCGGAAAAATCGCCGTTGGTGCCCTCCAGAACCTCTAAGTTGATAGGCACCGTGGTGACAATCGCCTTTACCGCCTCGCTGCCCGCCGGGCCGGTCACGCGCAGACGGAACAGATTAGGGGCAGGCAGACGCGTCGTCTCTCCGGCGCGGAGCTTGTTGTCTTTGGCGTACTTGTTGGGGTAGAGCACCGTCACCTTGCCTACCGAGTCCACATCCAGCAGATAGAGATAGCAGTCCTGGCTCGGGCGTGCCGTGAAGCCAATCGTGTCGCCGATCTTGACCGTGTCGAAGTCGCGGCCATTGACCTGAAGATCAATCTCAATCTTAGACTTGGGATTTTCCAGGTGCACCAGCTGGTTCACGGTTGCCATGTTCTCTAGCACGCGCCCGAGCTTGGGAAAGAGCGCATCCAGATCGCCTCCCGTGATCGTGGGAAGCTGCTGCTGGTTGCGAAATACTTTGATAGCGATATCTTTGCCCGCAAGAAGCTCCAGCTCGACCTCGTGGGGCGCTTTAGCCTCCACGACCTCGGTGAACTTCAGGGCACTGAGGCGGCCCGTCAGCGATCCTCGCAATGTGGCGTCTCCCAAGAGGGCGACGCGCAGCTTTTGTGTCTCCAGAAAGTGAAAGGCCTCACGGAGCGGCTCGCCTTCGGCCACCATCCCAGAGAGTAGCGCACACGTCGCTTCCTGGGCATCGTGCTGACTGAGTCGCAAGACGGCACCGCTCTGACTGTTGTAGATACTCCCGCGCGTCAGTTCCACCCCCACCGGCGCTTCGATCACCACGGTCTTGCCTTGCACACGCTTGACCTTCGCCGCCCAGGTCGTCCACTGTGCGGTCGGAGCGGTGGGGGCTGGCTCTGTTGCCACAGTTCCTCCCCCAAGTGCTAACCGCTGCAACCCTTCTCCCTCTAGCTGCGGCACTTGATCAAGCTTCATCTTCTGGAGGGTCAGTGCAACCTCTTTGTGGATGTCCGTATAGGTAGCGTTTTCAGGCTTGTTGTAGGCCGCTCGCAGAAAGGCGAAGGTGAGCGCTCCCATGTACGGGTTGATCAGCTGATCGCCACAGTACTTCCCCTTGGCCTTGCGCTGCGCCAAAAACGCGTCCACTTTCGCTTTGTCCGAGGTATCGAGCAGTACCGTAGAGTCCGCTGATGTCTGATCCGAGCGGCAGCCCGTGAGTAGCACTGTGGTCTCTCCATCGGGCTTGAGGTCGTCACTCGCGCCTCGGGGAGTACTTGGGAGAGGAGCTGTTGACCGTGGTGCCGGGGCCTTCACGCTCACTTCCAGCGAGCGGGGCATATCACCGCCCCGCAGGCCGGTGCCACTGTGGCAGGAGTCGAGCATCACAAAGACGTTCTTTGTGCGAAGCTGCCCCACCCAGCGTCCCAGATCGTCGTCGGTGATATAGGAGCCGATGGTGCTGCCCGCATCGTACGGACACAGCGCTTCGTCCTTGCCGTCTTGTTCATCCTTATTGAGATCCGGCACCTGCGTGCCATGACCCGAGTAGTAAAACACCACAAGATCGCCGGGAGCGGCTTTCTGGATCAGATGCTCACGAAACGCGCGCTCGATACCTGCACGCGATGCCGCCGACTTTTCCAGGCTCAGAATATTGCCCGGCTTGAAGCCATATTTCTCCGCAAACACCGCGCGCATCTCACGCAGGTCGTTGACTGGCCCACTGAGCCAGTTGTCGCGCGGCTGGTTCTGCATCTCCGTCACCCCGATAAACAGGGCATATTTTTCCGCACGGACAGCACTTGTCAGCGCGAAAAAAAGCGGTGCAAGAATCAGTAACACTCTCATAGATCTCGTCATTGTATTTTCCTAACTCTCCTAAAGTGTTATATTTTCACCCGTCGCGCCGGAATCATGCCGAGCGGTAGTGCGTTTTTCATACGGGCATTTTACCGGCGCTTCACTTTTCCCGCGCCGTGGCAGCAGGGACACGCCCAGGTGTCCTTTGAACCCTCCATCGCCGAGCTGTGGACACCATACTGCGGGCCGACCACCATCTTACCAGTAAGGTCGTACCGGGGCGCGACCGAGGTATAGGACTCGCCCACGCTGTGGTTGTTCTCAAAGCGATACGCGCCTTTGCCTTTACAGAACGAGCATGTGACGTAGCTGCGCGGGTCGTCCATCTCCGCCTGTTTCTTTTGTTTTTGCAGCTCGGCCTCGCTCGGCCTCTGCTTGCGCGCCTCTTCGACACGCTTGCCCCGCTCCTGGCGCAGGTAATCCGACCAGGCTTCCTGGGAGGCCGCCTCGAAGGCTTTGGCACGGCTGGCGAGTGCGTTTTGCGTCTGGTCGAAGGCGATAGTCTGCTGCGTGTCGTCGAGATCCATCAGCCACTTGCCGCGCCCGTCGTAGAGGCTCACCGTGTTGAACGACTTGTCGCGCGCCTGCCTCATGACGGCCATCGTCTGACGATCCGGCGACCAGGCGAAGGGAAAACTGGCCCATCGAGGCACGCCTTGAACCGTTGTTTTCTGGATTATTTTTCCCGTCGCGAGGTCGCACTGGATCGTCTCGATCAAGCCGTCTTCTTGTTGCCTCGACAGCGAGAATCGGTTCTCCGGGAGAAAGCCGTCGAAAACGTAGTAACCGATGCCCTCGGGAAGAATTATTTGTCGCTTTTTCCGCAGATTGACGACGATCAAAGGTTCTTTATTTATTTTGTTCGTCGTCGCCATATCGAACTTGATTGGCACCTTTACCAGGTAATCCCCGCTCGGCAAGAGCTGAAGACGATGCAGGGTTGGTTTCTCTTCGTACTCCAGGCGATAGTCTAAACCGTCCATCGCGAGGGAAGCGATGCGCTCCGCTTGCTTGCCTTTTTGGGGAAAGTCAGACCAACAGAACCAAACCCGGTTACTCGTCTCGTCCCAAACGACAGACCCGATTCTCGGGTTCTGGCCGTGCACATTTGGCACTTTTTTCGCATCCACGCGCCACAATTCTTTTTTTGCTTTACGATTGTACAGGCTGATGCTAAATATATCGAAGCGAATAAAATGCTCCGAATCAATCGGGAGGAAACCGGGATTACTGATATCGATGCTGGTCATCATTGCAGCTTCTTCACCAAGATTATTCTCTAAGTCAACCAGAACGGGCGAGCGTGACATGTTCCCCACCGAGGTTTCTCCATCGAAGATAACCACATCGTTGACGAACGAGAACGGAGGGCGGGCCATGTTGTAGGAGGTCGGACTATCGTCCAGATAGCTGGCGATATTGGAGCGGAAGACGAGCTTGCCGGTCTTCACCTCCCAGACTTTGTGCTCGTGGCGTCCGAGGGTGGCGACGTAGCGTCCGCCCGGAGAGAACTCGACGCGCTCACCGTAGCGAACGGTGTAGGGTTCACGAGGCGATTTTTCGAGTCGAAGTGTTGTGTCTTGCATTGTTTGATCTTTCAGTTCGCCGGGTAGTCGCGGCTCTCGCGTTTGTAGCCGACGGTGGACGTTCCCGAATAGTTCAGGGTGAAGCTTCCCTGCGCCCCGACGAAGCGCGGGTCGCTGGAAGAATTCGAGGCTTCGAGGCGCAGGTTCTCGGTATGGAAGCTGACCTTGCCGTTGTCGCCGTATTCCTTTTTGTTCGGATTCGAGGTGCCGAAATCTATGGCGTCGAAGATCACGGAGCCGGAGACGGCGTCCCACTGGCGGATCGTGCCGTCGGGAGCGTCTTCGTAGTAGCTGAACTGCACGGGATTCGAGCCGACCACGACGGGAAACCGCGCACCGTGCCCGATAAAGACAGTTCCTTCGATCTGGTTCTTGCGGAGATCGTCCATGCGAAGATAAAACCGGCGGGAGACATTGGCCTGGGTGATTTGCCCGTGCGCGGAGAAGTAGCCCAGCTTCGTAACGGGAACGTCGTAGCGCGTTTCGAGAAACGCGAAGTCGGTGGCCAGAGTCGAGGCGTTGCAGTCGGCGCTCCGGTCGGTTAGCGTCAGGCGATCCTCCGTGCCCAGCGCCTTATTTTTTTTGGTCATGCGCAGCCCGACCCGCTCCTCGGCGCTCGACGCCGTGCGCCGATAGGTCACCGTCACGTCTCCCGCAGTAAAAGGCTTGCTGCCGTTGTTGTTCTGCACCGGAACGCCGAACGGAAAGTCGAGAATCTCGCCGGAGTCGAGGAGGATGTTGTACGAGTTTCCCAGTGCCAGTGTCCCGTTCTTCAGGTTGTAGAAAAGCTGGTCGCGCGCCTGCGATCCCCACGCCGTCCCCACTTGAAGGCGTGCGCTCAGAAGTGCGTCGTCCCCCGCCGACAGCTCCCAGCGAACGCTCCGCCCGTCGGCCAGAGCGCCCGTCGCTTCGTAGCTCCCCACGCGATGGTTGTAGCTGTCGCCCACCGGCTCCGGCGGCGAGGGCGTCGGCGGCGTCACGCTCGGCTTTCCTCCGCCTCCGCTACAACCGGCAAGCGTTATCAGTACGCCAAAAACAAACATAAATCGTCGTCGTTTCATCATAAACTTTCTCCTATACCTCGTTTTAAGGTTTGATTTGCCGATCCACCCACTCTCGGGCGGCCTCGGAAACCTGTGTCGCATCTTGAAGCACCTGAAGCAGGTCTTTCAGCGCCTTCTCCACCTGCCCTCGCTCTTTGTCGGGCAGCGTTTTCCGTTGTTCTTCGATGTCCTGAAGTGCGAATTCGAGCGGCGTCGTCTCTTTGTTTTCACCCGCCAGCTTGAAATTCACTTTTAAGGCCCGTACTTCGCGCAAGAGTTTCTCGATGGAGTCCGCCGGTCGCTCGGTAACTTTGGAAAAAGTGTTCAGAGTCATCAGCGAAACGAGAGAAAATTCCTGCTTCCTCAGAAACGTGATAAGAAAAATCGGCACATTTTCTTTTACACCATCGGCGGATACTCGCAGAACGGCTTTATTGCTTTCCTTGCTTTCAAGTCCCTCCACACTCGAAAGAATGCTTTTCAACTGCCGTGTGGAAAATGATTTGAACTGCGGGTCTTCGATGTTTTTCTGCATTTCAAAAAGCGCGTTCAGCAGTTGCCCGCCGGTTTTGAAGACAAGCTTCTTCGGCGCGGGAGCGGCATCGCCGGAGAGTGCGAGGGGAGCGGTGGGAATCGGGACGTTGGTCAGCCCGAGCTGCTCGATGAAAGGTGTGTTTTTCACTCCCAGTCGGCGCGCTTCCTGAACGAATGGCTTGGCCTCCTCCCGCTTGCCCTGCTTGACGAGCGACACTCCGACGTTGTACGGGAAAATCGCGACATTTCTATTTGACCGGAAGGCGTCCCGGTAGGCGGCTTCGGCTTCGGCCCACTTCTGCTGCAGGACGAACAGCTTGCCCAAGTCATTGAGGAAGGTGTCCATGCCAGGCTTGAGGCGGAGGGCTTCGCGCAGGCTGGCCTCGGCCTCCGGGAAGCGCCTCAGGGAAGCCAGCGCCTGGCCCAGCGAGCGATGAACCCAGGGATCGTTGGCCACCAGCGAGATAGACTTTCGGTACGCCGCGATGCCGCTTTCATAGCTACTTTTTCGGGCCGCAGGCTCAATTACCAATTCTCCCATTCCTACACAAGCGCCGCCCAAACTGCCCCAGAGAAGCGCGTCGTCGGGCTTCAGACCGGTCGCGATTTCATAGAGTTTCCGCGCTTCGCCGTAGTGCCGGAGAGCGTCGGTCTTTTCGACGGCCAGGTAGTAGTGCGCAGTCGCCAGGTTATTAAGAAATTTATAGTCTTTCTCGAAGCGGGGTCTTGCTTTTTCATAGGCGGCGAGGGCATCCGCCCAGCGCTTTTCGTTCGAGGCGGCGTCGCCCTGTTTGCGAAGCGCCGCCGCGTCCTGGGCGAGCGCGGGCGCACAAAGCGCGGCGACGCAGAGGGTGATTGCGAGAGTATTCATCCCAGATCTCCCTTCGGCTGACTCTTGAGCGCCTCGGCCAGCGCCAGTGCCAGTAGCGCCCCCACTTTTCGACGCGGCTCGGTGATCTTTGCCAGGTACTTGAGCGCCAGAGCGGGCTCGGCCTGGGCGGCCACCACGACGATCTCTTTCCACTCGGCCTGACGGGCGCTTAGCTCTCCTTGTCCGGGGGCAGGGCGCTGCTTCCAGTACTTCTCCTGCTCGGGCAGATCGCGGCGCAGGGCTTTGCGGATACCAGCGTGCACAACAGCGATCTCCGGGCCGTAGGCAAACTCCAGCAGCCGGTGCCAGTCGCGGGCCGAGATTGCCTGAGGCTCCATTGCGCTAGTAGCCTGCATAAGCTTCAGACGGACATCGGACTCACGGTTCAAGAAGTCCGGATCCACGGCGCTTTTATAGCCGACGGTCGAGTTTTTCGTGCGCTTCAACAAAGCGATGAAAGCATCCACTCCCAGTGCATCCACCAGTGCGAGCGGGAACTGGCCCACATTGCTCTTGTCCGTCAGCTTCGCCAGGATCGCCAGTGCATCGTCTTTCTTGCTCAGCCAGAGAAGCCCCAGTGCGACATAGCCCGGAGCCTCGCCTCCTGCGGCGCGGAGCGCTTTCTCGACGGCGGCTTTGTCAATCTCCATCCCACGTACGCCCGCCTCGCAGAGCACCAGCGGCCCGGCGAAGCCTTGCTCCAGTAGCTTGGGTGCCATTGCGGTCAGCGCTTCAAAGACCAGTTTCTCACCTGCCAGCCCCACCACACGGGCAATGTCCAGGTACTGCGCCCCACGCTGCCAGAGCGAGAGGTCTTGCGCATCCGTCAGCCGTAGCGCATCTTTGACCAGAGGATCTCGCTCACTCTTCTCCAGTAGTGCGGGCAGCTTGACGATCAGATAGCCGTCGGTGGCGTATTTTTTGAAGAGCGCGACTGCCTCCGCCTTCGAGGGGCTACGCTTTAGCAGCAGCGCGACAACTCCCTGGTGTGCCTCTTTTCCAACCATAATCAGCGTCTTTGCCTTCTCAAAAGTCGCCTTTGCCACCGCGCTCTGCCCCAGAGTGTTCTGAATGTCAATGATCTTGGCATACAGCTCTGCCACATCCGCGCGGGTGAGTTTACCAAGGTCGGGGCCGCCACCGGGGTGATCGTCAATCCCCACTTTGGGAAGAAGAGCCTGTGTCTGCGCCAGATAGCCCAGCGCGAGTTTTTTAGAGTTTTGTTGCATGCCCCACAATTTAACAGAGCTGCGTTACGACAGCGTTACAAGCTAGTTCGGGAGCTTATCGAGGAAGGACTTGAACTCGGCGAGGCGCTGGAGAATATCGCCCGACGGCCCCCCGTTCTCCGATGTCCAGACTTGCCGTGCCCACGAGTTCAGCTCGCGCATGCCGACCCAGCGGAGGTAGGCACTCTCGGCACGCTCGGCGGCTTTCTGAGAGAGGCCACCCAAATTATAGAGAAATGCTGCCTGGGCATTCACCGCCGCACGGGCCGCGATTATCTTCTCGACCGTGGCGATGGAGAGCTGCTGCGTCCCCGCGTGGCGGTAGAACAGTGCCGCCCACTCGCCCTCACCCTGGAGTACCACCCGCTGCGCCGCACTATCATGCCGAGTGGGCATCAGCCCCAAAATGAAAAGAACACCCAGCAGCCGCCGTAGGATTTGGCTCTCCGAATCGCTGGCCTTGCTGGGAGTGGTGACGAGCTTACCGAGCTGCTCCAGTGCCGCAAAGTGTACCTCCAGCCGCTCCCGGTCTCGTGCCACGGACTCCTGCGCCAAGTGCTCCGCGTGCTCCTCAAGATGCTTTTGCGCCAGCGGATCCAGCACCGCCAGCTTCAGCGCGGTCTCAGGATGCACCAGCACTCCGCCCAGCCGCCGCACCAGGAGAGCGCCAAAGCCCAACATCCCAAAATAGCCAAACGTGTAGACGCTGCCCACGATCCCTGAGATTCCCATAGTCAGGACAAGCACCAGTGCTTCAAGCCGCGCGGTCTGGAGTTTCTTCGCAAACTCCGCAATAAAAATAACCTTTCGGTTCTCACGGTCCAGCGTGATGCGATCTCGGTCCCGGTGGATACGCTCTTTGACGCGCCGCACCAGCCCCGAGGAACCTTTGCCATCCGCGAGCTTGCGGGAGCTGCCCCCCGCCCCTGTCCACAGGTTGCGAATCGCCTCTTCCCCGGTGAAGAACGGCAGGATCGGCCCGGCGGCATACTGCCCCAGCTTCCAGTGCCGGTCGTGTTTAGTGCGCGACTCGGCGTTGCTGAGCACTTCGTAGGCGAGGTTGACCTGCACCTGAGCATCGTGCGAGCCGCCCCGGTCGGGGTGCGCACGCCGCGAGGCTTGCTTGAATGCCGCACGAATCTCGCTCTCCGAGGCTCCCAGAGCGATACCCAGCACGTCGTAGCAGTTAAATTTAGTCCAGGACTTAACAGTCATACCGTAGTCTTACAGGGACGGTTCGGCGCAATCCCCCCCGGCCCCTCCTTTTACTTATCGGCAAACAGGATCTATTTTTGCAATCCCAAAGCCAGAGCGCACAGACAGGACTTTCTTACAGTCGAGGCGAAACGTAGTTCCATGACTCCGCTTTTATCCCTCCTCTCGCTAGGAACACTGCTCTGTGGGCTGTCGCCGCGTGCCGTGACACCGCCAGTTCCGATTATTGCCCAGACGATCCGGCAAGAAAAAGTAACGTCCCCCAAAGCCTTTTTTGGGTTTGAGATCGGTGCCGACTACCGCCTGACGAACTACACAAAGCTCGCTGCATACTGGCAACAATTAGATAAGGAATCCGAGCGGCTGGTCGTTCAGGAAATCGGCAAGACCGCTGAGGGCCGACCGCAGCTCATGGCCATTGTCACTTCCCCCGCCAACCACAGGAAGCTGGCGCTCTACAAAGATATCTCCGCGCGGCTGGCGCGGGCTGAGGGCCTGACGGACGCGGAGGCAAAAAAACTAGCGGCGACCGGCAAGGCGATTGTCTGGATAGACGGCGGTCTGCATGCCACAGAAGTGCTCGGCTCCCACCAGCTTATCGAGACCGCCTACGAGCTGACGCGCTCCAACGACCCGGAGGTGCGGCGCTTTCTGGACGACTGCATTATCTTACTGGTGCACGCAAATCCGGATGGCATGGAGCTGGTCTCCGACTGGTACATGCGCAACCCCGATGAAAAAAAGCGTAGCTTCGATATCCCACGCCTCTACCAGAAGTACATCGGGCACGATAACAACCGTGATTTCTACATGGGAGCCCAAGCGGAGACCCAGAACATGCTCCGCATTCAATACGACCAGTGGTTCCCCCAGATTGTCTATAACCACCACCAGACCGGCCCGGCAGGTGCGGTGCTCTTCGCCCCGCCGTTCCGCGCTCCGCACAACCACCACTTCGACCCACTTGTCGTCACGGGAATAGATCTCGTGGGGACATCCATGCACAATCGCTTCGTTCTGGAGGACAAGCCCGGCGCGGTGCGGCGCACTCAGGCCAGCTACCAGACCTGGTGGAATGGTGGCCTGCGCACCACAACCTAATTGAAATACGATAGAATTATGAACAGAGGTTTCCCTGATGCCAGCAACGCTTACTAATTTGCAGATAATACCACCGCCACCAACAGTGCTCACGGAGGTACTCATTCAGACCATTACGAGCAACGCTCAGATGTTACGTCTGCTTGACCCAGAGCGCTACCGTCAGCTACTGGAAACCCTCCCCTCAGCGACGCCCCCTACTCTAGCGCCCTCTGAGGAAAATCTGGATGCTGCTTGGGACGATCTGGAGCGCTGGCTGGTAGCTCTCCGCGAGCAGGATCGGGCAGCAGTGGAGCCGTAGAGAGTGGCTCGCTATCTTTTAGACACGAACCGACTTCTCCCGAATTGCCCAGCACGACAACCGTCTTCGTTTTGAGCAAGAACCCGCGTAAAAGCGCCTGGGTGCGCCGTCGCCCACACAGCTTGAGCAAGCTGCGACGGTTGTACAGATCATAACCAAACGTGCTGCTTTGACCACCCGAAGACAACGACGCGAGCTGACCACGCACGTTCCAGCCAAGGGTGTCCGAGCCAAGACGCGTCATGTTCCCGTTCGCGTCGTGATCTGCCGTTAAAGTTCCACTGCCGCTGGTCATCGAGGTCAGGCGGTTGGCCCAGTCGTAGTAGCGCACGTCGTTCGCGCTGGTGGCACTGAACTTTCGTCCGAGCGCATCGTACTCGTAGCTGACCAGAAGCGTGTTGCTGCCGCCAGAGCCAGGAGGGCCGCCAGAGCCGGAGGGCCGGGAGGGGGACACTCGCCACCGCCGCCGCCGGAACCACTCACCAGGGAGACGGTCTTGACGCGGCCCCACGCATCGTAGGTGAACGCCTT
>NZ_JAYVPL010000006.1:0-2751 GCF_043757465.1 Armatimonas sp.
AGAGCGAATTCTAAAACTGCTGGACTCTTTGCCAGGGGTGTACATTCGCCTGGTAGAGCAATCTGTTTTACCGCCACAAAAAATGAGCGAACCATGAGAAATTAGTTGCCGTCACCCGCGCGATCTCGCCAGAGTAGTCCTCGAAGAAAAAGCCTTCCTCGAGCTGCTTTAGACAGGGAGCATCCAGAAGATCGTTGACGAACACACAGACTGCCTCCGCTCCGTCGGCGCTGGCAACGGTCTGGGTGGTGAGGCGGAACTCATGGAACGTGTAGTGGAGCTTTTCCACACCAGTGGCATTCTCAAAGTACTCGCGGTCGTAGGGTTTTGTGTCATAAAAAACAACCGTGCTCATGAGTTTAGCCGTGCTCATGAGTTTAGCCTCCAGATCGCCAAGTTGAGGGTCGCGGCGATACTCACCCAGATGAGGTAGGGGATCAGCAAGACGGCTGCGACTTTTCGGATGCGCCAGAATAGCCCGAGTGTCACGGCGAGCGCCAACCAGAGCACGAGTATCTCTGCGAAGGCGAGCCCGAGTAAGTGCCTCCCAAAAAAGAGAGGTGTCCAGAGCGCGTTGAGTAGCCACTGCACGAGAAACCAGCTCAGCGCCCGCCCCTGGGTTTTCCAGCCTCCTTTGTGCCAGATAAGCCATGCGGATACACCCATGAGCATATAGAGCAGCGTCCAGATGGGGCCAAAGACCCAAGCGGGCGGATTCCACGACGGTTTAACCAGCCCCGCGTACCAGCGGTCGCTGGAGACAAACACTGCACCTAGGGAAGCCGAAAAGCACAGAGCTAGCCAGCCAAGCAGTGGCAGAGCAGGATGGGGGGCTGGAGGAACGGCACCAGGAGGGGTCATGGAGTTAGCTCCACAACCATCTTCCCTATATTTTCTCCCTGAAATAGCCCGAGAAATGCGCCCACCGCTTTGTCAATTCCGTGCACAAGCGTCTCTTTATTCTTCAGCTTGCCCACACGAAGATAGCTACCCACTTCGTCCTCAAATGTCACTTGGCGCGATAGCCAGTCGCTCACAATAAGCCCTTTCATAGTCAAGCGCTTGGTGGTGATGTTAAAGAGATTAGATGGGCCAGGGTGTGGGTTTTCGGCGTTGTAGCTTGATATCCCGCCACAGGAGATGATCCGCCCTCCAATTCGCAGTGCGGAAAGTGCCGCTTCCAGCGTCTCCCCACCGACATTGTCAAAGTAAACATCTATTCCCTCGGGGGCTGCTTGTGTGAGCAGCTCCAGCACGGAACCGTCGTGGTAGTTAAATGCGGCATCGAAGTTGCATTCATCGCGCAGAAACGCGACTTTCTTGTCGGAGCCCGCTGAGCCGATGACCCGGCACCCGCGAATTTTTGCGAGCTGGCCCGCCACATTGCCCACGGCTCCCGCCGCACCGGAGATATAGATCGTATCGCCCGACTTGACCTCCACTAAGTTTAGGCCCGCCCAGGCCGTGAGCCCGGTCATCCCAAGCAGGCCAAGATGGATCGAGAGGGGCTGAAACTCATGGCTGACCTGGTGCAGGTCTTTTGCGGACGCGGTGAAGTACTCACGCCAGCCAAAGCCCGAGGCCACGACATCTCCGGGCAGAAAGTTCGGGTCGCGGGACTCGATCACCCCGCCGACGGCTCCACCGCTCAGGGGCTTGTCGAGCTCAAAGGCGGGGACATAGGACTGGCCTGCGTTCATACGTCCGCGCATGTAGGGATCCACTGACATAAAGCGGTTCCGAACGAGTATCTCCTTGTCTTTGAGCGGCCCGATCTCGGTCTGCTCCAGGGAGAAGTTCTCGGGAGTCGGAAGCCCCTTTGGGCGGGAGTGGAGCCGAATCTCGCGGCTAATAATTTGTGGCATCGCTATTTTTCCTATTCTGACTTCGCGATGAGCTTGTCGTTTTTGCCGCGTGCAAACTGAAGCGTGATCTCCGCCACGCGCTGGCCGTAGAACTCGGCGGTTTCTAGATCGCCTTGCGAGGGAGCACCGGAGGCGGCTATCTGAAAGCTGGCGGCCATCGGTCCAATGTAGGAGCCGACACGATTGTGCGCGTCGGGGCCGGGGCCAGCGATTTGGTTCATCTCCTCGGGCTTATTGGGCGCAGGCATCATCCCCAGCCCGACTTGGTGAAGGCTCCGGCGATCTTATCTTTCCACGCCAGAGTGAACCATTTCTTGGCCGCGATCTCGATAAAGGTCTTCATGCCAGCGGACATACTGCCCATGTAGGTAGGGCAGCCAAAAATGATGGCATCGGCGGCATCCAACTCGTCTAGGCGTTCGGCTGCTTCCTCAACACTGTAGAGCTGCGCTTGGATGCTGGGCACACGCTGCGCACCCTGGTAGACGGCCTCCGCTTGTCGCTTGGTGTGGCCGTAGGTGGAGTGGTAGATAATGGCGATTTTATTCTATGATGGTCCTATAAAATCGGACAGTCAAACGGGCTCTTTTAAGAAATCTGGAAAGCCAAAAAAGACACCATGAGAAAGCAACATAGCCCCGCCTTCAAGGCCAAAGTCGTCCTCCAGACACTCAGAGAAACCAAGCCCCTCACACAGGTCGCAGCCGAGCACGAAGTACACCCGACACTCCTCACCAAGTGGAAGACCGAAGCCGTCAACTCGCTGCCAGAAATCTTCGAGCGAGGAGCAAGCAAAGAGAAGAACGCCCAGGACTACGAGAAACAGAGTGCTGAACTCTATGAACAAATCGGAAGGCTCAGCGCTCAGCTTGCCTGGGTGAAAAAA
>NZ_JAYVPL010000007.1:0-35318 GCF_043757465.1 Armatimonas sp.
TAAGTCCGTGATCAGTGCCCAAGAAGCTCTATCGCACTCGACGGCGGCCTGTGTGATGGCGTTCTTGACGCCGCCGTGGTGATCCCAGCCGCGGTGGTAGAGCTGGATAAAGCGCACGCCGCGCTCGGCTAATCTTCGGGCGAGCAGGCAGTTGCTTGCAAACGTGCCGTCGCCAGGCTTTTTCACGCCGTAGAGATCCAGTGTCGCCTGGGTCTCGTTTCCCATCTCAGTCAGCTCCGGCACCGACGCTTGCATTTTAAAAGCTAGCTCGTACTGCACAATGCGTGTGGCGATCTCCGGGACTGCATTGTCCCCTCGAACCACGGGAACAATAGGAACAAAGCGAGCCGAGGCACGGTATGATAGGTACAATGGTCGCTGATGCCCTGGCTCCTCCTAAATCCACTGAGCGGGCGCTCGCTGTGAGCGCTCCTTCGTACTTACTCTCGGTCGCAATCCCTGTTTATAATGAGAAGAACACTCTCCTACAGATTCTAGAGCGTATCCGCGCCGTGCCCGTGCCCATGGAAATTATCCTCGTGGATGACGGGAGCACCGACGGCACCCGTGAGCTGCTTCAGAGCGAAGTCGAGGGGATGTGGGAGAATGTGCGAGTGCTCTACCACCCTCAGAACAAGGGCAAGGGCGCGGCGATTGTGACAGCGATTGGAGCCGCAACGGGCGATTATTTAATTGTTCAAGACGCCGACTTAGAGTACAACCCGGAGGACTATCCCCGTCTACTCGCACCGCTTCTCTCTGGTCAGGCCCAGGTGGTCTATGGCTCGCGCTTTGCGGGGAAAATCGAAAATATGCAGCCCGCCAACCGTCTGGCAAACTTTCTTTTAACCACCACAGCCAATCTTCTCTTTCCGAGCGCACACCTCACCGACGAGGCGACTTGCTACAAAATGTTCAGAATGGATGTCCTACGGCAGTTTTCCCTCCACTCCCAGCGCTTTGACTTCTGCCCCGAAGTGACCGCAAAAGTGCTCAAGCGGGGCATCAAGATCCACGAGCTTCCCATCGAGTACCGGGCGCGTACGCTCGCCCAGGGCAAGAAGATTCGTCCGTCGGATTTCCTACAGGCTATCGGAACCCTGCTCAAGTACCGCTTCTCCGGCTAATTGCCAGTGCGCGTCGGCATGCTACAATAGAACACGATGAATCTTCTACTTGTCGCTCTATGCCTTCTTACCCCGCAAGAAGCGCCTTCCTCCCAACAAAAGCCGCCTAAACCCGACCTAGCAAAGACCGTGCTGGTGGTTCAGGAACAGATTGCGGATCTGGGGCTGCTTCAGGCGCTCGTGCCCCTCAGGCTGACCTCGCCTCAGATTGAGAAGCTCCTTCCCGTCTTGAAAAAAGCGAGGGAGCGCGCCATGGAGTTAAACCGCCAAGACGACGAGGCGCTTGCACAGCTTGCTCCCGAAGTCGCCAAGGCGCGGGCGCAGACCATTGCCGAGAGTGCGTTCCCCGACTCCATCGAGAAACGCGTCGGGGAGACACAGCGCCTCTCCGCCGCGCGCCGCATGGAAGCGACCCGCAAGACCGTGGCTGAGCTGGTAGAGTTCGTTCGCGAGCTACTCACCGAGAGCCAGCGGAGTCAGATCGAGCGCCAGAGTGAGAAACTCTACGGTGGCAAGCGCGTGCCCAAGGAGTACGCCAAAGATCCCAGTAAGGCGCCCAAGACCGTCGTTCAGGATCTAGCGATCGCCGCCTACACTGAGCGGGTGCTGCTCTTTGATCGCGCCATCACGCTTTTGGATCTGATCAAAGCCGCCGCCAAGCCAGAGTGAGCTGGGTTCAGGCCCCCGGTAAGGACGGAAACGACGCCAGTTCGACGCGGCAGAGCTCGCGCTGCTCGTTGCCAATCAGCAGGGTCTGATGATCTAAAAAACAGAGCGCCTCGCACTGCTTGGCCCCCTGAAACACTTGCCGCTTGACGGGCTTGCTCAAAAGCTTTTCGCCAACCCCGCTCAGCTCGAAGAGCCAGACAGAGGCGACGGGTAAGTGGGTCAGTACCGCCAGTGTCTTGCCATCCGGGGAACAATCCGCCGCAGTCACCCAGCCCCCGAGCTGCGTGTGGCTATCAAGACGAGTGAGCGTATTGACTTTCTTCAGGTCTTCGCGGTCCAGCCGGTAGAGCACGGTACTGTCTGAGGGAAAAAACGGCGAGCCTGCCAGCCGGTTCTTTGTGAGCACGTGAAGCTTGCCGCGAAAAACAAAGAGGGCTTCACAGTCGTAGCGCCACTCGGTTTTCTTGGGGGGGAACTCGGTTTGATCGGGGTAGGCCACGCGGATTTTTTGCGCCTTCACCCGGGAGTTTTTCGACTCCGGCTCGGTGAGCTTGTAGATACAGAGGTCGTTGCGCTTATTGCCATTGTTGCCCATGTCGGCAACATAGAGTGTCTTGTCGTCGAGCGCGATATCTTCCCAGTCTTTATTGGCTGCGCCCTCGACCTCGACCTCGGCAACAAAGCTCCCATCGGCATGGATCGCAAAGAGGCGCGAGTGATCCCCACTGTCATTGTGCGCCCAGAGAATCCCCGGATGCCGCCGACTCGCCGCGAGCCCACTCAGCTCCGAGAGCGCCTCTTTGCGGATAGTTCCCGTGGGTATCCACTTGCGCTTTGGAGGATCTTTGGGCTCCTGCATCGCTAGCGCCCCGCCGTCAGCTTCTGCGCATCGTCGGTCGTCTGGTAGCTCTGCGAAATCTGGCGCTCCTCCACACGCTTCAGGCGCTCCTCCACACCATCTAGGATCGCATCGAAAGACAGATCGAACTTGGTGGTAGTGTCACGCAGTGCCAGAACTTGTTCCTTGAGCGCACTGAGTTCCGCCCGAAGCTCATCACTCATCTGAACCGTACTTCCCTCGCCTTGCTTCCGGGCACGAATCTTCTCCAGCTCTTGTTTATGCCAGGAGGCAATTCCCACGAGCGAGATGATCCCAAGAAAGACAATCAGGACAATGAGTATCGCAACAGCTCCATCTGGCATACTATTGCTCCGTTCGTAGGCGTGCGAGCGGATCGCTGGCGGCAGTGGTTGTGTAGGCACGCGTCTCGATGCGATCCACGCGCTCTTCCATTCGGGTCAGCGCGGTATCGAAGGACATGTCGTAGCGCATGGTCGTGTCTCGCAACTGGCGTACTTCCTGGCGCAGCTCCTCAATGGCGGCTTGTGTGGCAAGATCCACCGAGCTGCCCCGTGGCGGCCCCTTGATCTCCGCCATCTTCACCCGGTGCTTCAGGATGGCATTGAAGCCCGCAAACCCAAAAATGACAAAAAAGATGAACGAAAATGTCTCGCCTGGTCCCATAAATCTATCCTCGCGCCACACGCAGTGCATCGGCTAGCGACAGCCGCCCCGCGTAGAGTGCTTTGCCGATTATGACAGCTTCTACGCCTCTTTGTTGCACCGCTGTGAGCTGTTCAATATCCGCAATCCCAGCGACCCCACCCGACGCGATCACGGGCAGACCGACGGCCTCCGCGAGCGCCGCTGTCGCCTCCACGTTGACGCCTTCCAGCATGCCGTCACGCGCGATATCGGTAAAGAGAAAGCGCCGCGCCCCCAGAGCCGCCATGCGCTTGCAAAACTCTTCGACCCGCTCGCCCGTGGTCTCTTTCCAGCCGTGGGTCGCCACAAACCCTTCGCTGGCATCGGCCCCGACAATCACCTGCTCGCCGTATTTTTCCAGAATCGCCGCAATCGCCTCCGGGTTGCCCGCCGCGCTCGTTCCTACAATCGCCCGGCTCGCCCCCAGTGCCAGCATTGCCGCCACTTTCTCGGGCGTGCGCAAGCCCCCGCCCACTTGTACGGGAATGCGCACCGCCGCCAGAATTGCCTTGATAACCGGATGGTTCGTCGCCTCGCCAGTCTTTGCGCCGTCTAAGTCCACGATATGCAACCGTGTCGCCCCCGCCTGCTCAAAACCAAGCGCCGTCGCCACGGGATCGTCGGCCACTTTCTCGCTCGTCCTAAAATCGCCTTTTCGCAGACGAACCGCCTGCCCGCCAAACAGATCAATGGCGGGAATAATCTCAAAACCCATTCCGATTCCTCTCAAAGCCGCGCGAAGTTGTCGAGAATCTTCAGCCCGATCTTGCCCGATTTCTCAGGGTGGAACTGAACACCAAAGATGTTGCCAAGGGAAACCGCGGAGCAGTAGGTCAGCGTGAACTCAGTCTGGGCGGCGACGACACTTTGATCTTCCGGGGCGCAGTAGAAGCTGTGGACGAAGTAGACCATCGCGCCGGGCTCTAGACTCACCATGAGTGGACTTTCTTTGGGAAACGTCAGCGCATTCCAGCCGATCTGCGGGATTTTGATACCCGGCGCAGCGGGGAAGCGCTGGACGCGGCCAGGGATCAGGCCAAGACCGGGGTGCTCGCCCATCTCCTCGCTGGCATCAAAAAGGAGCTGCATTCCGACACAGATGCCTAAAAATGGCTTGCCTGAGTGCGCCGCATCGAGCGCGACTTGCTCTAGGCCACGCTCGCGCAGGGTCTTCTCCGCTGCGCCAAACGCCCCGACACCAGGAAGGATGACTTTATCGGCGGCGGCGATCTCGCTCGGATCGCTGGTAACTTTGATGGCGTGCCCCAGATGCTCGAAGGCTTTCTCCACGGAGCGCAGGTTGCCCACACCATAGTCCATCAGCGCGATCACTAGAGCACGCCTTTGGTGGAGGGAATTCCCGTGACTCTGTCATCCAGCGCGATGGCCTGACGCAGCGCTCGCCCGAAGGCTTTGAAGGCCGCCTCGGCGATATGATGCGCGTTCTTGCCGGTGAGTTGGCGAATGTGAAGATTTAGCCCCGCCTCACGAGCGACGGCGTGAAAGAATTCTTCTACGAGCTCGACGGCAAAGCTGCCGATGCGCGTGTCGGGGAACTCTAAGGCGATATGCGCCCCGCCGCGCCCGGAGAAGTCTAAGGCGCAGAGCACCAGAGACTCGTCCATCGGGACGGTCGCATCGCCGTAGCGCGTCATGCCTTTTTTATCGCCGACGGCGGCTTTCAGCGCCTGCCCGAGGCAGATTCCCACATCCTCGACCGTGTGGTGATCGTCAATGTGCAAATCGCCCTTGGCGCTAATGGCTAAGTTCAGCAGGCCATGCCGTGCGACATGGGTGAGCATGTGGTCAAAGAAGCCGACGCCGGTTGCAAGCTGGCTGGAGCCGTCGCCGTCTAGGTTGACGGAGAGCGTGATCTCAGTCTCGGAGGTCTGGCGAGAAAGAGAAGCGGTGCGCGGTGTACTCATACGGTAGGCAGTATATCAAGCACCAAGCTCCCCTGCCGCTCTCGCCAGGCGGCTTTTGCCTCGCGTACATCGAAGAAGTGTTCCTCAGCGAAGAGCGACTCGTGGCCTAGGTTCTCGCGGGCGGCGGCGAGAATCTCGCGCCACTGGGCACTGTGGTACGACGGCCACTTGATCCCCGCTTGGCAGTACGACGCATCGGCGAAGTAGCGCACCCGATCCTCGCCACCGGGCTTGGCGCGGCGGGCGTGCCAGAGTGCGGAGTAGACTAGGACGGCACTTCCCGGCGGCAGGTCATCTACCACGATCTCGCCGGGGAGGACTTGCTGCCCCAGATGCCCGAGCGCTCCGTTGGCGATCACGGTTTTTTGCGTGCGCGGTAGCACCACCAAGTCGCCCACTTCGCCGTTGAGGCCATTGAAGTAGTAGAACATGTGTACCATGATATGACTGCGGTTGGTCTGCGGCTCCTGCTCATAGTCTTGGTGCCAGTTCGATCCCGGTGTGCCCGCGCCCTGGCGACTCGCATGCAGGTGGTGAAAAGCAAATCCCGGCCCCATCACCTGCTCAACAATACTCAGGGTCTTTGGGTGAACAATAAGCTTACCCAGATGAGGGAGCTGGCAAAGATAAGGAGAGGGCTCTTTGGCCTCGCGCTGGGCCTGGACAACATCCATATCGGCTTTATAGCCAACCAGCTCATCGTCGGTGAAGTAGCGGGGAAATACCAAAAACCCCTGGTCGTGAAACATCGCCTGTTGTTCGTCGGTGAGCATCATAATGAAAATTATACCTCTCACGGGGTTTAAAATACGGTACACTGATGGGCGAAATGAAGGTGCAAAATCTCGTTGTCATTGGTCTGGCGCTCGCGTTGGCCGGAGTGGCTCATGCGGAGCGGTTTATCTTCCAGCGAGGCAGTGCACTCTATAGTGCCAGCCGCGATGGAAAAGAGTCGCGCAAGTTGCTCGACATCAGTGCGGGGGCTGGAGTTCTCTGGGCGGCTTCCCCCGATGGCCGCCGGATTGTCTGGGCAAAGACCACTTCCAAGGAGAGCGAGGGTAGCCTTGCCGCGCGCCCCCTCACTCTCTACCTGACAGACATCACGGGGCGGCGACAAAAGCGCCTTCTGAGCACCGATAGCCTGACAGATCGGCAAGGGCACAAAGTCACCGAGGTAGGCGAAACAATTCTCAGTGGCCCGAGCACGACCCTTGCGGACTGGAGCTCCGTTTCCCTTTCCTGGAGCGCCGACGGGCGGACGCTCTACCTGGGCTGCACCCGCGTGGGCGCGGCGGCGGGCGTGATGACGGTGACTCTGGATGCGCAGGTGGGCACGGCCCTGGTGGACTCTGAAGGACGCTGGAAGTGTCTGGGGCCTGTCACCCAGCCCGATGCACGCTCCACCTATCTCGCTGCGGTCTCGATTGGGCGTGAGAGTGGCGTGGCTCCCCTGATGATCTGCAACCTCGCGGTCGGCAATGCCTGGACTCCGGTTCCGCCCCTGGGAGGAACGCCGGTCTACGGTGCTGCGCTCTGGCCTGCACTGGCCCCCAATGGCAAGAGTGTCGTTTTTGCATCGGTGCCGCGTGGCCTCTGGCTCGCGGAAGGCCCGGGCCTCCAAACCCGACGGTTAATTAACGGAGAGGTCGCCCGTCCTCGATTCAGTGAGGATGGCAAGACGGTGCTGTTCCTCTCGCCACGCCCCACCACTGCCGATAAAATCGCGTATGACCTCTACGAGCTGCCCCTCGGCGGCACTACCCCTAAAGTGGTGCTCAGCGATGTGGACTGGTTTGATTTGGTCGCAGACTGAGGAGAAACATGCACCCTGATATCGAGACAATTCGCATTACCGAAGAAGAAATCGCTACGCGGGTGAGCGCCCTGGGCGCACAGATCACCCGCGATTACGAGGGCAAGGATCTGATTATGATCGGTGTCCTGACGGGCTCGACACTCTTCATGGCCGATCTGGTGCGGCGCATCACGATTCCGCTCTCCTTTGACTTTGTCGCCGTGGGCTCGTACGGCTCCGGGAGCAAGACAAGTGGGGTAGTGAAGATCCTCAAGGACCTGGACGAGCCTGTGGAGAGCCGCCATGTCTTGGTTGTGGAGGATGTGCTCAGCCCGGCGATGTCACGTCGGCTTTCCTACTTGCTAGAGCTACTCAGCTCCCGCAAGTGCGCCTCGATCCGCGTCTGCACGCTTCTGGACAAGCCCGTTCGCCGCCGCGCACTGGGAATCGAGCTGGAGCCTGATTACTGTGGCTTCGTGGTGGAGGAAGAGTACGTGGTCGGCTACGGCATGGACTATCTAGGCCGCTACCGCTCGCTACCCTACATCGGCACCCTCAAGCCCGTCATCTACGGCGGGGGATAAGCTCTCTAAAGCACGAGTACCCTCGGGCTGGTGTACTCGTCCATTGTCCAGCGAATCCCTTCGCGACCCACGCCGGAGTCTCCCTCACCGCCGTAGGGCATAGCGTCGCTCCGGAATGTCGGGACATCGTTGATAATCACGCCGCCCATATTGAGCGAGTTATGAGCCTGCATAATGCGGCGAATATCGTGCGTGAAGACCCCCGCTTGCAGGCCGTAGCGGCTCGCGTTGATCCGCGCGATACCCGCTTCGAAGCTGTCAACCGGCTCCACAACCACCACCGGGCCAAAGACTTCCTCGCAAACAATAGGCTGGTCTGTAGGAACACCCGTTAGAATACTCGGAGCCAGAAACGCACCGTCGCGCGGGCCGTGGAGGAGCAGGGTTGCGCCTGCGGCCTTGGCCTGCTGAGTCCACTGTTCCACTCGAATCGCGGCGGCTTGCGTGATCAGTGGCCCCAGATCAGTCGTTTCGTCGGCAGGATCGCCCAGCCGAAGCGCACGCACTTTCTCTACCAGCGCCTCGCAGAACGCCGCAAAGAGCGCCTTGTGCACAAAGATGCGCTGCACGGAGATACAGACCTGCCCGGAGTAGGTAAACCCGCCGACCGTGCAGCGCGCGGCAGCGTGGACACTATCGGCGTCCTCGGTGAGCAGCACGGCGGCGTTTCCCCCAAGTTCCAGCGTCACCCGCTTCTTCGTGGCCCGCTGCTTCAGTGCCCAGCCGACGGTATCCGATCCGGTGAACGAGAAAACGGGCAGCCTTGGATCGGCGGCGAGTAGGTGCCCGATCTCTTGCGGCGTCTCGGGCGTGAGCACAGCAAACGCCGCTTCGGGCCAGCCAGACTCTCGCACAAGTGTCTGAAGTTTGAGCGCGATCTGCGGCGTTTTTTCCGCAGGCTTGAGCACCACGGGCGCACCGACGGCGATAGCGGGAGCAAGCTTGTGGGCCACAAGATTGAGCGGAAAGTTAAATGGTGTCACGGCGGCCACAGGTCCAAGCGGGAAGCGGCGCACCAGCCCGAGCTTGCCCACTGCCGCTGCGCTCAGATCGAGCGGCAGCAGCTCCCCTCCGAAGCGCCGAGCCTCATCGGCGGCGAGGGAGAATGTCAGGCAGGCGCGATCCACTTCCACCCGGGCATCACGGATCGGCTTCTTAGCCTCGTCGCAGAGAAGCTGTGCGAACGCCTCGCGCTGCTCCCGCAAGCCCTGGGAAACCGCAGTCAGAATAGCATGACGCTCGTAGGAGGCGAGTGTGCGGGTGCTCTCAAAGCTGATAGCGGCGGCAGTGATTGCCATTTCTGCCTCGTGCAACGTGGTGAATTTCATCGTCTTAGGATACCGTAAAATCGGTGGTATCCTGAGATATGCAAACCGTACTTCTCGCGCTTCTCATGCTGGCACAAACCGAAACGCCCATGCCTAAGCCACTGCGCCTGCCTGTCTACGGACTCAATGCGGGAACGTATCTGCCGACAAGTGCCGCTGTCCGTGCCCGCTTTGGGGAGAACTGGTTCAGCTTCTCCCCCGGGCTGGGGCCGGTTCTGCCCCTCCCCTTTCCCGGACTCTCCCCCGACTTTTCCCTCGCCACGCATTAGGCTCACCGTACCCGAGGGTAAGCCCTTGCGCTTGCCAGAGCTGCTACCCTACGCGGGAGTGGGTGTAGGGGGAGTCTATGCCAATATGCGCAGTGAGGCAGACCGTGTCAACGGAAGCGGCTTCGCTCCCAGTGCGAGTGTCTATGCAGGCACAAGTATCGGGCTCAATAGTTTTTTCGAGGCGCGCTGGCGCAGTGTCGGTAGAGTACAGGGCTTCGATCTCTCAGGGCTGGATCTCAGTGCGGGAATTCGTTTCTAGCCGCAGCCGCTGGTTTTTCTGGGGAGATCTTGGCTGCTATAAGATAAATGACAGTGCAAGAGAGTTAAGAATTATGGCAAGGTTACCGATATTGTAGAAGTAATATTCCATGAAAATTCTAGCTGTTGAAGAAGATGCCCTCTCTGCCCTCCTGCTGCACGAGGCACTGGAGCGCCAAGGCCATCAGGCAACTATCGTTCGTGATGGTGAGGCGGCCTGGGAGCAGCTCACTCAAGGAAGCAACTCACGTGGCGAGACCCGCACTCAGTCCGTCTATAATGTGCTCATCACACGCTGGAACGCTCCCAAAGTCAATGGGCTGGACATTTGCCGCCGGATCCGACATCCGGACATCGGAATCGAGAATCTTCCGGTTCTGATGGCAATGGATAGCGACACACCCGAGAACCGTCAGCGCTCTCTTGAGGCGGGTGCCGTTAGCTGTGTGCGCTACCCACTGGATGTGGAGGAAATTCGGACGGCTCTCCAGGACTTCTCCACACTCCCTCCCGCCGAAAAGATCCATAACTTCGCCACCGCCCCCGCGGAAGCACTGGCACTGGCTCGGGTCGGTGGCTCCACTCTCGCGGAAACCAACGGGACGACACTCACGACGAGCAGCCCTCCCATTCCCGCAACAGGTGCTGGCCTCCCCGCGGTCCTTCCCTCCACTGGGACACTCGGTGCCAAGGAGCGCCTGGGGGAGATTCTGATCACGCGCGGCCTGATCAGCCACGGACAGCTTGCGCAGGCACTGGAGATTCAGAGCCTCACTCGGGAGCGGCTCGGCTCAATTCTCGTGAGCAAGGGCTGGGTCAACGAGCAGGACATCACGGCAGCGCACAGCCGCCAGATAGACATGACCTTTGTCAATGTGGAGAGCGAGAGTATCTATGAAGATGGCATCGCACACATTCCACGGGAGCAGGCACTCGCCCTACTGGTGCTGCCGTTGGAGCCCTCCGACGATGATGCCTATCTTTCAGATCCCCCGATTCGCGCCGCAGTCGCCAATCCCTGGAATACTCCCGCAATTGATCTGGTTCAGGCACGCACCAAGCGCCGTGTCAAGGCGGTTCTGGCAGAGAGCACCGCCCTTAAACGCGCCATTGAGCTGGCCTACCAGACCAGCAGTCGCTCCTACGAGAAAACTCAGCTTAGCCGCTCCCTGGAAGCGACACTGACGATCCTCAACGACGACGCGACTCTCTCCCCCGCTGAGACCCGTCGCCTTGCCGAAGATGCCGACAATATCGCCACGATGGACGACCCTAACGATGCGCCCATCGTCAAGTTTGTCAATACGATCCTGATTGAGGCAGTGCGCCGGCGCGCTTCTGATGTCCATATTGAGCCCTACAAGAAAGACTTTCAGGTTCGCTACCGCATTGATGGGCATCTCAACGTGATGCATGTCTTGCCCAAGACCTCGTTTGCTGCGCTTTCCTCACGCATCAAGATTCTCAGTGATCTGGATATCGCGGAGCGCCGCTTGCCCCAGGACGGCCGTATCAACTTGAGTATTGATGGGCGAACAATACAGTTCCGTGTCTCGACCCTGCCGAATCTCTACGGGGAGCGGGTCGTGCTCCGTGTGCTCGACGGGGGCGCGACCCAAAAAAATGTCGAGCAACTGGAGTTCTCCAAGCCCAATCTTGAGGCGTTTCACTCCCTCATCAAGCGCCCCTACGGCATTATTCTCGTGACGGGGCCAACGGGCTCCGGCAAGACCACCACGCTCTACGCCGCGCTCAATGCTGTCAAGGATCCCGCCACCAATATCATGACGTGTGAAGATCCCGTGGAGTATGAGATGGATCGGATCAGCCAGAGTATGGTCAACCCCAAGGCGGGCCTCACCTTCGCATCACAGCTTCGCGCAATTCTGCGCCAGGATCCGGATGTCGTTCTGGTAGGGGAGATCCGCGATGGTGAAACGGCGGAGATCGCTTTCAAGGCCGCGATGACAGGGCACCTGGTGCTCTCGACCCTGCACTGCAACTCAGCGGCGGGTGCCTCTATGCGCCTGATGGACATGGGCGTGGAGCCGTTCCTGATCGCCTCGGGCCTCATTGGTGCTCTGGCCCAGCGCCTCTCCCGGCGCCTCTGTACCAACTGCCGTACCTACGCTCCCCCCACCCCGGAGCAACAGACACTGCTAAATCTCATGTACGGTGCCCCTCTCCCGGTGAAAGCAATTGGCCAGCCGGGAGCCTGTGTGCGCTGCAATAACACGGGAACAGCGGGCCGCCTGGGGATCCATGAGCTCATGGTAATGTCTGAGCCGATCCAGCAGCTTATTATGAAACGTGCCACCACCGCAGTGATCCAGAATGAAGCGATGCGTCAGGGCATGATCCCCATGATCGGCGACGGCCTGGGAAAAGTCATCGCGGGCATGGCGCTTCTGGACGATATCGAGAAAAAAGTATTCGCAGGCTAGCCCTATCCTGCTGCCCCTAGTGCCGTTAGCCCACTCCCGGCGATCTGCGCGGGCGGTGCAGGCGGCTGCCAGTTCTTGTCCTCATCGTCCTCCGCTTTTAAGTAGACCTGACGCATGACATCCTCGGCGCTGGTCAAACCTGCCCGGATCTTATTGATGGCGTCCTCACGAATCGGCACCATTCCGGCCTCGATGGAGGCGCGACGCAGGATACTACTAGGGGCTTTATCAATGATCAGACGGGAGAATTTTTCATCCACCGTCACCACCTCGTGCACCCCGATGCGGCCCTTGTAGCCCGTCCCCTCACACTCAGTGCACCCGGCGGGCTGCCAGATCAAGTCCGTATCGGAGATTCCCAGGAGTGCGGCCTGGCGCACAGTGGGCGGTGCTTGGCGACGGCAGCGGATACAGAGACGGCGCACGAGGCGCTGTGCGGCCATTCCGACAAGCCCCGAGGCGATCAGGAACGGAGGAACGCCCATATCAATCAAACGGGTCACCGAGGTTGGGGCATCATTGGAGTGGAGCGTCGAGAGCACCAAGTGCCCTGTCATTGCGGCGCGGAAGGCAATCTCCGCTGTCTCTTGATCGCGCATCTCCCCCACCAGAATAATATCGGGATCCTGCCGCAGAATCGCGCGAAGCTGCCGGGCAAATGTCAGCCCGACCTTCTCATTGACGGCGCTCTGGTTGACGCCGTCCATATTGACCTCAACCGGGTCTTCACACGTCACGATATTGGTGCGCTTGTCGCGCAGCACGTTGAGCGCCGAGTAGAGCGTGGTCGTCTTACCGGAGCCCGTTGGCCCTGTCACGAGCACCAGCCCTAGCGGTTGACGAATCAGCTCCTCGAAGGTCTCCTGGTTATGCGGGGAGAAGTCCAGTCCCTGCAAAGGCCGCACGGACATGGAGCGGTCCAGAAGCCGCATGACGATCTTCTCCCCATAGAGCACCGGGAGCGACGAGATACGCAGGTCGAAGGACTTACCGGGCATCGTGATAGCAATACGGCCGTCTTGTGGCAAGCGCTTCTCGTTAATATCAAGATCCGCGAGCACTTTGATGCGCACCCCAATCGGGTCCTGAAGATCCTTGGGGAGCTCTCTCCAGAGCTGCAACACGCCGTCCACACGCAGGCGCACCTCAAGACAGTTGGCGCGCGGCTCGATATGGATATCACTGGCACCTAAACGGACGGCATCGTTGACCATCGCGTTGACCATCTGAACGGCGGGTCCCTGAATGGCGGGGGAAGCGCCCCCCGGCCCGGATCCTGGCATACTCATAAATCGTTACTCTCCTGGCACGCAGATTCGCCACCAAGAGAGAGAAATCCTGCCCGGCTTAGCCCCGCTTGCCGAACTCGTAGGCGGGGTCTACTTCGTCGTTGCCAGTGGGCGGCGGGACAGTGACTTCGCTCTTGTAGTCTGGCTTTGGCGACACTTTTTCGAGTTCCACATCCATCGTGTGTGCCAGCTCGGTCAGCTTGGTGGGATCGGGAGTCTCGCCCAGAGTGGAGAGCGTCGGGATCAGGGCATCGAGCGCGGCGGTGTTGGCCGCTTTGACCTGCTGCGCCACAGTTAGATGCACGGCGATAGTCTTGAGATGCGTATTGGCGATCCCGTAGTTACGCGCCGCGATTGCCTCCAGCGTTCGATCCAGCAAGCGGCGGGCTTCAAGCTGATGGAGCAGAGCGATGTCTGACTGCCGCGCGAGCTCCGAGGCACGCAGACTGCGCCGAATAATCTTAAGGTCTTGCGTCAGATTCTGAAGTTTCTTGGTCTGGGAGCGCATCCCGCTACCGTACGCAATCCCAAGGATAAAGAGTGTTCCTGTGATTAAAATCGTCCACTGTATCTTGTTGAACTTCATAATGAAGTCATCGTACCGTACAATAACCACCATGGAAAGAGCAAGAGTGTTGTTGCTGCGAGGGATCGAACAGGGCGCGATGCCCGGAGCCGTGGTCTGTGTGCGCCGCCGGGGAGAGACTCTCTGGCACGAGGCGCTGGGAACGACGGAAGGTGCCACGTCCACCACACCCACCACACTCTATGATCTTGCCAGTATCACCAAGCCCCTCGCGATGGCCTCCAGTATCTGCGCACTGGTCGAGCGCGGCGAGCTGCTCCTGAGCGCTCCCGTGACTGGCTTTCTCCCCGAGGCAGAGCTTCTCAAAGACGCCACGGTGCACCACTTGCTCACCCATACCTCGGGGCTTCCGGCTTGGATCGCGTGCTACAAAGACGAAGGCAGTGGCCTCGATGCCGCCGTCCGTGCCATTTTGAAGCTCTCTCTGCGCGGCGCCCCTGGCACGCACTACGAGTACTCCTGCCTGAATTACATCCTACTCGCCAAGATTCTGGAGACGGTCACCGGCACGACGCTCGATAAATTTGTCACCGAAAATGTCTTCGCACCGCTTGGCCTGATAGATCTCACGTTTCATCCCGACCCGGCCCGCTGCGCCCCGACAATCTCCCAGGAAGGCTCTCGCTCTGGTGAAGTGCTCGGTGGAATCGTCCACGATGGCAACGCACGGGCTATTTGCGCCGAAGGAAACTCGGTCGCGGGTAATGCCGGGCTCTTTGGCACCGCTGACGCCGTGGCCCGTTTCGGCGAGGCCATTCTCCATGGCGGCCTTTTTGGCCTGTCCACGCGCCAGCGCTGGCTCACCCCGCAGTCCACGCCGCCGGGACACACCCTGGCGTTCTTCTGCAGGCCCAATCTCCTCACCCCTACCGGCGAGCTTCTCTCCGACGAGGCCGTGGGCCACAGTGGCTTTACGGGCACTGCGCTCGTCATTGCCCCCGAATCCGGCTGCGTGATCTCGCTGCTCACCAATGCCGTCTATTTAGACAACAGCAAGACCGAGTTTTTGCCAATGCGCCGCCGCTTCTTCAACGCCATCGCCGGGGCGCTGTAGCCTCTATTTCTCTCCAAAGAACACCCGCTCGTCTTGCAGACACGCCCGAAGATCCGCACGAAGCCGGGCTTCTTGCGTTACCGTTGTCTGCACTTGCCAGGCATAAACAAGCGTCAGCACCAGTGCCACGGGTAGGGCGCAGCGCCCCAGCCCTCGCGCCACCCCAAATGTCACCGGGATGCGCTTCACTCGGCTAATAATAGCGAGCAGCGGCGTGAGAGCGAGCAGCGGGATGAGAGTCGGCAACGCGAAGAAGACGCGGTAGCTGGCCTCACTCCAAAGCACTTGCCACCAGGGAATCGGGTCGGACTCCCCTTGTGCGTAGCAGCCCTCACACATAATCCAGTGGCTGAAAAAGGCCTGAACCGTCTCGTGCGTGCCCCACATCGCCAAGACGCCGATCAATAAAATCTGCCCTGCCCCGATCAGAGTCGCCAGTGTCAGCCCGGCTTCTTGCCAACCCTTGCCGCGCTTCGTGCTCCGCCACACCTGCCAGAGTGCAAACGCCCCGACCAGCCACGAGGCGACCAGCAAGCCCTTCACAAGCCAGACCTGCTCCTCGCTCAGTCCCGCCCGCCAGCTCAAGAGCGGCACCACTCCCAGTGCAATCCAGAGCCCGAAGCGAACACCGGGCCGGGCGGACTTGCCTCGGCTCAGTTTCGCGAGTAAAGCAAAAAAGGCCCCCAGGAGGAGAGTCGCCAGCAGAGCGGACAGCAATTGCAGCCCCACTTGCCACTGTTCCGCCAACGGGTAGAAGCTATCCAAGGGGTACGTGCGTTTTCCAAGCTGCGCCTTGACGGCATCGTTGCGTGCAAATACGCTTGCCAGCGCCACTGCTTCCTCTGCTCCCCAGAGCTTTCTGTGCGCCACAAGCTGATCACCGCGTCGGGCGCAATTCGTTTCCGCTGATGTCCCCGTGTAGATTTTAGGAAGCTCACCACCCGGTCGAGCCGCTGCAATCTGCGTGATCGCGCTCCCGACATGCGTTGATACCGCCAGGTTGCCCTGTTCTCGCATTCCCTCCCCGAGGGCTCGCAGGTCGTGGCGGATCGTCAGCCCCGCCGCTAAGTCGCCCGCCCGCTCTTTCTTTGCCGCTAGCGCCGTCGCGACGCGCGTCAGAGCACGAAGCGGGGCAAGATGTGGCAGGATCAGGCTGTTTGCCACCTGCACATCGGCGAGAGCCGTGTGGTCTCCCTGGGCACGATCCAATTGGTTCTGACGCACGAGCATCTCTTCGCGGGTGTAGTCGTCCCAGCGTGGGCACTGTGCCGCCTGGTGGAGTGCGGCCAGTGCGGCGGCATCGCTGTGGGCCATGAGCAAGGCGACGGCACGCAGAGCGGGGAAGAAGGCGTTGCCGGGGTCACCCTGCGCTCCCTGGTCTGCCAGCTCCAGAGCCTCGTACAGGGAAAACGCCTGGGGTAGCGTCGCGGTGGTGCTTGCCCGGTGCCGAGGATCCAGGAATCGCTCCTCCTCGTCGCGGCGTAACCGCAGCTTTTCTTCGCAGAGCTTGCGTAGCTTTCGAGCACTCTCTCCGGGCGCACTCAGAGGGGGCGGGTCTTTGGGTCCCGCCAGCGACTCGACCAGCGCTTCGCCACGCCCACCCCATGCGGCTTGTGCCTGCTGACGCACCAGCCAGCCCGTTTTTGGAGCCAGAGAGATGCAACCTAAGAGTAGTACGCTTGCCCCTAAACAGAGATAGCCTCGCAAAACCGTTTTCATGTAACTCTAAACGCAGAACAGGCGGTGCTGGTTACGGGCGGGCAGTGAGCATCAGAAAAATCGAGCAGAGGAGTGAGAGACTAAAGGCGGCGGGAAGTGAGAGCGTGGCCAAGCCCGTGAGAATGCTCACCGGGGCTTTTTTGCCCTGCTGCCGCCCTTTTAAGCTCAGCGCCAGCATCGCAATCGCCATCGGGAAGAGTAAGATCACGCCACTGAGCGCCCCCTCAATCCGTCGCCCCCCGATCAGTTGCGCCGCACCAGCCCCCCACCAAGCCGCCCCACCAACCAGAGCGAGCAACAGCATTACTTGGACACGGGCCTTGGGAACCTCGGTTCCCCAGAAACGCGGATTGGCGAGGACGATACCTGCGATGCTCCCACAAAATAGGGTCGCCAGGAGTGCCACCAGCGACCAGGTTGCCAGCAGCAGCAGAGGCCAGGAGCTCACACTCCCTTCTGCTCGCACCACAGGCAGGGGCTGCCAGAGCGCCGCCGCGACAATCCCCCGGAGCAGGCCGCGCAGAAGCCAACCTGTTTGAGGCAGGAAAAATAAGACACTTAGTATGCCGATTGCTAGCCCGATTCCGAGTTTTCTCATGGATATCACCACTAGAAAAGATCGGAGTAAGCGTATTTTACACAACCGAGTCAAACTACCAGAGTTTACGGTGAAGCTTTTGGTTCGCCGCCCGGTCTTACTGGCTAACTATGTACCGAGCCGGTCTTTTTTTGTTCCTTGCCCTCTGCCTGAGTGGCTGTAGCAGCGTCTCGAGCGGGTACCGCATTCTGCCCCTCAACGAGGAAACCATCGTTCGAGTGGGTGAAAAAGCCCGTCTTGCCGGTGATGAGCGTACGGAGCTGAAGGTGACGGAGATCAAAGACGACTCGCGGTGCCCGATCAATGTGACCTGTGTCTGGGCGGGCACGGCCTTTGCGACTGTGGTGCTACGGGACGCTCCCGTGGATTTCCCCACGACCGCCGAAGCGCGCCTCCCCGAGACAAAGACCGTGGAGCTAAATAAGACGGAGGAAACCGTTGCCTCAGGTGCTCGCCCCCGCTACCAGCTCACCTTCGTGCATCTCAGCCCCGATAAGCTCGCTCCACAAAAGATCGCGCAGGGTGACTACCGTATCACCCTGCGCATTCACAAAGTTAGTCCGTAATCACGCCGCTTTCGCTCTCGGCCAAGTGGCTCCCTTGAGGGCGTCTATACAGTCTCCATCCAAAGTCTTCCCACTCTCTTTCTGAAGAATGGCAAGCGCCTCATCTTGAGACATCCCCGCACGATAAGGACGATCTGCCGTCAGCGCATCCCAGATATCCGCGACGGCTAAGACACGCTGCGAGAGGTCGAGCTGCTCTGCTCGAAGACCACATCCGTAGCCACTTCCATCTAGCTTCTCATGGTGCGTTGCAGCAATCTGACGAATACGCTCCAGTGTAGGAAGCCCTGCAAGAATCCTACTTGTTGCCTCTGGGTGCCGACGGATAACTTCCCACTCGTCCCCGGTAAGTCGTCCAGGCTTCTCTAGGATCAGATTTGAGACACCAAGCTTGCCAAGGTCATGTAAGAGCCCTGCACGATAAAGCTCCGCCTGCTGTGACATAGAGAACCCCATGTTGCTACCAAGCTGGCGCGCATACTCCGCAACACGCCGGGAGTGATCAGCAGTAAAGGGCGACTTCGCATCCACCACACCAGCAAAGGCATGGCAAATGCCCTCAAGGTCCGCTGGTGAGATGCGATATCTCAGTGTGCCGGTGGTACGCTCCTCTAGTGCTTCACGAGGGCGCATTTTCAGATCGCTCCATAGATGCTCATCAGCGTCTAGTGAGAAAAGTGCCTTGACGAGGTCAGGGTCAAACCACGTCTTACGACGGCTCTTCGCAACCGCAAGTGCTCGATCTTTACCAAAGTGCATGTAGAAAACCGTGACCGTCTGAGCAAGGCAAGCGATACGGGCTAGCAAAGGGATTGCCTGCTTTTTTCGCCCATGAGGAAAGCCAAAACCGTTCCAGTGCTCGTCTAGGTTATAAACCGTTTCTGCCACCTGATCTCCTAGCCCAAGTGCCCGGATAATCTCCGCACCACGCTCGCAACGGATCAATGTCAGGCGATCCATCAGCTTACCCGGTGTGCAGGTAATCTGAGTGAGTTTTTTTAGCCTTTCTGTAAAGAGCAGATGAGGTGCAGTATGGTTCAGAACGTAGCGAAAGCCTTCCAACATGCTACACCAGTTACAAAACTTCGCGTCCTGCTTGGCCACAATATCATCTCCCCCAAATGTCTCAAACATACGCGCTGCATTTGAAGAACACCCTGCATCTTTGAGAAGCATTGCAAGATGTAGGTCATTTTTTTGTTCATCTGTCAGTCCGATGACATCCGCGATCCGCAGTGCAATCAGACAGGCGCAAACACTATGGCCCATTGTCTGCCCTTCGGTGAGGTCAAGAGCCCGTGAGAGTGCCGCGAGGAGAGGCCCTAGGGTAAGATGCGAGGCAGATGGCTCTTCTGCCACAATATGAAGAGAGTGCATACAGGTAAATTATCGGCACATCACTTTATAGACAAGATGGTCTGTCGCCGCACTGGCGCGGGCCATAATGCGGCTTCCCCAATACCGCAATCAGTATATCAAGCTCAGTCGAGCGCACCGGCCATTACGGGGGGCCCTATTCCCCATTCAGCGGGTCTTACTCAGAGGTGTGCATCGGGCGCTGGTATGCCAGCAAAGCAAACGGCTCACCTGCTAACACTCTGTAAAGTAGATAACGCAGGCAGGCCATTTCCGGCTAATCCGTGACGGCACCAACGCTCGCCGTGCTCACAAGCTTGGCGTACTTTGCCAGCACGCCGCGGGTGTAGCGTGGGGCGGGGGGCTGCCAGGCGGCGCGGCGCTTCTCGAGTTCCTCCTCGTCTACGTTGAGTGTCAGGCTCAGTGTGATGGCGTCTATCGTGATGCTGTCGCCCTCCTCAACTAAACCGATAGTTCCACCGACGGCGGCTTCAGGGGCGACATGGCCGACCACTAAGCCATAGGTGCCGCCAGAGAAGCGACCATCGGTGATGAGGCAGACGGAATCACCAAGGCCCGCGCCGATAATCGCGGAAGTCGGAGCGAGCATCTCGCGCATGCCAGGGCCACCCTTGGGGCCTTCGTAGCGAATCACTAAGACATCGCCGGGGTTAATTTTACCGTCGAGAATGGCTGTGAGTGTCTCTTCCTCGCTCTCAAAGACCCGCGCAGGACCGGTGAGTACCGGTGATTTCACGCCCGTGATCTTCGCGACACAACCCTCGGTCGCCAGATTGCCGCGTAGGATCGCCAGATGGCCCTGCTTGTAGATCGGTGTCTCAAAGGGCCGGATGATGTCCTGATCGGGGGGTGGCGCATCGGGGACGTTGGCGAGTGTCTCGGCAATGGTCTGGCCCGTGATCGTGAGACAGTCGCCGTGGAGCAGGCCCGCATTCAGGAGCATCTTCATTACTTGCGGCACGCCCCCGACATGGTGGAAGTCATTGGCGAGGTACTTGCCCGATGGCTTGAGGTCACAGAGCACGGGAACGCGCTTGCGAATCTCCTCGAAATCATCAATGGCAAGCGGCACCTCGGCGGCGTGGGCGATAGCGAGCAGGTGCAGCACGGCGTTGGTCGAGCCACCTGTCGCCATCACGACGGCAATCGCGTTCTCAAATGCCTTCCGGGTCATGATCTGACGCGGCAGGAGCTGTTTCTTGACCGCCTCCACCAGCACGCGGCCACTCTCAGCGGCACTCTCGGCTTTCTCTGGATCCACAGCGGCCATCGTCGAGCTGCCCCGCAGGCTCATTCCCATCGCCTCAATCGCGCTGCTCATGGTATTTGCCGTGTACATTCCGCCGCACGAGCCCGCGCCGGGAATCGCGTGGCACTCGATACCGCGCAGCTCTTCGTCGTCCATCTTGCTCGCCGCGTGCGCCCCGACGGCTTCAAACACGCTGACGATATTCAGATCACGACCGCGAAACTTCCCGGCCTTAATGGTTCCACCGTACACAAAGATGGAGGGGATATTCATTCGCGCGATCCCGATCATCGCGCCGGGCATGTTCTTGTCACAGCCGCCAATGGTCAGCACAGCGTCCATGCTCTGCGCCATCACCGCCGTCTCGATGCTATCGGCGATCACCTCGCGGCTGACCAGGCTGTACTTCATGCCCTCCGTGCCCATCGAGATGCCATCGCTCACGGTAATCGTCCCAAAAGTCTGCGGCATTCCCCCGGCTTCGCGGATCGCCGCCTCCGCTCTTTCCGCGAGCGGGCGAATCCCCATGTTGCAGGGCGTGATGGTCGAGTGCGCACTGGCAATCCCCACAATAGGCTTCTGGAAATCCCCATCGCCAAAACCGACGGCACGGAGCATGGAGCGGTTCGGGGCGCGCTGGACACCCTCAGTGATAATACGACTGCGCGAGTTCAGGGGCTTGTTTGGGTTCAAAGGCACGGTATAAAAAATCCTCCGTGGCTATTCTACCCCCTAACCCCCGCCCGGCGGGGGGATGCTATGCCTTTACGTCGAGCTTTTCCAGGAGCTGGGGCCGCTCGCGCAGGGCGATTCGTGCGAACTTGAGGTAGGTGGCGGCCCACTGATCCAGCGCGGCCCGTGCCTCGTTCTGTTGGGGAGTGAGGTCTTGCGCCCCGCCTTTAGCTCCCTCTTGCGCACTATCTGCCGCCTTGAGTGCGGTGATCTTGGCGTGCTCGCTGGTCAGCTTTGCCGCCGTGTAGCCGTGTGCCGCGAGAGCTGTTTTCACATCGTCGGGGCCGTTGGTGGCACCGTCGAAGAGCTTGTCGGCGGCGCGGAGGAACGTGGTGAGGCTACGGGGGGCATTTCCCTCTAGCCCGAGCGCGGTACGTCCATGCGAGCCAAGGGGGAAGAGTGCACGGCCTGCGGCGGCAAGGTCGGCGTGGGCGCGACGCCCCACTTTCTCGGTCTCTAAAAACGCCTCGGTACTTTGCTTCTGCGCCGCGCGGCTGAGCTGGGTCAGCCCGAGCTGTGTCTGCGTCGCCAGCAGCAGCGCCCGCCCCTCCGCCCGCTTTTGCACCGTGTATCCGAACGGCTCCACCAGCGCGATAATCTCGGGGCTACTCTCTGTACCGTCTAGCAATAGCTCTACGCGGCGTAGCTTACTCGCGATAGTCCGGTGCGTCATCTTCCGGGTCTTCGTCACGGTCGCCGGAACGTCCGGCGTGGTCTCTGTCGTCTCTGGCATACTCTTTTTCTCCTACTGCGTTGTTACAGAAACTCAGGGAGCACTCGACGGAAGGTTCTGCACACTCGACGGAACATTCCGTAAACTCCCCCAAAGCTCCTGCACTCTCTCTGACATAGGCGGCTCAGAAAGGTTGCATGGTCATTTTGTTTTGCCAGCCAACCCCCTAACCCCCGCCCGGCGGGGGGACAATAAGGACGTTTTTTTATTCTGGCAGAAGCGGGAGTCCAAGCTCTTTGAGGAAGCTGTTGTGCTTGCTGGTGGCTATCTGAATCTGCTCTTCTAGGGCGACGAGCTGGGCGTTTATCTCCGTGAGGTCAATTTCACCTTCTGCTTTGGCGGTGCTGATGTAGCGGGAGATATTCAGGTTGTAGCCATTGTTGGCTATTTCTTCCAGGGGGACACGGCGGGAGTAGCGGTCTTCTTCCTTGCGGTACTGGTAGGTATCCACGATCTTGCTGATGTGCTCAGTGGTGAGCTGGTTCTGGCGCTTGCCTTTCTCGAAGTGCTCGGCGGCGTTGATGATCAGCACGTCGTCGAACTTCTTGCACTTTTTCAGCACGAGGATACAGACGGGGATTCCGGTGGAGAAGAAGAGGTTGGCGGGCAGGCCGATTACGGTGTCTATGTGGTTGTCGCGAAGGAGCTTGGTGCGGATGCGCTCCTCTGCGCCGCCCCGGAACAGTACGCCGTGGGGCAGGATAATTGCCATGGTGCCCTCGTGCTTCAGGTAGTGGAAGCCGTGCAAAAGAAAGGCGAAGTCGGCGGCGGACTTGGGCGCGAGGCCGTAGTTCTTAAAGCGGACATCCTCGCCGATTGCCTCGGTGGGCTCCCAGCGGTAGCTAAACGGCGGATTGGCGACCACGGCATCGAACTGGGGCTTTTTAGCGGGGTTGGCTTCCTGGAGCAGATCCCAGTCGTTGGTGAGGGTGTCGCCGTGGAATATCGTAAACTCGGTGTCTTTGACCCCGTGGAGGAGCATGTTCATCCGGGCGAGGTTGTAGGTGGTGACGTTTTTCTCTTGCCCAAAGATCTTCCCGACTCCGTTTGCGCCGAGCTGCTTGCGGACATTGAGCAGGAGCGAGCCGGAGCCACAGGCGAGATCGAAGACACTCTCCAGGTGCTTTTTCTTGCCGGTGGCGGGGTCCTGGCTATCCAGCGTCACAATTTGGGAGAGGATGCTGGAAATCTGCTGGGGGGTGTAGAACTCGCCCGCTTTCTTGCCGGAACCGGCGGCGAACTGACCAATGAGGTACTCGTAGGCATCGCCGAGGGTATCGGTGTCGGTGGAGAACTGCGTCAGCCCGTCGTTGAGGCGGCGGATGACGCCGCAGAGCTTGTCGTTGCGCTCGCCGTAGTTCTTGCCGAGCTTCTCGGAGGCGAGGTTGATCTCCGAAAACAGGCCGTTGAACGCACTGGAGAAGGACTCTTCCTCGATGTACTTGAAGCCCTTTTGCAGGGTGTCGAGTAGCTCCCGATTGTCGGTGCGCGCCAGCTCGACAATGCCGCTCCAGAGGTACTCGGGCTTGATGACATAGTGCACCTTGCGGCGCAGCGCCTTCTCAAAGTCCTCGCGCTCGTAGGGGTTCTGCTTGTACCAGACCGCTAAGGGCGTGCGGTTGTCATCTTTCTCCAGCGCGGGGTAGTCGCCTCCCAGCTCTTTTTTAGCGGTGGCTTCGTAGTTGTCGGAGAGGTAGCGCAAAAAGAGAAACGAGAGCATGTAGTCGCGGAAGTCGTCGGCGTTCATCGCGCCCCGTAGCTGATCGGCGATAGCCCAGAGGGTGGTGCCCAGTTGCTTGCTTAGTTGTTCGTTCATGGTGTTATTACCCCCTAACCCCCGTCCGACGGGGGGACAATGAGGTTCTGTTCAATTCGGAACGCAGTGCGTTCCCATTTTGGCGTTTTGTTGGTTCATGGTTGTGGTGTGGCTGTCGTGGTGGGAGAATTGCCTCCCCCGGCTCGCTTAGAACTTATCCGTAAATAAAATTAGTGCCATCGGGAAGCGTAATTTTCCGGAGCGCAATCACACAAGCCGCTAAATGATGCAGCGCCAACCAGTTCTTGGCCTTCTTCTCGTAGCGAATCGTCAACTTACGAAACAAGTTAAACCAACTGTGCGAGACCTCAACAACCCAACGACGAGCACGATAACCCTCAGCAACCGTGCCAGATTCCTTCTGAGCAGCCCAGGCAGCATCTTTCAATTTCCTCTCCTCACCGCGAGGCACCACATGAGGAATATAACCCGCACCACGCATCAAAGCCTCCGCTTCCTTGCCCATGTATCCACTGTCTGCACACAGATTCTCCACAATCCAACCACGACCCGGCACAAGAGTTTGGCAGACTACCTTGCCTTCAAGCACTGCCGCCAACTGCGTCACATCATTGCGGTTGGCAGCCGCTATCACTACACTCAGAGGCACGCCCCGTCCGTCGCAGAGGGTGTGACGGGCTGACCCATTTTTTTCCCCGATCCACCGGATTGGGACCCACCGCGTCCACACCCAAGGGGGATTCTACTTTACAGCCGTCAATGCTTTGCCATTGCCAGTCAATGCCTCTGCATTCCTCATACTCCAGTAGCCCTGCTCGGAACAATTCCAGGAAGAATCCTGCCTCTTGCCAGTCTTGGAAGTACTTATGCACGGCACTGCCACTTCCCATTTCTTTGGGTAGTGCTTTCCACTTCTTTGGGTAGTGCTTTCCACTGGATGCCGGTTCTGAGGACGAAAAAGATAGCTTGTAGGACTCGTTTAGGCTCCATAGGTTTTCGTCCTGCGCCCGGTTTTCGTTTGTATTGTTTGTTGGGGTCTCGTGTTGGTTTTGGGAGGAGTGGCTCAGCGACCTGCCAGAAAGCCTCTGATACTTGCCAGGATTGCAGTGCGCGTGACATTGATATTATTCTCCTAGCATTCATCATACCAAACTATTTAAGGATAGGTTCTTAGGCTCGCCGACCCCTCCGGCTCCGCGAAGGGGTTAGTATCCCCCTGTCCCCCTTCGCAGGGAGGAACGACCGAGAGCCGGAGGGGGTCACGGCGCTGTCGCCGTGGGGGGAGGTAAAACCTCGTCCAAAACCGGAAAAAGCTGCTGCATCAACCCTTTTTTATGAGTCTTCAGCGATTGAATTTTTTGCACTTGTGCGGTAATTTTTTCGTCAATGGAAAACAAACAATTGGCGATTTTTTCTTGTTCTTGATCTTTTTCGGGCATGGGAATGGGGATAGCATCAAGCATCGCTTTATTTAGCTTTGGCTGTGCCATTCCAGTTAGAAAATCCTCTAGGGACACGGAGTTCAGATAGTCCTCAACTAGCTTTTGAGTTGCGCTATTCTTAAATCTTAAGACATGAGCATGATTGTTTACCCATGTCTTTCCTGAGATTGAAAATGCAATGGGTGATGTTCTCGCAACTAAATTGGCACCATCTTCTGAAATACAAAGTAAATCTTCATCAAAAATAAAATTATTGACATAATCAACAATCCCGGATGCTCCATAGTACGGAATCTTCCCTCGAACTCTGTCGCCTCCGGTCACAGGAATTCTCCGGTTATCTAGGTTTTCAGCAAGCACCCCCAAAGGCTGAAAATCCCACTCCCCCGCCTCCCGAAACTCAGGAAAGCGCAGTTTTGGCACCGTCTCGCCCTCTGCCGGGAATAGCTGCTGCATCAACCCTTTTTTATGCGTCTTGAGCGCGTTGAGCTTTTGGGTTTGTGCGGTGATTAGTTCGTCGAGGGAAGAAAGACAATCGGCGATTTTTTGCTGTTCTTTTGTTGATTCAGGAACTGGGACTGGTACTGTTTTTAGTTTTCCCAATGTTAATTTTGGTGGAGCTGCACCTGTTACATAAGGTCCGAGATCAAGCATATTTATGTAATTTTCAAGGAGAGAATCATTAATTCCTTGTGTTTTAATAACATGAGCGTGATTGTTTACCCAGTATTTTCCTTCAACAATAAATGCTGTTTTCTCAAATCCGCCCCATTTAGCACCATCTTCACCAATCAGTAATAATCTCTCATTGAAGATGAAATCTTTCACGTAATCAACTATTCCGCTAGCCCCATAATAGCGATAAACCCCACGTTCTCTATCACTGCTAGAAATTGGTTTTCTTCGATTATTGAGAAAGTTACAAATGTCGTCCAAGGGCTTTACCTTCCACTTACTCGCCCCCTGGAACTCAGGAAAACGTAGTTTGGGCGTTACTCCCTGTTCTTCCACTTCCTCCACCATCGCCCCGTTCCCCTTACTCCTCATACGCACTCAGCCCCGAAATCTCCCGACCTTGCGCCCGCCTTCGCAGAAACGGCCCTAGCTCCTCCACCAGCGACGCACATCCAGACGAAACTCCCTGTGATTTTGCCGATAGGCTCTTCTTGCTCCACGCGTCCGATTGTACCAGACCGGCGGCGGCAGGATGACAGAGCGCCCTGCGTCGCTTGTGGAGGGGCGGTACAATAGGGGCTGTAAATGGCGACTCCGTTTGATGCGACCACCAAGGTTCTGGTGGACTTTGGGCCGGAAGACTGGCTTCGGTTTCTCGGTCTGCCTTTCACCCACTGCCAGGTGATAGACTCCGACCTGGCGACCGTCTCCACCGAAGCGGATCGGCTTATCGAGGTCGAAGCGGCGCGGCCCTACGTCGCACATATCGAATTCCAGAGTGGGCACGATGGCGCGGCGGTTCCCGAGCGGCTTCTGCGCTACAACGGAATCGCGGTGATGAAGACGCGTCGGGCGACTCTGAGCTACGTGATCTTGCTGCGCCCCGATGCCGATAGCCCGCGCCTGACGGGAGTGCTGGAGCTGATGCGCCCCGACAGCTCTGTCTACCTGCACTTTGAATACGGGGTGGTACGGCTCTGGCAGCTCGCGGCGCAGACGATTCTAGCCGGTGGGCTGGCGACCTTGCCTTTGGCGCTTCTGTCAAATCTGAGTGGGACGAGCGCCGAGGCAGTTGTTGAGCAAATGGAGGAGCGGGTTCGGGCAGAAGCATCGGAGCGGGAGAGCGAGGAGCTCTGGGCGAGCACCTATTTACTCTCGGGCTTGCGGTTTGATGCCGGTGAGTCCGAGGCGCTTTTGGGAAAGGTAGTGGCACAGATGAGAGAATCAAGTACCTATCAGAAAATTTTAGCGGACGGGGAAGCGAAAGGGCGCACAGAAGAAGCACGGGAGACACTTCTTCGGTTCGGTGTGCGCCGTCTGGGTGCTCCTGACAGTTCGATCCGTGGCATCTTGGACCGTGCCTCGCTGGGGCGGCTCCACGCCTGGATGGATCGGCTCATGGAAGTCGAGTCCTGGCAAGAACTTCTGGCGGAATAGGTTCTTGTGATGAGCCTTTTTCACGAATCGTCTGCCGCCGGTTAAAAACCGGCGTCTTCAGTGGCGCAAGCGCCGCAAAGCCCGTGCCGGGCTCCAAAACTCCCCAGCCCGGCACGGGCTTTGCGGCTGAGGAACGAAGCCACTCAAGACGCCTACTTTCAGTGGGCGGATTGGCGATTCATGAAAAAAACTCGTGATGATTGAGGCACCAAGTACCTAGCTGCCTGAACGATGGTCTATGCGGGGGCTGTAATTCTCTCAGCACTGCTGAGAGTTTTGCCGCCCCGTTCCTCTTACTCTTCATACGCACTCAGCCCCGAAATCTCCCGACCTTGCGCCAGTCTCCGCAGAAACGGCCCTAGCTCCTCCACCAGCGCCAGCTCCTTTTTCGTCCGGGCTTTCCACCCCAGCGCCAGCGGCACCAGAAGCTCCGTGAGCTGCTCGCCATCGAAGATCATCCGGCGCAGGATCATCTCCACAAACCCCTTCAGCGGCGCGAACTCCAGCCCATACGTTTCGGCGATCTGGGCCAGCTCTGTATCGTTGCGCTCCGCTTTGAACCGCTCGTAGCCCGCCCGAATCGCCTTCTCGTCCAGCGGCGTGCCCTGCTCCAGCGTTCGGATATAGGCCACGATCACCTCGCGCTCGTCCATAAACTTCGCATCCGCCTCGATCAGGCCGATAAGCTGCGCGGGCGAGAGTTCTACCGTATCCGCTGTCTGCTGCGAGAAGCGAGCGAGCAGGCCCATGATGTAGTCGTAGTCAATCACCGCCGACGCAAACAGCACGAACTCAAAATCCAGTTGTCCGGCAGTGTCGTCCTCGGGGGGCTTGTCCGCTTTCTCGGCCTTCTCTTGCTGTGCCTTCAGCCGCTGCGCCAAGTCCAAGTAGACGCCACGGAACGCCTGCAAGGTATCGGGAGGGAGTACCGCCGCGATAGTGGCCGCATTCTCCTCGGTCAGATCGGTGTACTGATCGAGCTGCGTCTTGAGGCGCTGAATCTCCTTGAACAGGTTGATAAACTGCGCTTTCGCCGCATCGCCCTTCAGGTTCGCCACCTGCTCCGGGGCAAACTCCAGCCCTTGGGAGAACAGATAGGCATCCAGCCGCTTGACTGCCAGGGTGAGGTTCGCGATCACCACGGGCGCTTTATCCACCAGCCAGATTTCCTTGGCGCGCGTTTTGTTCGCCCCGGAGAACAGCTCAATGGCGGCATCCACCGCGTCTTGTTGCTGGCGGAAGTCCAGGATATTGCCGTAGGGCTTCGTATCGTTGAGCACTCGGTTCGTGCGGGAGAGCGCCTGAATCAGCCCGTGGAACTTCAGGTTTTTATCCACGTAGAGCGTGTTCAGGTACTTCGAGTCAAAGCCCGTCAGTAGCATATCCACCACGATTGTCACATCAATTTTCTGCGTGTGGGGAAGGTCGGAGTTCGGGTACTGTTGGTCCTTGATACGCTTCTGCACGTCTTGATAGTACAGATCGAACTCATTGAGACTGTGGTTCGTGCCAAAGCGCGTGTTGTAGTCCGCGAGGATCGCCTTCAGTGCCGCTTTCTTCTTCTCCGGCTCGACCGCGTTATCCGCCTTCTCCTGCGGCAAGTCTTCCTGAATCTGCTGGACATCCCGGTTGCCCTCAGCGGGCGGCGAGAAGACGCAGGCGATATTCAGCGGCACAAAGTTCGGGTCGGCGGTCTGCTTCTGTGCTTGAAGGGTCTTAAAGAGCGCGTGGTACTCGATAGCATCGTTGATCGAAGCCGTTGCCAGGATCGCATTGAACTTACGCCCATTGGTCGCAGCATCGTGCTTTGCCAGAACCGTCTCCACCACCTTACGCTTCGCAATCCCCTCGCCGGGCTTGGGCTGGTTTGCGCCTTCGGGCTTGTAGTAGTCGATGTGAAACTTCAGGACATTCCGATCCTCGATAGCGTGGGTGATCGTGTAGGCATGGAGCTGCTGCTGAAAGATGTCCTCGGTGGTCTTGTAGAAGGCTTGCTGGCCCTGAACCTGGGTAGAGCGTGCGTTCTCCTCAAAGATCGGAGTCCCTGTAAAGCCGAAGAGCTGCGCTTTGGGGAAGAACTCCTTAATGGCCTTGTGGTTCTCCCCGAACTGCGAGCGGTGGCACTCATCGAAGATCAAGACCACCCGCGTATCACGGAGAGGCTCCAGGCGTGTTTTGTAGGTGTTCTTGTCATCCAGCGCCAGCCCCAGCTTCTGGATCGTCGTCACAATCACCTTATCGGCGGTATCGTCGGAGAGCAGCCGTCGTACCAGCGACTCGGTATTCGTGTTCTCCTCCACGCACCCCGCCTGGAACTTATTGAACTCCTCGCGTGTCTGCCGGTCCAGGTCTTTCCGATCCACCACAAAGAGGCACTTCTTAATCTCCGGGTTGTCTTTGAGGAGTGTGGATGCCTTAAACGACGTGAGTGTCTTGCCGCTACCCGTCGTGTGCCAGATATAGCCATTGCCGCTATTTTGCCCAATGCACTCCACAATCGCCTTGACGGCGTAGATTTGGTAGGGGCGCATCACCATCAGCTTCTGCTCACTGGCGACCAGCACCATGTACCGGCTGATCATCTCACTCAGAGTGCACTTGGAGAGAAACGCCTCCGCGAAGTCGTCCAGATGGGTGATCTTTGAATTGTCCTCGGCGGCGAACTGGTAGAGCGGGAGAAACTGCTCCTGAGCATTGAACCGAAAATGTCGGTCGTTGTTGTTGGCAAAGTACCAGGTATCCGTTTTGTTGCTGACAATAAACAGTTGCAGGAAGCACAACAAAGTGCGGGTGTAGCCGTTGCCCGGATCGCTCTTGTAGTCCACAATCTGCTGCATCGCACGGCGCGGGCTAATTTGCAGGTTCTTCAGCTCGATCTGCACTAGGGGAACACCGTTGATCAAGAGAAGCACATCGTAGCGGTGGTGGCTATTGGCCGTGTTCATGCGGAACTGATTGACCACCTCGAAGGTGTTTTTGCACCAATCCTTGATATTGACCAGAGTGTAGTTGAGGGGCGTGTCGTCATCGCGAACGAAGCTGTTGATCTCGCGTAGAGTGCGAGCAGCGGCAAAGACATCAGCCGTGACGAGCTGCTCCAGCAGACGAGTAAACTCGCTATCCGTCAGTCGGACACGGTTGAGCTCCTCAAAGTGCTTGCGGAAGTTGTTTTCCAGCGCGGCGCGGTCGTGAATGTCGTCGCGGTAGGTGTACTTCAGATCGCCCAGTTTTGCGATCAGCTCTTCTTCGATAGTTTGCTCTGTCATTATCAGCGATCAGTGAGTCCAGAAAGACGGGGTTTGCTCCAATGGTTTTACTGTGCTGGGAAGAGTTCTGCAAGGGGAATGTTTGCATGGGGAGCAGCAAGAAGGCTGGCGACTTCCGTTTCGTCGAGCACGGTGATGCTTGCCCAGCCGTCGGTTTGTGGCTCACGGTGGACATGAAGCTTACGGTTCTCAACATCCACGACCCAGTACTCCCGAATCCGGGCGGCGGCGTAGCGACGTGCTTTGGAGCCCAGGTCACGGCGAAGCGTGGAGTCGGCCACTTCGATGAGCAGAGCGATGTCTGCGGGACCGGGGTTCGTATCCAGAAAGTCTTCGTCGGGGCGAGTCAACACGACAAGATCAGGCTCCGGAGCGCTGGTCTCATTGTCTTCCGGAGCGACCTCGACGGGAGCCTCTGCCTGGAGATACTCCTCCGCAAAAAATGCCAAAAGTGCTTGGCGGACGCGGCGGAGGGTGATCGTGTGACGACGGTTCTTCATTTTTTCAGTCAAATCTCCCTCAAACAGCTCATAGCGCTCCGCATCCAGCAGGCCACTGGCTGTCAGGCGGCGGATTGCGGTGCGGGTCCAGAGAAGACGCTGGGTTCCCCGCTCGACCTGGAGAGGTAAGAAGGTGGGCTCCGCGGATAGTGCAGACATGGTCTATTTTATCCCACCTAAAGAGCCTCTGGGCGCAAGATTTGCTATACTGAGAGCATGAGCGATCACACGGGAATGCAGAAGTGTGCAGACTGTGGGCAGTGGCACCCGATGGAGCTACTGGAGCCGATCTTCCGCTGGCCCGACGAGGTGGCGCGGGTGCCTAAAACAGCGTGGAGCTACCGGGTCAAGGCCAATGAGGACCTCTGCGTTCTGGATGCCAAGCGCCACTTCGTCCGCTGCGTGCTGCCCTTCGTTGTCCATGACCGCGACCAGAACTTCGCCATTGGGTGCTGGGCGGAGGTAAGCAAGGCGGACTTTGCGAGTATTGTGAAGCTCTGGCGCGACGAAGACCAGGGCAGTGCGGCGCCGTTTGAAGCGATCCTCAGCAATGCGCTCCCCAACATGCTCGATATGCGCGGCCTACCCGCCCTGCTCCAGCTACGCAGCCTCAGCCTGCGCCCCACGCTCACCCTCACCGACACACTACATCCGCTCTTTGCCGACCAGCGCGATGGCATCCGTGGGCATCGTGTTTTCGTCCTTCAGGGGCAAGCCACTCCCCCATAACACGCTAACACACTCCCCCATAACACGCTAACTTAAGGGGCGTGAGGAGGAAAAGGCGGCGCGGCTGGCGGAATAGTTCGGAGAGAAATAATGAAATCACTGAAGATTACGGATCTGCGAGTCGCGGTTATCACCAAGGCACCGATGACCTGTCCTTTGATCCGTATAGACACCAATCAAGAGGGGCTGTATGGCCTGGGCGAGGTGCGCGACGGTGCGAGTAAAACCTACGCCCTGATGCTCAAGAGCCGCCTCCTGGGGGAGAACCCCCTGGACGTAGACCGCCTCTTTCGCAAGCTCAAGCAGTTTGGGCACCATGCCCGGCAGGCCGGTGGAGTCTGCGCGGTTGAGATGGCGCTCTGGGATATTGTGGGGAAGCACTACGGTGTCCCGGTCTACCAGCTACTCGGGGGCAAGTTCCGCGATAAAATCCGTGTCTATGCCGACACGGATCTCGACCCCGACCCGGCGGTGACCGCGCAGCGCCTGAAGCGGCGGATGGACCAGGGATTCACGTTCCTGAAGATGGATTTCATCCGGGGAAACCGAGCAAAGGGAACGCTTGAAACTCTCTACGGGAGCCCGCCCCTCCCGCCACACCTGACCCTGAAGGACGTGTCTAACACGCAGCACATGTTCACCGGAATGGAGATCAGCGACGCGGGAATCGCGCAGTGCGTGGAGTACATAACCGAGGTGCGGCGGCTGATCGGTTGGGAGATCCCCCTTGCGGCGGATCACTTCGGGCATGTCGGGGTGAACTCCTGCATCCGACTAGGCCGTGCACTGGAGCCGTTTCAGTTGGCGTGGCTGGAGGATCTCATTCCCTGGCAGTACACCGATCTCTGGAAACGCATCACCGACACGGTGCAGCTTCCGACCTGCACGGGCGAGGACATCTATCTCAAAGAGGGATTTATCGAGCTCTGCCGCCGTAGTGCCGTGGACATCATCCACCCGGATCTCGCGACCTCCGGGGGGATTCTGGAGACCAAGAAGATCGGGGATGCGGCGCAGGAGTTTGGGGTGCCGATGGCGATGCACTTTGCCGGAACGCCCGTTTCGTGTATGGCCAATGTCCACTGCGCGGCGGCAACGGAGAACTTTCTGGTGCTGGAGAACCACTCCGTAGACGTTCCCTGGTGGGACGATCTGGTGGAGGGCATCAGCAAGCCGATTGTCGAGAACGGATTTATCAAGGTGCCCGACGCGCCCGGGCTGGGCATCACGCTCAAAGACGAGGTCGCGATCCAGCACCTACTAGACGAGCGCTACTTTGAGCCGACGCCTGAGTGGGACGACGAGACCTCCGCGGACCGGCTCTGGAGCTAAGAGGAAAACAAGCAATGTGGCTGAATCGTTATGACGATATCGTGCACTTAACCCGACTGAACCCGTTCGAGCGGTTCCCGGATGGCCGTCCGCGCGTGCCAGATGATCTATTGCGGCGCATGAAAGCCGTCACGGTCGAGGAGGCCTGGGGCGTGCTAAAGGGCCACGGCTACAAGTACCAGTACGAGGGTAACTGGCTCAATATCCACCCAGATCGCGTGCTGGTTGGGCGGGCAGTCACGGCGGCGTACGTGCACACCCGCCCCGATCTGCACGCGGTGGTTCAGGAGTGGGGAACGGAGCAGGGGCGGATAGGGCTACACAACTCCTTTGTGATTGACACGCTGACCGAAGACGATGTGATCGTCGTGGATCTCTTTGGCAAGGTGAAAGAGGGAACGTTTGCAGGGGATAATCTGGGAACGGCAATCGCCAACCGCTCCAAGACCGGCATGGTGATCCATGGGGGCATCCGCGATCTGGCACGCCTTCAGGAGATTCCTGATATTGCCATTTTTGCACGGGGCGTAGACGCCTCTGGAATTGCCGATGTGACCCTGAACAGCATGAACGGAGCGATTCGGATCGGGGAGGCGACGGTTCTGCCGGGCGATGTCGTGCTGGGATCGTGCTCCGGAGTGGTCTTTATCCCGCCGCATTTAGTGCAGGAAGTGGTGGAGCGCTCGGAGAAGATTCGCTACGAGGACGAGTGGGGGCAGCAGCGCATTCGAGAGGGCAAGTACACCTCGGGCCAGGTAGATGGCAGCTGGACCGATGCGATGCGCACTGACTTCACCGCATGGTTTGAGAAGAGGAATAAAAACCATCATGTTTGACTCGAATTCGGAGGAGTCCAAGGCGCTGGAGCGCACGGTCGTCGCAAAGATGATGACACGCCTGATCCCCTTCCTGGCGATTCTCTATGTTTTCTGTCTACTGGACAGAGGCAATGTCAGTATTGCCGCCCTCACCATGCAGAAAGACCTTGCCTTCAGCGATAAAGTCTACGGGTTGGGAGCAGGCATTTTCTTTATCGGCTACTTTCTTTTCGAGGTGCCATCGAACCTGATTATGGAGCGTGTGGGGGCACGTAAGTGGATCGCGCGCATCATGGTGACCTGGGGGCTGATCTCCGCTAGCATGATGTTTGTCCACACTCCCGTCAGTTTCTACTCCCTGCGATTTCTCTTGGGGCTAGCGGAAGCCGGATTCTATCCGGGGGTCTTGCTGTATCTGACTTACTGGGTTCCCGCTGCGCTTCGGGCACGGGTGATCTCTCGTTTTCTCGCATTGACAGCGATCCTGGGGCTTTTCGGCGGGCCGCTGGGTGGCTTGCTGCTCAAACTCCACGGCTGGCATGGGCTGGCAGGCTGGCAGTGGCTTTTCTTGATCGAGGGGATTCCGTCCATTCTGCTGAGCCTGGCAGTTCTGCGCTTTCTGCCCGACACTCCCCAAAAAGCCCCCTGGCTGACCGAGCCGGAAAAACAGTGGCTCGCCAATCAGCTGGAGCACGATACCCAGACCCAGCACCGCGTTCCGCACCTAAGCTGGCGCAAAGCGCTCACCGATCCGCGCGTCCTTCACCTGTGCCTGATCTTCATCCTGACCGCGACTGCCGGGAACGCAATCGGATTTTTCGGGCCACAGCTTCTCAAGGCACGCAGTGGCGGTCTCTGGACGGATTCTTTTGTGGCAACCATCGGGGTGATCCCTGCGATTGTAGGAGCGATCTCTATGCTGCTGGCATCGCACCACTCCGACAGAACCGGCCGCCGCCGCCTGCATGTTGTTGTCGGGTACTCCATTGCCAGTCTGGGCTTTTTGCTCTGCGTCTTCATGCCCACGGCTTCGGGCGTAATTGTGGCGCTCTCGATAACGGCACTGGGTGAGCGGATCGCCGCGGGTTCGTACTGGGCGGTGACGACCAACCTGCTGGGCGCAGGGGCCGCAGCAGGCGGACTCGCCTTCATCAACTCCGTGGGAAACCTGGGAGGATTCATCGGCCCCTTCGTGATGGGCAACCTGAAAGCCCGTCACGGTGGCGCGTTCTGGCCCGGTCTCTACACCGCAGCGGGCCTGATGCTCGCGGCATCAATCCTGGCGTACCTCACCTTGAAACAGCCTCCGGCACCAGAAAAACAGCCTCCGGCACCAGAGCACAAAGACACTTAGGGGAGCGTGTTGCCAGCGGCCCGGTAGATCTCGTACCACTGCGGTCGTGTCAGTGCGACCCCTGAGGCAAGCGCCACCTGCTTGACACGCTCCGGGCTGGTGGTGCCAACAACAGGCTGTATCCGCGCGGGATGACGCAG
>NZ_JAYVPL010000008.1:0-35188 GCF_043757465.1 Armatimonas sp.
ACACACCTCGGGCCGATGCGGGATAACCTCGTCGGGATTGTCCACCTTCTCCAGAGTTTTGCCCTTATGTCCCGGCTGTGCCCCTGGTTTTCGTCCTGATTTTTCCCTGAGGCTTCGGTTCTTGTTTGTCTTCTTCTGATCGGTGGAAGGTGGCTTGGACGAATTTTGTGAGTTGAGATTGAGCCGTGCTTCGATGGCCTTGAGTCGGTTTGCCATCTCGACAAGGCAAGCCACGACGACTTCTCGTCCTTGGTTATAAAGTGCGTTTGCCTCTTTCTCGGTCATATCCTTAGGTGGTATCCTACCTCAAATCTGTGGATGGCGCGAGCGGTGTGTAGTTACGTTATTTGTACCCTGCTTTTAATGGTTAGTATCGTCAGGTCGTGAATCTCCTGGTTATCTGATTGTGCCCCTTGCCCACCGGAGTCTTCCCGTCGCTTACCCAGATGCCGAAGTTTTTTGTTGTAGGGCTTGTGCGACAAAAGGCAGTATCCGAATATAGAGTGGGCAACATGACGATTTCTGAACAGCCTCTCTCTTTGGTCACGCTGCTGGCCTCGCTTTCTTACGCTCTGGATCTCACTGAAGGCCAGCCGATGGGCCATGCTGTCCGTACGTGCCTGATCGGGCTGCGGCTGGCGCGGGAGCTGGGGATCGTGGGGGAAGAGCGGGACAATCTGCATCTGGCGTTGCTGCTCAAAGATGCGGGATGCTCCAGCAATGCGGCGCGCATGTTCGCTCTTTTTGGGGGCAATGAGCTGCTCGCCAAGCAAGACTCCAAGATCCACGACTGGCGGCGTATGAGTGAGGCGATCAAGTTCGCACTCCGGCACGCGGCACCGCAAGAGGGGCTGGCAAAGCGCATTGCACAGCTCAAGGAACTCTCTCGCCAGCCCGTGCGCGTGATGGATGTGCTCACCGAGGCGCGCTGCACACGCGGCGCGGAGATTGCAAATCTGCTGGGGCTGAGTCCGGCTGTCTCTGAGGCGATCCATGCACTCGATGAGCACTGGGACGGCGAGGGGGCTCCCTACCATCGGAGAGGCAACACGATTCCGTTGCTCGCCCGGATCGCCTGCCTCTCTCAGACTCTGGAGGTTTTTGCGACGACCTACGGAACGGTGCGTGCTTACAAAGTCCTGGCGCAGCGCTCCGGAACCTGGTTTGACCCCGAGCTGGTGCGAGCGGCGCAGGCATTTGCCTGCGATACAACCTTCTGGGACGGCGTGCGAAACCAGCCCGAGGTGCTCCTACGCCTCAAGACCAGCGAGCGCCTCCACCGCCAAGTCACTGAGGCGAGCCTGGATAGTGTCTGTGCGGCATTTGCACAAATTGTGGATGCCAAGTCGTCGTTTACCGGGGAGCACTCGCTCCGCGTGGCGGACTATGCCGAGCAGCTTGCAAAAACGCTGGGTATCGGGGAGGTGCGGTGTGCTACCCTGCGCCGCGCTGCACTCCTCCACGACCTGGGGAAGCTTGCGATTCCCAATCTGATTTTGGACAAACCCAGTCGCCTTACCGACGGCGAGAAGGCGCATCACTGAGATCGCGGCGGCGCATCACGGAAAACTCGATGGCACCGGTTACCACCTGGGATTGACGGGGGGGGAAACTCGATCTGGAAATGCGCCTTCTCGCCGTCGCCGATATCTACGACGCGCTGACCGCCTCTCGTCCTTACCGCGAGGCCATGCCACACGAGAAAGCACTTTCCCTCCTCAAAAAAGAGGCGGGAGTCGCTTTGGATGCCGACTGTGTCGCCGCTGTCGAGCGCCTCTCTGCTCCTCAGGCTCTGGCACGCGCCGCGTAGTCGGTACAATGCATCTGTGACAAACTCTGAGCGCCCGGCGTGGCGGATGGCGCTTCTCCTCATTCTGGGCTACACGGCCTACTACTTCTGCCGAACGAACTTCTCCGTGGGGCGGCCCTCGCAGCTTGCGGAGCTGGCGCGGCTGGGGATGACGTCGGAGGCCGCCACGGTGGCGTTGGGGCGGATCGCGACAATTGGCGTGGTGGCGGGGATCTGTGGGAAGTTTCTGGCGGGGCGGGTGGTGCACAAGCTCGGCGGCGTCCCCGCGTTTCTGCTCGGGGGGCTGGGGGCTGCACTGGCGACCGTCGCGTTTAGCCGGAGTACGAGCATCGGGCTCTTTGGTGTTTGCTGGGTAGCAAACCGGCTCTTTCAGGCGGTGGGGTGGCCGTCGGCGGTGCGCATTGTGGGGAGCTGGTTCACGGCGGGAAATTACGGCAAGGCGATGGGGATTGTCTCGCTTTCCTGGCTCTTTGGCGACGCGCTTGCCCGTGCGGCACAGGCCCGGCTCCTGGCGACGGGTGGGGAGTGGCGCGGCGTGTACTTGGCATCGGCGGGCGTGTTGCTGCTGATCCTCTTGCTCTGTGCACTGTTTCTCCGAGAGCGACCGGTTGCCCCAGAGGTCAAGCAGGCGCAGGAAGCCCACGAGCCGATTCCTGTACGCGCTCTTTTTGCCCGTCCTGCATTTCTCTGCATCTGTGTCGCAGCATTTGGCTTCACGCTGGTCAATGTCACACTTTCTGAGTGGCTGCCGGTTTACTTCACAGGAATCGGGCTGAGCCAGGGCAATGCGGCACTGGCAAGCGGGCTCTACCCGCTCATGGGCGGCGTGAGTGCGGTCGGGTTTGGCATTTGGGGCGATAGGATCGGGAGTCAGGGGCGACAGAAGCTCCTCTTGGTGGGCCTGCTACTCACCGCGCTGGCAATGGCTGGATTTCTGCTGGCACGCACACCTCAGATCGCCTTCGCTCTGGTTGCGCTCTCCGGGTTAGTGTCGGGTGGCCCCTATGCCTACTCCGTGGGCGCGGCGGCGCTGGATCTGGTGGCACCCAAGCAGGCCGCGAGCGTGAATGGAATCATAGATGGTATGGGCTATCTCGGCGCGATTCTGGCGGGAGAAGCCGTCGCCCGCCTCGCCGTCGCGCTGGGCTGGAACGGCGCGTTCGCCGCGCTTGCTGTCGTCTGCCTGGTGGCAAGTGTATTCTCCGCGCTTCTCATCAGGCGCAGCTCTACTGAGAGCCCGCACCCATCTTGAGGCTCATCATCAGAATTCCCATGAGAAACATCCAGGCAAACATGGCGACACAGCACCCGAGCATCACGGTGGGCGTGACTTCAAACGGGGGCTTCTTGGGCTTTTGCATAGAGACAGCTCTCAGTGTACCTCTGGCAGGGGTACACTTTGGGTTCGATGCCCAATAAATATGCCCGCAAGCTGGCCGCTAAGCTTGCCCCTGAACCCGAGGGGTTTCTCGCCGCTCTCACTGAGGGCAAGAGTGCCCGGCCCGCTGTGCTCTGGCTCGGTGACTCTGCCGAGAGTCCGTTTACGAGCCTGTCGCCCGCGCCCTGGCAGCCGGAGTTTGTGCAGGCTGTCGCGCCCGGTGAGCGTCCCGGTCGCCACGTGCTCCACGATCAGGGGGCCTACTATTGTCTGGATCTCTCGTCGGTGTTTGAGGCCAGTGCGCTCTGCGGCTTGCCGACAGGGGGGACGGTGGTAGATGTCTGCGCCGCGCCGGGGGGGAAGACGGTCTTTGCCCACCGGGCGCTGGCTCCCGAGCGCCTGATTGCCAATGAAGTGATCGGGAAGCGGCTCGGGCCGCTGACGGGCAATCTGAAGCGCTGCGCCGTGCCCGCCGAGACCCGCTGCGCCGATCCCGCGCGGCTGGCGGAGGAGTTTGCAGGGCAGGCGAGGACCGTGCTGGTAGATGCGCCGTGCTCGGGCCAGTCGCTGCTGGCACGGGGGCAGGACAACCCGGGGGCCTTCCACCCGGTCAATGTCAACTCCTGTGCCAACCGCCAGAAGCGCATCTTGGCGGAGTCCGTTCGGCTTCTCGCTCCGGGAGGCTTTCTTCTCTACTCCACCTGTACCTATGCAAAAGAGGAAAACGAAGACGTGATTTCCTGGCTACGGGTACGGTTTCCTGAGCTGACTGCGCAGGAGCTGCCCGCGCACGAAATGCACCGCTCACCCCATGCAGACTTTCCTTGTTACCGCCTCTGGCCGGAGACTGGCTTCGGCGCGGGAGGCTTTTTGACCCTGCTGAAGCACCCCTGAGTGGCCAATGATGACACTAGGAAACTTACTACAGAAAGATGAACACACTCCCACGTGCAGCCACTCTCTACCTTCGTGCTGTTTATACGGCAGGAGCCATCGCGTTACTGGTGGCAATGGGGCGACTGATACTGCGGGCGCTGTCTGGCGATTTTGCCGATACCGGGGCCCATTTATTACTCTTTATCATCCTTGGGGGAGCGGTTGGCTCCAAGAAGATTCGTCTGACACGCGGCCGCTCCGACGATGATGTAGGGGTTTTGTCGCTCGGGTTTACGGTCAGCTACATGACCATGCTGCACTTTGGTCCCGCCGCTGCCGTTCTGGTTGCCTGTATTAACTGTCTGGTGAGCTGCTTCACGCAGCCTACCTACCAGCGTCTCTTCAATGTCGCGATGTCCGCTCTTGAGGTGACAGTGTCGGGGCTTGTGCTCGGAATGCTGCACGTGCCTAGCTGCCAGTGGATTCCGGATAGGTCTGTTCTCACTTTGATGCACCTGCCCGCGGTGATCGTGGGGGCGCTGGTCTACTACGCCATGAACACGGGCGGTGTCTCCACGATTATCGCGCTGAGCAGTCGGCAGAACCTCCTGGCTCTTTGGAAAGAGAACTTCCTCTGGACGCTTCCCAGCTATCTGGCGGGCGGCGGCGCAAGCTGGCTAGCCCTGTATTTTATGGGCAAGAGCGAGAGCCTGCTCAGCATCACCCTGGTGGTCGGCCCCGTCGCCTACATGATCTACACGATCTACGAGACCCACACCGCTCGCACTCGGGAGAAGCAGCAGCATATCGAGCAGCTCCAGAACAGCCAGACCCAGCTCGCCGATCTCTATCTTGCAACCATTAAGAGCCTTGCGCTTGCCATTGATGCCAAAGACCAGTACACCCACCAGCATATTTTGCGGGTGCAGCGCTACTCTGTGGCGGTGGGAGAGTACCTACAGCTCTCCGAGAACGACCTTGAGGGGCTGCGTACAGGAGCCCTTCTGCACGATATCGGCAAGCTGGGAGTCCCGGAGTATGTCTTGCTCAAGCCGGGCAAGCTCACCAACGATGAGTTTGAAAAGATTAAGAAGCACCCGGAGATCGGGGCTGCGATTCTTGATCCCGTGGAGTTCCCCTGGCCCGTCCTGCCCGTGGTGAAGTACCACCATGAAAAGTGGGATGGCACGGGCTATCCCGAAGGGCTCAAAGGGGAGGATATTCCCTTTCTTGCCCGCATTCTGAGTGTCGCAGATGTTTATGATGCACTGACCTCCACCCGTTCGTACCGGAATGCCTGGCCCCATGAGCGCGCTCTGAACTTGATCCAAGAAAATATTGGGACTCACTTCGATCCCGTCGTAGCCCAGGCTTTTCTCGCGGTGATTGATAGCGTGGTTCAGGCGATGGCGAGTGAGGGCTACGGACCGCTGATTAGCCGTAAAGAGGTGCCGGTTTATGCGACCAAGGCGGATGAAGCCGCTCGTGATATTCATCGGGCCTCGTCGGAGCTCTGGGCGCTCTACGAAGTGGCGCAGACTCTCTCCGCCAGTATGGGAATGACGGAAACCCTGGATATTTTGGCCCGTAAGCTGGAGGCGATCCTTCCGGGAACCACCTGTTTGTTTCTTCTTACGGCGGAGGACATGCCTGAGACACTAATTGCCCGGGCCGCTGTGGGCACGAACCGGGAACACTTCCTGACTTGCCGCACGGCGGGTCAGAAAAGCCGCTCTCTTGGGGTCGTTCGTTCCCGTCAGACCTATCTGGGCGAGTTTGATCACGATGATTTGCTGATCACCAGCCAAACACAGACGCCATGGGTGCCACTCAATACGGCGCTGATTGTTCCTATTGTCCATCAGGGAGAGGCGCTGGGAACTATCAACTTGTTCCACCAGCAAACCGATGCATTTTCGGTTCATGACCAGCACCTATTAGAGATGATCGCGGAGCGCGCCGCGATGGCGATCTACAACGGCCTGCTCTACGACCGAACACGAAACCATGCCTTTACTGACCCGCTCACGGATCTCTACAATATCCGATTCCTAACGCAGTATGTCGAAAAACGCTGTGCCGAAGGCGACGAAGCGCGTTGTTTTGCTGTTCTTTGCTTGGATCTGGATAATTTTAAGCCCGTCAATGATAATTTTGGCCACTCACGTGGCGACGATGTTCTGCGCGATCTGGCGGGGCTTCTGCGCGGCGCGGTGAAGGAGCGGGATATTGTCTCACGGTACGGGGGAGATGAGTTCCTGCTGATTTTAGAGGATGCTACTATGGCGGAGGCGGAGCGTATTGCGGAGCGTGTGCGTGCCGCGATCACCTCCTACGACCCTGGACTTCTGCACCCGCGTCTGGGTGCTCTGCGGCTCGGAGTTAGCATCGGCACTTCCTGCTTTCCTCAGGATGGGAGCGACTGTGCCACACTGCTCTCGGCGGCGGATCTGCGCATGTACCAGGACAAGACCGACCGCAAGCTTCGTTTTATGGCGGGGGGACAAATTATGGCGGAGGGACAAACTCTGGAGCCAGACACGACTCTTAAAGCAAGCCGTCGTGGCGCGTTGAAAGTGGTTTCGAGGAAAAAAGCGGCATAGACTGAGGGCATGAGTGAGGCAAAACGATTACTGACCATCGGGCTGGTGACGGATGTACACTACGCCGATGCGTTTCCGCGCGCGAACCGCTACTATCAAGAGTCCCTTACGAAGCTAGAAGAGGCGGCGTGCGTTCTCCGCGAGGAAAAAGTAGATATTGCCGTGGAGCTAGGGGATCTGATTGATACTCGCCGGAAACCTGATCTGGTGCGGGAGCGCGAGTACCTGAAGCGCATCAACATGGTTTTCACGGCCATGGCTCCTGAGCGGCACTATGTCTTTGGGAACCACTGTGTCACGACCCTGAAAAAGCAAGAATTTCTGACGATTGTAGGTCAGAAAAAATCCTACTACTCCCTGAAGCGCAAGGGGGTTCACCTCATTTTTCTGGATGCCTGCTTTCGCTCTGATGGAGTGGCGTACGGCGAGGGAGCCTTTGAGTGGACTGACACCGAGATTCCCGCGGCGCAACGGGAGTGGCTAAAGACAACCCTCAAAAAAGCAAGCAGTCCGGTAGTTGTCTTTGTGCACCAGCGCCTCGACACGCCTCCGGGCAATCACTACACCATCAAGAGCGCTCCCGAAGTGCGGCAGATTCTGGAGCAGAGCAAGAAAGTCAGCGTGGTCTTTATGGGCCACAGTCACCACAATGCACAGATAATAATCAACGGGATTCCCTACCTCACGCTCGCCGCGATGGTTGAGGGCAGTGGTCCGGAGAATAGTGGCTACAGTGCACTGCGCGTCTTCGATGATGGCAGTTTCGAGCTGGAAGGTTTTCGCAAGCACTCGCAGCATCCTGCCCACGGTAAACGTCTGCAACCAACGCTCACTCCTGAGGCTCTCTAACACCATGCAGATTAGTATTCAAGCGCGTGGCCTGATCAAAGACTACGGCAAGCAGCGCGCCGTTGATGGGATTGATCTTGATGTGGGCGAGGGAGAGTTCTATGGGTTTCTGGGCCCCAACGGTGCGGGTAAGTCCACCACCATCAAGATGCTCACGGGGATGCTCCGGCCTACCAGCGGACAGATGCGCGTGGCGGGCTACGACATGGCGAGCCAGCCGCTTGAGGTAAAGCGCGTGATTGGGATTCTCCCTGAGGAAACCAGCCTCTACGAGCGGCTCACGGCGCGGGAGATGCTGCTTTTTGCAGGCCAGATGTATGGCCTAGGGCGCACCGAGACCGAGGAGCGCACACAAGACCTACTGGGTGTGATGGAGCTGACATCGGATGCGGACAAACTTATCGTAGACTACTCGATGGGCATGAAAAAGAAAGTCGCACTGGCGGCAGCGCTCATTCATCGGCCCCGTGTGCTCTTTCTGGATGAGCCGTTTAATGGCATTGATCCGATCTCAGTGCGCGCCATCCGTGGGGTGCTCAACACGCTCACGGAGCACGGCACGACGATTTTTTTCACATCGCACGTGATGGAAGTGGTTGAGCGGCTCTGCACACGCATTGCGATTATTCAAAAAGGCAAGCTGGTCGGTCAGGGCACTATTGCGGAGCTGCGCGAGCAGGCGGGCGAAGACGGTGCCCTGGAAGATGTCTTCCTCAAGCTCGTCTCCCCGGAGGCCGTCAGCACCGAGACCCTCAAATGGCTCTGAGGCAGCTTCTTTGGCTGCGCTGGAAGCTCACTCTGCGGGGCTTTACCCGGAGCCGGAGCACGCTGATCGGCTCGATTATTGGGCTCCTTATTCTGGGACCCTACGCGCTTATGCTGGCGGGCGGCTTGGGCTTTGGGCTGGTGAAGCTGGATGTAACTCTCGGGGAGAATGCTCTGCGGGGGGCACTACTGCTCGTTGCCGGGATCTGGACAATCGGGCCGATTCTAGGCTTCCAGCTCAACGAAGCGCAGGATATCACGCGGCTCTTTGTCTACCCCGTGCCGGTGCGCAAGCTCTTCATGGGGGCGACCGCCGGGTGCTTGCTGGACTTGACCACACTTCTGCTCGTTCCGACGCTTCTCGCTGTAATCGTCGGTGCGGCGTTTCATGGCCTTGCGGGGGCACTGATCGCTGTAATTGCCATGCCACTCTTTCTCTTTCAGACACTCGCCGCCAGCCAGGGTGTCACTCTCGCACTCCAGGGGGTGCTTCAGAGCCGTAAGTGGCGCGATGTGGCGCTGCTGATTGTGCCGCTGTTCTGGATGACCTGGCAGTTTGGGATGCAGAATATTGGCCGTGGTGCGAAGAATATCAACCTAAAGGCGTTTCTCGTTAGTCCCACTTGGGATGTGCTCAACTTTCTTCCACCGGGCCTCGCCGCCCGCGCCATCGGTGCGGGGATGAAGGGCCTGTGGCCGCTTGCGATTGCGTATCTGGGGGCACTGGGGCTCATTACTGTGGCGACTTTTATGGTCTCTTCGTGGCTGGTGAGCAAGGCCTATGAAGGTGAGGCCGTCGGTATTCCCGCACCACAGCCCCCCCCTCTAGCCCCCGTGCAACGGAGGCTAGGGGTTGGGGGCAGAGGGGGAGAAGGCGTGGTTCAGGCGGTCTTCCAGAAAGAGTGGTACGTCTTCACCCGCGATCCGTACTTTCGGCTCATGGCGATGAACTTTGTCTATATGCTGGGTTTCGGAGCATTCATGGCCTTTAGTCGGGGGAAGAACGACGCGGCGGATGGTCTGGGGTTCACCGAGGCGCGTACAACCATGGCTCTCTGGCTGGCGACCTCGCTGACACTGTTTCAGCAGAGCATTCTTTCCTACAACATCTTTGGCCCCGAGGCAAATGCGGCGACCCTGCTCTTTGCCTTTCCCGTACGCCGCCGTGAGCTGCTGATCGGGAAGAACCTTGCGAATCTCTCGGCGCTCTTACCTCTGAATCTTGCCGCCGTGATCGTGCTCTGCGCAACTCTCAAGCGTCTTGACATGCTCCCGATCTTGCTGCCGTGGATGCTGGGGGCCTCCGTGCTCATGACCGCCGTGGGCAATGCGGTCTCCGTGATGATCCCGTACCGGGTCAGCACACAAGGGTTTAAGGCGCGGCAGAGCAGTGGGGGAGTGGGATATGGCTTCGCGAGTCTGGGAATCAGCTTGGCGGCCCTGGTGCTCTATACCCCGATTCTGGCCGCCGTGCTCGTGCCTCACTTCTGGATCGGGACGAGCTGGCTGCCACTGACTGTCCCCCTGGCGCTTGGCTACGCTGTGGCCCTCTATTTTCTCTCGCTACGCCTCACCGAGCCTTGGCTGCTAGAGCGCGAGCAAGAGATTATCGCACGGGTTGCTCGGCCTGAGGGTTAGGGTACACTCTAAGTATGGCACGAATTCAACATGCAAAGACGCAAAACGCGCAGATTGCGACGCTCACTTTTTGGGGTGGCGTGGGCACTGTCACCGGCTCTAAGTATCTGATCGAGACTAAAAACAGCAAAGTTTTGATTGACTGCGGGCTTTTTCAGGGCCTCAAAGAGCTGCGGGATCGTAACTGGCAGGCACCGCCGTTTGACCCGACGACGATAGATGCCGTGGTGCTGACCCACGCGCACACCGACCATGTGGGCTATCTTCCAGCGCTGGTGAAGAACGGCTTCAAGGGCATGGTCTACTGCACCCGTGCCACGGGGGAGCTGGCACGTATTATTCTCGAAGACTCAGCGGAGCTGCAAGAGGAGGAGGCGGACTGGCGCAATAAAAAAGGCCTCACCGAACACAAGCCCGCCGTGCCGCTCTACGACCGCACCGATGTGAAGCGCACGATGAAGCTCTTTCAGCCGCAGAAGGCGGGCACTGAGGGGTTCCAAGTCACCAGCGATATTCGTGTGCAGTGGTGGCCTGCGGGGCACATGCTCGGGGCGCGCTCGCTACTGGTGGAGGTGAGTGGGGCGGGCGCACTGGGGCAGCAGCGCAGTATTCTCTTTTCGGGTGATGTGGGCCGCTGTAATCAGCCGGTTCTGCGTGATCCTGTCACGCCGCCACCTGCCGACTATGTTCTGGTTGAGTCTACCTACGGCGATAGGCTCCACGAGGACGAAGACCCGCGCCAGCAGCTTGCGGAGGTGATTAAAGACGCCCATGAGCGCGATGCCCCCGTGCTGATTCCCGCGTTCTCCGTGGGGCGCACCCAGGATATTCTCTACCACATCCGTGAGCTAGAAGATGCGGGAGAGATTCCCATTGTGCCCGTCCGCGCCGACTCTCCGATGGCGGCGGAGGCGACCCAAGCCTATCTCAAGATGGTAGAGGAGCACGACGACGATACCCGGGAGATTACTGCGGCGCGGCGCAATCCGTTGCGCACCAAGTCCATGGGGTTCTCGTCGAGCCGTGAAGAATCCCGCAGGCTCAACGAGGAAACCGGCGCTCGGGTGATCGTCTCCGCCAGCGGCATGATGACCGGGGGACGCGTGATGCACCACGCCCGCCAGATGGTCTCCAACCCAGAGGCAACGATCTGCTTCGTCGGCTTCCAGGCGGCGGGCACGACGGGGCGGCGGATTTTGGATGGCGAGCCGGAGATAAAGATCTTCAAGGAGTGGTTCCCGGTGCGCTGCAGCGTCAAAAAAATCGGTGGCTTCTCGGCCCATGCGGACTACAACGAGCTTCTCACCTGGCTCGCACCGCTGGCACGGCACGCCCCGCGCCAAGTCTACATCACCCACGGCGAGCCGGAAGCCGCCGCCGCGATGGCTGAGCACATCAAAGAGCGCTTCGCCTGGAATGTCACCGTCCCGGCTTACGGGGATGTGATCGAGCTGAAGTGATCTCCTACCCGTAGGTTGGCTTTTGTGGCCAGCCTGCGGGAGAGTCTTCGAAGTCCTCTTGTCTGCCGTAGGGGGTGACATCGAGGAGAGGGTAGGTATGGACCAGATTTTCGACGCCACGACCGTAGGTGGAGTAGGTGTGGTAAACCTCATCGTCGAGCTGGAAGAAGACGCTCAGGCCCGAACCTTCGCCGCGCTCATCGGAGACGTGGAAGTCGTAGTTGAACTCGCTCCCAAATGAGGAGTACCAGGGGACGCTCCAGCCTCGCTCTTGCTTCCAGGCATCGAGCTTGGTCAACGGCGCACGGGAGATTAAGGCAAAAGTAGTGTCGCGCTTGCCTAGCAGGGAGAGGTCCGCGATGGCATCCACAAAGCCAGTGCAGCCAGTGCAGCCTTTTTCCCAGTCCGGGCCGAACATGAAGTGATAGACAATGAGCTGGCGCTTGCCCTCAAATAAGTCTAGCAAGCGTCGCTTGCCACGGGGACTCTCAAAGACATACTCTTTGTCCATCTTCACCATTGGGAGCCTGCGTCGCACCGCAGCAAGACGGTCACCCTCGCGGGTGTGTGCTTTCTCTTGGAGCAGCAGCGCCTCACGCTGAGCGAGCCATTCGTCACGGAGGACAATGGGGGGGTGGGGGATTCCGTTCTCTGTCATTACTTTTTCTTCTTCCAAATCTCGGGCAATATTCTTTGTACTCTCCGATTGCGCTCTCAGGCGGAAAGCCATGCCGAACAATTTTTGCGGTGAGGAATGAGCCTAGGGGGATTGCATTTAGCACAGGCTTCCCGCTTGCGATACAGTAAGCAACACATGTCCAATACCAATATATTTCATGAGAACGTGACCGAGGAGTGCGCTGTCCTCGTGGCGCTGGAGACCGGCGAGCATCTAGATAGTATCGAGGTGCGTCTCGACGAGCTCACGGAGCTGGCGAGCACGGCCAATATCCGGGTGATCGAGCGCTTCGACCAGCGCAAGCGCAACCCCGATCCGGCGTTTTTGATCGGGCATGGGAAGGCCGATGAGCTCTACATCTTGGTGGCGGAGCTGGAGCCGACCGTCGTGATCTTCGACAACGAGCTCTCCCCGACCCAGCAGCGTAACTTAGAGATCACGCTCAAGTGCCGAGTAATGGACCGGACGCAACTGATCTTAGATATCTTTGCGCAGCGCGCCCGCACCCGTGAGGGCAACTTACAGGTGGAGCTGGCCCAGCTTACCTACTCCCTGCCGCGTGTGGGGCTGCTCTACACCAAGTTCGAGCGCCAGCAGGGCGGTATTGGGGTGCGTGGCGGTGGCGGGGAGAGCAAGGTCTCGCTCGACAAGCGCAAGATCCGTGAGCAGATCGCCGAGCTGAAAAACGAGCTGGAAGAGGTCAAGAAGACCCGTCGCCAGCAGCGCGTCGCCCGGCGTAAGCTGCCGTTCCCGTCGGCGGCTCTGGTGGGGTACACGTCGGCGGGCAAGTCCACCCTGCTCAACCTGCTCTCTGGCTCGGATGTGCTCGCCGATAAGATGCTCTTCTCCACCCTCGATCCCACCACGCGCCGGGTGATCTTGCCCGATGGTCGGGGGATTCTGCTCACCGACACTGTGGGCTTTATCCGAAATCTTCCCCATGACCTCGTGGCGGCGTTCCGTGCGACCCTTGAGGAGACCATCGAGGCGGACTTTCTGATTCACATGGTGGACATCAGCAGCCCCGAGGCGGACCGCCACCGCGACACGGTTCTGGAGACACTGGAGGCGCTGGGCGCAAGAGATAAGCCGATTCTGACGGTTTTTAACAAGAGCGATCTGGTCGAGGATTCGCTTGCGCTACGTCACCTGGTTGCATCAACCCCCAACTCGTGCTACATCTCCGCCGCCAAATCCCAGGGGCTCACGCACCTCATGGACCGTATCTCAGAGACAATTAAGGAGCTGGTGCAGACCATGCTGGTCGCGATTCCCTACGGTCGCTCCGAGCTAGTGGCGCAGTGCCATGAGTTTGGCGTTGTGCACTCGGTAGACTACGGCCCGGATCATATTCTCGTCCGCACCGATGTTGCCCATGCGCTGGCGGGGAAGCTGCTGGAGTTCCAGATCGTCTAAAAAGCGCCTGTGGTACACTTGGCTATGTTTTCCCAGACTGCCGAGTATGCTCTCCGTGCCGTGGCGTATCTGGCGGAGCAGGGAGAGCCGCGGACGGTGGCGCAGATCGCTGTGGCCACCAAAGTGCCTCCCAGTTATCTCTCCAAGGTGCTTCAGAGCCTTGCGAAATCGGGGCTGGTGGTCTCCCAGCGCGGCCTGCACGGCGGCTTTCACCTGGAGAGGCCCACGGATCAGCTCTGTGTCTTTGATATTATTCAGGCCGTTGACCCAATCCCGCGTATCAAAACCTGTCCCCTGGACTTGCCCCAACACGCGAGGCAGTTGTGCAGGCTGCACCAGCGCATGGACGATACGCTCGCACAGGTAGAGCTAGTGTTTCGGCAGACTACGTTCGCCGAAGTCCTAGAAACCCCTATCTTCGGCCCCGATCCCGACTAAATGGCCCTGGGTGTGGAAGTAGAGTGCGTTCTCGGAGATGGCGGGAGTGGCCATGCAGACCTCACCCATCGGGTTCTGGGAGAGAAGCTTGAACGTTGCCCCCGCCTGCACCACGAAGATCTCGCCCTCCTCGCTAGTGTAGTAAAGTTTTCCATCGGCGGCCACGGCGGAGGCGCTGAAACCCGTGCGGCCTGTGCCCATGCGCTCCTGGTAGAGCCGCTGGCCGGACTGGGCATCGTAGCAACTGAGAATACCGGCATCGTTGCAGACATAGAGATGTGGCCCCAGCACCAAGGGTGTCTGCATGTAGGCACCTCCGCGCACGACCCCCCAGCCAAAGTGCATGCTACCCATGTTCTCAGGGGGCAAGACGATCTCGCCGGTGGCAGTGGGACGGATAGCATAGATGGGGGCTTGCCTGCCATGGGCATTGGTGATAAAGATCAGCCCCTGACCAACAATAGGCGTGGGGACAGGAATATCGCCGCCCCCCGTCAGCTTCCAGAGTGACTTGCCCGTTTTTACATCGTAGCCACCGATGTGTTTCCAGCCGTTACACACGACTTGCGCCTTGCCGCCCACGGTGCAGAGTGTCGGGGTGGACCAGGTGGGCACTTCCGTGCGTGGCGTACGCCAGATGTCTTTGCCCGTCGCGGGATCGAGCGCGGCCACAAACGAGCCTTTCTGAATATCGCACTGGACGATAATCTTGCCGTCGGCGAAGATCGGGGAGCTGGCCCAACCCCACTGCGCGGTGGGAACCATGTAGAAACCCGAGTCTAAAAGCCCCAGATCGCGCTTCCAGAGCAGCTTACCCGTTAGATCGTAGCAGAACAGCCCCTCGGAGCCGAAGAACGCGAGCACCCGCTTGCCATCGGTGGCCATGGTCGCGCTGGCCTGCGTGGCCTTGGTGTGGCGCTTTACTTTCGGGACACCTTTATGGGCGGTCTGCTGCCAGAGGATCTTCCCGGAGCGCTTATGAACACAGTAGATGCGCCACTCGTGTTCGGAGTCATCTTCCACCGAGGCGATCTCGCCGTAGAGTCCCACTTTTAGGTCGTTGTTCTTCGGGCTCAGCGCCGCCGTCACGAAGACTTTCTCGCCCCAGACAATCGGGCTAGAGTGACCCAGACCCGGCAGAGGTGTCTTAAAGAGAATATTTTTCTTCTCCTCGACATTCCAGGTGGTGGGAAGCTTGCTTCCCACCGCGATCCCACTTGCGCCAGGACCACGAAACTGCGGCCAGTTGATAGTTGCCATGGGGCTATTTTACCCCCGTAACCCCCGCCGAGCGGGGGGACAGGTAAGGAAAGAGAATTTTGTTTTTCTCTCCCCCGTTGGACGGGGGCTGGGGGGCAGGTTATAATCCACGCATGGAACTCAACGATAACAACTGGATTTCGGGCGAGAAGAAAGAGACTTTGCAAGAGAACTCTGGTGGCGTGACCCGACGCACCGTTCTGACGAGCGCGATGACGGCGGGCTTTGCACTGGCGGTGCAGCCCGTCGCTGCGGAGACGACTCTCACCGACACCAAGGGGCTAAAGGCGGGAATGATTACGTTTAAGGGCGCGGATGGCGTGGAAGTGCCCGCCTACTACGCCGTGCCGGAGAAGCTTGTGGCGGGAAAGAAGCCCCCCGTGGTGCTGGTGGTGCAGGAGATCTTCGGTGTTCATGAGCACATCAAAGATGTCTGTCGGCGTTTTGCCAAGAAAGGCTACTTCGCTATCGCTCCTGAGCTCTATGTCCGGCAGGGCAGTGTCTCGGACAAGCCGATGGCCGAGATCTTCCCCGTGGTATCCCAAGTCCCTGATTCCCAGGTGATGACCGATCTGGATGCCGCGCTCGCTTACGCCCAGTCCACAGGAAAGGCGGATGCGAGCCGGGTTGCGATCACGGGCTTCTGCTGGGGCGGGCGCATTGTCTGGCTCTACGCGGCGCACAATACGAAGCTAAAAGCCGGAGCTGCCTGGTACGGTCGCTTAGTCGGGCAGAGTAACCCGCTCCAGCCCAAGAGCCCCACGGAGCTCGCGGGCAAAGTCAACGCCCCGATTCTGGGCCTCTACGGCGCGAAAGACGCGGGAATAAAGATCGAGAGCATCGAGGGCATGCGCGCCGCGCTGAAGGCAGCCGGGAAGACCAAGTGCGAGATCATTGTCTACCCAGACTCCGAGCACGGCTTCCACGCCGACTACCGGCCCAGCTACAACGAAAAAGACGCCAAAGATGGTTTCGCCAAGCTGCTGGTCTGGTTCAAGAAAAACGGCGCGTAGCTACTTCACCCGTGCAAAGCTCAAGATGTGCTGGCGCGGGAGGATCTGGCTGTTCTCGACAAACTTCAGGGAGAACAGCCCCATCTCCTTTTTGACCTGCGCGACGCTCAGTTTGTGGACTTCCTTGATCGGTACCGCTGGGTCTTCCTTGCGGTACTCCACAAAGACGATCCTTCCCCCGATTTTTAGGGCCTTCACCATCGCGGAGATCATCTCGTAGGGTTTGTCGAACTCGTGGTAGACATCCACCATGATCTGAAGATCGCAAGACTTCTCGGGGAGCTTGGGATCATCGGTCTTGCCTAGCACCACTTGGACATTACTGATCCCGTTTTGCTTTTTCTTCTGCTCAATAATGGTCAGCATCTCGGGTTGGATATCTACTGCGAGCACTTTCCCGCTCGGCCCGACTTGCTTAGCCATCATGAAGCTCAGGTAGCCACTTCCGGCTCCGATATCAGCCACCACCATACCTGGCTTCAGCTTCAGTGCTTTCACGAGCAGGGTGGGAGCCTCTTCTTCTTCACGCTCGGGGCGATCCAGCCAGTCTGCGGCTTCGTGGCCCATGACGAGCGCGATCTCACGACCCATGTAGAAAATCCCGGTGCCGTTGGGGTCATGGTAGCCACGGCGGATATAGGGCGGCTTTTTCGGTTGTGGTTGGGTTTGCATAATTTTTAATCCTTAACTAGGCCCAGCGGAGGTCTCGTCCGATGAGCAGCTCTGTCATTGCTGCATGATGTGTGTTTTTCATAGGAATGGCAAGCGTGGCAAAGTTCTGTTCTTGAGCCAATACCTGGACACTTTCGGTATTGTCATAGGTCATCAAAAAGTCTCCTTGAATCCTTGCAGAAAGACGGAAAAGTGCGTTGTGGTCAAGCTCGCTGTAAGTATAGAGTCGTGCCCCTGCACGTTTCCCCGGTGCGGTATAGGGAGGGTCAAGGAGAAATACGGCGTCATATCGATCTGCATTTTCCTCTAGAATCGTTAAACCATCCCCTTCGATAAAGCAAATTCGGGAGGCAATTGCTCCAATTGCGATGATTCGGTTTGCTAGCGTCTGAGGATACCAACGTGATGCCATCCCCCTTCCGTTCTCCCCAGCTTTGAGCTTGCCACTACCAGGCGCGAGGATTCCCCCGTGGTTGACGCGATTACGCAGGATAGTTTGAAAAGCATACGCCAGTGTGCTTTCAGGCTCTGTTGCCAGAATCTCAGCGACTGCACTCTCAGAAAAAGAAAACTCAACGATGCGCCGCGCCAGGCATTCCGCATCACCGTAGAGAATGGTGTTCCAGACAGCAGCGACCGCAGGATCACGTTCGACCATAGTAACGCGTTCCGCCAGGCGTTCGAAGGCGACCGTTAGGCTGAGAATACCGCCTCCAGCAAAAGGTTCAACGAACTCGCACGGCGGCTGAGGCTGGGAAAGTAACCAGCGACGTAAACGAGGAACGAGCCAGGTTTTACCACCCGGATAGCGAAAAGGGCTACGTTGCGGCACTGATGACACATTAACGATAGCCTCCCGCGGCTGTTCGTCAAAGAGGCTATATTGGTAGGCCGGTTCAGAGAGGATTTTCGGAGATGGTTTCATTGAGTTTTCGCTGAAGCTCACGTTGGAGTTGGGTCAAAAAGAGAGACTCATCGCCTGCTTCGGAACGGGTGATCCTCAAGAGGGCTGTTTCGAACAGAGTGTAGACAGTACGCTGGTGCGTCAACCGGAAACAATCTTCTTGAGGATCATGCTGTAGCGCATAGACAAACCAGGCTAGTTCGGCCTCGTGCGGAGGAACTTCTTCCAGGGAAGGCAAGGTTTCAAAGAAGGTGGTGTCTAGGGCGACTGCCATCTTTCTTTTCCATGTGTGGAGGATGCCACCTTTGAAGATAAGTTGAGGAGCGAGGCGCTTTCGTGATGAGGAGAGAAAGTCGGGGCGTGGATAGTTACGTTGCCCTCTCCAGTCGAAAGAACCACGTTCCTCAGGTGCTTCCATGTAGTGCGCAAATGGGACGCCGACGTTGCCAGAGATGTAGACTGCCTGTATTTCCAATGCCCCGTAGTCTATGATTCGGCCCACTGTATCGTAGGCAAGTAATATAGCATCAATATTACCTGCTGATTTTCCATCGCGATCTTTCAGAGCAACCTCTGTGATTGTTGTCCAAAGTGTTCCTGGGGGAAAGAAAAAGGTAGCAGCATCGGTGATGATCTGCCAATTTTCGCGAAAGCGTACAGGACAAGTGATCACCGCTCGTCCACTACTATCAAAAACACTGCAAACACCGAGTGGATTTTCCGCACTTGTCTTAGTGCAGTTGGGAACACGGTTATGAAAAGGACAGAGTCGGTGAGTACGATGCCGAGACCCATCCTGTGAGACATTTGTCGTAGGGAAGCCAAATACTTCTGCGAGTGGGTGCTGTGGCATCGTTCTAGCTCCAGGTTTCGGGGTAGACAGAGTGGTAGCGGATGCCCTTGCGAGGCTCCTGCTGAAGGGGTTCCACGGCGTCGCGGAAGGCGAAGTAGTGCGCGGTCTGCTGGTGCGCCTTGAAGTCGGCCTCGGTTTTCTCGTGATTCTTTCGTGCCTCTTCCAGAAATGCTTCACCCTTTCCAGGCTTAATCAACACGGTGACACAGACAACGTACATGGGCCGATTATACCGCTATAATGCCGCTGTGATCCGCGCTGAGAAAACCCTCTTGTTCTCGATTCCCCGGGAGGCACTCTGGGAGCTGCTCTCGGATACCGAGCGACTGAACCGGGAGCTGAAGCTGCCGTCGGTGGCGTTCACGTTCACGCCACGCCCTGAAGGAGGCTCGTCGCTTCGGGGCCAGGCGCGCTTCGGGCCGGTGACTCTGCGCTATGTCGAGGAGCCGTATCACTGGGTGAAGCCGTCGCTCTGGTGGGTGCAGCGCTTCCCCGAAAACGGGCCAGTTTCGGTCTACCGTGTGGGAGTGCAACTCGAAACCGAAGGGGCAGTGACACGGCTAATGGCCTGGTCAGAGGCCGAGCCACGTGGGGTTGGGGGCAGATTTCTGGCGCAGCGTATTGCCCGGAGCAGTGTCAACGGCCTGCTCCGTGCTTGCACGAGCTTTGTGGCGTTTCTGGAGGGCAGGCAAGCCACCCCGTATCCGATTCATGCCCACAAAAGTGGTACCGCGCCCGGTGCTCCTGATGGGGCAGCGATGCAACGAACGCGCACGCGTCTGGAGCAGGCCGGGCTCACGGGGGAGCAGGCGGCGCGGTTGATCGCCTTTCTGTTGCTCTCGCCGCCGGAGGATGTGGTGGATTTTCGCCCGTTTGCGCTCGCCGACCGGTGGGGGCTAGGCCGAACAGAGGTTCTGAAGCTCTGCCTGAAAGCGGTGCGTGCGGGGGCACTGGAGCTGCACTGGCGCTTGCTCTGCCCGGCCTGTCGTGGCGCGGGGCCGTCGGTGGAGACGCTGGACGCGCTCACGCCCGATAAAGCGCACTGTGCGTCGTGCAATATTTCTTTTGGCCCCGCTTTTGACCAGGATGTCGAAGTTTGTTTCTCCGTCGCGCCCGCACTGCGAAAAGCCGACGATGGCGCGGCAACCTACTGCATAGGTGGTCCGCACCGCATGCGCCATGTGGTGATACAGTGGCAAGTTCCCGCAAACACTTCGGAAACCGTCGGCACAAGCTTACCACGGGGAACCTACCGGCTTCGCTCTCCACAAAGACGCGAGACACAGGAACTCGGGTTGGCACAGAGTGCGTCCGTTGTGCTGGCGAATACGGCATCCTACCCGATGCTCTTTCGGTTGGAGAGCTTGGGCTGGCGGGAGGATGCGGCGACGGCGGCGCAGGTGACGGCGCTCTCGGAGTTTCGGAAGCACTTTGGCTCGGAGGTGCTGGCACCCGGGCAGGAGCTGGTGGTGCGGCAGGTGACGATCCTGTTTACGGACTTAAAGGGCTCCACTCAGATGTATGCAACCCACGGCGATGCCCCTTCCTACGCCACGGTGCGGGCGCACTTTGAGCAGCTCTCCAAAATTCTGGAAACATACGAGGGAGGTGTGGTTAAGACCATTGGCGACTCCATCATGGCCGCCTTCACCAACCCGGAGCAGGCCGTGCAGGCTGCCCTTGCCATTCAGCGCGAGGCCGCACCGCTTGTCGTGAAGCTCGGGCTGTGCAGTGGCCCCGCGCTCGCCGTGACCGCCAACGGCCAGCTCGACTACTTCGGCCAGACCGTGAATCTCGCCAGTCGTATCCAGGGTCAGAGCCACGGCGGCGATATCGTCCTCCCCGATGGGCTGCTTCACTTCGTCCCCACCGAGCTTTCCCAGGAGAGCTTTACGGCGATGCTCAAGGGGACGGATGCACCTGTAACACTCTGGCGGATTGGGAGTTAGGCGCTACCCCGAGAGGTCTTTGGGAGTTTTCCAGAAGATATCCAGCATCCGCTTCCAGAGCGCACGAATGGTCAGCGAGGAAACGGCGAGATAAAAAGTCGGGACGAAGAACCAGAGCCAAGCGGGCATGCTATTGAGAAGGGGGGCCTGAGTGAGGGCGAAAAATATCCCCGCCGCCGGGTTGAAGAGATTGATGAGCCAGGCCATCCAATGGAACCAGGGAGCAGGGTCAAACCGAGTATTCAGTAGGCTCGCCATGAGCGCCGGAGCCGCGTAGGTGATGGCGGTTAGCCCAGGGAGCCCCAGAAGCGGCACGATAACCCAGCCGCCCGCATTGCCCGATGCCTGCTGGCTTTTCTTACTCACCAAGGAGCAGTAGGTCGCTACCGACGCATTGAGCAGCGAGGTGATGAGGATCAAGACTTGTGAGGCCAGAAAGTTGGTCCAAGCCATGCCGGTGCCCACCGATGTGATAATGAGCGCGGGGAGCATCATCCCGTAGAAAAGTGAGATAGGACGGAGAGTGGCCGCCATCTTCCCCACCAGGATCTGGAGCGGCGAGTTGCGTGAGAGCAGGAGCGCATTCCAGGTCATTTTCTCGCGCTCGGACGTGATACTGGTAGCGGCCTGGAGGGGCATTGCGATCATGAGCACCAGGCACTGCAACACTACCAGAAAGCCATGCATTCCCCAGAAAGCGGGTTTGGGATCGGTGGTGCCTGCGGTGAGGGAGATCAGATAGAACATCCCCGCGTAGAGGCCAAGCGTGGCCATGATCCCGAGAATCTTCTCCGTGAGCTGCGTGGTGCCTTGCTTCTTCTCCTGGGTCCGTTTCTGTGCCAGGGTCTCTTTGTGGAAGACGGGGTTGTTGGTAATCAGGTGCTCCCACCACTCGGGCAAAGAGAGAGTGGAGGGGGGGGCGGCGATTGTCTGTGGGGGAGTGATCAGGGTGGGCAGAACCCGCTCGCCACTCGTGAGTGTCTCCCCACTGCGGAGCCGGGAGAGAAACACTTCGTCTTCTGCACTCAGTGTCGCGGGGGCAGGCTGGGGGGGCGACGGAACACGAACGGGGGGGAGGGTAGTGCGCGTCTCCTCGGTTTCTTCTTGTTTTACTCTGAGCATAGCAACTCCTGTAGATAACTACCTGATACGTCTAATAGTGGCATTTTATCGCCGATTTAACCAGAAAAATCTTTCGGTGCCCGCCAAATATCGCGCAGCATCCGCCGCCAGATCCTCACCGATGCTGTCACGGCAAAGAAGCAGTAGAACACGGGGAGCAGAAGGAGCACGGGCGAGAGCTTTACAAAGAGAGCAAGCGTGGTCGCTAAGCCGACCGCTAGTGTGAGAATACTCAGACCCGCCCCACGACGCGTGGCCTTGCTCAGGGCCTCTTTGAGGCTGGTACTCCAGAGAGAAGTCTCGATACCGACCAGCGTATTGAGCACGGTACTCGGCAGCAGGACGAGCGGAAAAAGAAGCAGGACAAGAGCGGACAGAACCCCATGAGCGACCACGGCGAGCACGATGCTGAGTAAGATAGCCTGAGCGAAGAGCTGTAGACGCAGAACATTGGCAGCCTTCCCCCCAAGAATCTGTGCGGGAGTGAGCTGCGTGAGCAGCAGAGCGTTCCAGGTGCGCTTCTCGCGCTCTGCCACAATCGTTCCCGCTGTTGAGGTTGCGGAGAGGAACAGGCCACTAATGATAGGGCCAATCATGGGGCCGATACTACTGCCACTCAGGTGCTCTAGAACCAGCGGGACGAGAGCGTAGCAGACCGCAAAGGTAATGAGGAGGGGACGTGCACGTCTCCAGAGCTTCTGAACCGGGGGGAGCGCCGCCCACTGGGCACGGGTGGCGCGGGCCTTCTCGCGGAGGGCTTCTGCCTTCGCGGGGGAGTAGTTCGCGGGGACAGAAACGGCGCTGACCTCCCGATGGTAGAGCGGATTTTCGGTAATCACCTCGCGCCAGAGTGCCTCCAGCGAGTTTTCCTGGGCCCGCTCCTCAGGGAGAGCTCGTTGCTTTTGGGAAGAGAGTGCCATGTCTATCTATCTACGACGTAATTCCAGCGCTCCGGTTGCGGGTACTAGCTCTCGTCGCTCTCTTTTTCTTTTGTTGGGAAGCGCACCGGGCGCAGGCTCGCCAGGCCCCAGAGGTTCATGACTAAGATCGCTCCCAGAGTGGGCATGCAGAGCACCAGTGTCGCCCAGAGCTTGGGCAGCGCATGAAACGGATCACCGCTGACCGCGAGCCACGCCCAGATACCAGGTGGCACCAGCCCGAGCAGGCCGCCCGCAAAGCAGCACAGCGCGCGGTGCCTCCCCGCCGGAGCCCGCATCGCAAGCTCCGCACCCATCCCGAGCGCAGCGCCCGAAGGCACCGCTTGGAGGAAGATCAGCCCCCATAAGATCTCACCCGCTTGATCGGGCGGCAGGCTCTGCTGGTAGGAAGCGGTGGCAATGCCCAGCGCCACGGCTCCTAAAAACGCACCGAGGAGTCCCTTCATCGGTTTAGCTCCCTCTCTGGGTTCTCTTCCTTAAACATGGTGGCTTTCTCTCCTCAGTTTTTTGCATTTCACCGAATTACCAGTACCTCACCCGCAGACTCAGCACGGAGACGGGTGCCATACATGGGGGTGAGAGCCGCAGGAAGTGCATGCGCTTGACCCGGTGTTTGGGCGCGTAGGTGGTACTCATAGACATGTTTGCCCTTGTCCAGAGAGCGGGCAAAAAGTGCGATCCGGTCATCACGGACATCTATATGGGAGTACCAGAAGTTCCACGCTCCGTAGGTATCCTCTTCCTCCAGAGTGCCACGGGCATTGGGCTCGAACCCTGAGGGGAAGCGGTCCTCCAGTAAAACAAAGTCCTGCGGCTCGCTGACCTCGACAATCAGCCGGACGCGAACCGTCTCTCCCTGGTTGAAGTGGGTGGTTGCGCCCTCGGGGAGGAGACCTTTTGGGCCCGATGCCAGCCGGATATACTCCCGTCGAATCTTCATGCCCTTGGCCTCAAGCACGGGCAGGACATCGGTTCTTGTTGTCTGGCGCAGGGTCGCCGTGGCGTAGCCGCCCAAAAAGGTGAGCTTGTTTTCGCCGGGCTTTAGCGCCGTTCCGGGAATTGTCGCTTCCAGTAGTTTGCCTTTACTTGCCAATGGGAAGGGTTTTCCATTGAGCTGGAGCGTGGAGGGGACAAGCTCCTGATCCCGTGCGTAGTCGGGGAGCTGGCAGAAAGTGGAGATCACGAAGGCCGTGTCGCGGGTGTTGCCGAAGTAGCCGCTGGTGCCTGTGGAGAGCAAGTAGGTGGTGGCCTTGCCGATCATCACGCTCTGGGAGCGAGCTGCGAGCAGCGCACGTAGGGCGAGTGCGGTCGTGGTGCGCTCGCTGCCGTCGCCCCAGTGCGCGAAGGCGCCGTCCACTTGGGCTTTTTGTTCCAGGGCATTGGCGTAGGGCACCGCGTCTATACCCAGGTTAGTGCAGGCCAGAGTGAGCCAGGCCAGTGTGTCCGCACGCTTGGCGCTCGCGAGGCCGAAGCGGTGCAGAAGCTCCGGTGCGAGCCCGCGGGCGCGGGCAGCGTCCACACGGCTGACGGCATAGAGTGCGAAAGCCGTGTCCGGGATGGGGTTTGTCTTTTCCGTGAGGAGTGCCCAGAGCGGCTTGGCTCCGCGCTCGAAAAGTGCGAGGGGTACGGGGAAGCCCGCATCACGCGCCTCAGCCAGACCCCAGAGTGCGTAGGCGGTGTGCCAGAGATCGAAGCCGTCTTTGTACCACCAGCCCCAGCCTTTGTCGCCGTTTTGCATTCCCGCCAGGCGCGTGACTCCCTCGGCGACTAGCTTCTTGTCCGCGACACCCGCTGCAATGAGTGGCACGAAGCGGCTGACGGTCTGCTCGACACAGCCGTAGGGGTATTTTTTCAGATATTCCGTTGCCTCGGCCACCGTTTCGTGCAGGCTGGGCGCGACCCGGACGGTGAGAAACGAGCGCTCGGCGACGGCATCAGCGGGCAGAGCGACACGGAGCGTGCCATCGGGAGCGAAGCCGTAGTTGGTCAGGGTTTCCCGTGCAAATGGGCGCACCGTGAGGGGAAGCTTGACCCCATCGGTGAGCTTGGTGTCTGTCCAGCCTTCTAAAACTACTTGTGTGGACTCGGAGAGTGCGCCGGGAACCGTCCAGCTCCAGGTGGCCTCCCCAACCGTTCCCGAGGCGACCGAGAGTGTCTTTTCAGGCTCGCGAAGTCCCGCTGCTTTGAGCCGAAGGTGCGCAGTCTGTGATTGGCCAGAGTTGTTGTGCACGAGGCCCGTGAGCCGCACCTGATCGCCCTCCACCACAAAACGGGGCATGTCCAGGCGCACAAAGAACGGACGATTGACAATGATCTTGGCACGGGCGTAACCGACCGCTGTTTCGTCGCTCACGGCATGGGCGACAGCGCGCCAAGTCGTGAGGTTGTCCGGGAGCGTAAAGGTTACTCTGGTCTTGCCCGTAGCGTCGGTGCGCAGCGCGGGGTTCCAGTAGGCCGTGTCCACGAACTTTTCGCGTGTCTTGACCTTGATGCCGTCTTTGCCGTCGCCCGCCAAGTAGAGAATCTCAAAGGAGTGGCGCGTGCGAACCTGGCTCGTGCGGTGGGGATAGAACGTCTTGCGTAGCGCCTTGGGATCGTCCTCTTTGAGCGCGTAGATCGCCTCGTCGGCCACCGAGAGTGCGAGCTCCGTCGCCACGGGTTTGCCGTCGCTGTTGGTGACCGCCACGTCAAAAGTGGCGGGCTGACCCGGCTCGTACTGGGGGTGCTCCGGAGTGAGGGCGATAGTTAATGTCTTGCGCGGCAGGGTGACCCGCAGCGGTGTCTCGGTCTGGAGGAGCTGCTTTTTCTGGACATAGACCGCGCGGAGCGAGACATTGGGGCCGTACTCATCGAGAACGGGAATCTCGACACGGGTCACACTCTGGCGAATCAGCACGGGAATGGCCTTGTAGATCTTCTCGCCCTCAATCGTGAGCAAGACCGTCTGACCGGTGTCCGCCGCACCGATCACCACGCGTGCCGTCTCGCCGGGGGCGTAGCTGCGCTTGTCGGTGGCCAGAGTCAGGCCGGAGAGGCGCGTGCTGTCGGCGCTGGTCTCGTCTTGCGGCGTCACCCAGAGAGTCTGGTGGGTCTGCGCCTCGTGTCCGGCACTATCTTTGGTGGTGGCAATCAGATCCAGATCGCCGCTCTTGGGGAGCGTGACCGTCAGGATGGCGCGCCCGTCGGGGCCGGTGGTTGCTTGCTGCGCAGGCAGGACGGTTACCGGGCCCTTCTTGTCGGCCCGTTCGACACGCAGGCTCACCGGCGAATTGGCGAGCGGTTTGCCGTCGTGGTCGCGCACCGTCACAAAAAGCCTCGTGGGCTGCCCAACCCGTGCGAGGTAGCCCTCGGGAGTGAGGGAGATCTTCACATTGGCCGCCGTCACACTCACCTCGGCGCTCTGCTCCACCTCGCGCTCCGCATTGTCTACCACATAGGCCGTGAGCTTGTAGCGCTCCGTCTGGGCGGGCGGCAGTTTCTTAGCGGGGTTTTCGGCGTCTTTCTCGTCTTCGCTGTCCGTGCGTGCGTCTTTCTCGGGCTCCGTGGGCAAGGAGAGAGTCAGACGACCCGTGCCATCCAGCGTGCCTTCCCCATCGGCGACCAGGCTTCCAGAGCCGTAGTCCTCGCCCGCCAGATCCTCCTCCCTGCTTGGCCAGCCGGTATTGTCGTAGTCCGACGACCAATCCGTCTCGCGGGTGAGGCTCCAGCGCACTTTTGCATGGGTGACGGGTGCCCCAAAGTAGTACGTCGCGGCAATGGTGGCGTCCAGTAAAGTGTTACGCAGGATACGTGTCTGCTTCGGGGTGACGCTCACCGAGAACTCGGGCTTGCGGTACGAGGCAATCTCGACGCTGTGGCTGCGTTTTTGCTCGCCGACCTTCACCTCAATGTCGTAGAAGCCCATCTGGCCCTCGGGATTGACGGAGAACTCCCCGGCAATCGCGCCGCTGGCGCTGATGGTTTTTGTCTCCTTGAGCAGCTCCAGTCCCGCCGGATCGGTGACCGTGAGCTGTGCCACTTCACCCACGGGCAGCTTGTAGGTCGAGGCGCTCCCGGACACGGGACGGCGCAGGATGGTCTTGTAGTGGACGGTTTGGCCGGGGCGATAGAGAGGCCGATCGGTGATGGTGTGCGCCACCAGGCTTCGGCTATCTTCCTGGTAGCCGTCCTGGGCATAGACCATGGTTTCGTCGTTCCCGATGCTCGCGAGTGTCGCCGTGCCGCTCCCCTCGGAGGCTGAAAGAGTCACCAGGCCACTGGTATCGGTCTTGCCCTGTGCGTGCACACTGCCGCCCCTAAAGTGCTGGACAAGTGCGCCGGTGCGAGGCGTGCCGCGCTCAATGTCTACCACGAAGGCGAGCAGGCGCTTATCGGCGGGCGAGAACTGCGTGATCAGTGCGGTGTCCGTGAGATGTACCCAGGTCCAGACCGTTTGTTTCTCGTGGATAAGGCGGGCGAAGTAGAGCCCCGGCTGGTTTTTAAGCCCTCGGAGCGGCAGGCGCATCGAGTAGAACCCTTCGCGGTCCACGCGGGCAATCGCCTCCGTATTTTCGGTGAGAGGCGTCTGGCAGAGCGGAGCCAGCGCGGGCGGCAGCTTGCCCACATCGTCGCCCCAGCGGTTACCCAGCCGCCCCAGCGCCGTCGCGCGCTCGGGTTTGGTCAAGACATCCGCGAGCCGTGCCCGAAACAGCGTGACGGTGATTTTCTCCCCCGCACTACCGATTCCCGTGAGCGCCAGAGTGGGGGTTTCCTTGGTTCCGTAGGTGCGCTGCTGCGTGTAGGCCAGCTCCAGTGTCGCGCCGTTCGGTTTCAGGCTGATGTTTTCCTGGGTGATCTTGGCCTCGACAACAGGAAATGTTTTGTAGGAGCCCGCGCTATGATGGAGCGCACCATCGCGCAGGGTGTACTTGCCGACGGGGATATGGCGGAAAACAAAATGCCCCTGACTATTGGTACGCGTGTGCCAGCGTCGGTTCTCGCTGTCGGAGCTGAGGGTAATCCGGGTGTCGCCGAGTGGTTTCCCATTGCGGGCAAAGGTCACTGTGCCTTCGACACCGCCGACGGGCTCGCTCTGGGTGAAGAGGTAGCCAAAGCCAATCAGGATGAGCAGCACGGCGGCGAAGGGAGCAACCAACCCCCCAGCCCCCGTCCAACGGGGGAGAGTGGAGGTACTCATTTCTGCTTCCTCTCGATCAGGTAGCCGATTCCCGCTGCGACGAGCCAGGCTAGCCCGATTCCCACGACGAGCTCCAGCCGTGCCAGGCGGGTCTTGTCGGCCAGCGGGGCGAGGTGGCCCAGAAGCTGCGCGAGGAGCGTCCCGACTCCCAGAGCAAAGAGCGAAGCGAGGCTCCTGGTTCTCTCCGCCGCCGCGCTCCAGAGCTGCCCGGCGAGCAGGCCCAGCACAAGAGTCAGTCCGGCGCGCGGGCCGTAGAGTACGGTGAGGGCGGCAGGGACAGCCAGCAGGGTCGCACCCGCACCCAGTAGCGAGCCCAGCGCCGCCGCGAGTGTGGGAAGCAGCCCGCCCAGTAAGAGGCCCAGCAGGAGATACTGCTCATGCAGCCCAAAGCCACGGGCATCGTCGAAGCGCAGCGCGACCAGTCGCCAGAGGGCGGCCAGCGCCACGGCGGCCAGCGCGGGCAGGAGCGTGTCCACCGTCTCTGTGAGGAGTGCCAGAGCGGCCAATCCGATCAGCAGCAGCGCGATCCCGTAGCCCTGCCCAAGATGATTCGCTCCACTCAGCGCCGCCAGCGTGAGCAAGACCCCGAGCACACGCCGCAGCGCGGTGTCGGCCTGGGCGAGCCAGACCAACATGAGTCCGAGCACCAGCGCGATTCCCAGGCTACCTAAAAGGGGAGCGGGCGCACCCACCGTGGCCAGTGCCAGCGGGCGCACGGCGAGTGCCAGCAGAAGCGCGTAGCCCCCTGCCCCGATCATCAGCCGCGAGGCGCTTGCCTTCCCCTGCCGGAGCACGGTCGTCAGCACGAGAATTCCCGCCGTCAGTACCATAGGAAAGCTGAGCCAGCCGGTCTTTATCGTGCCCGCCGGGCGAAAGGTTCCCAGGCACGATGCCGTCGCCACCCCGACCGTCAGTGCGCCGACCAGTGTCAGCGCCGGAGTTGCCTCGGGACTGCGCCACCCGATCACGCAGAGCGCGGCGAGCAGGCCCAGAGTTGCGCCCAGAAGATTCTCCCGCGGGAACATGCCGTGTAGGCTGAGCAACAGCAGCAGCGGTGCCAGTGCCAGCCCCGCCGCCGCCGTGGGCCTCTCTTGTAGCACGAGCCACCCGGCCAGTGCGCCGAAGACCCCGCCCAGCAATACCCCGAACCCCAGCGCCTGCCCCGGTGCGAAAATCCCCGCCGACGGCAGCGAAACAGCAAAGGCGAGCAGTGCCGGGAGCGCACTCTGCCAGGGGAAGGCGACCGGCTTTCGCGGCGGCATGAGACCGACCCCTCCGACCACTAAACTCAACACCAGCGCAACCACCAGCAGACCACGTTCCATGGGGCACCTCTTTAAGAAACTCTACCGGTGATTATACAGGCAACCACCCCTCACTGCGCTGATTTTTAGCCCCGGAAAGGCCGTGTTTTGGGCAGGAGAAACGCCGCCCGTGCCGCTGCATTCTCCGAGAGCGTGTGAGGATAGAGTCCCTCGATGGCGTACTGCACCTGAATCCGCCGGTCTGTTATGGCTTTCGCCTGCACCTGCGCCTCGGCTCGCTTCTGCGTGGCGGTCTGCTGCGCGGCGGCTTGCCCGCTCTGGGCATCCGTCCAGGCGCTCAGTGCCTGCGCCGCCTGCGCCACAAAGGTTGCCCCCAGCCCCGGCAGGCTCTCCGTGCTCAGGTGCGACAAGATCCCCGGTGCGTACTGCGCCAGCACGGCGCGGCTGTCCAGCAGGTTGGTTCCGATTCCGTACTGCGCTAGCTTGTGCGCGTTCTCTGGGTCGCGGGCAAACTTCTGGCTGGCCGCCGCCTGAATCCTGCGCAGAACCGCGATGAGCGCTTTGTGTGCCACCCCCTCAGCGGTCGTGCGGCCTTTGTGGTCTTGGTCGGCATCGAAGGCATCATCGAGTGTCTGGTGGCAGGTTGCCGTGTCGGCTCTGAGGGTCGCCACAAACGCGGGGGTGATCTCCACGGCCTCTAACTGCGCTGTAAACGGCTCTCTCTGCGCCGCCTGAGCAATTGTCTCCGTTGCCTGAAGGCTCTTGAGAGTGGCCGCATTCAGTGCGTTTCGTTTCTGTTTCATTGACTGTGATTTTGTGTTCATTTTTATCTCTCCCTGATATGCCAGCTAAGTTTCCTGACATGATTTTAGTACTTCCTGATATGTTTACTAAGTTCTTTGACATGATCACTAAATTTTCTTGCTTAGTTATTGTACTACCCTGTTGATCGATAGATGTACCCAGCCCGATTTGAGACTAAGAAGAACCGCCACAGTACGGTCGTGTGTGCCAAGACGATGGTTGATTCTGGCTAGCTGGGTTTTGACAGTGCAGGCAGAGACCCCAAGATGCTCTGCTAATGCCTGATCCGTGGCAATTTCTTGATCCACCATGAGTTGCAAAATCTCAAGTTGGCTTTTCGTGAGTGGGCATTCTTTTGCTAATAAGTGCTCTTTAAGAGCGGAAAACGGCATTGCTTCTCTCCTATAAACAACGAATAAAGCGCTGAAGCCTAGAGCCTAGAGCCTAGAGCCTAGAGTATTGTAGAGTCTTATGAGCGTTTCTGTCAATGAAGCCAGATTTTTATTTTTCAGACTGAAAATGTCTACTTTTGGATGACGCAGTAGAGTATATTTCTGCTATACTATAGGTACGCGTTTCTCTTGTAAGAGAGGAACTGATGAAGTGTTTTTTGGGGAGATGTGTCATCGGTTAGGATGCATTCATTGTGTGTTCGACGAGAATATTGAGACGAGTAATTTTTTGCTCTTGTAGAATGAGGTAGAGTAGCTATGAATGACTATTTTTGTAGACGGATACAGAAAATACATCTATACTTAGATGATATTAAGACGGATATGGGATTGCATTTTAATTTTCCTGCATTTTCTAAAATATCCATGTACTACATTTTAGTATGTGCTTTTATTTTGTTCCCTGGGAAAAGTTTTGCAGGACAAAATAGTGGTGGGAAATGGGAAATCCGGGTTGTCGTTACGCCTGGTGGAATGCATGGGGCTTTATCGGGTGGTAACGTTTCTAATGCTATTAATATTACAGGTGGTAATGGCAGTGGAGGCATGACTGATTTTGTGGGTAGCCATCCTTTTGGTGGTCCATTAACGGTTGAAACTGGTGGGAAATTTTCTTTAAACTTTGAGTCTTCCGCGTTTGCAATGCACGATCTCACCTTGCCCTATTTAGAGACCCCAGCTTATGCTGAAGCGTCAGTGGGTGGAACGTTTAAAGTATTCTTTATTTGGCTACCAGAGAATGGCAATCTGAGTGAGGATCCTCCCCCCTCCGAAGTGATTTTTCGTACGGAAAATGAATGGGGGGCAAAACCTCCTAAAGGAAATGGTACTGCTGAATGGGGAGCGAATAACTGGATACCAGCAGGCTATGTCCTGAAAGGGGGAGCTAGTGTTACAAATAGTGTGCAACTAGGAGACATAACAGGTACGTGGACAAAATTTGTTGTAATCCCTGGTCAACCAGGTGAAGTTGAATCAGGGTCTCCGAATGGTGCAAACCTTTGGGGAGGCACTGGTTCTGTTCATGTAAATCCTACTACTGGTATTGGTGTTTATGAACTTAATTTTGGATTAAGTACTGTTGCAAATGCTTTTGTTTATCTCGATTCGGTAACTGGGCCAACATCATTATTTAACAATTGTGGAACATTGTTCGATGGAGTGTTTTCGGATTCTTTTTCAGTACCAGCGCCCTATGCCTATGCTGTTGCGTATGGCCGTGCAATTATGAGGATTGGGTTTCAAATTGAAGGTAAAGATAATGGAAAAGGTGCAGCAAATTATACAGGGAAAGGGAGCGATCCCTCTTACACACGCTGGGTGCCGCTAGCTTTCTCTCCTAATTTAAATTCGCAACCATTTCGTATACAGCAAGGAGCTCTGCCGAAGCCGTGGGGAAATATTGACTGTCTCTATTCGATTCGTCAGCGTCAGGAAAATAATGCGGATAATCCCGGACAGATCATTAAGTACTGGCACCCTGATGTCAATGGTTCTGCCATATCGAGTTCGGGGGCATGGACGGTTGTCTATGATGCAAATGGAGATCGGCTTTGCTGGCTATTTGGATCTATCCCTGAGCCGGGGGTGAAATCGGAGCTTGTTGGAACAGAGCTGCGGCATGCAGGCCCTCCTGGGGCAATGCGTCAGCGGGGCAACTATACCTATAAGTTTAGTAGCGAAGGGAACCTACTCTGGTTCAAAGATGATCATGGGAATCAGCAGACACTGACTTGGGTTCCTAATGGAAACCTCTATGTGAGCGATTCTTCCTCGGGGCGCTCCCTGCTCTTTGAGCGATTCCCTGGAGGGTATTTCTACCGCGTGACGGCTCAGGGAATCCTTCCCACGATTACTTATTTGGATTTTGATGGAGGGGGGCATCTGACTCGTCTGATAGTCGCTTATCCCAATGGTACTTACGACCGAGATGATTCGTGGGCTTATGGTGGCCCGAATGGTGACTCCATCATTACGGAGTTTGTTGGTGGGCTGACTCGAACCAATACCTGGATTTCCGCACCCTATAAAGACTACAATGCGATGGTAACTCCCCGTCTCTCAAGCTTTACACTGGGGGATACTAATGATACTTCCAGCGCTGATCAGGGTGTTGCGGGGATTTACCAAGTAAATTTAGGCACGGCGACTTTAGGATATGGATCCTTTGGGGTTCGCTCACGAACTTTCTCTATCACGGATCCGCTGGGGGCAACCTGGAAAGAGATTCTTGGCGCTGGTACAAACTGGTTAGATAACTCGTACCATGAAACTATTCTCCGAAGTCGGCATGTTGAGGGACCCGACTACACAGGGGCACCGCTAAACTCGAACCATAGTACAATGGTTTTCTTGCCAGAGATGCGCGACCCCACTGAGATTACGCTGACAGATGCATTTGATATGGTCTGGAAGGCGTTCTTTAATTCCTTTGGCAATGTCACCAAGACCCGGAATCCATTTGGGCAGGAGTGGGAGTTTACGTACTCCACCGATGGGAAAAATCTGACGCAGGTCAAAGACCCGACCAATATCACGACAAATTACAACTATGGGCAATTTGGTTATCTCCCCTCGCGTCTGACGAGCATTCTAGATCATGCCAATGTGGAGCAGTTACGTCTAGGGTGGAACAGTTTTGGCCAGCTTGAGCAGTTAACCACTCTACCGACGACAGCCGCCAGCGGTTTTGAAGAAACTACCACACTGGAATACTTCAACACGACCGGCGACCTAAAATCAGTGATTGATCCCTTGGGAGGGCGGATTGACATCATCAACGTGGATGGGCTGGGCGATCCTGTTATGCTTGGCCTTTATCCGCTGACAGGTTCCTCGGTGACGGAGCCGCATCCCCTGGTGACTTCGCTTGAGTGGACGGCAGCGCAGGATGTTAAGTCGGTTCTCTTTCCCAATGGTCTCAAGCTTGAGCACACGATCAACCCTAAAGGCCAGCGGACAAAATCACAGGTGAAGAACTCCAGTGGAGCCCTGCTAGGGCAGTTCGACTTCGAGTACGACACGCGAGGGCGTTTGCACCATGCCTACGATAGTATCGGCGATCTCTTCAAAATCAAGTTCGATACTGCGGGTAACCTGACCAGGAGCATTGATGGCAATGACCACGCGACGGTTCTAACCTACGGGCTTGCGGGGGATGTGAGTGGGATAACCACGCCCACGGGGCGGCAAGCATCCTTTACCTATGACCGGGATGGTAGCCCGAAGTCCATCACAGATGCTCGGCAGATCACGACAAATTTTGGCTATGACTTTGCGGGACGGCCCGAGGTAACGTGGATTACGGGACAGCCCAATGAGATGGTTGTCAATCACTACGACAATGCGGGTCGGCTTACACTGGTCAACACTCCCACGGGCAAGAGTGTTGCGTTTGCTTACAATCATGCCAATAAGTGGCTTACCAGCGTGATAACCACGATGCCACTGGGAGGAGTCTATAGCCGCGTCCATACTGTCAGCTATACTTACTATCCTGATGGCAAGCGGCAGACCATGAGCACGCAGGCCACCGGGGTAGCGGCGACAACCACCAGCTATACCTACGATAAGAACGGGCGAATGAAGACCCTGACCGCTCCGGGTGGCGCGGTCACGAGCTGGAACTACGACTTTATCGGGCGTCCGCTCTCGCAAATAACGCTTTATTCGGGCGGTGGCAGTGCGGGCACGGTTTGGGAGTACGGAGTGAGCGGGCAAGCGGGTGACTACTCGCAGGCTCCCACCTACCTGCGTAAACTCAAGCACCTGGTCAATGGAAGCGTGGTGCGGGAGTACACTCTGACACATAACGTGCTGGGGCAGCTCTTGAACGTGGGGGAACTGGGCAGCACTACCAGCGCCACACACAGCTACGACTACGACAGCCGAGGACGCATCACGGGCGAAACGGAGACGCGTGGTGGCAGCATCAACTACAGCGGCTCGCGCAGTTATACCTATGATGCAGCGGACAACCTGAATGCGAGTGGCAATGGCTGGCTCTACGATGCGGATAACTTACTTCTGTCTGCTCCTGCCGCCGGTGGTCTTCCCGGTCTTAGCCCTATTGTGCATGATGCGCCATCAGGCAAAGTGCTTCGAGCGGGTGACAAGGCGTTCACCTACGATGCGTGGGGCCGCATCAAGACCGTCTCCCTGGTGAGTGGTTCCGGCGGCGGCGGTGGCGAGTGTCCCCCTCCCGGCCCTCCTGGCTCTGGCGGCAGCAACACGCTTCTGGTCAGCTACGAGTACGATGCGCTCGGACGCAGGTTCAGCGCCACCAGCGCAAACGACGTGCGCTACTTCGACTACGACGGCAGCGAACTCCTCGGGGAGCATCAGATCATTACGGGGTCGCCTGAACCCAATCCCGAATTTCAACCCAACCCAGAGGAACTGCTTGCCGCTTGCCTTGACGGAAGCCTCGACTTTGAGGAAGCCGCCGCGTTGCTGAACACCATTCAGAGTGGCTCGTACAGGCAGTATATCCGTGGCGCAACGGGGCTGATCGGCAGTGCGGGTGCGAGCATAAATGGCTACCTGCACGATGCTTTGGGCAATACGGCCAGTGTCACTCAGGATACCGGCAGTGGTAGCTCCCAACAGGTCTGGGAAGCTTCCTCTGGTAGTGACAGCCTTGGTAATCCTATGGATCCTGCGTCGTCTGGTGGTGGTGCGAATGCGCCTCCCTACGGCATCTCTCCGTTTCCGGGTCAGCGCGATTACAAAGATCCTGTCACGGGTTCGATCTCCGATGCAGATGATGGTCTGAGCGGTGTGTATGATCCGTCCGTTGGGGGGGATGAGGAAGACGACTTTCTTGGTGAGAACGGCTCGAATGGTCTGTACGGTGGTTTACTCAGTGC
>NZ_JAYVPL010000009.1:0-87844 GCF_043757465.1 Armatimonas sp.
TACTTGGGGCAAAAGCCTCCGGGAAAATAGCGCGACGCCAGAATTTATGTTGAGCCCTTGCTTGGTAAGTTTACCCAGTAAGGGCTTTCCTATTTGAAGAATGTGATATCCTGTCCTTTGTGACTTACCCGCCACAGATCGAGATTACACCACTTTCTTCCCCTCCTCGAACCACTGTGAAAGTGCCTGGTAGCAAAAGTATTACAAATCGTGCATTGGCGCTGGCGGCACTTTCTGATGGTTCTTTAACGCTGACTGGAGCACTTTTTGCCGACGATACGCAGCGCATGCAGGATTGTTTGAAGGCACTAGGGTTTACTATTGACGCTGATCCGCTAACTGCGACGATAACTGTGCAGGGTGAGGGAGGAACTATTCCCACTTCCCAGGCCGAGCTTTTTGTGGGAAACTCAGGTACCACGGCGCGGTTCATTAGCCCCATTGCAGCACTGGGGCAAGGGACTTTTCATCTTGATGGTGTTGCCCGAATGCGTGAGCGACCCATTGGCGATCTAGTGCAATCACTCGAAGGGCTCGGGGTTGCGGTGGATTGTCCGACCGGATGTCCACCCCTGACAATTCATGCGAAGGGGCTACATGGAGGATCCACGACAATTCGAGCGGATGCCTCCAGCCAGTTCCTCTCAGGCTTACTTCTCGCGGCTCCTTTTGCCGATGCTGAGGAAACTATTATTCAGGTGGAAGGCCCAGTGCTCTCTGCGCCGTACGTCCGAATGACACAGGCGATGCTCACCCAGTTTGGCTTGTCCGTACAGAATAGGGGGCAGGATTACCGAGTACCAGGACGGCAGCAGGTGCGACGACGGGAGCTAGGTCTGCCACAGATAGAGAGCTACGCGATTGAACCAGATGCTTCTGCTGCGTCCTATTTTTTTGCTGCCGCTGCCCTAACAGGAGGCTGGGTTCGGATTTACGGGCTGGGGCCTGGCTCTTTGCAGGGGGACACTCAGTTTGTGCGGGTGCTTGAGGCGATGGGCTGCGAGGTCGTCTTGGCCAATGGAGCTATTGATGTTCATGGCCCCGAGCAGCTCACGGGGATCACTTTAGACATGAATGCAATTTCTGATACAGTGATGACTCTTGCGGCGATTGCACCGTTTGCGAGCACGCCAACCGTGATTGAAAATGTAGGGCATATCCGGCATAAAGAAACCGACCGGCTTGCGGCTGTTGTGGCGGAGCTAACACGGCTTGGAGTGGATGTGGAGGAACGGCCCGACGGACTGACGATCTACCCAGCAAAATCCCTGCGCCCCGCGACGATTCAGACCTACGACGATCATCGGATGGCGATGGCATTTGCGATCACGGGCCTGCGATCTCCAGGGATTGTGATTGATAATCCTGCTTGTGTCGCAAAGACGTTCCCTGATTTCTTTGAGTGTCTGGAGGAACTATGCGGCGCTGGGTAGTTGCAATTGATGGCCCTGCAGGGGTAGGCAAATCCACCGTGGCACGGCTTCTCGCGGATCGCCTGGGCTATGTCTACCTGGACTCAGGAGCGATGTACCGTTGTGTTGCTCTGCTGGCACTCCGAAGGGGGACGCCTCCTGAGGAAGCTGCTGGTCTTGCGCAGGAGGCTCAGATTACTTTTGATCCGACGGGAGTAGGAGAGCCGCAGCAAGTGACTCTTTCTGGGGAAGATGTCACGGTGGCGATTCGTGCTCCTGAAGTCTCCCAGATGGCGTCAAAGATTGCAGCAGTACCAGGAGTAAGGCGGGCACTTGTCCAGCTCCAGCAGGCCCTGGGCGCTGGGGGCGGTGTTGTGATGGAGGGACGCGATATCGGAACCGTTGTCTTTCCCGAGGCGGAGCTGAAGGTCTTTCTGACTGCCTCGTCTGAAGAGCGTGCACGGCGCCGTCACGCGGAGCTTGAAGCACGGGGCGAGATCATGGATTACCAAACGGTTCTCGCGGAGCAGCGAGAGCGCGATGAGCGCGACCAGACCCGGGAAGCATCGCCGTTAGTCGCCGCATCTGATGCACTGGCCGTGCTCACAGAGGGACGTACCATAGACGAAATTGTTACGGAGATAGCGGGTAAAGTAAAAACATGAGTGATGAGACGGCTGTAGCCCATACAGATACCTACTGGATACTCAAACGGGGAACTCTCGTGCTCCTGCGGCCTTGGGCGACGTTTTATAGACAAGGCGAGGAAAATGTTCCTAAAGAGGGAGCAGTTCTCTACGTAAGCAATCACACGTCGTATCTAGACCCCGTTGCTATTGGGAATGTTAGCCCGCGCCGCGTGGTTTTTATGGGTAAGGCGGAGCTTTTCCACAATAAAATCATTAACTGGCTGCTTCGTGGTGTGGACGGCTTTCCCGTGAAGCGCGGTGAGCCCGACATGACCGCATTTAAGACGGCACTTCGGTACCTTAAGGCGGATCGTGTGGTTTGTGTTTTCCCTGAGGGGACACGTGAGGACTCTGAGGAGAAACTTGGGACGCCTGAGCCTGGCGCGGCCACTTTTGCGATGAAGACAGGCTGCTGTGTTGTTCCCGTCTTTGTTAGTGGAGCCAGTAGAGTGCTGGGCAAAAAAGGTGGTCTACGCAGCGGCAAGATTACGGTCGCTTTTGGAGAGCCCTTCACACTGCCTAAGAATGCTGATCGTGAGGTTGCCGCGAGTGAGTTGATGGCGGCGATTGCACGAACCCGTGATGCCTGGCGCGGTAAACCCGCGCAACGGGTGGGAGTATTTTCCTCTATCCCACCTCTTGAAAAAAAATAACAAAGGCCCGGCTAAGATGCCGGGCCTTTGTTATTTTGCTCCTACTCTCCGGAGGGGCTAATGAAGACGATCGAGCCGCCTTCACTGACGTTGAGCCCAACCACGCCGGCTAGAACGTTATCGAGGAGCGCCTTGTTGAGCTCATAGGCTGCCATGCGCTCTGGTGAGGCAAGGGCCTTCTGGCGGCGAGGGCGCCCGACAAGGTTTTTAAGCTCCTCTGTCTCGGCATGGACACCACGTGCCCAGCTAATAACTGCCTGAAGCTCTTCATGCGAGGCGCCTGCTGTGCCACGTGTTTTTAGGAGAGAGTCTATCAGGAGGGCTGTTTGTGCCACATGATCTACGATACCGCTACGGCGGCGACGGCGTACCACGGGAGTGGCAACGGGTGTTTCTACAGCGGCTTCGGTAATGACTTTCGGTCTTCGTCCCATAATATTTTACTTTCTTTACTTCGGTTTGAGTCCATTTGTTTTCTGGACACTTTCGGTCTCATTGTTGAGACTCTTAACCGATTATACCGAAAATTTATCTGTTGTGGTATTTTTATGTTGAATTACTTCACTATCAACGTAACTGTTGAGCCACTGAAGTGGATACTGCTCGTCGTAGGGTAATCGTGACGTTCTTCGGAGCTGTATCAGAAGCGTGTACTGCATTGGTGAGCAGAATGATAGCACAGGCAGAGAGGGGAGATATCCAGATGGATGTTCCTGTGAAACCTGTATGGCCGTAGGATCCCTGAGGAAGCTCACCACGGATGGCATAGGCACTGCCTATGTCCCACAAGACACCGCGCAAACCGTCTGGTCCGGAGAGGGGCGACTGTGGCTGGGTCATCAGGTGAACCGTTTCGGGCTTCAGGATGCCTCGTCCATTGCGGAGCATCATCTGGGCGAAGCGTGCCAGATCATCCGCAGTGGAGAAAAGCCCTGCATTGCCTGAGACGCAGCCTGCGCCTTCAAGTGCCGCCGCGGTCGGGTCATGGACTTTCCCACGCCGTCCTGGGATATCATCGCCCGCTGCCGTCGAGGCGCAGCGTGGAGCCAGTCGCACGCTAGGCCGATACGTGGTCTCGGTCATTCCCAGGGGCTGAAAAACACGCTCGCGGCAGAACTGATCCAGCGGCTGCCCGGTGCTTCTCTCGATCAGTGCCCCCAGAGCAATGGCCGAGTAGTCCGAATAGACGAACTTCTCCCCGATGTTAGCCATTTTGCGTGAGCGGACGATCTCCCCGACAATCTCCTCAAGCGTGACGTAGCGATTGGCGTAGGCCCCCCCCGCAGGAATCCCGGCGCAGTGAGTCGCTAGGTGCCGAATGGTAATACCTGGGCGCTGTGAAAACTCAGGGAGATATTTTTCGATTGGATCGTCGAGGCGCAGCTTCCCCGACTCCAGCAACAGCGCCAGCGCACTGCCGGTTGCGAGGGGCTTGGTCAGCGACGCCAGGTCAAAGAGCGTGTCGCAGGTCATCGGGCGCTTCGTCGGGCGCAGCCCGGCATCGCCCCAGCACGCACGCAGGGCAACTTCTCCCTTGTGCACAATGAGGAGCACCGCACCGGGGACTCCCCTTTTTTTCACGGCCTCTTCCACGAGAGCGGCAGCAACTTGAAAACGGTTCGCGTTCATTCCTGTATTGTACCGGGGTACAATCGCACCATGAACGATGCTGTTGTGATTGTGGCGGCGGGACGGTCCGCGCTTGCAAGGTCTCCCAAAGGGAGTTTCAAGGAGCTGCGCCCCGACGATCTGGCGGCGGCGGTGCTACGGGGCGTGCTGGAGCGTGTCCCCAACCTCGATTTACAGTTGATTGATGATGTGATTCTAGGGTGCGCGATGCCGGAGCTGGAGCAGGGGATGGATGTGGCACGGGTGGCCGCACTTCGCGCCGGGCTGCCGCAAAGTGTCGCCGGGCTCACTCTCAATCGCTTCTGCGCCTCAGGGCTTGAGGCGATTGCGACGGCGGCGGCAAAAATTGCAACCGGGCAGGCGAGTTTCATTCTCGCCGGTGGTGTCGAGAGCATGACGCGCGTGCCGTTCATGGGCGAGACCTTGCGTACGAATGAGTCCCTGCCCGCTGAGACGTGGCTGGGGATGGGCGACTCCGTGGAGCGCGTGGCCGACGAAGAAAACATTACCCGCGCTGAAGCCGATGCGTTTGCGCTTCGGAGCCAGCAGCGCGCCGCCGCCGCACAGGCCGCTGGAAAGTTCGACTCAGAGATCATCCCTATCACGCTTCCTGACGGTACGATTGTCTCCCGTGATGAAGGCATCCGCGCGGAGACAACGCGGGAAGGGCTGGGAAACCTTAAAACTCCCTTCCGCGAAGGTGGCGTGATCACCGCAGGGAATGCCAGCCAGCGTAGCGATGGTGCCGCTGCGGTCTTGCTGACCACCGCCGCGCTCGCCGCGCACTACGGCCTGACACCGCTTGCCCGTTTTGTCGGGTATGCCACCGCCGCTGTGGACCCCGTGCACTTTGGAATCGCCCCTGCCAGTGCCATTCCTAAGCTCCTCGCACGCACCGGCATCACGCTCGACCAAATTGACCTGATCGAGTTCAACGAGGCATTTGCGGCGCAAGCCCTCGCCAGCCAGAAACACTTCCCGCTGGACTGGGACAGAGTGAACGTGAACGGCGGCGCGATCGCTCTGGGGCATCCGCTCGGAGCCACGGGCGCACGCCAGACTGTCACGCTACTGCACGAAGCTCCGCGCCGTGGCGCACGCTACGGCATGGTGACAATGTGTGCCGCCCTGGGAATGGGAGCCGCCGGGCTGTTTGAGTTTTATTAGCCGATTGGCATGGTGGCGAGCAGGGGATGGCCTGCGGGCAGCCGTGCGACGAGCACTTTTCGGTACTGGGTGAGCCGTGCGAGCAGCGCCTTGCGCCACGCCGCCCGGTTGGCTCGCAGTATCCGAGCGTGCTCCCGGCTCTGCGTGGCATTTTGATAAAACCCGCGCAAGGTGGTGATGTCGGTCACGAGCTGTGCCTGCGTGTAGCCCATCGGCAGGGACAGAGGCACCACACTGCCCAGGCCACTATCCCCATTCAACTGCCCCCAGAGCTGCGCGGCATCTTCCAGCGCCTTGAGAAACGCCCCCTCGCCTGCATTGGTGGCGGGGAGCAAGGGCAGCATTCCCACATAGCGTGTCCCTGGCAGAAGTCCCTGCACCGCCGCACGAAGCTGACTCACCCGCGTCCGAAGCGCCATTTTCGCCGCATCCCGCACCGTGGCAGCTCCCTGTGCGTCGTTGTCGGCGGCAAGTATAGCCTGTCCGGCGGAAATAAACTCCATCCGCTCTGTAGCGAGGCTCGTCTGTGAAAATCCTTGGGGTAAAATCACAGGAGCCACTCCCAATGCCAAGTTTACATCACCCCAGTGCGTCTCCCAGCGGTTCATAAGAGAGATCAAGTCATTAAAATCAGAATTTGCCATCTCAAATCTCCATTTATCAGGTGTCGTTATTCTATCGCATCGTGTCGGTGGATTTCAAGTAATATCTGTACTTCTCGACAGGATTTATCAGACGAATCTGCCCGGTCTCTCGCCATTGCCAGGTCAAATTTCGTTGTCAGGCTCGCCTGATCCACCGTCGGGCTATAGTTTCCCCGTTCTCGCTTGATCCAGCCCTTGGCATCCCGAATGACCTCCTCCCGATTCGCCAGCACGACTGAGATTTTCAGATCGGGGCGTAGTGCTTGAACCGTCGCCAGAAGCTTCGGCCCCAACACTGCGGGACAGTCGTCGTCGGCATCCAACAGTAGCAAGATTGCCCCCGCCCCTTCGATCTTATCGTTTGCCAACTGGAGATACCGTCCCAGCTCCTCCGGGCGCTTCACCATCGTCCCCCGGTTGACTCGCATCGTGTGAGGTAGCGTCCACAGATTCAGCCCCAAAAGCTCCGTCGCAACCCGTTGCACTAAAAACCGGACTGCCGCTTCCTCGCCGTGTCCCTCCACAATCACTGAGAGCTTCACGCTGCCGGTTCCAGTTGGTTCATCCGCAACAGCTCGCCCGCCGTAAACAAGTGCTCACTGAGGCTCTTGCGCGATGCCGCATCAATCGGCCCAATCTTCGTCTCCCCGTTCTCCCGCACCACCGCCAGAATGCTATCCGGGTCAATATCGGGGCTGTCAAGTAAGTCTGGACTGTGGCTCGTCACAATAATTTGTACATCCTCGCTTGCCTCAATCAAAGCCTCCCGCAAGACCCGCGCCGCCGCCGGATGCAACCCCGCCTCCGGTTCCTCAATACCAATGAGCGGAATCCCCGCACTCTTCGCATGAAAAATCGCCGTCAAAACCCCCAGCGCATGAAGTGTCCCATCCGACATTTGCGAGGCATTAAAGGGTGTGTCGCTTCCTTTACACGAAAACTGTAATATATTATATCCACCTGCTTGAAGTATCCATATTTTTTCAATATCTGGTGTTATTATGCGAATGAAGGAATTTATTGTTTTTAGTATTTTACTTTCTGTAGTTTGTATTCTGTGTAATATATTGAAGATGTTTTTACCATCACTGTGCAGAAATTTAGAATCTTCATTTATTTCTGATGGTTTGGAATATAGTTTTGTATTTAATGAGTATGATATAAAAGAAGGATCTGGTATAGGTTTAGTATTTGTCTTATTGTCGAATTTAAATTCTTTTGATCTGATATGAATTGATGAAATTATTCCGAAATTGCCATTCATTTCGCAATTGTTGGAATCATAGCCGCTACGAATGAAAGTGTCACCAGTTGTATCACTGTTAATTGCTTTGTTTTTACGAGTAGAGTAAAACGTAAAATTTACAAATAGCGCTTGAAGGAAATTACTTTTTCCTGCGCCGTTTGGGCCGGCAAGAAACGTGAGGTTTTTGAGTTCCACGTCGCAATGGGCGATGCTTTTGTAGTTCTCCAAACGGACGCGGTTAAGGAAGCAGGCCATGGTTGGCATTATACCGGAGACCCGCACGGTGAACGTGGGGCAGTGGGGCATCGTGCCTCCGCCGCGCTTCGCGGGTACTCTCTGGGTGTGCCCCACGTTTGTCGTGCGGACACAAAGGCATAAAGGTGGAATGCGGTACAATAGCCCAGGATATTTCCGTAATCTAAAGGACACTTAGAAACTAAAATGGCAGACGCCAACGAACTCAAGCTTTTCAACGACCTTGCCCGCCAGCTCCGCGCCGACTCGATCCGTTGTACCACCGCCGCTGGGAGCGGTCACCCGACTTCGGGGATGAGCGCCGCCGACCTGATGGCCGTGCTTCAGGCCAAGTACCAGCACTACGACTACAGCAACCCGAGCCATCCGAACAACGACCACCTGATCTTCTCCAAGGGCCATGCCTGCCCGGTGCTCTACGCGATGTACCGCGCCGCCGGAGCGATCTCCGAGGCCGATCTGCTCTCGCTGCGTAAGTTTGGCTCGATCTACGAGGGCCACCCGACTCCGATCATTCCCCATATTGATGCCGCGACGGGCTCACTGGGCCAGGGGCTGGCGATTGCGGTGGGCGTGGCGATTGCGGGCAAGCACATCGAGAAGCTTCCCTATAAAGTCTGGTGCCTGCTGGGCGACTCCGAGATGGCCGAGGGGAGTAACTACGAGGCATTGATGGTGGCTTCCGAGCAGGGGCTCGATAATCTGATTGCGATTGTGGATGTCAACAAGCTCGGTCAGCGTGGCGAGACGGCACTGGGCCACGATATGGCAACCTACTCCGCGCGGGTCTCGGCGTTTGGTTGGAAAGTGCTGATCGTGGACGGTCACAGTGTCGCGGAGATTGACGAAGCCTACGCGGCAGCAATCGTGCACACGGGCTCGCCGGTCTGTATTCTTGCCAAGACCGAGAAGGGCGGCGGCGTGAGCTGGCTCGCAGGCGCTCCCGGCTGGCACGGCAAGGCGCTGAAACCTGATGAGGCGGAGCGTGCGTACGCCGAGCTATCTGAGGCGGGGCCGATTTCGGGCTTTACGGTCAAGCCGCAGCTTCCTGAGAATCTGACGCCCGCACCGTTCACCGCCGATGCGCCGCTCGTGCTCCCAAACTACGAACTTGGTGTGAAAGTGGCCGTGCGCAAGGCCTACGGCGACACGCTGGCCGCCCTCGGGAAGTCTCGTGGGAATCTCTTCGCCGTGGACGCCGAGGTGGGGAACTCAACCTACACCGAGAGCCTCGGAAAAGTCGCGCAGGAGCGTCTTTTTCAGGTCTATATCGCTGAGCAGGTGATGGTGGGCGTGGCGCAGGGGCTGGATGTCCAAGGCAAGAATACGTTTGCAGCTACTTTCGCGGCGTTCTTCTGCCGCGCCTACGACCAGATTCGCATGGGCGCGATCTCGGGTGCGAAGCTGCGCCTAGTGGGAACCCACGCGGGTGTCTCTATTGGCGAGGATGGCGCGAGCCAGATGGCCCTCGAAGATCTAGCGATGATGCGCTCGATCCATGGCGCAACGGTACTCTATCCGTCGGACGCCGTAAGCTGCGCCCAGCTCATGGCGCTCATGGCCGACTACGAAGGCATCGCCTATCTGCGCGCCACCCGCGAAGCAACCGCCGTGATCTACCCGGCAAGCGAGACATTTACGATTGGCGGAAGCAAGACCCTGCGCGAGGGTTCCACGGCCACGGTGATCGCGGCGGGCATCACGCTGGTCGAGGCGCTTCAGGCCGCCGATCAGCTCGCCGCCGAGGGCATTAAGATTCGTGTGATTGACCTCTACTCGATCAAGCCCGTGGACGAAGCCGCGATTCTCAAGGCCGCTGCCGAGACCGAGCATCTCATTATCGTAGAGGATCACTGGCCCGAGGGGGGCTTGGGTGATGTGGTTGCGGCGACGCTCACCAGGAACTGCGTCGCGGCCAAGAAGTTCACGCACCTCGCGATTTCCGAGATGCCCCGCTCTGGAAAGCCGGACGAGCTGCTCGCAGCCTACGGGATTGACTCCGCCGCGATTGTAAAAGCCGTCAAGGGCTAGCACTCTCGGCTTCGTGCTTGCGTCGCTATGCAACCCTCTCTCGTATCTACCTACGAGGGAGGGTTCCGTTTTTTGTCGCGTCCGTGGAGTAAGTCGCTCATATGGGCAACTAGCCCGGTACAATGGAACCCCAATGGCAAAAATTGATGATCTCGTCGCGCAGATTGCTGACCCGAAGCTTCGGGCCGAGCTTGAAAAATCGGTTAAGGAGCTGAAGAAGAACACTCGGTTTGGTTTGGTTTTTGAGGATCATATCCCCGAAATGTCGGCGCTAGTGGGCTTGCCGCTGACCGTGGGAGAGCCTGCCATGCGCCGCGATGCGCCGTCGGGTCGAACGGCGCGAACGGTGAAGGCGCTTCACTCCGATGGTATGGCCTCAAAATAGACATCATAGACCCACACACCTCCTCGTTCGCGGATGCTGCTCCCAAGCTAGTAGGGTTGGCTCAATACGCCAAAGATCACGGCGCATAATTTGGCCGTATCGAGAGTATCATCGTCGAAGACGGTGAAATCCGACGGCTTAACCTCCAAGACAAAAAAATCCAAGAAGCCATCTTTAAGCGCATCAAAACCAGTAGCGACGTTGAACCCTTCTTTAAAGATAACGCAACCAGTATCCCCAGCTAACCGCGGAGCCAGAGTCACAACAAGCGGAGCCATAATTCAAACTGTAGGAGCTTCACAAAAAGTTCGCGGAGCATAAATATTTTTGCGTGGAGTGTAACCTACTGTGTGTGGAGAGACTCTATAGGAGTGTGGAGGCGAATACAAAGTATGTGGAGCCTCAGAAAGAGGAACGAAAATGGCAGAAGCACTCACGGATTATATACCGCTTGTTGAGAAATTTCTTACGCACTGGAATGATTCCGAGACTAACCTCGGACGCGCTTTGGTTCTGGATAATGGAACGACCCGCGACAGTCTCCAAGACCTTAAAGAGGAACTGATCGCTCTGCAAAACGCCCTGATAAACTCAGAAAACGACCGGCAAGAGCAAATTAAGCTCCGTGACAACGCACGTAACGAAGCACTCCCCATGGCAAAGCAGGTGCGAAAGGCGGTTCTTGGAGCGCTTCCCTCCTCCGCAGAGGCCCGAGAGCTTCCCACACGGGTGCCCGCCTTCAATGCCGATGCCCAAAAACAGCTCGTCGTCCTGCGAGACATTGAGAATATCTGGACACGGGTAGATGCCCTTCCCGCAGCAACGCACCCCGGTCTCGTTCTCCCCTTCACCGTCCGCGTAGACCTAGAGGGCACGGAGACCGACCTCGCACGGTCTTCCTACAGCGCCGCCGTGGGCAGGCTCACCGCCGCCGCCAGTGCGCTAGAGGCCGCCGAGCAAGCGCTCAAGCAGGCCCAGCAGGAGCGAAAGAAAGTCACAGAGCGACTTAAAGCCGTCTTTCTCGCCTACCGCAAGCTCATTCGGGGCCTCTTTCCTCGCACGAGTGCCCTCTACCGTAGCCTGCCGTAGGGCGGTTTTGTTTTTTGGTGAGAAGGAGTTTACCCGGCGAAAAGCGAAGGAGAGGGCATGGTAATCACTTTGCTTTCTCTGGCGCTTCTGGCGGGGCAGACCCTCCCTGCGGCTCCGCCTGCCGTTCCTGCATTCTGGGTTCGTCCCGGCTATCAAGTCTCTGTGGCGGCAGTGCTGCCCGGTGCGCGGTTTATGGAGTTCGGCGACGATGGCACGCTCTACATCTCCAAGCCCAACCCGGGCGAGGTCTATGCCTTCAAAGACAAGAACAAAGACGGTTTCTACGAGACTCAGACGACTTTTCTGACCGACAAGCCCACGGCGCACGGCCTGTGCTTTGAGGGCGGCTGGCTCTGGTATTCCGAGTCTGGGGCGATCTCGAAGGCGCGTGATACAAACGGCGATGGGAAGGCCGACGAAGATATTCCTGTGATTCCTGAGGGAAAGCTCCCGATGGCGGGAGGGCACTGGTGGCGCTCGCTTCTGGTGACCGGTGATGCGATCTTTACTTCGATTGGTGACAAAGAAAACGCCTCGGATCCCGGGGATACGGAGCGGCAAAAAATCTTTAAGTTTAGCAAAGATGGCTCGGGTAAGACCCTCTGGGCAGGTGGCCTGCGCAATACCGAGAAGCTGCGTCTGCGGCCTGGAACGCAAGAAGTGTGGGGCGTGGACCATGGCTCCGACAATATGGGCGCACCGTTTGGCGAGACCAAAGGCGTGTTGCCCATCACCAACCTCAACCCGCCTGATGAGCTTAACTACTACGAGCAGGGCAAGTTCTACGGCCACCCGTTTATTCCCGGCTACGGTTTTCCGCGCCTGGAGTTCAAAGACCGCCCTGATATTCTGGAGCTGGCTACCAAGACAACGCCGCCCGCCTGGAACTTCCCTGCACACTCCGCGAGCAATGCGTTTTGTTTCGTGAGCAACCTCAAAAAACAGTTTCCTACGGATCACACCGGTGATGCCTTTGTGGCCCACAAAGGCTCGTCGAATGCGACCATTAAAGTGGGGTACTCCGTGGATCGGGTTTGCTTTGACAAAGAGACCGGCAAGCCCTACGGAACGCTAGCCATTGTCAAAACGCTTGGCCCCGATGGCAAGCCACTGGCCCGCCCCGTGGACTGTGTCGAAGCGCCCGATGGCTCCATTCTCTTCTCCGATGATACCGGGGGGAAGGTCTATCGAATTCGCTATGTGGGCAAGAAGTAGCGCATTACTCTTGCTCGCTCTTATCCCCCTTCGCGGAGCCGCACCCAGAGGGTACCCGGGGCAGGGGGGAGGCACGCGTGGCCCGATTGCGATCTATGAGCAGGCGTGTGCCCGCTGTCATGGCCCCAATGGCAGTTTCTATGGGCCAGATCTAGGCTTAGGAAAGACAGATGCCCAGCTCTATAAAGCCGTCCAGGACATGGCCGATAACCAGGGGCAGATCGAGCTAAAGCCCGTCGAACTCGAAGCGCAGACGGCGTACCATCGGGCAATGATCAAGCGTGAGCCCTTTCTGGCGATCACGGAACGCACAAAGTCTATGTTGCGTGGTGAAGTTACTCAAGGCTCCGTTGTGACTGTGACTGTCGCAGGAAAGCCGCAAAAAGTCCGCGTCGAGGGATTTGTTTGGAGCGCTACTCTGGAGGGGGTGGGGCCGGTCTTGGTGACCGCGAAGCGAAAAAATGCACAGACGCAGCTTGACCCTGCGAAGGCGGCACACTCGCATCCGCCCCCTCGGGTGGAGCGCACGAACTAGCGATTGCAACCAATCCACCGGTTTTATTGTCTTGAGTTTTTAGGAGAACTATGTAAGATGAAGCAAGTTGTTTCTGATCTGGCCCGTATTGGGCTAACCACCGCCGTGCTGACGGCCACGATTCTGATCCCCGCCCGCCTGCTTCCCAAAGGGGAGCGTATTGCGGCAGTGCCTCAAACGGAAAAACTCCATGTGGAGTCCGTCGGGCCGCTGGAGCTGACGGGCAGCATGGGAGTGGCGATCAACGATAAGAACGAAGTGGTCGGGACGGCGTTTGGCGACGACGAAGTGCGGGCGTTTATTGTCCGTGGTGGCAAGGGCAAGCTCTTGCCGCTTCCCAAGGGCGCACCGTTTAGCGCCGCCGCCGGGATCAACGCCAAGGGCGAAGCCGTCGGCATCGTCGGCACCGAGGAACATGTCCGTGGCACGGTCTGGACGGGCGACAAACCCGGCGTCCTCACCAGCGGCAAGCGCGACACGATGGCGACCACCATCAGTGGCAACAGCATCGCCGCTGGAGTGGCGTTTGACAACCAGGGACGTGCTGCATTTACCCTCAGTGCGGTGAAATTTCGAGACCAGAGTTCAGCTTCTTTTAATACGGCGGGATTTGGTCTTCTTCGTGCTGCCTATGCTCTTGATAACGGATTTGCAGGGATGCTCTGGGGCAAGCCGGGCGACGGAAAGTCCATTGGAGAGTTTATCCCACAGTCCGGGAACGCGAGTGGGACACTGGTCGGGCTGACAATTGGGAAGAACGGGCCGGTTCCGGCAGCATTTAAGAACGGTAAAATCGGCACTTTGCCCTCGCCGAGCGGCCTTCAGATGGCGATTCCGATGTCCGCTAACGAGAAAGACATCTTTGTCGGAGCGGGCGTCACCGAAGATCGCATGGTCAAGCCGGTGGGCTGGATGGACGGCAAGACCGGGTTTCTTCCCGTGCCGGGTGACAAGCAAGGCCTCGCACTGGGAATTAACAACAATAACCAGGTGGTCGGTGTGATCGAGGCTGCAAATGGTGAGGCGCACGCGGCGCTCTGGTCTGGCGGGAAAGTCATTGACTTAAACGACGTTGTTGAGAAGCGCGAGGGCTGGACGCTGGTGCAGGCGCGGGGCATCAACAACAAGGGCTTCATTGTTGGCACGGGCATCAAGGGCGGTCACGTCGGTGCGTTTGTTGTCGGGCCGATTAAATAATCAGGTAGAATACCGAGCAGAAATGCCGGGGCTGGCGGAAATACCGCCAGCCCTTTTTTATTGGGGAAATTTTGATATGCGAAAATCCGCTGCCCTTTTTCTGAGTCTCAGCCTGGCCGCCGCCGTAAACGCGCAGGGCAACGATCCGGGCGCACCAAATGTCTGGGCCATCACGGACGCGAAGATTGTCACCGCGCCGGGGAAAATGATTGCCTCGGGGACGCTGGTACTGCGTAATGGCGTGATCGAGGCTGTTGGCGAGAAAGTCAAGGTGCCTGGGGACGCGAAGGTGATCTCGGGGAAGGGCTGGACACTCTACCCGGGGCTGATTAACGCTTCGACACGGCTGGGGATGCCCACGGAGGCCGTGAAGTCCGAGCGGGGAGATCGCTACCCGGTGGCAGCCATTCAGTCTGAGAACACGGCGGCACTGCTCTTTAAGCCCGACATGGAGGCCAATAAACCGTACCGCCAGGCCGGGTTTGGTGTCGCGCTCACGGCTCCCGCACTAGGGCTTCTTCAGGGCACCAGTGCAGCGATCAGTCTGGGCGAGTCTGTCGTGGTGAACGAGCTTCTTCTCAAACCCACGGTTGGGATGCATCTCTCGTTTGAGCGGGGGAGCTTTGGCGAGTACCCCGGCTCGCTGATGGGACAGGTCGCCGCAACCCGTCAGGCGCTCTACGATGCCAAGTTCAAGGGAGGCAAGGGGACGCCTCCGCGTGCGCTCCTCGCGCTCCGGCCGGTTATGGAGAAGAAACTCCCGCTGATCGTGAAGGCCAATGGAGCGCGGGAGATTGAGCGAGTACTGCGGCTCTGCAAGGAGTTTGGTCTCACTCCGATTATTGAGGGCGGCACTGAAGCCTACGCCGTGGCGCAGAAGCTCAAGAATGCCCACGCAAGCGTCTTTCTCTCCGCCGACCTACCTGCCGCGCCATCCAGCACGCCCGGTGAGCCGTCCACGGAGACGCTCCAGAGCCTGCGTGCCCGTGCGCTCGCCCCGACAGCCGCCGCCGCGCTCGCAAAGCTTGGGGTGCCGTTTGCACTGACCACAAATTCACCCGCCGATTTACTCAAAAACACCCGTAAACTGATCGCTGCTGGGCTGACGGAAGATCAGGCACTGACAGCACTGACGCTCTCTCCCGCAAAGCTGCTCGGGATAGAGAAGCAAGTCGGGACACTGGAAGAGGGCAAGATCGCCAATGTCATCGCTGTTGAAGGGGACTCACTCTTTGCGGCGAAAGCTAAAATCACGCGTGTTTTTGTGGAGGGCAAGCCCGTGGTGTTGACTGGCAGCTCCCCAGCCCCCGCCGGGCGGGGAGGAAGCAGCGCGCCCGCAGTTGACATCAAGAAGAGCCTGCCGCCTGGAATCACTCCCGAGATGGCGTTGCAGTTTCTCAAGACCGACCCCGAAGCTGCCAAGCCTTTTCTACCCGCAGGCGTGACGGTTGAGCAAGCGATTGCTGGCCTGGAAGGGAAGCCCCAAACCGTAGAGCCCCCCCGCCGGGCGGGGGATGGGGGGGATGGGGGCGAGGAGAAGCCCTTCGTGCTCTCTAAAGTGGGCGAGGGGCTCTTGCCACCGCTGCCGCCCGCGCTGGTGTCGAAGTCGTTCGTGATCCGTAACGCGACCGTCTGGACCAGTGCCTCCGTCGGGATTCTCACCGAGACCGATATGCTGGTGCAGGGCGGCAAGATTACAGCTATTGGGAAAGACTTGAAGGTGCCGAGCGGAACCGTCGAGATAGATGGCAAGGGAAAGCACGTCACGCCGGGGATGATTGATTGCCACTCACACTCCGGGGTTTTCGGGGGGGTGAACGAGGGCAGCAATATCGTCACTGCTGAGGTACGAATTGCCGATGTGCTCAACCCCGACGATGTCAATATCTACCGGCAGCTTGCGGGCGGGACGACGGCGGCCAACGTGTTGCATGGCTCGGCCAATGCGATTGGCGGCCAGAACGCCGTCGTGAAGTGGCGCTGGGGCGTGGACGCCGCCGAGGACTTGCTGATTGAGGGGGCACCGCAGGGGATTAAATTCGCGCTGGGCGAGAACCCAACCCGCTCCAACGGAGGCTTCCCACGCGAGGGCAGCCCGCGCTACCCGAGCAGCCGTATGGGAGTCGAGCGCGTGATCCGCTCCAAGTTTACCGAGGCGCGCGACTACGCCGCCAAGCGCAAGGCCGACCCGGAACACACCCGTCGCGATCTGCAACTAGACGCGATTGTCGAGATTTTAGAGGGCAAGCGCTTGGTGCACTGCCATAGCTATGTCGCCAGTGAGATTCTGATGCTGATTCGTCTGGCGGATGAGTTTGGTTTCAAGATCGCGACGTTCCAGCATGTACTGGAGGGCTACAAAGTCGCGGATGAGATCGCCAAGCACGGCGCGGGCGGCTCGACTTTCTCGGACTGGTGGGGCTACAAGCTCGAAGCCTACGACGCGATTCCCTGGAACGGTGCGCTCATGACCGAGCGCGGCGTGGTGGTGTCCTTTAACTCCGACTCCAGTGAGCTGGCACGTCGCCTGAACACCGAGGCCGCTAAGGCCATCCGCTGGGGAAATATGCCGCCCGCCGAGGCATTAAAGCTTGTGACGATCAACCCGGCCAAGCAGCTTCATATTGATAAAATGACTGGCTCGCTGGAGCCGGGAAAAGATGCCGATGTGGTGCTCTGGTCTGGCGACCCCCTCTCGCCGCTCTCGATGCCCGAGAAGACCTTTGTGGACGGCAAGCTCCTCTTCGACCGCCAGGCCGATCTCGCAGCGCGCAAAGAGCTGGAGGCGGAGAAAACGCGCCTCGCCAAAGAGTTATCAGGGACGACAAGCCAGCCCCCTAGCCCCCGCCCAGCGGGGGAACCCGAGAAAGCCGAGGAGGCAAGAACAAAGGCACTACCGCAGCTTCCCCCCCGCTTGGCGGGGGCAGGGGGGGTAATCACCGCACTCACCGGAGCGACGGTTCATACGGTGAGCGGTGCGGATATTGTGAGTGGCGTGGTCGTGATGCAAGGCGGGAAGATTCTTGCGGTCGGCAAGGCGGGCGAGGTGAGCGTCCCCGTCGGCGCGACCACGGTGGATCTCTCCGGTCAGCACCTCTATCCTGGCCTGATTGATGCCAACACCAGCCTGGGCACCTACGAGATTGACTCGCGCCGGGAGACGCAGGACAACCAGGAGCAGGGCACTTACCAGCCAGAGTTATTTGTCGCTCACTCCATTAACCCCGACTCGGAGGCGATCAAGGTCGCCCGCGCTGAGGGGATTCTGAGTGCGCTGGTTGCACCGCTGGGCGGGACGTTCTCCGGCATGGGGGCGCTCATCAACCTCGATGGCTGGACCTGGGAGGAGCTGACCCTCAACCCACTGGCGGGCCTGATGACAACCCTGCCGGGTGGCGGCGGGGGCGGACGGCGCTTTGGCGAAGAGGAGCACCTCGACGATGCGGAGCGTGCGGGGTCTGCTCAGCCACCTGCCGGGCCTGGCCCCGGACGGCGCGGGCAAGGCGGACCGGGGGCACCAGGCACTTCCCCTGCGAGCGGGGGGCAGGGGGCAGACCCCCTCCAGCCCGTCAGTGATTTTCTGGAGCAGGCGCGACGCTACCAGCTCGCACGGGATGCGGAGAAGCAAGGAGCGCCTCGCCACGACCGCGACCCGAAGTTCGAGGCGATGCTCCCGGTGCTCGCGGGCACTGTGCCGGTCTATGTCCGCGCCGACCGCAAAAAAGACATCGAGACTGCCGTGCGCTGGGCGAAGAAAGAGGGCTTCAAGCTGGTCATTATCGGCGGTGGCGAGGCGGACGAATGCACGGAGCTTCTTGTGAAGGAGAATGTTGCGGTGGTTCTGGGACCGATTCTCTCCCTCCCCCGACGCCTCGACGCGCCCTACGACGATGCCTTTACGCTCCCGGCACGCCTCGCGAAAGCGGGGGTTCACTTCGCGCTCACCACGCCTCCGCCCAGTGAAGGGGATAAGAGCCGCAATCTTGCCCAGCACGCGGCGATGGCGGCGGCCTTTGGGCTGAGTAAAGAGGACGCACTCAAGTCTATCACGCTCGGGGCGGCGGAGATTCTCGGGGCGGGCAGTCGCCTGGGAAGCATCGAGATTGGGAAAGATGCGAACCTGATTGTCACCAATGGCGATATTCTGGAAGTGATGACCCAGGTGCGGCAGGCATTTGTGGCGGGCAAGCCCGTAAATCTGGCGAGCAAGCAGTCCAGCCTCTACGAGCGCTGGCGGGCACGGCCTAAAACGAAATGACAATTGCCGTTTCTAACGACGCCCTCGGGGCATGGCGAGCGGCCTGGGTGGGGGAGCTTTTAGGAGGCGCGACAGTGCTCACCTGCCCCGATCCCGCCGCCGCCGTTCGCTCGGGCAAGGCAGATGCCGCCGTGGTCTCCGCCGAGAATCTCTGCGCGGACTTGGAGCCCGCCGCGTTCTGTGAGCGCGGCGATGTTCGCGAGGCGCTGGTCGCACCAAGCATCGGGACACTGGAGCACCTGCCCGAAGGCGCTCGTGTGGGCACGAGTACTTTGCTGCGTGCTGCACAGCTCGCCGAGCTACGGCCCGATCTGCAATGTGTCGTGCTGGAGGGCCCTCTCGAAGACCAGCTGACGGCGCTGGATGAGGGCAAAGTGGTGGCCGTGGTTGCGGCCTACGCCGATCTCTCTCGCCTGGGGCTGACCGAGGCCGCTACCGAGATCTTCGCGCCGGAGCTGGTGATGCCCCCGATTGGCCAGGGCGGAACCGTGGTGCTCTGCCGCAAAGACGACATCGAGAGCTGCGCACGTGTCAACGAAGCCTGCGATCACTTTCCCACACGCCGTGAGCTCATCTGCGAGCTGCAGTTTCGACGCCTTAATCCCGACCCGCTCACCACGGCCTGCGCACTAGCCAGCGACCGATTTCTCTACTTGTTCATGCTCCAGATCACGCCAAAGGGCAAAGCCGTTCGCATCCGTAGCAGTGTGCCGGTCGGTGAAGCTGCGACACTGGCCACGCTCGCTACTCGAGAGCTGAGTGCCGCTGGGCAGTGAAAGCCTCAACCCACGCAGGAATTCCCCCCCTGCCCGGTGAACCTGCCAGGCATGAACGACAAGGAATTGTTGCGCTCGGTGATGCGTCGCCAGGCAGGGCTGAGCCTGCGGGTGGCGGCGGTCTTTCTGGGGATTATCTTTGTTCTGCCGCTGGTCAATCTCTACGCGCCCGCGCTGGCGGCGACCAATGTGGGGGGCTTCTCGCTGACGTGGCTAATTCTCGGTGTCCTCTTTTACCCGATTACCTGGGGGCTCTCGGCGTATTTTATCAAGCGCTCCAATGCACTTGAGGAGACAATTATTCGAGAGCATACGGGAGTGAGCCAATGATCCCCTTACTCTTTGTGATCCTGGTGACCGTCGCCACGGTCGTCTTGGGCATTATCGCCACCAAGCGCTCGCAGTCCGCATCGGACTTTTTCGTGGCGGGGCGAAAAGTATCGGTCGGGATGAACGCGTCGGCGATCTCGGGCGAGTATCTGAGCGCTGCGAGCTTTATGGGGGTCGCGGGCCTGGTGCTTAAGAACGGCTACGATGCCCTCTGGTACCCGGTGGGCTACGCGGCGGGGTACTTGCTGCTCCTGCTCTTTATCGCTGGCCCACTACGGCGTTTTGGGGCCTACACGATCCCCGATTTTGCCGAGGGCCGCTTCGACTCGCCGCTGTTTCGCAAGATCGCGGTGAGCTTTGTGCTCTTTATTGGCTTCTTCTACACCATGCCTCAGATGAAGGGGGCGGGTGTGACTATGGGGACAATCATGAACTGGCCGTACTGGGTCGGGATTGTGGTGGTCGGCTCCGTGATTACTTTCAATGTGGCGCTCGGGGGAATGAAGGGCATTACGTTTGTCCAGGCGTTCCAGTACTGGGTCAAGCTCTTCGCCATCTCCGTGCCCGTCTTCGTGCTCATGACGGTCTATGGCGGCTACAGCCAGAAGCTCGGCACCTTCACGGGCGAGCCAAAAGGCATTCCAAAGCTCTCTAAAGACACAACTCTGAAGTTTGCCGGTAAAGATAAGGCACCCACCAACGCAGTGAGCTTCTCGGCTGTTTCCGAGACCGTCATCACGTTTACCAAAGATACCGAGATTGATAAGATCAGCACGGTGCGAAAGGCTGAGCCGGGCGAGGATAAGCTCGATGCAAGCCTCGCCATTTCGCCTAACCCGGAGGGCGTGATCGCGGCAGGCACGACGCTTACCCTCCTCCCGATGCTGGTCACGAAAGACGGCCAGCCGGTTCTCAAAGATGGCAAGACGGTGCGAACCGCGCCGAAGCTGGAGTTTTCTAAGCCGACGGAGGCGATTATTTCCTCGGGGAGCTTTGTGCCCAACGCCCAGAATAATGCGAAGTGGGGCTTGCCCTACGGCACACTCACCAGCAAGCACGGCTTCCCGGTGCTCTATACCTACTCGCTGATTATTGCGCTGATCTGTGGCACGGCGGGGCTGCCCCATATTCTCGTGCGCTTCTACACCAACCCCGATGGCCGCAGTGCGAAGGCCACGACATTTTGGGTAATGGTGCTGATCGGCGCGTTTTACGCCTTCACCCCGATCTGGGGTGCGCTGGGGCGTGCGGATCTGCCCTCGCTCTACGCAAACAACAAGACAGACTCCGTGGTGATCGCGCTTCCCCGGGCGATTGGTGGCATCTGGGGCGATGTGCTCTCGGGTATTACCAGCGCCGGGGCGTTCGCGGCGTTTATGTCGACGTTTAGCGGGCTGCTTGTCTCGATGAGTGGCGCACTGGCCCATGATATCTACGGCAAGATTCTGAAACCCAAAGCGACACCTCAGGAGCGCATTCGGATGTTTAAGATCGCCGCCGTGATCTTTGGTGCGGTTGCGATGGCGCTGGGTTTACTGGTGGAGAGCTTCGATATCGCGATGCTGGTGGGCTGGGCCTTTGCTATCGCGGCGGCGAGCTACTTCCCACTTCTCCTGCTCGGAGCGTGGTGGCGCGGCCTGACAATGCCCGGCGCGGCGGCAGGGATGCTCGGGGGCGGTCTGCTCTCGCTTTTTGCCATTATTGCCTTCATGCTCTCGGACAAGAAGCTCATCACCATTGACGATCCCTTGACTAAGAGCCTCTGTGAGCAGCCCGCAATCTGGGGAGTTCCGCTGGCGCTGCTCATTATGTTTGTCGTCTCCAAGCTGACCGCAAACCAAATCCCGGAGGATGCCGACGCAAAGATGCTGCGCCTGCACGCCCCCGAGGAACTTGGGCACAGCCGAGATTACATTGAGGAGCACAGCGGGGGGCACTAGACGCGATGGAAACCGTTGAGGCGCTCCTGCGGCAGCAAGAAGTTTTGCGTGCCGTGATCGAGTCTATTAGCAGCGAGCTGCACCTGCGCCCGCTGCTGACCCGGATCGTGCGCCATGCCTGCGAGCTGATCGGAGCGGATAACGGAACGATTGGCCTTGTGGACGAGCGCCGGGATCTCGTGCGCACCGAGGCGATCTGGTGCATGCCCCAGAGTGAGCTGGGGGCCGAGATGCCGCGCGGTGTTGGGCTGGCAGGGCGAGTGCTCGCATCGGGAGCGCCGCTGGTGCTGGCGCACTACGGACAGATTGAGAACCCGCTACAACCGCAGCTCTCTGCCAACGCGGTGATTGGCATTCCGATCTGGTGGCGAGAGAAGCTGATCGGTTTCTTTGGGATTGGCACGGATGCCACGCGTCAGAGCCGTCAGTTTAATCAGCACGATGTCGAGACCCTGACACTCTTTGCACGCCACGCTGCCATTGCGATTGAGAACGCCCGCCTCTATGCCGCTGCCGAGACAGCGCTGGAGGAGATGGAACTGCTCTATGCCACCAGCACGCGAATTGGGACTGCACTCACAACGCGCGAGCTTGTCGCGGCGTATCTTAACCTCGTCACGACAGGGGGGCGCTTTGCCTGCACAGTGACACGCTACCAGCGGGAGGAGGGAGAGATTCGCCAGGTTGAGATTCTGGGGCGCTGGACCCCGGCGGAAGGGCTGAGTCTGTCCTCGTACCACTATCCGTACCAGCGCGATGCACTGGATGAGGCGCTGGATCGGGGGGAGACGATCGCTATTCCCGATGTGCATACCGATCCGCGCGTTCCTGAGAGTCTGCGACGTATTCAGGCTGAGTCGGGACGACCCGCACTGGCCTTGATTCCCCTACGCATTGCGGGGGCGGAGAGGCTGGGGCATGTGATTCTCAGTCACTCGCAGGTGCACCCTTGGGACCCGGCGGAGCTGCATCCCTTTGAGATTACGGCGCAGCAGCTCGCCAGCGCCCTAGACAGCCGCCTCCAGCAAGAGCGTTTGGCATCGCAGAGCCAGAAAGTGGCGATCTTTGAGGAGCGACAGCGTATCGCCCGCGATCTGCACGACTCGGTCACCCAGCTTCTGTTCACGATGACACTTATCGCGCAGACGGCAACAGCGGCCTGGAAGCGCGATCCCGAAGAGGGCGAGCGCCGCGTCGGACGGCTGGTTGAGCTAAGCCAGGCCGCCCTTGCTGAGATGCGCACTCTGCTCGCGGAGCTGCGCCCGCCCGCACCCCAGCCCACGGGGCGCGAGCTGCTGGAAACTCAGGGGCTAATCGCCGCTCTGGAAGCCCACTTTCGCGCCACCACTGATGAGAACACTGAGGTGATTTTAGAAGCGCAGCGCTACCGCCCCAGGATATTTGCCGTTGAGCACGCGCTCTATCGCATTGCTCAGGAAGCCGTTGCCAACGCCCGTAAGCATGCTCAGGTGCAGTGTATTACCGTCACTCTTGCCACCCCGCGGGGCATGGGCACGAAGCTCACGATTCGCGATAAGGGCAAGGGCTTCGACACGACACTTCCCCCTGTGCCGCGCACCGATGGCAGCGGCATGGGTCTCTCGACCATGCGCGAGCGTGCCACCAAGCTCGGCGGGACACTGAAATTGACCTCCCAGCCAAGCAAAGGCACCTTGATTGAGGTAAAGATTCCCTAAGATGAGCGAGATTCGTGTGCTGCCTGAGATTCGTGTGCTGATTGTGGACGACCACGAGCTGGTTCGAGAAGGGCTGACCCTGCTTTTAGAGGAAGCGGAAGGGATTGTCATTGCGGGGCAGGCGGGTTCGGTGGCTCAGGCAGTCGTACAGGCGCAGACGCTCCAGCCCGATGTGGTGTTGCTAGACATGATGCTTCCCGATGGCGATGGCGTCTCGGTGATACAGCAGCTCAAGGCGAAAAACAACCCGGCGCGCGTTGTTGTGCTTACCAGCTTTGCGGAAGACGAGAAGATTCGTGGCGCACTGCAAGCCGGGGCCACGGGCTACCTGCTCAAAGATGTCCTGCGCCATGATTTGCTCGCCGCGATCCGTGCCGCCGCCGAGGGAATATCTACGCTGCATCCCGTGATTCAGGCACATCTCCTGCAGCAGCTCAGCCAGCCTAAGCAAACTTCACCGCTCGATATGCTCACCGAACGTGAGCATGAGGTGCTAAAAGCTGTCGCTGAGGGGCGCAGCAACAAAGAGATCGCGGTGAGCTTGGGACTGACTCTGGGAACGGTGAAGGGCTACCTAAATACTATTTTTGGCAAGCTCAATGTTGTCAGCCGGACGGAAGCCACGCTGCTCGCGATTCGCCATGGCCTGGTCACCCCTAACTAAAGTTAGTGTTGCTTGCTTACTTTAGATAGTTGTCGGATCTATGTAAATTGTTTATACTCCAGGTATGAAAAATCTACAGCTCTCTTTAACCCTAACCCTCGGCCTTTTGGCTCTTCCTACTATAGCTTTTGCTCAGACGGTTCGTAGCGGCAGCGGTGCCAACGCCGCGGCAATTACGGGAATACGTGACACTTTCCGCACCGATCTTGGCGGCGGTGCTGTCGCAGGAGCCAACGGCTCTTTTGGTGGTGTACGCCGCGAGATCAACTGGGACGGGGTTCCCGCTACTCAGTCCGCTCCCAACAACTTGGCTGCCAACTTCTTCAATGTTAACTCGCCCCGTGGTGCCGTTTTCTCCACGGCGGGCACGGGTTTTATGGTTAGTAGCGCCACCACCGATGCGGGCGCAGGGCAGCCTGCGGCTGCGAACTTTGGCAATATCAACGCAACCTACTCCGCAACCTTCCAGACTTTCAGTGCCCAGCGGCTCTTTACCTCTCTTGGTAGCAATGTCTATGATGTGAACTTCTTTGTCCCCGGGACCGCAACTCCGGCACTGGTGACGGGCTTTGGCTCTGTCTTTACCGATGTGGACATTCTGGGGGCAACGACGATCCAGTACTTTGATGCTGGCAATGCCTCCCTGGGAACCTTCAATCTTCCCACGGCGGATTTTGGCCTCTCGTTTTTGGGGGTTTTCTTTCCCACTGCGCAGGTTTCTCGTGTCCGTGTGACCCAGGGAAATGTCGCTCTGGGAGCGGGAGTCAACGATGGTGGTGGCAACGATGTTGTTGTCGCCGATGACTTTATCTACGGCGAGCCCGTTGCCAATACAGCCCCGGAGCCGGGAACCCTGATCTTCCTCGCGCTTGGGGGGACACTGGTCTTCGTGCGTCGCTGCCTGAAAAATTAGGCGTCTACAGCGGCATTCCGCCGCAAAGCCCGTGCCGGGCTCCCGAAGAAACTGGGGAGTTTGGTGCGGGCTTTTTCTGTTAGAATGTTTCCATGAACCCAATGGAGAGCTATGAGCGCGATGGCTACGCGATCTTTCGTAGTGTGCTGGATGCGGCGCTGATTGCCGAGGCGAGTGCGCATGTGGAGTGGCTACAGCGGCAGAACCCGCAGATTCGGCCTGAGAAGCTGGACTGGTTTTTGGTGCTCAATGACCCGTTCTGGGTGCGCCTGGTCGCGGATGATCGGCTGCTGGATATCGCGGAGAAGTTTATCGGGCCAAATATTGCGCTGTTTGCCAGCCACTACTTCGCCAAGCCGCCCCACGATGGTCTGCCCGTGCTTTGGCACCAAGACGGTAGCTACTGGCCGCTTGACCCGTGTGAGGTCGTGACACTCTGGCTTGCCGTAGATGACTCGACCCCCGAGAACGGCTGCTTGCGCGTGATTCCTGGGTCGCACCAGTTGGAGTTTCAGCAGCACGCAAAAGACACAACTATCGAGAACGTGCTCTCGTCGGGGATTGTGGGTGTAGATGCGAGCAGTGCTGTGGACGTGGTACTGAAGGCGGGGGATGTCTCGGTGCATCACCCGAATCTTATTCACGGCAGTGAGGCGAACACGAGCGACCAGCGCCGCTGTGGCCTCACCATTCGCTACATCCCGACGAGCACGCGCATTACCAAGCCCATCGGAGCGCCATTTCTGCTACGTGGCACGGCGGTACAGGGGATCAACAGCTACATCAAGCGCCCCGTATTTATCGAAGGGGAACACTTCGCGTTTCAGGGAGCGATGCCCGAGTAGAGCCTGACGCGGGTGAGGGTGCCGATGAAGTTGGGGAGATCCTTCCCGGCCACTTTAGAGCCCGCATCACCGCCTAGCTCCATTGGATTTGCCGGATCGCTGGTGATGAAGTTGTGGAGTGGCCCGGCCGCGACTTCTTTGCCGTCTATCGCTAGCGTCAGTCGCTTGTCTGGGGTGATGCGTGCCACGAGCACCACGGAGCGCCCAACGATGCTCTCACTGCCTGTAAGCTGGGAGCGCTTATTCTCGGAGGTGACCATAAAGACCGGCTTGCCGCTCTCCAGGTGCAGGCTGTAGCCGAAGCGCTCACCGCCACGAGCAAGAACGACGCCCTCCGGCTTTTCTGCAGTGAGTGTCACCTCAATGGCCCACGCTCCCACATTGGGCCGAAGTGCGGGGGTACTGGGGATCGTCACTAGCTTCGTGCCGTCGAAGGTGCGTGCCTCTTTCCAGTCCAGCACCCAGCGGTTGAGAGGCGCGACGAGGCCATTTGGTTTGGGATCGGTGGCTCCGGGCTTGTCGGCAAAAGCGGGAATCTCAAAGCCAATGGCCTTGCGCTGCCGCTCGAACTCCTGCTGCAACGCCGTCCGTAGTCCCGTCGAGCCTGTATCTGCTGCGAGGTTCTTGGTCTCGTAGGGATCTTTTTTCAGATCGTAGACCTCTGTCCACTCCGGGTGACCGGGGTATTGGATCAGCTTGGCGCTCTCCGTGCGAACGGCTTGAGTCGTAGGGGCAGCGAAGCCTTTCTCGAAGAAGTAGGTGTAGAAAAACGCTTTGCGCCAGTCCGGGGGAGTTTTCCCCAGAGCCAACGGGAGCAGGCTGCGTCCGTGCATCGTGCTGGGAACCGGGACGCCCGCCAGCTCTAGAACCGTTGGGGCGATATCGGCATTGAGTGCGAGCTGATCGAGCTTCTGCGCCTTACGGAGCTTCTTGGGCATCCGAATCAGAAGCGGGATTCGTAGGCTCTCGTCGTAGGCGGTTCGCTTGTCGCCCAGGCCGTGCTCGCCCAGATAGAAACCATTGTCGGAGGCAAAGATCACCACAGTATTGTCGTCGAGCGCCGCCAGAAGCTTCCCGACACAGTCATCCATGGCGCTGATACACCGAAAATAACCTCGATTGAGGGCGTTAGGGTTCGCATTGACCTTGCGCTCAGGGGCATAGGCCGCCGCCAGGCCAAGGTTGGCAACGGGACGTGCGGTGTCATTTGCGTAGTCATTTGCGTGGCTCGGGGGCGGGGAAAACGGGCCGTGGCAGGTCTTGAAGCCTAGAATTAAGAAAAACGGTATGTCCGCGCGCTCTTTGACAAATTGCAGAGCATAGTCCGTCGAGACATCATCAATCCAGCCCTTGGTCGGCGTGTCCTTGCCATTAACCACAAAGGGACAGTCGTCGTACTTGCCCTGCCCGATAAAGCTGGCCGCGAAGTCAAAACCAGGGCGCTCCCGCTGGCTTCCCATGTGCCACTTGCCCACGTAGCCCGTTCGGTAGCCTGCGGATTTGAGAAGAGTTGCCACAGTCACATTTGTCTGTGAAAACGGCGTATGGTTATTCACCACGCCATTGGTATGCCCGTACTGCCCAGTGAGCAGCGTCGCACGGCTAGGTGCACAGAGCGAGTTGACCACAAAGGCGTTGCGAAAGCGTGTGCCCTCAGAAGCGAGCTTATCTAAGTTCGGGGTCTTGAGCCAGGGAAAGCGACCCTTGTCTCCGTGCTCTTTCTGCACCACGCTCAGCGCGTCCCAGCGCTGGTCGTCGGTATAGATCACGATAATATTGGGCTTCGATGCTTGCATGGCCTCTATTTCTTCTGAAGGAGTCGTAAAACCTCCCTGCCCTCCCGTCCTGGAAACGTTCGGGCCGGGGTTTCGGAGCGCAGGAGGGTGAAGTGCTCGGCAAAGCGCGTGTCCAGCTCCTCTAGGGTGGCATTGAAGGGCGGGCCGAGAGTGGGGTCTGGATCGTCGCGCGGGTTGAGGTAGAAGACTCCCAGTAGCAGACCGCCGGGCTTGAGAGCTCCTGCGACCGCTTGGACATAGTCATCGCGGCGCTCACGGGGGATCGCGCAGAAGCACGTGTGCTCAAAGACGGCATCGAAGGCGCTCTGGAACTCGGTGGACAGTGCGAAGAGATCTCCGAGGACAAAGCGCATATTGGGCACCGTTTCGGCTCCCGCAAAGGCGCTGGGCGCAAGATCCAGCCCAATCACTTCGTCCGCGCCCGCCGCTGCAATCGCCCGCACATCGTGGCCGCGCCCACAGCCGGGCACCAGCACGCGACCCATGAGTGGCATCTCGGCGAGAAAGGCAAGAAGCCCCGGCGCGGGTGCACCTTTGTCCCAGCCCGCCTCGCCGCTTTGATAGAGAGTTTTCCAGTCCGTTGTCATGGGGTCAGGATACCTGGATCGTCGCTATTTTCGTAGGCTTCCCACAGCATGGTGAAGTTTGTATAAAAAGAGGGAGGCGGCTACAATAGGGATATGAAAGCAGCAACTCTGATTCGTGACATTCCCGATTTCCCGCAGCCAGGAATTGTCTTCAAAGACATTACGCCCGTTCTGGCAGATCCAGTGGCTTTTGCCGAAGTGATCGCCGCGCTCAGTGAGGATATCAAGCGCCTCCGGCCCGATGTCATTGTGGGAATCGAGTCGCGCGGATTTCTCTTTGGTGCCCCCGTGGCCCACGAGCTTGGGGTCGGGTTTGTACCGTACCGAAAGGCGGGGAAGCTACCGTACCAGATTATCTCGCAGGAGTACGCGCTGGAGTACGGTACGGCAACGGTTGAGGCGCATATTGACGCGATCAAGCCCGGCCAGCGCGTGGTGATTGTGGATGATGTGCTTGCGACGGGTGGCACCGCCGTGGCGGCGGGGCAGCTCACGGAGAAGCTTGGGGGCGCAGTGGTGGGGTTTGCCTTCTTTATTGAACTCTCGTTTCTCAAGGGCCGCACCAAGCTGGCGGGCCGCGATATCACGACTCTGCTGAGCTACTAAGATGTACATGATCCGTGATGCCATAGCGGCGCTGGAGAGTATCGCACCGCCGCATCTAGCGCTGGGCAGCGACCCCACGGGCCTGCTCATTGGTGACTTAAAAGCACCGCTGACGGGAATCGTAGCGTGTTTGGATGTCACGCATCGGGCAGTGGAGACAGCGCGGAAAGTCGGGGCGAGCCTGATTGTGGCGCATCATCCTCTGATTTTTCATCCCGCCAAGACACTTCGCGCCGACGAGCCGCACCCAGGAAGTGTCGTGCTGGCCTGTGCCCGACACCAAATTGCGGTTGCCTGTGCGCACACGAACTGGGATGTCGCGCCCGGCGGGGTCAATGACACACTGGCGGACTTACTGGGGCTTAGCGACGGGAAAGTTCTGCGCATTACCAGTGAGCCTTATGGAATCGGGCGGGTGGGGCTCTTGCGGGAGCCGCTCACGGCCACGGACTTTCTCAACAAGCTGGGCAATATTCTGGGGATTGCGCCCCGTACCCTCACGCCGACCCGCGCCCTCGCCGTTCAGAATGTCGCGGTTTGCGGTGGCGCGGGCGCGGAACTCATGGCCGATGCGCTTGCTGTGGGAGCCGACACGCTGGTGACGGGCGATATCCGCCACCATGAGTTTATCGCCGCCGCTGAGCAGGGCTTTCTTCTGGTAGATGCCGGGCACCACGCCACGGAGAATCCTGGTGCACGGGAGCTAGGCCGACGGCTGGAGCGGGCACTGGAGGGTGTGAGCGTCACTTTCGTTTGATCGGCAGGCTAGTCACCGGTAGCTCCGCCTGGTAGAGCGCGAGCACGGGCTCGCCAAGTTCAAGATTGTCGAACGGGCGCACTACCTGGTGAGTGAGCCTTGCGGCACACGGCGTGAGGGGAAGATGCTCGGTGCGAAAGAGACTCAGTGCCTCTTTGGAGAGCCGGGCGAGGTGCAGCTGACGGTTGAAGCGTGTCAGAAACGCCACGGACTCGTGCCAGGAGCCGATCAGAGTGCGCTCGGGAGTCTCGCAGGCCTCCGCACGCAGATGCACCTGCACGGCGTGTGTGGTGAGCTTAATGCCCAAGCGCGCAAAGGTCTGCCGCGCCGGGTCGCCTGCGATATAGACATGGAAGCGGGCTTCTTCCACCACGCGGGTAAACGCCGTCAGTGTCCCCGCGGCCTGCGTGCTCCCCACAAAGTGCGCCACCACAAACGCGCTCCGCTCCCCGTCGGTGCGGGTGAGGAGCTGGAGCGTGGTCTCATGAAAGTCATCGCCCATCAGTGCAGGAAGCGGTGACCAGCGCGCATCATCCCGGAGTGCAAACACAAGCTGGACAAAACCGACAAGCTGGCCGTCGCTGTTGGGAAGCCGCTCCAGAGTCACTCCCTCCGGGGCGAGCGCCTGAAGCTTCTCAACAGGCACCGCCCAGGTGACAATAAACACATCGCGCAGAGTTGCACTGGCTGTCGCGACTTTAGGCAGCGTCCGGGAGGCTGCTGGCGTGACGGTGGGGGCAGGGACTTCGGTTTCCTGAACACTCATGCCCCTATGATACCGCCTGCGCCCTAGTGGTTGGAGTCGAGTGTCTTCGGGTTAGAACTTGCAATCGCACCCATCACCGGGTGAGAAATTGGCCCTGGTATGGTCTGAACTACCGGCAGGGGAGTTCCCATGGTGGGGTGAGGGCGAAAGAGCGCGGCGGCGCTCCCCACGGCGGCGGCAATTCCCGCAATGGCTTGTGCAACCCGTTTATTGCGGCGGGCTGTCGCGCCGACGGTGCAATCTTTCGTCAGAATTGTCCCATCGGCACGGCGGTAAAAGCGCACACAGAGACGGCCTTCGGCGGTGCGGATCAGTGCCTCCGCCTCAGACGTCGTCATCTCCGAGAGGTTGTAGACCTTATGCTGACAGCGCTCACAAGAGCGGACGCGCTCGCTGCCGGGCATGGCATTCCAGCTCTCGTGGCAGGGGGCTGCGATGCGCACGGAGCGCAGATGAGGGGTGTCGTTTCGTTCCATGCAACTTTAGTTCCCTATTTATTAAAAAGAGTTCACACCAGCAACTGAAATTCGAAAAACTGCGGTAGAATAACCCATCGTGAGCCAACCTATCACGGCAATCTATCCAGGGTCTTTTGATCCCGTGACAAACGGACACCTCGATATTATCGAGCGTGCTGCCCGCACCTTCGACCAACTTGTGATTGCAGTGGGCCGGAACTCCGGTAAGAGTGCGCTCTTCACCCCCGACGAGCGTGTGGAGATCCTCCGAGAGTGTGTGTCCGTCTGGCCGAATGTGAGCGTCACTAGCTTTGATGGTCTGTTGGTGAAATTTGTTCATGAGTTAGGAATACGTGTTGTCGTTCGTGGGTTGCGTGCTGTCTCCGACTTCGAGTTTGAGTTTCAGATCGCACTGGCAAACCGACAGATGGCTCCCGATGTGGAGACTTTTTTTCTAATGACGAGCGGGGAGTTTCTCTACCTCTCCTCCTCAATCGTCAAAGAGATTGCTCGCCTTGGTGGCGACATCTCCGCGCTGGCTCCCGAGCCGGTTCAGCGTGCACTGAATGCTCGATTTGGTAGAGAAGGAGCAGCATCCCCATAGATACACTGAAGTGCCTAGAGCGCCTTGAGGCTCTGGTAGATAGTTCAACGGTTTTAATGGGCTTTTCGCGGTTTAACCACGAGGAGTTCTATATCTTGGTTCAGAAGATTCGTGCTTCTTTACCTGAGGATGTCCGCAAGGCGGGGATGATTGCGGAGGGTGCGGATCGCCTTCTCGAAAAGGCGGAGTTTGAGGCAAATGAGCAAATGCAGCAGGCGCGCTCCGCTGCGGGTCAGGAGCTAGAGGACGCGCAAAACACTGCCCAGCAGCTCTTGGAGACGGCTCGGACCCAGTCCGACCAGGCACGTGCGGCGGCGCGGCGCGAAGCGGACCAGACTCTTGAGAGAGCCCGCCAGGAAGCGTCTAAGATACTGGACGAGGCGCGACGGAAGGTTGAGCTAGCGATTCAGAATACGGCAATCATGGAGCAGGCCAATGCACAGGCGCGCTCGATTATTACGGGGGCCGAGGCCGATGCAGAGGCCGTTCGTCGTGAAGCACGCTCCGATACCGATGGGCGTCGCACCGAGACGGATCGCTACGTGCGGGAGACACGCACCGAGGTGGATCGCTACTCGCAAGACATGCGCCGCGATGCCGACAACTACGCTCGTGAAGTACTCGCTACGGTCGAGCAGCAGCTCGATAACCTTCTTGGGGGAGTGGATCAGAAAATCGTCAACCTGCGAGCGCAGGTGCAGCGAGGACGGCAGCTCCTAGAGCGCACGGCTCAGGAGAATGAGCGGCTTGCTTCTGCGACGCGGCGCTGATTTAGCACCCACGGGCTGATTTAGCACCGAGAGGCAGCAGGGCGATAGATTACTAACATGTCTAGATTTGCATACAACACAGACGATGACCCCGGCGAGGGAGGGGTCGTCTCGGTAGCCCCCCCCGGCAGTAAGGCGGCTGAGCGCGGAGTCAGTGCCCCCCTCAGCGGTGCTCCAGGCCCCGACGAGCTCCTGCTGGATGTCGGGATGCTGGCACGCACGCCGGGAATGCGCTACCAGCACCACATCGCTGTACCCAGTGGAGCGATCGCGGAGCTTGGGGCTCTCTCCACGATTGTTGGGAAGGTCGTCTTGACCAACACGGGGGCGGCACTGCTCCTGGATGGAACCGCCTCGGCTACTCTCCAGATGGAGTGCACCCGCTGCCTGAAGCCCACACAGTACGCGGTTGAGGCGGAGCTCGAAGAGTCTTTCGATCTGATTGCTGCGAACACCGCCTATGCCCAGGGCGAGGTCAAGGTCATTGATGAAAATGTGGAGGCTTCTGTGGTCGAGGGGACGATTCTTAACCTGGGCGATCTGCTACGACAGAATTTGCTTCTGGCCGCGCCTCTTCAGCCTCTCTGCGCCGAGGGGTGTTCCAATGGAATCTCTGTGCCGGAGGAGGAGCTAGAAGCACTTACCGTGACGGCCCCGCTTGCGGGGCTTGGAGATCTGTGGGCCAAGCGCCAGCAGGAGCCTTAGTTAGGTGCGATGACTATCTTTCTGGTTGCGTTGATTCCCGTACTCTTGATTGGCATCGTGCTGGTTGAACTGCTACTGTGGCACGCGCCACGTCGAGGGAAGCGCTCGGATCTCAAGAGCCGTCCCCTTCCACCTCGCCGCATTATTAGAGTGGTCACCCCCAGCGGCGACGTTCTCACCGGCGAGCCCGAGCGCATCGTCGCCTCGCTGGCTCGCCAGGGCTTCTTCGGAGCCTACCCTGACCCTGACCCCGCTGAGGCGTGGCACCTGCTCGATAGCTGGCGCGCTGTGGGCCGCATCCAGCTTCAAGTGGAGTGGCGTTAAGACATCAGTAGTCGGGGATTTTGCGCGACGAGAGCTATGGACGGATTTCTAAATATACACAAGCCTGCCGGTATGACGAGCCACGATGTGGTGGCGCGGGTTCGGCGGAGCTTAAAGATCAAGCGGGTGGGGCACGCGGGGACACTGGACCCCGATGCGACAGGAGTGTTAGTGGTGGCTGTCGGGCAGGCGACGCGGCTCTTGCCCCACGTACCACTGGAACCCAAAGTTTATCTGGCCACGATTGGCTTTGGCACTGCCACGGACACAGAGGATGCCAGTGGGCAAGTGACCACTGAGGCCGATGCATCGGGGCTGACACCAGAGGCGCTTCGTGCTGTTCTGCCACGCTTTGTCGGCGAGATCCAGCAAGTTCCCCCCATGGTTTCGGCACTGCACCATAACGGCCAGCGGCTCTACGATCTGGCGCGGCAGGGAATCACGGTCGAGCGCGAGGCCCGAACCATTACGATTCATGCGCTTGATCTCATCACTCCCACAGTTATTCGGGTGACTTGTGGCGGGGGAACCTATATCCGAACGCTCTGCAAAGATATCGGCGAAGCGCTCGGGCTTCCGGCGCACATGGCGACACTGGTGCGCGAGGCTGTCGGGCCCTACAAGCTAGCCGAAGCAATTCACCTCGATGAGATTACGGAAGAGAAGCTCCTGCCGATGCATGAAGCCCTTGGCTGGCCGACGCTTCGAGTGAGCGATCACGAAGCCGCCGAGCTAAAGCTGGGCAGGACGATTGAAGGCCCCACAAGTGGCGGCGAGTGCGCAGCGCTCCACCAGGAATGTTTAGTGGCGTTGGTTCGCTGGGAAAACGGGCACTGGCAGCCCTTCAAGGTATTTTCATGACACCAAAGACTTCCGCCCTTGGGCGGGGACTGGATGGTAGCTCTGCACTCACCATCGGGGTTTTCGATGGCGTTCACCGAGGGCACCAGGCGCTTCTTGCGGCGGCAAGGGCGAGCGGCTTGCCAACAACTGCCCTGACTTTTGATCCCCATCCGGCAGCACTGCTCTCGCCCGGACGAACTCCGAAGCTGCTCGGGACATTACCAGAGCGGCGGGAGCAGCTCAAGAGCTACGGCGCAGACACTGTCCAGGTGATTGCTTTTGATCATGCTTTTGCAGCGCTGACCCCCGATGCATTCATAGAGCATCTGCTAAGGCCACTGAATCCCGGTTGCATCGTTGTTGGTGAAGACTTTCGTTTCGGCTGTGAGCGGCGCGGCGATGTGGAAACACTGCGTGCTGCGGGGCTGGAAGTGACTGTCCTGCCGGGCGTTTTTGTGGACGGGGTGCCTGCGCGCTCTACAGTGATCCGGCAGATGCTCGTTGGTGGACAAGTCACGGAAGCCGCACGCCTGCTTGGGCGTCCCTACACACTCTCCGGTGAGGTTGTTCACGGACGTAAGCTCGGTCGGACTATCGGCTACCCGACGGCAAACCTTTCCTCCGACACGCGCCTTCTTGTTCCCGCGCCTGGGGTCTACGCGGGTATGGCGACACTCCCCGACGGGCGTGCGGTGCGTGCCGCGATCTCTATCGGCACCAACCCGACCATCACGGAAAACGGCCCGCTGACAGTGGAGGCGTTCTTGCTCGATGGCTTCGATGAGGACCTCTACGAGCAGAAGCTCGCTCTCGCGTTCGTGCATTTTCTGCGTGGCACGGTAAAGTTCGACGGGCTTGCGCCGCTTCTGGCACAGATGGCACGGGATGTTGCCCGAACGGAGCAACTGATTTGAACCGAGAGTACTACCTGCAGATGCGCCGCCTAGAGGACTGCCACTGGTGGTTTGTAGCACGTCGGAACCTGATCTGCGCCGCCCTGCGCCGCTTCTGCACAATCGAGAACCCTCTGGTGCTCGACATGGGCTGTGGAACGGGCGGCACATTGGATCGGCTCAGGGAGTTCGCACAACCCGTCGGGCTGGATCTAGAGCCGCTGGCACTGGAGCTCTGCCGGGAGCGGGGACACGTGAACCTGGTTCTCGCCTCCGCGACCTCACTGCCATTTGCCGAGGCGAGCTTCGATGCAGCGATCGCGCTGGATGTTCTGGAGCATATCCCTGACCATACCCTTGCGGCACGAGAGCTGGCACGCGCACTCAAGCCCGGAGGCGTTGCGGTGGTGACGGTGCCTGCCTACCAGTCGCTCTGGAGTGGCCATGATGTGGCCTTGATGCACCAGCGGCGCTACCGGGCAGAGGAGGTGCGGCACTTGCTCGAAGGAGCGGGGCTTGAGATCGAGCGACTTTCCTACACCGTCTCAGCACTCCTGCCTGCGGTCTGGGTGGTACGGAAGCTACAAAACGCACTGCAAAAAAAAGACGTCCTGCCGCGCGCGGACGCAAGGCCGACACGGGAGCCCCTGAATGGTTTTTTAGAGTGGGTACTGGATCTGGAGACACGGGTTGTTCTGCGCCACTCCCTGCCCTTTGGCCTGACCGTTTTTGCCGTGGCTCGGAAACCCGACTAGGCAGCGACTGCCGTTGGCACCTCGGTGGTCTCCGTGTCGGCGCTCTGGACGGAGAAGACAGTCACGTAGATGTCGTGCAGGCTGGCGGGCTCGGCGAGAATCTCGGTGAGGCGCATACGCTGCTTGATGAAGTTTAACACATCGTTGCGGGGCACGGCGGCGCTGATGAGCATACGGATGTCACCACTGGCGGTGCGCTCCACGGAACGGATTGCAGGGTGATCCCGGAACGGCTTGAGATCCACTGACATCGGATCAACGACGCGCAGTCGGACACTTAGACCGACTTGGGCCCGCTTCCGCAGCATAGTGAGAGTGCCATCCGCCACGAGCCGACCCTGGTGCATGATGAGAAAACGATCCGCGATACGCTCCAGGAGGTGCATGTGATGATCGCTGATCAGGATGGTCATCCCCGTTTCCTGTAGCTCCCGAATGAGTCCAATAAACCACTCCTGGTTGACTGGGTCTAGGCCATTGAAAGGCTCATCGAGATAAACGATGCTCGGGCCGTGCAGGACGGACTCCGCGAACTGAATCTTCTGCTGATTTCCCTTGGAGAAGCTGGACAGAGCCATGTTGGGGCGGTTGGTCATGCCCAGACGGTCCAGCCAGTACTGGGTTGCTTCCGCCGCCTCGCCCCCCGTGAGCCCTTTGCGGGTGGCTGCGTGGTAGAGAAGGCGCTCGACGGCCAGGCTCATGTAGTAGGAGCTATCCCCCGGGAAAAATCCAATCTGCGAGAGATCAGGTTCCTCGGTGGCTCCCTCATCGAAATAGTAGACTACCTTTCCCATGTCGGCTTTTTCCCGCTGGGCCATGATCGAGCCGATCGTGGTTTTCCCCGCACCATTGGGGCCAATCAGGGCAATCACTTCCCCACGACGTGCTTGAAAACTCACTCCCTTGAGGGCGTGAGTGGGGTCGTAGATCCGATGGATGTTCTGAATATCCAGTATGATGTCGTCAACCGGGCCCGCTGTATCCGGCATCGCCTAGCCTCCTGCACGTAGGGAGATCTGCTTCACACAAATTCACCCGGTAGAAGTATCGGCGCAATCGCTTCAGGACTTAAGCCCTGAGGTAAGATAATCCCATGTTGCCGTTTTTTAACCCGTACCGCCACGGCTTGGTTCGCGCGGCGGTCTGTATTCCTCTGGTGCGCGTCGCGGATCCCGCGTTCAATGCGGAGCGGACGATTGCGCTGGCCGCCCGCGCCTCGGAGCAGCACGCCGCTGTGGCGCTCTTCCCAGAGCTTGGGCTCTCGGCCTACTCCTGTGAGGATCTATTTCACCAGAGCGCTCTCCTAGACGCGACGCAGCGTGCACTTGCCTCTGTGATCGCGGCGAGCGCCGCGTGGGAGACGGTGCTACTGATCGGCTTGCCGCTGCGTGTGGAACAGTGCCTACTCAATGTCTGCGCCGTGGTGCAACGTGGCAAGGTTCTGGGGCTGGTTCCCAAGACCTATCTGCCCAGCTACCGGGAGTTCTACGAGAAGCGCCAGTTCGCCTCAGGCCGTGATGTGGTCACCCGCGACGTGAGCTTGCTGGGAAGCACGGTTCCACTCGGCTCGGATCTCGTCTTTACTTGCACAAATCTGCCGGACTTTACGCTTCATGTCGAGATCTGCGAGGATGTCTGGACACCGCTGCCGCCCTCCACGTTTGGTGCCCTTGCCGGGGCGACTGTCTTAGCCAACCTCTCGGCGAGCAATATCACTGTGGGCAAAGCGGAGTACCGAAAGGCACTGGCATCGGGCCAGTCCGCGCGCTGTCTGTCTGCCTATCTCTACTCGGCGGCGGGGCCGGGTGAGAGCACCAATGACTTAGCCTGGGATGGCCACGCGCTGGTCTATGAAAACGGCACGAAGCTGGCCGAGTCCGAGCGTTTCTCCGAGGACGAAGATCTGATTCTGGCCGATATTGATCTGGAGCGTCTGGTACAAGAGCGCATGCGCCAGACCAGCTTTGCCGACTCGGTGCACGACCAGCGTGAGAAGCTCGCCACGATGCGCCGGGTTGCGTTTACCTTTGAGCCGCCGCTCACGGAGACAAAGCTCCTCCGCCCTGTTGAGCGCTTCCCGTTTGTCCCGGATGACGCGGCCGTGCGCGATGCCCACTGCTACGAAGCTTATAATATTCAAGTCCACGGTCTGCACAAGCGCTTGCAGAGCGCCAAGATCGAGAAGATCGTGATTGGGGTCTCGGGCGGGCTGGACTCGACGCACGCGCTGATTGTCGCCTGCAACACGATGGACAAGCTGGGTCTGCCCCGCACGAATATTCTCGCCTACACGATGCCCGGTTTTGCCACCAGCGACCACACCAAGTCCAATGCCCATGCACTCATGGCGGCGCTCGGTGTCACAGCGACCGAGCTGGACATTCGCCCGTCGTGCTTGCAGATGTTAAAAGACCTCGGCCACCCGTTTCATGCGGGCGAGCCGGTCTACGACATTACTTTTGAGAACGTGCAAGCGGGCGAGCGCACCAGCCATCTCTTCCGGCTCGCCAACTTCCACAACGGCATTGTGCTCGGCACCGGTGACCTCTCCGAGCTTGCGCTAGGCTGGTGCACCTACGGCGTCGGGGATCACATGAGCCACTACAATGTGAATGCCTCCGTCCCTAAAACCCTCATCCAGTATCTCATCCGCTGGGTCGCGACCAAGGGCTTATTTGGTGAGGAGGCCAGCCGCATTCTTATCAGCATCGCCGACACGGAGATCTCCCCTGAGCTAATCCCTGGCGGAGATTCGAGTGACAAGCCCGCACAAAAAACCGAGGAGAAGATCGGGCCGTATGCGCTGCAAGACTTTAACCTCTACTACATCACGCGCTTTGGCTTCACCCCCAGCAAAGTCGCCTATCTCTCAGCCAGTGTCGGGGATTCCTACGACCTGCCGACGATCAAAAAATGGCTCGAAGTCTTTCTCTGGCGCTTCTTTAAAACCAGCCAGTTCAAGCGCACTTGCGTCCCTAACGGCCCCAAAGTCGGCAGCGGCGGCAGCCTCTCACCCCGAGGAGACTGGCGCGCCCCCTCAGACTCGGAAGCGACCCTGTGGCTTGAGGAACTACGGGCGAATGTTCCGTGATTAGGATTTAAACATGACCCAAGACGTTCTATGGAAGAGTGGCCAGGGCGGCTACAAGTCCTACCGAATTCCGGCGCTGGCAGTGACAACAAAAGGCACCGTGCTGGCGTTTTGCGAAGGGCGGCGTGCGGGGGCAGGGGATAGCGGGGCGATTGAGATTCTCCTGCGTCGCTCGGTAGATAATGGCGCGAGCTGGAGCGAGCAGCAGGTTGTCTGGGCCGATGTGGGCAATACCTGCGGCAACCCATCGCCTGTAGTGGACAGGCAAACAGGGATGATCTGGCTCCTGCTCACCTGGAACCGAGGCGACGACAAAGAGCCGCAGATTATCGCCCAGACCAGTAAGGACACGAGAAGAGTTTTTGTCACGTCATCGGTAGATGATGGTAGCACTTGGACGACCCCACGCGAGATCACGGCGGATGTGAAACTCCCCGAGTGGACGTGGTACGCAACGGGACCGGGCGCGGGGATTCAGCTTGAAAAAAACGGGCGTCTGGTGATTCCCTGCGACCATATCGAGGCCAAGACCAAGCGCTATTTTTCGCATGTGATCTACAGCGATGACCACGGGGCGAGCTGGAAACGGGGCGGCACGCCGCCGCGTGATCAGGTGAACGAGTGCGAAGTGGTCGAGCGCAGCGACGGCAGCCTGCTGCTCAACATGCGTAGCTACGATCTGGCTTCGAGGGCGCGACAGGTAGCAGTCAGTAAAGACGGAGGACTGACTTGGAGCGACCAGCGCCCGGATTTTGCGCTCATCGAGCCTATTTGCCAGGCCAGCATCCGGCGCGCCGATACGAAAACGATTGTCTTCTCCAACCCCGCCAGCCGGGAGGGGCGTAAAAATCTCACCGTGCGTGCCAGTGAGGATGATGGCAAGACCTGGGAGCGACGGCTGACGCTGCATGCCGGGCCGAGTGCGTACTCGGACTTGGCTTCGCTGAAGAACAACACGCTCGGTTGTCTGTATGAGTGTGGCGAGAAAAGTGCCTATGAGACAATCACACTCGCCCGTTTTGCACTCAAAGACCTGCCCCGAGTGCCGACCCTCTTTCTGGCAGGCGACTCCACGATGGCCGAGAAACTCCCCGACAAGCGCCCCGAGACCGGCTGGGGCGAGGGACTGCGGCTCTTTGTGGACGAGAGCAAGCTGCGAATCGAGAATCACGCGATCAATGGGCGAAGCACCAAGAGCTTTTTGGCCGAAAAACGCTGGGAGGCGCTGCTTGCCCGTGTGCAGAAAGGCGACTGGGTCTTTATTCAGTTTGGTCACAACGACCAGTCCAAAGAGAAAGGCGAGCGCTACACCCCCCCAGAAGACTACAAGGCAAATCTCACGCGTTTTGTTTCCGATGTCCGCAAGCGGGGCGCGAACCCCGTGCTCCTGACCCCGGTGATGCGTCGCCGCTTCGATGCGCAAGGGCAGTTCTATGATACGCACGGTGTCTACCCAGACTTGGTGCGTGACGTTGCTACGGCGACGAAAACACCTCTGATAGACCACCAGCGACTGAGCGAGAAAGTTCTGCGTTCGCTTGGTGCAGAGCCATCGCGCAAGCTGTTCCTGCAGCTCAAGCCGGACGAGAACCCTCACTATCCCAAGGGGGTCGAGGATAACACGCACTTTAATACGGAAGGGGCAAGAGCGATGGCGGCGCTCGTCGTTGAGGCGCTACGTGAGTCTAAGCTCGCACTGACAGAGGCGCTCCTCTAGCGGTAGGCTAGCAGCAGGGTATTGCGGTCACGAGTGGTAATGGCGAGCTGGGGACCGGGGGCTTCGTACATCAAATCGTCTGTGCTTGGGCTGTGGCCGGAAATCCCAAGCGCATGACCTAGCTCGTGGGCGGCGATCAGGGTCAGCCAGTCCTCTTCCAGCCCGGAGTTGAGCAAAGTCAGTGCGCTCTGAAGCTCCTGCGTGCTCGCGTCCGCCATCACGGTTGTCTTTCCCTGAGAGCCATCCAGCACGGCCGGGGAAGCTAGGCGCACCACAATAGGCGCCTCCGGCGAGCTTGAGCGAATGAGCGTGACCTTGCCCAGGAGCGCTTCGTTCCAGAGGTGCATGGCGTACTCTATTTTCTGTGCCTGCACCTCGGTCATATTGTCGAGCCAGACCGCCACACGGGGCTGGGGCCAGTGGCGCAATGAGCGCAGCGAGGAGGCATAGTTGGGGGTAAGATCAGAGCTGGGGGGCGACAGCGTTGACGAGCGCACGGTTCCCGCAGCACAGCCACCACAGACAAATAACAGAAATACTCCGAGTCGCATAGTGTAAAAACTATAACGGTGTAAACTTTAGAGGACAAGGTTCGATGGAGAAAACACGCATCTATACGGGGACAATGGGCTGGTCTTACCCCGATTGGGAGGGGCCTTTCTACGCGCTCGGCACCTCTAACTCCCGTCTGCTCACCGAGTACGCCAAAGTATTCGATGCGATTGAGCTGGACACAACTTTCTACGCATCGCCTCGGGAGAGCACGCTGTCACAATGGGATCGGCAAACCCCAGAGGGTTTCAAGTTCTCCGCCAAAGTCCCCCGGCTTATCACCCACGAGCGTCGCCTGGTCGGTCCGGCCTCGGTAAAAGAGGCACGCGACTTCGGGCTGCTGCTGCACGCGGGACTGGGAAAGAAATTAGGCCGCTTGATCTTACAGCTCCCCCCCGACTTTGGCCGGGGGGAAGCCCGTAACCTACTCATCTTTGCCGATGCCCTCACCGAACTCTCCCTGCCGTGGGCCGTTGAGCTGCGTGAGAGCGGCTGGCAGCAAACCCCGATCGCCTCGCAGCTCGCGGAGCGGGGAAAACTGTGTCGAGCGCTTCGATCAGCGCGTGATTCCGCGCGATACGGAACTAGATCACTGGGCCGAGCAGCTTAAAGCCGCTACGGGCACGGTCTTTGTCCACGTCCGCAACTTCTACGAAGGCCACGCTCCTGCAACACTAATGGCGCTACGTCACCGCCTGGGACTCTCCACACCCACACCACCCGGCCAGCAGCAAATGAGCTTATTTTAGCTCGCCCCGTGTTACGACGCCCTGATACACATTTCCCGCCACCACGGGCAGTGCGAGAACCCCTTTGTGCTCCAGTGCGGCTAGCGCTTCCGCCACGGTTGTCTCGGGATGAAGCGGGCGGGTGGGGCGCACGTACGGCCCCACTTGTAGCGTCGAAAGATCCACGCCGGAGGGAATGAGCGACGACTCCAGCATTTGGGCGTTGAGCATGCCCATGTACATCTCATCGCCCACCAGCACCACGGTCTGGAGCGGGTCGGCCTGCATTAAGGCAATGGCATTCTCAAGGCTATCCTGAGGATCAACGATGGGGACGCTACGAAGGGTAACATCGGCGAGTGTGGTCATGGGCTTCTCTTCGGCTTTTCTAGCCCGTTTTCCTGCAACCAAATACAGCTTGCGGCATACTAATGCCCATGAGCAAAGTAAAACGTACTCTTGGAATCGGCTGCACAAGCACCCTCGCGGTTCTCATCGGGCTGGGTGGAGCTGTCTGGATTCGTGGCAACGCCGCCCCGGACTACAAAATCCCCGAGTGGAAACTCCCCACGCCTAACGCCTACGACACACTGAAAGAGGCTAAGAAAGTCGAGATTACCAAGTTTGGGGATATTGTCACGTCGCCCATGACTCGCTTCGATAAGAAATTAGGGAAGTCGGTGCCGGAGAAGCCGCAGCCGCTGGAGGGGCGTAAAGTGCTTCTGGAGAAAAACAAAGCCGCTATCGCTAAGCTTCGCGAGGCACTGGTGCAAGACTACGCTGCCCCGGCGAAGTATGGTGATCTGGGGACAAGCTTTCCTGCGTTTGCCAATCACCGCGAGCTTGCCCGTATGCTGAGCTTCGCCAGCCGTACCTACGCCGACCTGGGACAGAAAGACAAGGCGGCAGAGTGCGCAGTTGACGCTATCGAGCTTGGGATACTTATTTCACACCGGAGCCACCTGATCGGCGACTTAGTGGGGATCGCTTGCGAGGCCATTGGGCGAAAGCCTCTCTGGGAGCTTGCCGACGGTTTGGATGCAAAGACCGCACGCGCCACAGTCACTCGTCTGGAAGCGCTGGAGCCGAAGCGCTATTCGTTCCAGAGTGTGCTCCTGGATGAGCGGGACTATACACAATCCAATAGCTTTACGGTGATGCGGAGGAATGCGTGGGAGCTTGGACAAGTCTACACGGAGAACGAGACGGTAGAATCCTTTATGACAGTCATGCCAGGAATGAAGGGCTCTGAAAAACCCAGTGTGGCGGAGCGGACTCTGGCACGTTCCCTGATGACCGCTCAGCTTCTCTGGCACACGAAAAAGCGTATCTTTGCCGAGAGTGGGCGCTACATGGTCGAGCTTGCCGAGCAGTCGAAGCTTCCGTACGATCCTAAACGGCCCAGCCCTCGCATGCCAGACGATCCCCTAAACGCGATAATGATGCCTGTGTTTGCGCAAGCGGGCCAGAAAGATACCGCGACGCGGGCAGAGACGGCACAGGCGCGGGCCTATCTTGCGATCCGTGCGTTTCGCCTAGAGAAAGGCAGCTACCCGGCGGCGCTCCAGGAACTTGTCACGAACGGCTATCTCAAATCCCTCCCTGACGATCCCTTTGCACCACGCTTCGGGCAATCTTTCGGCTACCGACGTGAGGCAGGCGACAAGTTCACGCTCTGGTCGTGTGGCCCGGATGGCGACGACGACAACGGGCGGGCAATTGTGGGGAGGAACGAAAACGGCACACCGCGCACGAACCCTCACTATGTTCAATTCGGCGACCAGGGCGATATGGTGGCGCGGGTGAACACGTACTAGGCCCCCTCACCCCCGCCCAGCGGGGGGACGATGGGGAATCAGATTCCTTTAATCTCCCCCGTTGGACGGGGGGTGGGGGGCTGGCTTACGAAATCCAGGCACCCTCGGGCTGCTCGGGGCGGTAGCAAACGCCCACCTAGTCCCCGACGAAGTCACTCTCGGCGGTAATGGGCGTGCGGGAGACAAACTCGATAGGCTGGCCACGGTGCGTGGCGAAGCGCACGCGGGCATAGAGTGCGGCGTCACGCTCGATAAAGGCGATCAGAACGCCTGTGGCGGAAAGTTGATTCGTGGCTCTCATATAGAGATTATCGGCAGAAAAAATAAAAACCTCCCCCACACGGTGGTGGGGGAGGCAGTGAGAGGGAGCGGACGATTCTAGTCGTCGTCGCCGCCCTTGCCCTTGCGACCGGACTTGGCCATGATCTCCTCACCGACGTTGCGGGGCACTTCCTCGTAGTGCGAAGGCTCCATCGTCGAGGAAGCGCGGCCCTGGGTCATCGAGCGCAGGTCGCTGATGTAGCCAAACATCTCCGAGAGCGGAATCTTGGCCTTGACGGCGCGGATTCCCCCCATCAGGGTCTCTTGTGACTCGATTATTCCACGGCGGCGGTTCAGGTCACCGATCACGTCCCCAAGGTACTGATCGGGCGTGACGGACTCCACCGACATGATGGGCTCCAGAATGATGGGGAGCGCCTTACGCATTCCCGCACTCATCGCCATACGGCCCGCTTCACGGAACGAGATCTCGTCCGAGTCCACGTCGTGGAAGGAACCGTCAATGACAGTCGCTTTCACGTCCACCACCGGGTAGCCCGCCAGGACGCCGTGGAGGAGAGTGTCCTCACAGCCACGCTGGACAGCGGGGATGAACTCACGCGGAATTGAGCCACCGACGGTCTTATTGATAAACTCAAAGCCCTTACCCTGCTCGTTCGTCTCGACAATGAGCGTGCAGTCGCCGAACTTACCACGGCCACCGGTCTGCTTCTTGAAGAGTCCACGCTCGGTCGCGCTTCCCTTGATCGTCTCACGGTAAGCAACCTGCGGCGTGCCCTGATTGGCCTCGACCTTGAACTCGCGTCGCATACGATCCACGAGAATCTCAAGGTGCAGCTCGCCCATGCCACGGATGATCGTCTGCCCCGTCTCCTGGTCGGTGTGCGTCCGGAAGGTCGGGTCCTCCGCGGAGAGCCGCTGAAGTGCGACACCCATCTTGTCCTGGTCGGCCTTGGTCTTGGGCTCGATGCTCATCTCAATGACGGGCTCGGGGAAGGTCATAGACTCCAGGATAATCGGCTTCTTCTCATCAGCCAGCGTATCGCCCGTCGTGGTGTCAGAAAGACCCACAGCGGCGGCAATATCGCCGGAGTAGACAATATCAATCTCCTCACGCTTGTTGGCGTGCATCTGAAGAATGCGGCTGACGCGCTCTTTCTTGCCCTTGGTTGCATTGTACACATAGCTGCCCTTGGTGAGGGTGCCCGAGTACACACGGAAGAACGTCAGGTTCCCGACGTGCGGGTCGTTCATCAGCTTGAAGGCCAGTGCGGAGAAAGGCTCGTTGTCACCCGGCTTGCGGCTGTCTTCGGCCAGGGTGTCCGGGTTAATGCCAGGCACGGCTTCCACATCCACCGGGGATGGCAGGTAGTAGATGACCGCATCGAGCATGGACTGGACGCCTTTATTCTTGAAAGCGGAGCCACAGATCATCGGAGTGATCTCCATGGACAGCGTCCCCTTACGGATCGCCGCACGGATCTCATCAATGGTCAGCTCCTCGCCTTCCAGATACTTCTCCATGAGAGTTTCATCAATAGTGGCGGCTTCCTCGACCATAAGCGCACGGTACTCATCAACCTGGTCGCGCATGTCGGCGGGAATTTCCACTTCCAGCGGCTTCTTACCGAAGTCATCGGAGTAGTTGTAGGCCTTCATCGTGATCAGATCAACGATGCCCTTAAACTCCGCCTCAGCACCGATAGGGAGCTGGAGTGGGACGGGCTTGGCACCCAGGCGCTCTTTGACCTGCCGGACGACGGTTAAGAAGTCAGCACCCGCGCGGTCCATCTTATTGACGAATGCGACACGAGGCACTTTGTACTTATTGGCCTGACGCCAGACGGTCTCGGACTGGGGCTGGACACCACCCACGGCGCAGAACACTGCAACGGCACCATCCAGAACGCGCATGGAACGCTCCACCTCGACGGTAAAGTCCACGTGGCCGGGGGTGTCAATGATGTTAATACGGTGCGTGTTCTCACGGCCCCCAAGATCGGCTTTTAACGGATCATGGTTGGGCTCTAGACCCCAGAAACAAGTGGTTGCAGCGGAGGTAATAGTGATACCGCGCTCGCGCTCTTGCTCCATCCAGTCCATAGTCGCGGTGCCGTCGTGCACTTCACCGATCTTGTAGTTGACTCCGGTGTAGAGCAGGACGCGCTCTGTGGTCGTGGTCTTGCCTGCATCAATGTGTGCCGCAATACCGATATTTCGCGTGTTTTCGAGAGAAAAGTCTCTAGCCATTTTTCCTGTTTCCTTCCGATGTCTGCCCTACTTCGACCTTGAAATGCCAGACAGCGAAACGCCGCCTGGCCTTTTCGGTCCAGGCGGCGAGGGCTTTGTTAAGCCACCTAGAACCGATAGTGTGAGAATGCCTTGTTGGCCTCGGCCATCTTAAAGCCTTCTTCACGCCGACGAACCGCGCCGCCTTGCTTGTTAGCAGCGTCGAGAATCTCGGCGGAGAGCTTGTCCACCATGCTGCGGCCATTGCGGCGGCGAGCGAAGGTGATCATCCAGCGAATACCCACCGCCTCTTTACGGGGCGACTTGACTTCGATAGGCACCTGGTAGGTTGCACCACCGACACGACGAGGCTTGACCTCGACTACGGGCATGGTGTTGCGAAGGGCCTCGTTGAAGACCTCGATACCAGGACGACCGGCGCGGGCTTCGACTTTTTCGAGGGCATCGTAGAAAATGCGCTCGGCGACCGACTTCTTACCATCCAGCATGAGCCGGTTGATGAAGCGGGAGACCATAACCTGGTTGTAGATAGGGTCCGGCGCGATAACGCGACGCGGTGCAGGGCCTTTGCGTGGCATAGGTTATTTCTTTCCTTTCGCGGGCGCTGCTGCCTGACCGGGCTTGGGCCGCTTGGTGCCGTATTTACTGCGGCTGGACTTGCGGTCCTTGGTTCCTTGAGTATCCAGGGTTCCACGGAGAATATGATAGCGCACACCGGGCAGGTCTTTCACACGACCGCCGCGGATCATGACGACGGAGTGCTCCTGCAGGTTGTGCCCGATCCCCGGGACATACGCGGTGACTTCGATTCCGTTGGTAAGGCGCACACGGGCGATCTTACGCAGAGCCGAGTTCGGTTTCTTGGGGGTCTGAGTACGGACCACCACACAGACGCCGCGCTTCTGAGGATTTCCCTGCATGGCGGGCGACTTGCTCTTTTTGACAACGGGCTTGCGCCCCTTGCGGACTAGCTGACTAATAGTTGGCATAAACGGCCTTAAGCTCCTGAGATTCTTTCACTGCCACCTTCAGGCGACAGGGGAATGCTTTCTACGGGATAAATCGCGCCCCACTGGGCAAACAAAAACCCCGCGAATTCGACGCAATCGTCACACGCAGGGCGAGGGAGGGTTTCAAATGAGGAACTATTTTAGGGTTCGTCTCTTTGCGGTCCGACTCCAGCCTCCTCCGCACACGCGGTGTTAATCTTGTCGTGCATGACGACGGCCTCACCTGCGTCACACAACCTGAACAGTATACCAAAGGCTGTTTGCAGTGTCAAATTAATTTTCCACAAACCCCACGGCCCGCTTGCCCGCCGCGCTTGTCCAGTACGCCTCATGGATGGTTTCGGCAGCGAGCCGGAAGATGGGGGTGGCTTCTAGTTCTGGCGAGAAATCCATGCCCGTCTCGGCGAGGCTATCCAGAAACGCGGCGTAGTCTGCGGCGCGGGGCGCTAGTTCCCGCGCGAGTAGGTTCTCGACAAACGCCACCGCTCCGGTATCTGCACCGCCTGGGGCATCGTCGGGTGGAATCACAATGTCGGCGAAGGCAGCGAGTGTCGCGCGTTGGGTGTCAGTCAGCATGAGGCTATTTTTCGCCTACACGTCGCTATCTTCCTGCTGCCCAAGCCAGCGCCCCAGGAAAAAGCAGCCCAGCGCAAGAATCAGTACCACTCCTGAGAGAATCAAGTTCACTGTGATGGTTGGCGGTTGAGTAAATGCTATCCAGAGCGCGATACCGATCAGCCCGATCAGGCACAGCGCGGCAAGAGACAGGGCGAGGCGGGCGGCGGCACGAAGGCGCAAAAGCGAGAGGAGCCCTCCCAGGCCGCAAAACACGCCCTGGAAGATCCACAAGGCATTGCCAATCGCCCCAATCAGAGTCGGTTCGTGGTTGAGCTGGTAGAAGAAAACCGCTGTTGTCACTCCCCAAAGCAAGGCAAGTGTTGCCACAACCAGCTCAACCACGGAGCGCCTTTGCCGGTGCTGCTGTTTCTGCCTTTGCATCAAGAACTTTCGCCCTCTCGTTGCTTCAGAAACTTCGCGAACCAGAACATCCAGAGACTGAGGAGAATATAGCCGGCTACGTAGAAGGGGTTAGTATTCTGACTGTAGCGTTCCCAAATGCGATAAAGAACGAGTGCCACGAGACAAAGGGAAGCAAGAGCGCTGCCCCACTGGAGCCAGCGTGCGGCGCGGCGCTGGCGACAGAGAAGAAGCACCGCTGCGAGAGTCGTGCAAAACGAAAAAATCAGAACCGTAGGGAGGCTGACGAACCGGTACCAGGGCTGACTGGGTTGGACGGGCTGGGGGTAGAGTTTGTAGATTACCCAGACGACGTAGATCAGGAGGATTGCTCCTGCAAAGAGATGCAGTAAACCGAGAATAATCTCCAGAAGCTGGAGCCTATTTTCCGGGGCTACTCTCTCTTGTTGCTTCTCTTGTTGCTTCTGTTGTAGCACCACAATCTAATCCTTCCCATCCTGGTCTTTTTGTCGCCAGAGCCAGCCCGCAATAAGGAGATGGACGGTACCGATCAGAAACATCCCGCCAATCCAGGCAAGTGTGGCGGGATGAAGGCGCACCGTAGGAGTGCCTATAAGCCAAAAATACACCCCGCCACACCACCAGGCAAGCGTGCAGAGAGCCTCTAGCACTGCGGCGGCACGGCGAAAGCGCAGTAGCAGCGTCAGGCTCGCCCCCAGATAGCCAAGGGTTGCAAGCGAAATGGCCGCTGTGATCAAAACCTGGGCGAGGTTATTCGGGAAGTGGCGCAGTAGTGAGGGGAGAAGGGTGGCAAAGAAGCCACCAGGGAGCAGGTGCATCACCATCAGCACCCAATCCGCCATGGTAAGGCGCGTGTTGCTCGCATCAGGCTTTTTCTGTCTTTGCTGTACCATGCGTCATTTTACACTGGATTCCCTCAAACCCTCTCCTCCTATGGGGAAAGGGGGAAGCGGGTAAAATGCCTCCATGAACATTGTCTTGATCTTCGCGGATGATCTGGCGTATGCCGATGTGGGCTGCTTTGGGGCCAAGGACATTCGGACGCCGGACATTGACTCGCTCGCCCGCGACGGCGTGCGCTTCACGGACTTCTATGTTGCACAGCCCGTGTGCTCTGCCAGCCGGGCGGCGCTGCTCTCAGGGTGCTACTGTGGGCGCGTCGGGATTCAGGGAGCGCTCGGGCCAGCATCGAAGATTGGGATTAGCAGCGGGGAGCTGCTCTTGCCGCAGGTGCTGAAGGCGAAGGGCTACGCAACCGGCATGGTGGGCAAGTGGCATCTGGGGCATCAGCCGGAGTTTAACCCGACGCGACATGGCTTTGATGAGTGGCTGGGCTTGCCCTACTCCAACGACATGTGGCCGGGCCACCCGGACACGCCGCGTGCCTATCCGCCGCTGCCGCTGATGGACGGCGAGAAGCAGGTGCAGGTTATCGAGAACTTGGAGCAGATGGGGAGCCTCATGCAGCGCTATACCGACCGAGCTGTCGGTTTCATCGAGAAGCACGCGACAAAGACACCGTTTTTTCTGTACTTTGCCCACGCCATGCCGCACGTCCCGCTCGCGCCGGGCAAGAAATGGCAGGGCCACTCCAAGCGCGGGGCCTTTGGCGACGTGATCGAGGAGCTAGATGCGAGTGTGGGGCAGCTTCTGGCGGCCCTGAAACGCACCGGAGTGGAGCGCGACACATTGGTGATCTTCACGTCGGACAATGGCCCCTGGCTCAGCTACGGCGAGCACGCGGGAAGCGCGGGGCCATTACGAGAGGGAAAGGGGACGTGCTGGGAGGGCGGCGTCCGTGAGCCGTTTGTGGCGCGCTGGCCTGGGAGAATTCGGGCGGGAAGTGTGATCACAGAGCCCGCGATGACCATTGATCTGTTGCCGACGATTACGACCCTTGCCGGGGCACCACTGCCTAAAAAAAAGATAGATGGCAAAGATATTTGGCCGCTGCTGAGCGGAGATCGTGCGGCGAAGAGTCCGCAGGAGGCGTACTTTTTCTACTACAACAACAACGAGTTACAGGCCGTGCGCTCGGGGCGCTGGAAGGTGATGCTGCCACAGGCCTACCGCACGCTTGGCACGAACCCACCCCGCGCCACGGGCGGCACACCGGTCAAGTACAGGCAGGCGCGTATTGCCCAGCCCCAGCTCTATGACCTCGTCGCCGATCCGGGGGAGACGGTAGATCTGGCGGCGCAGCATCCCAAGGTTGTGAAGCGCCTGCTGGGGCTGGCGGAGAAAGCACGCGAGGAGCTGGGCGACGGCCCGGATCGAATCGGGAAGGGCGTGCGGCTTGTGGGACGCGTCGGTGCATAGCTCCTACTGACCGGGTTTCAGGGGGGGCAGGCCCATGCGGCGACGGGTCCGGGGACTACGCACGTCCAGGTGCAGAGAGTCTTCTTTTTGGGGGAAGGCGAGTTTTTTGTAGCTTTCGACCATCTGTGGGCCAAAGCACATCACAATCATGGCACCGGCTGCCATGAACGGGACAAAGGGAACCCCGTACTTCATGTTGCGTCCACGTAGGAGTGCGAGCCCCCCTCCCACCACAGCCCCGAGAAATGTCGCAAAGACCAGCGAGAGAATCGCCATGCCAGGGCCCAGAATTGCCCCCAGGCCCAGTGCCAGCTTTACATCACCCAGCCCCATCGCACCGTGCTGCCCGGTCTCTGTCTCTCGGGCAAACTCATCGGCCTCTGCGGCAGCAGCGGCAATCTCCGCGTTGGCGGAGGCAGGCAGGCCTAGGTCATCGGAGCGGCCAAAGCGTAGTAGAGTGGCCAGCGGCGCCTCATCACTGCGGCGGGTCATCACAAAGAAGGCGGCGAGAGGGATCACCAAAAAAAGTGCTGCCCAGAGGGGGAACATCGGGGCCATTGCCAGAAACGAGAGCGACGTCAAAAATAATGGGGAGAGCGCCAGTCGGGGAGGTGTGCTCGCGCTGTCCTCGGCGCTAGGCTCGTCGGGGGACTTGTCGGCACCCACAAGGGCCATTCCCTTTTCTGTAGTCGTTTCTAGAGGAGACTCCTCGATAAAGAAACGCCGAATTATTTGGGAGAGGCTCTCCTGCGGCTGGCGTGCGTAGACGATAAAACCCACAAATGAGACAAGAAAGAGCAGGCCACCGTAGCAAGCTGCTCCCACGAGAGAGACCGGCAGCCAGCCAAAGTAGAGGTAATCCTGGGAAAAACGTGCCCACTCATGTTGCGAGGCTGCAATAACCCCACAGGCCAGATCGCGCCCTAGCCCCAGGGCAACCACGAACCACGTCAGCTCATCAGGGGCAAGGAAGTGATCCAGGTCAATAAAGACCAGTGCGATCAGGAGCGCTGCGATCAGCGCAGTGAAGATAAAGTTACATGTCGTCAGCGGTTGGTAGGGCAGCACGATCGAGTGGTACAGCAGGGTCCAGAAGCAGGCTGTAAAGAGCTCCACACAGAAATACCGCCAGGAAATCGGCTCCTTACAGTCACTGCAGCGGGCACGCAAGAACAAAAACGAGAGGAGGGGAATATTCTCCCAGAACGTAATAATATGGTTGCAATTGGGGCAGTGACTTGCGGGTTTAGAGAGATGCTTGCCCAGCGGAAGTCGGTAGATCACCACATTTAAGAACGAGCCGACAATGGCTCCGTAGGCGAAAGCAACGTAGTACCAGAACGAGTCCGGCAGCGCGGGCCACTCAAAATTCATCACTTTATGTTATCGGTAAAACACTGAAAAAACGAACCCTCTCGCACTGCGAGAGGGTTCGTTTCGATTGTGATGTGTTTTATTACTCGCCGTTGTCGCTGGAGAGACCCTGGATGAGACCAGCCAGCGGGAGGAACATCGCGATCACGATATAGCCGACCGTAAAGCCCAGAAAGACAATCAAGACGGGCTCGATGGCGGCGGTTAGTGACGAGATAGCGGCGTCCACTTCCCCGTCGTAGAAGTCCGCGATCTTGGAGAGCATGGTATCGAGCGATCCCGATTCCTGACCAATGGAGATCATCTGGACAACCATGGGAGGGAACATCTTGGACTTGCGTAGTGGCTCGGAGATCACGTCTCCTTCACGGACACGGGCACGGGCATCGAGGATCGCATCGGAGAGGATCTCGTTGGAGACCGTGCCGGCCACCGTTTCCAGTGCCTGGAGGATCGGCACCCCCGAGCTCAGCAGAGTCGAGAGGGTTCTGGAGAAGCGGGCCAGGGCCACCTTGTGGTTGAGTTTTCCGAAGACCGGTATTTTCAGCTTGGCACGATCCGCCACACGCCGACCGAACTTGGTGCGTACAAACATCTTGAAGGCGACAATACAGACCATCACGCTGAGCATCATGATGTACCACTTCTGTACCAAAAAGTCGGACATGGTCTTAAGGAGCATTGTCGGAGCAGGGAAGTCCTCCGCCTTTAATCCGAGGTCAATGAACATCTTCAGAAACTCGGGGACGATACGGATGGTGAGAAAGAGCACGATTCCCAGAGCGACGCAGGAGACGATGGCTGGGTAGGTCATCGCTGCCTTCACTTTACGCCGTAGCTCGACGTCTTTCTCGAGGAAGATCGAAAGGCGCTGGAGAGACTCTTCCAGCACACCACCAACTTCTCCCGCACGGATCAGACCGACAAAGAGGTTGGAGAAGACCGAGGGGTACTTGGACATCGCCTTGGAGAGCATGTTACCTGCCTCGACCTCGGCGCGTAGATCCCCAATAATGCGGCGTAGCTTAGGGGACTGGGACTGCTCCGAGAGAACGTCAAGACAGCGAACCAGCGACACACCAGCATCAATCATGGTGGAGAACTGGCGGCAGAAGATTGAGAGATCGGTCAGCTTGACTTTCTGGAACTTGTCCAGAAAAGTAGGCTGGTTCATAGCGGCCTTCGTCGCTGCTTTTTTCGTCGCTTTTGCGGGAGCTACTTTTTGAACGGTGTAGCCCTGCTCGGTGAGACGCTGGCGCAGCTCAGAGGGAGTAGTGGCATCGCTAGTGCCGGTGAGTGTTTTGCCATCTGCGGCCTTGGCCGTGTATGTGAATGCGGGCATAGAGTATCTTTCTCCTGCAGGTTGATGCCTAGTAAACGTCGTTTCCTGCCCGACGGTTACGGCTCCGCAAAAATCCTTGGACTCTATTATAGGCCACGCAAGGCCCTCTCGTCAATTTTTCCGCCACGGCAGATGAACCGGCACCCGTTTGCCATCTTCTCCTATCGGCCCAGCGCTGGAAAGTTCGTAGATTTTGTCTTTCATTTCATAGCGAAAGGGCTGGCGTGTGTACGGATCAAGCGCCCACTCCCCTAGCTTCAGCACCTCCAGATTTTCTGGCAGTTTCTCCCACTCCCACTTGTACTTGCGGATCGCTGCATGGCAGTAAAGAAGCTGCCAGTTGATGCGATCCTGCACAAATTGCTCGACCGCTGTGGGAAAAGTTGGAGTGAGAGCATTGACTAGCGCGGCTTCCAGTGAACCCTCGGGGAGCTTAGGCTCTGGGGGTAGCGTATTCGGGGCCGAAAGATAGGTCAGAGCACGATCTAGGTTCGCTTGTGCACCTCGGACAAAGGCGGAAAATACTCGCTTCTTTTCAGCGGAATCCCTCTGAAGTGCGGCGATCTGACGCTGCAGGTGCGCTAGTGCAGGATCGTCTTCATCGGAGAATAGCTCCGAAAATACCTCCGCTCCACTTTTCTCCAGTGTCGGAAGTATGCTCTCTACGAAGCGCATCTCACTTGCGATTGCCTTCTCTGCATTGCCTTGGTCGCGCTCGACATGCTCTCTGAGTGTGGCCTGAATGCGATCACAGTCGCGGGGCGTGCACTGCTCCAGGTGGCGCATCACCCTTGCCAGTACGATTGCATCAATCGCTACTCCGACCAATCCGCCGATCAGTATCTCACCCTTAGGAGCACTGCCCAGTCGTAGGCCTTGGGAAAAGCTCACCAGTGCGGCTGCCGTTCGGCCTTCCGCGAACAAGAGATGCATCTCTGCGTTGAGCAGCCGGGCACAATCGCGGAAGCCAGCGAACTCGGGGAAGGTGGTTGCGGCAGTCAGCTCACGAACGGGTGAGAGTATTGGTTTGAGCATCGCAGCATCAATCAGCGCTCTTGCCTGTCGAACAGGCGTATCGCCGAGAGCTCGGCGGCGGCTCGTGAGAGTGCTTTTTTGTTGTGCCTCGTCCCAGAGCGCGCTGGTTTTGAGGAGCTCAGCGGCACGGACAAGGTCTTCGTAGCCGTTCTGACCGGTCAGCTTGGGGAACAGCTGGAAAAGAATAGATTTTTCTTGCACAGAAATCTTAACGCAGAACAGAGGGGAATGGTTGCGGGTTCACCTATGAGGTGATACTATTGCCCTTGCATCTTTTCGGGGCGTGGCGCAGCTTGGTAGCGCGTCTGAATGGGGTTCAGAAGGTCGCACGTTCGAATCGTGTCGCCCCGATTAGAAAAGTCTTCCGCTTCCTCAAGCGGAGGACTTTTCTTTTTCTAGCTGTACGAGACGCTTCTCTAGGTCACGCACTTTCTTGAGCATGTCGGGCAGGCGGTGCATCGCGGCCTGCGCCTTGAGAACTTCTTTGTGAGGGCGGGCAGGGAACCCGGAGACAAAAGAGCCCTCCGGCAGGTCGTGGATCGCGCCGCCGCGTCCGGCGATCACAGAGCGTGCGCCGATCTTGACATGCTCTCCCGCCCCCGATTGGCCCGCGAAGACCGAGTAGTCACCCACTTGGACGCCGCCTGCGAGCGCGACTTGTGCGACTAGTAGGCAGTGCTCTCCCACCTGACAGTTGTGAGCCACATGCACCATATTATCTAGTTTAGTGCCATTGCCGATCCGAGTTGTCCCGGTCTTAGCCCGATCAATGGTGCAGTTTGCACCCATCTCTACATCGTCGCCAATGGTGACCGTTCCGATCTGCGGCACTTTCAGGTGCTGGCCACCCACCATCATGTACCCGAAGCCATCTGCCCCGATCACCGTTCCTGAGTGGATGATGGTGCGGCTACCGATCTTGGTGCCATGTAAAAGAGTGACCTGGGGAAACAGGATAGTATCGTCGCCGATCTCCACATTGTTGCCAATATAGCAGAGCGGGTGAATTGTCACGTTCTTTCCCAGTCGGACATTCTCACCAATGACGCTTTGAGCGCCGATAGATACCAAGCTGCCGTACTGAAGATCGCTCCCCAGTACCGCTGTCGGGTGGATGCCGCGTGGCGCGTAGTGCTCTGGTGCAAAGAGGTCTAGGAGTTGAGCAAAAGCCAATCGGGGATTCTCGACACCGATCATTACCTTGGTGTCACCGTTAATAATCGCCGTTTGAGGGGCCAGGATGGCGGAGGCAAGAGAGCGGCGTGCGGTCTCCAGGAAGCGTGGGCTCTCGGCGAAGGTAATATCGCCTGTCTGTGCCTCTTCAATGGAGGCGATCCCACAGATCATGGTCGCTGGGTCGCCAAAGACCTGACCTTGTACGACTGCTGCAATCTCTGCTACCGTCCGGCGGCGCAGTTCTTTTTCTTCAATCACAAGCTTACCCTTATCCAATTTGCAAATTCTGCAGTACGATCTGGCACGCCAGGACGGGGACGAAACGAGATCAAAATGCCCTTGCGTTGGGCGATATCCAGCACCGCTGCACGGACTTCCGCCTCCAGAGCGGAGCGCTCCGTTATGAGTGTTGAGTTGGTCGGAAGCGAGGTGAGCTGCTTGACGGGGGCAGTGTTTTTTGGGGAGGGAGAGGGAGTCAGAGGGGACGTTAGCGGTAGAGAGCCGCTCGCGGCACGCCGCGTCGGAAGCTCCTCTGCCAGCAGTATCTTACCCAGGCTCTCTTCCTGATCTAAGCGTAGAACAAAGCTCTCCGACCGACTCCGCAGGCCTTCGAGATGCTGTGCGATTTGTATCTGGACTTCCGCCTCTCGCTCCTGGGCCCTGAGGAGTCGTTTCTGCTCGGCATCTTTCTGCACCTGTGTAACCTGGGCATCTAGTGTGTCACAGAGAACCTTCAGAACATCCCGCGAGGCGGCGTAGAGCACCCGAGGGTTACGCGGGGGCGACCCTCTTGTCCAGAGAACTTTTGCACGTCGCACTCCGCTCAGAGGATCTGTCTGTATCTCGGCACGTAGTGCGGCGGCCTTCAGCCGAGTGACCTCGGCCTGCACCTTCACAGGATCATCGGGAGCGAGGAGCGTGTCGTTGGCCGGGCTAGCAAGGGCCTGGGATATCTGATATTGGATCTGTGCGAGAGCAAGGTCATCTCTGAGCATCGCCACTTTTTCAGAGACACTACGCTCCGCCTCTAACCGATCTTCCTGTGCCTTAGCTACCGAAGTGCGCCTCTCCTGTACTTCAAACAGTGCCTGACTGATCGCCCAAAAACGTGTCTGACGCTGTTGAAGGCGTTCGGAAAATTCTTGTATTCCCTGGAGGTCGGCTTCCTGTAGTCTCTTTCTTGCTTCTCGTCGGCGCTGTTGGGCCGTCTCCCAGCCGGGAATTTCCGAGAACAGGGACGTCGTAAGAACTGAAGGGAATGTCATTTGTACCCGTGCCGGGATTCCAAGAGGGGAGAAGGTTTTCGGTTTTTTTGTTAACGGACTGTTCACAACCAGAGCATCCAACCTCACCCAAGCCCAGGTAGGCTTGGGCGCAACAAGACGAACAGGAGTAGGTTGACTGCACCCTGTTGCCCCCAGACTGACGACCACCGCGAGCAGCACGTTTGAGCGACTACTTCTGGAGAAGTTTGACCACATCCTCAGTAATATCTGTTGCCGCATAGATCACGACATTCGCGTTGAAGATTAGGGCCAAACTCTTTTCCTGGGCCACTTTCTTCACTGCATCCTTTACGATTTTTTCTAGCTGAGTCTCAAAATTCGTCCCTTTTTCTGTGATACGGCGCTCGTAGTCCGCACCGATCTCATTGAGGATAGGGATCCCCTCGTTCTGAAGGGCATTGAGGCGCTCCAGCTCTTTTTTCTCATCGTCTTTGAGTAGCTGCTGACCGCCTAGGCGGTTTAGGGTTCCAGCACTCTGGTCCGCTTTCTTTTGTAGATCCGCCGCACGGGTCTTCTCCGCAGGGGTGGTCTTGTCGCTTTTTTCGTAGATTGCGGCGAGCTCGGTCATCTCCTGCTTGGTCAAGAAGATAGCATTGCCCTCTTTCAGGCGATTGAAAACACCCAGCATACTGCGCTTGAAAGTCTCAAACTGTCCATCGAGATCTTTCTTGAGCTTAGATTGTTTGGCGCACTCTTGAAAGTCAACAATCCCAAACTGTTGTTGGGCATGTGCGGGAGCTGGAGTGAGCGCGGGAATGCCGACCCCCCCTAGCAGAGTTAAGGCCACAGGGGCGAAGAGACGAAAAGACTGAATAGCTCGTAGGGCTCGCATGCGGTATTGGAGCAAGATCATGGTGAAAAGTTTCTCCTTCTTCTAAAATTAAAACGCCTGCCCAATCGAAAAGTGACTCCGCCCCGCCCCATCGCCAAAGCCGTAGTCGAGACGAACGGGCCCAACGGGAGTTCGAACACGGATGCCTAGACCAAAGCTGGCACGCGGCTTGAAACCGCTTTGCTGCGTGAAGCCTGCGATATTCTCCTGGTTCACCGAGGAGGCCCCCCAGGCATGGCCCACATCCGCAAAGACAACACCCCCGAGCTGGTTTTGCTTATCAAGGGGAATCCGAAGCTCATTGGACAGCAGAAACATGTTATTTCCCCAGAAGCGGTCATCGAAAAAGCCGCGCAGGTTATCCGGCCCTCCCATGAAGAACTGCTCGGAGAAGGCGATATTGCCCGTTGCCGCTCCCACAAGCAAGCGCGAAGCGAGGACACGCTTGCCTTCACGTAGGTTATCTTTGGTACGCTGGCCAGTTAAAGAAGTGTAGCGGCGGTAGTCCAGTGTGTACTTGGCAAAAGCACCCCGCTGGCTTCGGTTCTCAATGAGCAGGCGTGGCTCGCCTGTCTGACCAAACTTGGGGTTGAGGTTGGGCTTCTCGTAGTTGAAGCGGCTGTTTCCCAGCTCGATGGTTGGAGAGAGATAGTAGCCCCGCGCGGGGTCTTGGGCATTATCTGTCGGGTTAGAGATCATGCCAAAAGTCACCGCCGAGATACGTCCATTCTGCACCAGCGAGCCCCGCAGGTTCTTGATATCGTCGTCGCTGAGGGCATCATAGTTCTGCTGGAGGTTGTTGGCCTGGATTCCCTCAACGCGTACTCCGGCAAAGCCACGCGTGAACCGATCTGCGGTTAGAGGACGCGAGAGGTTGAAGCCACCGCCTTTGCGCTCCTCGAAGTACTGGTTATTGGAGAGATCATTGGTGAAGTTCGATGAGAGAATGCGGTTGAAACGGAAGGCGAAGCGGTCGTAGAGGGTGATACTGGCGCTGGTATTGTTCTTGTCCACCCAGGGCTCCGTGAAGCCCATCTCGTAGGAGTTGCGCGAGATTCCCCCCGCCACAGACCACTGAAGATCGAGCCCCTGGCCCTTTCCACGGAAGTTTTGCTCGTTGAGGCTGACCGTGCCGATAAGTCGCTGGCGCGCGGAGTAACCCACCGAGACCCCTACCTGGCCCGTGCGCTGCTCCTGAACTGTCAGGGTGACCTTGGTCTTGTCCAGATCGCTCCCCGGCTCGGCGTTGGTGACGGCATCCACAAAGATATTAAGCCGCATCAGGCGAGAGAGGTCTTCTTGAAGCAAGTTATCGTTGTAGGGACTGCCGATTTTAGTTCGAAGCTCACGCAGAACGACATTTTTAGCTGTCTTTGTGATTCCATCAACCTTGATCTCCTCAACGACAGTCTCCAGAATAGGGATCGTGAGTGTGCGGGTCTTTGGATCCAGAGAGACTTCATCTATCACCACAAGGGCGCGGTAGCCCAGGCTCTGGTAGTGGCGTGGAATCTTGAGGACATCAGCGGAGAGTGTTTTTTGGTTTAGGACACCGCCTGGCTTGGTCGTCAAGAGCTTCAGCAGGTCCTCGTTCTTGATGACTTTGTTGCCCGTAAAGGTGATCACATCCAGGATCGGGTTTTCGGACAGGCTAAAGATCAGCCGGATACGTCGGTCCGGAAGCTCCTCAAAACGCGCAGTGACAGCCGCATAAAAACCCGTGTCTAAAAGCGCCTTTTTGGCGTCTTCGAGACCCTTAAAAGTAAACGGGGAACCGATCTTGAAAACCTTGCCGACTGCCAGTGTTGCCGTCGTCTCATTGGTGTTCTGTCGCCCCGGAAACTGTATCTCCGCGATAGGGCGGCTCTCTTGCGCACAGGCCATGCTGGCCACACTGAGTGCTGCTGCACTTATCCCTAACTTAAACCACATAGTCGCTATAACTCCTCACGCCGCAGCCAGCCCCGGTAGTAGGGCTCCAGCCGCTGGCGTATTTTATTGCGGGCCCGATGCAACCGCGTTTTTACCGCAGGCACCGAGAGACCCAAAATGGCTGCAATCTCCTCGTAGGGCAGATCCTCCCAGAGATCCAGGATCAGCACCTCGCGGTACTCCGAAGGCAGGGCTTCGACCGCTTCTCTAATTTTCTGTCCAAACTCAGTCTCTAGCAGAAGTTTCTCGGGAGCATTACGCCAGTCAGCGACTTCGCGGGATAGCTCACCGGACTCGCTGTCTAGCGTGTTATCGAGCGAGTAGCCCTCCCGCTCCCGCTGACGGCCCTTTTGCTTGTACCAGTTCTTGCACAGGTTGCAGGCGATCTGGTAGAGCCACGTGTAGACCTGGGCATCACGGCGGAACTTCTCCCAGGCCCGCCAGGCATTGACAAAGGTCTCGACCGTTAGATCCTCAGCATCGTCGGGGTTTTCGTTGCCGATCATCCGTAAGATGAGGTTGTAGATACGGAGCTGATACTTCTCCTTGATCTGATCAAAGCTCAGATCCAGGTCTTCTCCTCCTACGGGATGTCCTTCTTTACTCTCCACAATGCCATCTCGGTAGACATCTGTCCCCGGCAAACGTTTCACGCTTTTGTGGAATCAATAGCGAAATGTCCCCCGAAGAAAGAGCTGGCTATCACGCTGCTCGTTGGTGGAAGTGCCTAACTGGAGCCTGCTGCCGCGCCAGAGCTGTCCAATTTCGTAGTTGAGGCTATAGAGCTCGGGTAGGAGCTTGCCCGAGCCGCTGCGTGTCTGGAAAGTACGCCGAACCTCGATCGTGACTTTGTCCAAGGGCTCCGGTAGGCGACGAATAAAATAGAGATTGGCAAGTCCATCCAGGCCATAATCCAGTGAGATATCCTCCAGACCGAAAAACCTCCCAAACTGACCGGTGATGGGAGTAATGATCGCTCCAAATATCCCTCCGCTGACTAAGTTGGCTCCCTCGCGGAGGCCATCTTGGGTGAGTTGGGAGAGCACCTGAACCGGAAATAAGAGGGAGAGGATTGCGGGCTCACTCAAAGGGGGATCGGAGCTTAGTCGGATAAAATTAGGCTGCGGCTTGCCCGCCTGTGCCGTTGTGTCGCCCTGTTGTAGGAGGCCGTTGAAGCTGGTTGTCACGGAGATTCGCCGCCCCGCAAGCTCCTCGGGGATCTGGTTGCTCAGCCGGTTGGGATCGAAGGCGGTGGGGTTGGCACGCGATGATTTCACGGTGGAGCTACTTACCATGACTTTTGCGGTTGCTGTCACATCCTGGGCGCGCAGATCGAACTGGAGACGGTCTTGTCCCGCCTCGTAGCGCTTGGCATAGGTAAGGCGTAGCTCACCCCCACGCTGCACCGTGAAGGTCGCCAGAGGGTACTTGAGATAGCCGCCTGTCGGGGTCAGAACTCCTTCGATTTTTGGTGCCGCCAGATCGCCTGAAATAGTCACCCCACCCGTAGCTTTGAACTCCAGGAGACTCGTAAACGTCAGGCGGGCATCGCTTGCGGTCTCCAGCGCAATGGCAAAGCGGGGGTTGAAGAGAAGGGCGTTGTTCTGTGCCGACTCAGGGAGCGCATTGTTGGGATACCGAAAGCTTAGGTCCGAAAGCCTGAGGTTCTGGTTGGTAGCGGTTGCAATAGTGGGAGTGAGCAAGGGACCCTGAATGGAAATCTGCCCGTCTATCTCCCCCTTGAGTGCCTCCGCCAGCCCACCGCCAATCGTGCGTGTGAGTGCCTCATTCATCAAGAGGGCACTGGCGTTGTCCGTATCAAGCTGAAACCTCGTGAAGCGGGCCTTGAGATCAAACTCCCCCCGAAGTTTGGGCGCCTCCTCTGCCTGGTCTTTGCGGACAAAAAGGCGGGTGAAGTCTTCCAGGTTCTCGATACGGATCACCGAGCCGGGTTCCAGAACCAGCGTCCCCGCAGAAGGGAGCTGTGCTACAGGGATCACGGGGAGGGGCTTTCCACGCTCGGCCTTGGCTTGTGTGGGGAGCTGTGCCAGAGAGAGCTCCGCTTTCGGGAACCGGATTTCCTTGCCGGTCAGCTCCAAGGCAAGCTCCAGGCGCTGGATCGGGTTGATGACATCCCTGCCGAGGCGCTGGCTCGGATTGGGGAAGCGTGCCGAAGCCTCTGTCAGGCTGAGCTTCCCATCGAGTTCCGGGGCATTCAGGCTCCCCTTCAGTGTCAAGTTGCCACGGATGGTTCCGGCGAGCTGGGATTTCCCGGTACGAAAGTACTGGCTGAGTGTCGCGACCGTCAGACCCGCCGCCTCATCTAGGGCGGCATGAAGGCTGATCGGGCGGCTGGCCGCGATCCTGTGGTTCTCATTGTCGTAGGGAAGCTGGCCCTCAAAAGTGAGGATCTCTTTGGCATGGGTCAGGCGGCCATCGGAGAGGGTGATGTTCCAGTCCTGCTTGTTTTTTCCGAGGAGCTCGACTTGAAAACGGAGCTGATCCACGAGCAGAGGGGGGGCATTAAACTGTCCGGCATACCCGACCGTATCACCCAGGAGCAGGTTGTCCGCGAAGAACGATGCCGTTATTTTGGGAGTTTCGAAGGTGCCATCGGCGGCAATGGTCACCGCGGCTTTGCCTTGGACGGGTATAGGGAGCGCATCGGGTGCCAGGGTACTCACCAGGCCAAGGGGGATGGCGTTGGCGTCTAGGGTCAGATGGTATTCCAGGGGCTCTCTCGGATCGTACGGAAACCGCAGCCAGCTCTTGGTTGTCACTGACTCGCCGGTCTCAACGTCACGCCCTGGATGTCGGAGCAGGCGCAGGAGAGTTGGTTCATCGGTTTGGGCATCGGCAAAGGTGAGCGTTGCCGCATCTAGATCTAGCCGCTCATCTGTCAGCGTGGCGCTGACGGAGAGCTTACCTTGAACGGTCTTGGATATCCCCTCGGTTTGAATGCTCAGATCGGGGCTGGTCAGCGTGAACCGTGCGCGCCGATCCCGTGGGCCGTCCTCAGTAAGACGAGCCGCGACATTTCCGGTGAGTGCGACTGTCGCATCAATCAGGGGCGGGATCGTGTAGAGGGACTGGATAAAGTCTCGTCCTTCTGGTGTGCCGTCCAGGTGCGCGCCCTGGAGTAATTTGACAATCTTTTGAAAGTGAGCCTGTGTCAGCGTCAAGTCACTAGAGAGCTGCTTGGTTTGCAGGTCATAGCGAAGATCGGTTGCGGTGAGGTTTGTGCCCGTGTCGCCTAGCTGGAGCGCGACACGGGGCAGGAGTATTATCCCCAGTAGCGGCTTATCTTCGTCAATTTCTGGTGCGAAGCGAATCTCGTCGAACTCCAGCTTCGTGATGGGGAGCCCTATGATTTTTATGGACTTGGCGTCAGTGAGCTTGGCTGTAAATACCGGACGTTCTCGTGTGCCCGCGAGTGTCAGCGAGGCCGATAGAGTGCCCGTGATTCCCAGTTGCTTATCTGCCAGCCCTTCGAGCGATGTCAGTGTTTCTAGATTAAGCGCGTCCGCCTGGAGTGCTCCTGAGAGCTTGCCCTCAGTGGTAAGCTGCGCCTCGCCGGTAATGGTGCCTGTTGCGGTGTTGAGGGCTAGCTTTTGAACCCGGATCGCCTCGGTGTTGCGTGTGAAGGTGAGCGTGCCTCCTTCCAGAGGAAAGTCCGCTATCAGGAAGCGCCCCAGAGTGACATCGCCTTCGATTTGGAGGTCGGTGGTATCGCCACTGATTGTGGCATTGGCACTGCGGATAAACCCACTAACCGGCGGTTTTGCGATCCCTGTCCAGTCGAGATCCTCTAGGAGTGTCCGATACCCCGGTGTTATCTGGAGCCACTCTGGCGCGAAGCGCCCCGGCTCGTAACTAAGCTGAGAAAGCACGGTGCTCAGCTCTAGATTCTGCACCTTGGCGCTCAGATCGAGCTGGGCACTCGCTTTGTCTTTTGCTCCAGTGATCGTCCCCGCGAGCTCCGCGATTGCTGGGGAGCGTGATATCCGAAGCGGTTGCATCGGATCCAGCTCCACACGAATCTCACCCATGGAGAGGAGGCGCAGGCGGGCGCGCTCGGCATGGGCGGAATCAGCGACAAAAAGGCGGTTCTCGAAGCGGTAGCGCGGCTGAAGAACGGTGACATCGCGCAGGAGCAAGACGGGCGCGGTTTCCGTGCCCGTGAGCTGCGCTGAGCCCGAGAGCGTCCCCCCGACTCCCGGCAGGCCAAATGCATCCGCGAGCTGCCCCAGATCTGCTGCGACCAGATGGCCTTCCAGAGCAACCTGCCCCCCGATTTCTCCACTTCCAGAGAGACGCAGCACTCCACTCGTTCCCGCAAGTGTGCCATCAAGGACTTGGAAACGCTTCCCCCGCAGAGCGAGCTGAGCGCTGGCCGTAGGGAACTCTAGGCCGATAGCCCGCAGGTTCTTTATCTGAGCGAGTCCGCTTGCTGTGAGTATCGCTTTTTGAATCTTGCCTCGGAAATCCACATTAAGCTGGCCCCTCGGTGGGCTTTTGAGATTACTGAGGAGGGTAACACGACTGAGCTGGGCATCCCTTAGATAGGCCTCAAAGGTACCAGTATTTTGCTTTAGACTGTAGCTCCCCTGGCCAGTGAGCGTCCCCCCTCCTGAAAGTGTTGCGGTGAGGGTAGTGGCCTGAACCAGACCGTCGGCGTAGGTAACCCGAGCTTGGGCGGTGAGAGCGGGGAGTCCTTGCCACTGCCCTTCAATGCCCGAGAGGTGCGCTGTTACCTGTGGGTTTTTTAGAGGCCCCAGGAGAGTCGCGCCTTCGAGGCGTAGGGTTGGGCCAAGGCGTAGCTCTTTTGGAAGCTTGAGCGCGGGCAGGAGCGCCAGCCCTTTCCGGAGCGGCACCTGCGGCATCGTCAGAGTTGCGGCCACGTAGGGCTTCTCCGAGTCGAGTGCGGTTACCCGACCGGTGGCAAGAAAACTCCCCCCCAGTGCGTTTCCGGCGATGGCAGCTGTGAGCGTGCCGCTCCCGTAGGTCGCGCTTCCTGCCAGCTCGGTCAGAGGAAGCTTTGCGGGGGTTTTGACCAAGAGATCAAGCTTTCTGAACTGAGCCTCAATCTGGAAGAGAGGGGGGGCGCTTTTTTTTGAGGGGAGCAGCAGGGTGACCTGTGCATCCATACGCCCACGGATGACGGTCGCTTCGGGGCGCGGTTTCGTGGTGTAGCCTACCCAGTAGGGAAGATCCGCATCGCGCACGGTGGCGCTAAGACGAAGCAAGGGCTGCTCTGGACTCGGGCTGTCGGGACGTGGCCCCGGTGCGTTACGCCGTGCTGTGCCTTCGAGCAGAATCGGTCCCGCGAGGCGTGTTACGGTTGCCGCACTGGGAAAGGCACGTGCGAGGAAGCGCAGTGTGCGGGTGCCACTGAGATCAAGGGTGGCATCTAGGCGCTCCACACTATTTTCCTCTGCCCTTCCTGGGGCCCGCAAGCTGGCAAAGTCGCGGAGGCGCACGTGGGCATTGCGCACCCGAACACGGGTCTGGAAGGGGGGCTGCGTGGGATCGGGTAAGGTTTTTGGCTTGGGAAGGAAGTCCTCGACACTGAGCTTGCCCTCTGGTGTGCGGTAGACAAGCAGATCGGGACGCTCCACGACGATTTCCTCCACTCCGTTTTCGCTGAATTTACCTTGCTGGAGTGCTACGGGGGAGACGCTCATACTGAGCCGGGGCACGCGGATGAGCCAATTCTGCCCCGTCCAACGCATCTCATCGGTCCGCGCACCAAGCTCCAGCCCCTCCACAACAATGGGGAGCGACTCCTGGGTGAGAGCAGCACGCAGCGTGACGAGGCTCAAGTTCGGCGTGAGCTTGGCAAAATGCACGGGGCGCTCCAGCGCGATGCTCGCTTCCTGTTCCAGCAGAGGCTTGCTCTGAGCAAGCTGTTTGTCGAACCTCGCCAGCGTCTGCGGCCAAGCCCACAAGACGAAGAAAAGGGGCGGCGCGAGTGCTACCATCAGGGCAAGAACCCCATTGGTGGCAGCACCAAGGTATCTCACGCGGGACCTATCACACCACCGCCAGAGGAAGGCTCAGGCGGCGCGGCCCGGGCGTGGCGGGGCGTGGCGGGGGAATGGCACCGTCGAGGTACTTGTGCCGGAAGTCAATCGCGTTGTACGATGAGCGCACAAACGGCCCCGACGCAACAGAGAGAAAGCCCATGTTTTCGGCGAGCGCTTTGTAGTGCTCAAAACGCGTGGGGTGAATGTACTCCACCACGTCCAGATAGCCCTTGCCAGGCTTGAGATACTGCCCTAGAGTCACGGCGTCCACACCGGCGTCTTTCCAGTCCGAGAGCACTTCCAGAACTTCCTCCTCGGTCTCGCCCAGGCCCAGCATGATTCCGGATTTGGTGTAGATCGTGGGGGCGAGCTCTTTGACAGTGCGTAGAAAGTCTATTGAGCGTGCGTACTTGGCTTGCGGGCGGACGGTACGGTAGAGGCGTGGGACGGTCTCCGTGTTGTGGTTAAAGACATCCGGGTGGGCTTCGCAGACCGTCTCGATGGCGAACTTGCGGCCCCGAAAGTCTGGGGTGAGCACTTCGATACTGGTGCCGGGCATGGCGGTGCGCAGAGCGTTGATCACAGCAGCAAAGTGCGCCGCGCCGCCGTCGAGCAGCTCATCGCGATTCACCGAGGTGACTACGACGTGCTTGAGGTTCAGCTCGCGGGTTGCCTCCGCAAGTCGCTGTGGCTCCTCGGGGTCGAGGGGGGCACCGCGTCCTGTCTTGATGGCACAGAAGCGGCACGAGCGAGTGCAGGTGTCGCCCATGATCATAAACGTGGCGGTTCCTTTGCTCCAGCACTCCCCGAGATTAGGGCAGCGCGCCTCCTCACAAACCGTCACGAGCCGCTGGGAGCGCATCAGGTCTTCCACTTTGCCAATATCCCGGCTACGGGGTACTTTGATGGTCAGCCACTCGGGGATGCGGCGGTGGATCTTGGGCGCAAGATCAATCAGCTCGTTTTCAGACGTATTCACAACCTACAAGTCTACCGCCTGCGAGGCCATTTTTGCTACTTTAGGCGTGCCTTGGCGCGGAAGCTTCCGAGGCGCACCTGCCGCGCCCTTCAAACGCAGAGAGACGGAGCGTCTGAAAATAAAAGATCCTGTCGGATTTTTTTGATGTGCTAGGTCTTTAGCTCTAGTTTCCGGTAACTGAGGGGGTTCTCGCCTAGCGAGCTGGGCATGGATAGAAAGGGTACAACCAGGTATCTAACCACCGGGAAATGCTCAAACACTCCATGCCCACACCAGTATATCGAACGGCTCTCTTCATTAAGCCAACTTGTCCAACGACTACCGATTGGAACCAGTAAGGGCTTTACCAACTGATGATGGCGATGGTCATGATGGCGATGGTCTCAGGCAGATTTCTAGGGTCACGAGGAGCCGTCTTCCCCGCCTTGGAGGATCTTGGACTCACGCCCGATGTGGTACGTCGTTCCAGTGCCGCTCTAAGACCGGGACGGAGGGCCACTTTACTGTTGTCTACTCAGCGCATTTTGGCGACGATCCAGCATCAAACGCATCAGAATTGCTCTGGAAGGAGCGTTGTAGAAGTGAATCATTATGTGCTATCGAACAAGTCACAAAGATAGAGTTCGTTGAGCAACCAGATTAAAAGCTATTATTGTAGAGCCAGCCGTAGAGGATTCCTGTTGTTTCATCATAGCCTAGAAGCCAGTAACTACCCTCATTGGCACGATACTGAGCATTAAATTTTGTGCTTACGAAGAATTGCCACCCATGTTTTGGATCGGGCCGCCACCAAAAGGGAGGCTGTTGCCAGAACTGCGAGGGGACATTGGCCGTTGGATGTATTTCTTTTAGTCCAAGCTTTTGGGCAAGCAGGGTGATCAACTCAGGCTTGCTTGCGATACGCCAGAGCTGCTCATTTCTAAGCCATTGTCCGAAGTTGTACACAAATGCCTCTCCGGCTAGGGAGGGATTTTCACGCACCGCTTCCTGAACGACTTCAGGGAGTGGATCGGGATGGGCGGGCCAGTCGTGTTCCTCCAGATAGCCCATAAACAAAGGGATACCGATAACCAGCCCGGTAATGAGTACTATGCGAAACCATCTTTTCATTGCTGTTTTTCCGCCTTGCTGGTTCTGTTGCGAGTATAATTCAGAGTTATGATAGCGCAGCTTACAGGTAAAGTGGTGCGGGTGGCGACGCCCGTGGTGGTGTTGGACGTGAATGGGGTGGGCTACAGGGTCTCGGTGCCGCTCTCGGTGATCGAGCAACTGCCCGCCGACGGTTCCCCCGTGACACTTGTCACGCACATGATCGTGCGTGAGGATGATCTTAGCCTCTACGGTTTTTTCGAGGAGAGTGACCAAAAAGTCTTTGAGTTGCTTCTCACCGTCACCGGGGTGGGGCCGAAAGTGGCGCTGGCCTTGCTCTCGGCGCTTGGGGGCGATGGGATCGCGCGGGTGGTGAGCTCCGAGGACGCCAAAGCGATTGCCAAGACGCCGGGGATCGGGCCAAAACTAGCGCAGCGGCTCGTGCTGGAGCTCAAAGATAAGCTGATGGCCTTTGGCTTCAGCCGGAAAGTGGAGCATTTAGCAGCGAGCGCAACCGTGAAAGTGCGTAGCGCCAATGAGCAGCTTCTTGAGGATGTGAGTTCGGCGCTCACTAACTTAGGCTACAACAAAAACGACGCACTACGCGCCGCAGAGCTTGCGCTTACGGAAGCGCTCCAGACGGACAACAACCCGCCGTTCGCCACTGTGCTTCGGGCGGGGCTCAATCGCCTGACGAGGTAATACGATGGCAATTCAATCAAGTGGATTTGGTAGTAGTGGCAGCGGGAACGGGACTGAGCCGCCGGAGCGTCTTGTGGGCGGACGGAGCCAGCACGAAGATGAGGGCGAGCTGACGCTTCGGCCCAAGCGGTTGTCAGAGTACATTGGTCAGCCTAAGATCAAAGAGCGCCTCGGTCTCTCACTCACGGCGGCGAAGATGCTGGGGCAAGCCCTCGACCATGTGCTTCTCAGCGGACCGCCCGGCTTGGGGAAGACCAGCCTTGCCAATGTGATCTCCAATGAAATTGGTGCGAATTTGAAGGCAACCAGTGGGCCAGCGATCGAAAAGCCTGGAGACCTGGTTGCGATCCTCTCAAATCTTGAAGAGGGCTCGGTTTTATTTATTGACGAGATCCATCGTCTGAACCGGCTGGCCGAGGAGTTTCTCTATCCCGCGATGGAGGACTACGAAATGGACATGATCATCGGCCAGGGGCCCTCGGCGCGCACGGTGAAGATTCAACTGCCACGCTTCACGCTGATTGGAGCGACCACACGACCTGGGCTCTTGACTAACCCACTGCGGGATCGCTTTGGGATTCATGAGGCCTTTGAGTTCTACGGAGTAGACGACCTGAGCTTGATTGTCACACGGTCCGCTGGGATTCTCGGGGCGGCCATTGATGAGAGTGGCGCGGAGCAAATTGCGGGGCGCTCGCGGGGGACGCCGCGTATCGCCAACAGGCTGTTGCGACGTGCGCGGGACTATGCGCTGGTGAAAGGTGACGGGACGATTACGGCGGCGATGGCGGATGCCGCGCTGCGGATGTACGAAGTCGATGAGCTGGGCCTTGATGAGTTTGACCGTCGGCTCTTGCGGACACTAATTGATAAATTTGACGGAGGGCCTGCCGGGCTTGATACTCTGGCCGCGACACTACGGGAAGAACGCGATACCATAGAGGATGTGGTGGAGCCCTACCTGATGATGTTGGGATTTTTGAACCGAACCCCGCGAGGCCGTGTCGCAATGCGTGGCGCTTATGAGCACCTGAAGATTCCCTATGGCAAGGGGCCCGGGCTTTTTGACGGGTAATTTGATCGCTAGGCGGAGATTAAAACGATGAACTGTCCGGGATGTAGAGCACGTAATCCGATTGGCAATAAGTTCTGTCGCGAGTGTGGGCAGAAAATACCGTTGGAAGAGAACACCCTGGCCCAAGAAGAGGCGCAGCAAGCGGAGCTAGAGCGGGCACGTGAGCGTGCCGCACAGCTCCTCACAAAGGCGTTCGCGCTCTCCCAGCAAGGCAAGCCCGCTGAGGCGCTTCCTCTGGCCGAGGAGGCTGCCGAGCTTCTTCCCGCGTCCACGTCTGCGCTGACCCTGAGCTCGACGCTTTACGAGCGCCTTGGACAAAACGAGAAAGCCATTGCCATGATGGAGAAGGTCGTGGCTCTCAATCCCCACTCCGCTGTGGATATTGATAAACTGGACCGTCTACGGCGTGGGGTGCATCTGCTACCCAGTCGCCCTCCGCTGGCAGAGAAGGCTGAGGTCACCGAGCGGCGGTGGGTGCCTCTGGCTGCGGCGGTGGGGGTGGGAGCGCTGGTTCTTGTCGTCGGGGGGGCTGTGTTGGTGAAGTCACTTGGGAAAAAAGGCCCTGGCCCGCTTGTTGTGACCGAAGTGGGGAAGCCGGCAAATACTCCCGGATTTTTTTCCAATTCCCAACGCTATCCGGCTGCCCAACCGGGCGGCGCTGGCCCACTCTCGCCTCCCCAAGTTCCCTCACAGGTCTACCGAGATCCGTTTAAGCCTCTGCGGAATGCGACACCCTCCCCCCGTGATGGCGGAACCTATTCGTCGGAACCACGTTTGGGTCGTCCTTCAGGAAGTCCGGTCTTGCCGAACCCTCGCGACGTAAACCCTGGTTCCAATCTGGATCAAGGGGGGGGGATTCCACCCATGCCCGTGCCGGAAAATGGTGGCTTTCCCCGGCGCAATGGGGGTGGATTGCCTCCTCTGGGCGGTGTGCAGGGAAACCCCGATCCCATTCCTGCGGGGCCTCCACCTTCTAATCCTAATCCCAGTATCCCTGCATCTAATCCGCGGAGCAACAGTGAGCCGCCCGCGGAAAACTCAGGCTATATCCGTGTCCGTGAGCACACTGCACCGTCAGGCGGCAGCGGAGCGAATCGAACCTCCGCGCGGGACGGCGATGCAGCAGCACGTGGCAGTGATCCTTTGCTACGGGCACAGACCTTGCAAGCTTCGGGGAAGTACCGGGAGGCGCTCACCTCGTTCCGTGAGGCACTCTCTACAGGAACTGCTGTGGGCGAGGTGCAGCAAGGCATTGCTCTGTGCCACCAGCGGCTTGGCGAGAAAGCACCTGCGCGTGCTGCGTACCAGCAGGCAATTTCTGCCTTTGAAGCACAGGTACACGCAGGGCGGAGCGTGGATCAAGCAAGCCGTGGGGTCGCGGCATGCCGTGCCGCTCTGGATGTATTAGGAAATTTATGAAACGACGTTCGTTTTTACTGGCTGGTGTAGGGCTTGCCGCTCTTCCCGTTACTGCCGCGCAGCCGCGCCCACTGGTCTTAATCTTTCCCACGTCCCTAGGGCGGCTTGCGGCGGTAACTCAGGAGAAAGCCGGTCCCGATGGTCTTCTGGATGGGGATCGCATCAACCTGGCTGCCCTGGCGGTGCGAAATCAGCTTGAGGAAGAAAAAGTTGTTGTGACTCTACTCTATGACAGCAACGATACCTACTTTAAAAAAGCACTAGAGAGCGCAAAAATAAAGCTGGCTCCTGGAACCGAACCGGATGAAGCACTTCGGCTTAAGATTGGTGCGCAGGTTGGGGCACACTATATACTGACGGTCTTCTCGCGGCTCTCCGTGGAACAGCCACAGACAGCTAAACCTCTGAAAGTTCCTGAGCTTAGCGAAAAAGAAAAGAAAATTGCCGAGACACAGGGACAAAAGCCGCTGGAACAGGTTAATCTAACCACACCAGGGATGCCCACGGCACCGACACTAGAGCTAGAGGCGATTGAGATCAAGCCAGGAGCAAAGGCAGGGCGGCGCTGGCAGGATAAGATTGCAATGGCTGCGGCCAACGAGGGCGGTCGTCGGCCTGCGGGGAGTATTCCCAATGGAATGCAGAGCGCTGCGCGTACCCTGGTCTATCGGTTTCTAGGGGGACCGCTACGCGAGTTTAGCCGAAATGCTGTGGATCCTTCTCTCCTTCCGCCTCCAAGTGTCCCAAAGCCTCCTGTGGTCGAAGTACCCGCTACCGATTTTGATGCGGAATCCGCGCGTCTTCAGAGAGAGGGGATGGATCTTCTGAGTCACGACAAGGTGCCCGCCGCGATTGTTCTTCTTAGGCAGGCAGTGAACTATCAGCCGCGCGCTGCCACTCCCCGCCTCCTACTGTCCCGTGCCTATCTCCAGGCACGACGACCGGGGGAGGCAGCCAGCGAGGTACGCCGTGCGCTGAAACTGGCGGAGGCGACTACGCCAGAGCAGCGTGCGGAGCTCACCCGCCTTTTGGCACAATCTCTGGTGGAAGATGGTGATATTGAAGGAGCAACCCAGCTTTTCAATCAGCTCCTGGCAGAGAATCCCGCTAGCACGGAAGCGCGCATGGGATTGACGGAGCTACTGTTAAACCGAGGGCAGAATGAAGCCGCTGAGATCCAGTACCGACTGATTCGGGAGCGAGACCCGGACAGTATGGAAGCAGGGCAGGGTCTGGCACGTTTGCTTCTGGCGCGGGGAGCACTAGAGGATGCGATCAAGGAAGCCCGTAGTAGTACCCCGCCCGTACGCCATCTCATGGCGACTCTGATCTTTGTGGAGACCGCCAACGGGCTCGCCGGACGCATGGTGCAGAACCGAGCTGCCTGGGAAGAGAATAAGATCAGCCGGGAGGTTTTCTACAAGGCCGCGACCACACAGGCAGGCCGTGCGAAGCTACTTGCCGAGCTGCTTACAGCCGCACCGCCTATCGAAACGGCTGCCGATATCGTCAAGAGGGCACACAACCGACGGGTTCTGGCTGCCAACTTGCTCTCACAGGCACTGGGAAGCCTACAAGGTTTTTTGGAGACTGGGGAGATCGCGGGCGGTGTGCGTGCCCGAACCCTCCTGAATGAGTTCTATACCGAGATGAAGGATGCTCAGAGTCCTAAAGTCTGACGTAACTAGAGGTGTGATTTTCTTGTCTCTGGTGATGTGCACTTTTTAGAATCTCTTCGTGTGGCAATAACGGCGCTGGTCGCCAATAAGCTTCGTTCCCTGCTGACGATGCTTGGTGTGATTATTGGGGTTGGTGCGGTGATCATCATGATCTCCATCATCCAGGGAGCGCGCCAGAAAGTTGTCAAAGACTTCAATGAAAATGGCACCAATGTGGTGTTCGCTTTCTATGCCCCTAAGCGTGAGAAACGTAATCTGGGTAAGTTCGAGGGGCTGACTATGGATGATGTGGCGGCGATCGAGCGTCGCGCTACACTCATCGAAACCATCGTCCCTCGGCTGGACGGTCCCGCTAAAGTGGTTCGAGGTAAGAAAGACTTCAATGCCAAGGCCGTCGGCGCTACGGGTGATTATCTTTCAGTGAATCCGATAAAAATGGAGCAGGGGCGCTTCTTCCTAGGCAATAGCCTGAGTCTTAAAGGGGCGCTTGATGCCGTTGCGGCACAGCAAGCCAATGAGCTACAGGTCGCGCAGGGGCGTCTGCTGGGCGTTGACGATCAGCAGACCTGGGCTAAAGTCTGCGTGATCGGGGATAAGGTAAAAAAGACGCTCTTCGAAAGAGACGAGGAGGTGCTAGGACAGGTGATCACCGTGAGCATTGGGCAGGCGCGCCTGCCACTCACGATTGTAGGAGTGCTGGAGTACAAGGGCAACAATAACTTTGGCGATGGCTCCCCTGATGAACAGATTCTGATTCCTTTTAGTACGATGCAGAAGCGCTTCAGTGGCAGCCGCATCGTTGCCATGCTCTCGGCTCGCTCCAAGGGGGACGGCACGGCGGAGGCTGCTGCAGATCAGATCTTCGCTATTCTGAAGGCGCGGCATCCTGAGCAAGCACAGGACTTTATCATTGACACGCAAGAAGGGCTCCTCAAGCGCCTGGATCAAGTGCTGATGGTTTTTCAGATTGTGCTAGGCGGTGTCGGGTTTCTTTCACTGCTCGTGGGGGGGATCGGGATCATGAATATCATGCTGGTCTCGGTCACGGAGCGCACCAAGGAGATCGGGATTCGCAAGGCGGTGGGAGCCAAGCGCGCCGATATTCTCCTACAGTTCGTCACGGAGAGCATGACGGTATCAGGGTTTGGAGGGCTGCTCGGAGTCGCATTTGGCTACGGGATCTCCGCACTGATTGGTTTAGCCATGAAAGACCAGCTCCCCACGTTTGTCCCGCTCTGGGCCGCGGGCCTTGGCTTCGGGTTCGCCGTGAGTGTCGGGATGTTCTTTGGCATCTACCCCGCTGTGCGCGCCTCAAAACTTGATCCTATCAATGCGCTACGCTATGAGTAGGGCAGGTGAGGGAGGAAACACGGATTAGTTTCGTGAATAGAGTAGCATTCCCTCAGGAGAAAAATACTCACCTATGCCCAAGCTAACTGTTGAAGGCCATGGCACGTTCGACGTGCCGGAAGGCAAGAAGCTCGTTCTGTGTATCGAAGATGCCGGGATCCCCATCCTGCACCGCTGTGGCGGCGTCCCCGCCTGTACCACTTGCCGTGTTCAAGTGCGAGAAGGCGATGTGCCGCCGATGTCCGACGAGGAAGAGTCCGCTCTGGAAGACCCGGAGCTGATCGCCACGCACCGGCTGTCTTGCCAGATTCGTGTCCAGAGTGATCTAGAAGTCGCTGTCTGGGGGACTGTCGGCAACGAAGCGCGCGGCGCGTTCTTCACCGATGGAAAAGTCTTCGACAGTGCCGGTGAGCGCCCCGCCGACTAAGCATTCAGCGTGATTTTTGGGAGCCGTCGCAGCTTTTGAGACGGCTTTTTTTTAGGAGAGAGCAGCTTCGCAGGCGGCAAAGATCCTCTCTAAAACCCCCAGAAGACCCGGTAAATCTGTGATGGAGTAGGGGGACGTTTCAAAAACCTCGCCCGAGAGAGCATAGCGATAAAATTGCCAGGTATTTCCGTTGGTGACGATTCCGTAAACATCGCACAGCTTTTCTGCTTTGTGGTTGTTCCAGCGGCATGCATGTAGCTCGGCAAGGCACTGAGCGGTGCCTTGCTCAAAGTCGTCTTTTTTCGCTTCAACAGCACACAAGAGCGGCGTCTCTAAGTAGTCGCGACGCGGTGCGACTAGATAGTCTGCGAAACCCGTGAGTGTGTCGGTAGCGAGGTTTGCTTCTTTCCAGATACGCAAGGAAGTGTGGCGAACTCCCACCTCGGTCAAGAGAGCATCGGCGATCATCACCCGCCCGGCCTCGGAGCTGCGTGTGGCGAAGGTTTCTTGAACGCGCTGAAGGTGCTGCTCAAGAAGCTCACTTGCAGGAAGGGGGGAGGCCTCGGGCTTCCAGGGAGTCAGGATATTGAGCTGAAGAAGTTTGAGAGCTTCGGCTAGGTTGAACTCTGCAAAACCCTTTCGGTGCGTTCGTCGCCGCTTTCCATCCATGCGGAAATTATACCGCAGGGCGTATACTGACGGAGTATGCAAGGTGAACCCGAACCGATCTCACGCATGGAGGCGCTCCGTGGCCTGCGCATCTCGACGCAGGAAGCACTCTGGGCGACGGTTTTTGTGGTCTTCACGGGCGGTGCGTTCCAGATTGGGTTTGCACGGCATCTCGGGGCAAGTGACTTTGTTCTCGGGCTGCTCGCGGGGTTGCCCGCTGCTGTAGGACTCCTCCAGATTCCCGCCTCGCTCTATATCGAGCGGCGCGGTGAGCGCCGTCAGTTTGTGGCCTTCTCGGCGGGAGCAGGTCGCTTGTTGCTCGCAGTGCTAGCACTTGTGGCGCTCTTGCCAATTTCTGATGCACTCAAACTGGTCGCGTTTCTGATTCTGCTAATTCTCTCCTCAGCGCTTCTCACGATCACAGTTCCAGCGTGGACGAGCTGGATGAGCGATTTAGTGCCCGGGGATGCCCGGGGACGCTACTTTGCTGGGCGCAACCGCCTGGCTAGTATTGTCGCGATGCTGGCTCCGCTGCCCGCTGCCTGGCTACTTGATAGGCTCAAGCCGGAGATAGGGTTTCCGTTGCTCTTTGGTCTGGCTGCGATCCCTGCGGTAGTCTGTTTTTTTCTTATTCTGCGTCAGCCCGAGCCTCCAATGGTGCGGGAAGTCGAAAAGACAAATCCCCTGAAGTCTCTCAAGGCTCCGTTTGCCGATCCTAGCTTCCGGCGCTTTCTGGCGTTTGCAGGAACGGTTGTAGTGGGCCAGTCGCTGGCGGGGCAGTTTTTCATGGCCTGGCAGGTGGATAAAGCTGGGCTGGAGCTGCCGTATGTTGTGGTGCAGCTGATTGGAGCCGTTGCCTCGGCGGCGAGCCTGGCGACCATGCCGCTCTGGGGGTACCTGGCAGATAAGTACGGCGGTCGGCCTGTGCTGATGATTGGGAGCTGGTTGGTGTTGATCAGTCCGATTCTCTGGTGCTTCACGTTTCCCGGTCAAAACTGGCTCAACTACCCGCTCATGGTCACGATGAATATCGTCTCCGGGGCAGGCTGGGCGGCGGTGGGCCTGACGCAGTTTAACCTGCTGCTCTCGATGACCCCCGATGACAAGCGCGGCACCTACGTTGCGGTCTTCTCGGCGTTCACGGGAATCATTGGCGGCGTCTCTCCGATTGTGGGAGGAGCGCTCATGACCGTTTTTGCCGATCTTCGCCTCCCCTTTGGGCTGAATAACTACAAAGTGATGTTTCTAATTACCGATGTGGTCCGCGTCGCGGCGCTCATCTTACTGCACCAGCTTAAAGTGGAGGACAGCCAGACGACGCGCTTTGTGCTGGGACAGCTCGTTGGCACGGGGACAATGGGGGGCTTTCGGCGGGCACAGAAGCTCGCTAAGACTACCGATGCGGAGGCACGTGAGGAGACGGTACGTGAGCTAGGGGAGCGCAAGTCATCGCTGGCGGTGGAGGAGCTAATCGAGGCGCTGGATGACGTCGCCCACGCGGTGCGCGCAACGGCGGCGCGGGCACTGGGAGAGATCGGGGACACACGGGCCGTGCCAAGCCTCACGGCTAAGCTCTTGGATCCGGCTGCGGCGGTAGGCGAAGAGGCAGCGCACTCACTAGGGTTTTTAGGAGACTGGTCGGCCACCTCAGCACTGGAAGCCGCTGCGCGAGGGCCGAACGCTACCGTGCGCGTGGCCGCCCTACGGGCTCTTGGCCGCCTCGCCGACCCGTCGTCCGCTCCGACTCTCATTGCTGCGCTCAACCCGTCGCGCCCAACGCGCTGCGAGGCGGCTTGCACGGCACTGGCCGCAATCGGCGAGAACCTGCGCCCGGAAGATACGACCGAGGCGCAGCAACGCTTGCTGGCATTACTCGTTCCCAGTGTGGATCAGGGAATGCGTCTGGCTGCTGCGCGCGCCCTCGAAAAGCTCGCCTCCGCACTACCCAACGCCTTGGAGACGGTCTCACAGAAACTCACCGCAGAAACCGACCCCGCTGTACTTGCACGGCTGGCCGTGGCACTCTCACGGCTCGTGATTGCCCACGCCACGGAGCCAAGCACCCACTTTCCCTTTTTGCTGTCCGTTGCGCGGCGGCTGGAGGGAAGCGGGCTGGCCTACTTACAAGCCCTCTACGCCGCCGCCGATACAGTCTTGCCGCCTGGCACACTCTACCCTCTGCTCTCCCTCAAAGGAATGGCTCGTGATGAGGCGCTGCATAAGCTGGTCGCGGATAAATCCCTGCTCGAAACCTACAGCCTCGGACACTACACGGAGTTAACAAAACGCCTCCCCAACCTGGTTCGCCACGACGACGATTCCACGGCGGAGGAGGCGCTTTTAGCACTGTTGCTACTGTCTATTTAAGCGCGGCTTCGAGGGCCGCGACTATCTTCGGATCATCGGGTTTCATTGCGGCGGGGAAACGAGCGATGACCTCGCCGTTCTTGCCGATGAGAAACTTACCAAAGTTCCACTCGATATCGCCGCCGTTAGGTTGTGGCAAGCCCGTAAGGTACTTGTAGAGCGGGTGCTGGTCGCTGCCCTTGACACTGATCTTATGGAACATGTCAAAGCTGACTTTGTAGTTCAGGCTGCAGAACTGCTTGATCTCCGCTTCAGTACCAGGCTCCTGCGCACCAAAGTTGTTGGCTGGGAATCCCAGAACCCGAAGCCCTTTGGCCTTGTATTTTTTGTTGAGTGCCTCAAGCTGCTCGTACTGCGGGGTCAGGCCGCACTTGCTGGCGACATTGACCACCAACACCACTTTGCCTTTGTAGCTTTTTAGCGGGACGTCTTTGCCGTCGATGTTCTTCATCGTGAAATCGTAGATAGATGCCATGGTTAACTCAAATCCTTCAGAAAAACATACCACACTTGCGCTACAATGGTTCCATGTTCTATGCAGAGACCTTCGAGACCCGCTTTGGCACGATGACGGTGGCTGTGGATAGTGACGGGGCGGTAGTATCCCTAGACTTTAGCGGTCAAGCGCCTCAAGGGAGCGAACACGATCCTCTGAAGACCCGGCAGGCTAAACGACAGATTCAAGAGTACTGCGACGGTGAGCGCACGGAGTTCGATCTGGCTCGGGCACCAGGTGGCACAGAGTTTCAGAATCAAGTCTGGAACGAAGTGGCACGGATTCCCTACGGTCAGACACGCACCTACGGCCAGATCGCTGCTGCGGTGGGCAATAAAGACGCCGCCCGCGCGGTAGGGGCCGCTAGCGGAGCCAACCCCATTCCCCTGATCGTGCCTTGCCACCGCGTTATCGCCGCCGATGGTGGGCTAGGGGGATTTGCCTACGGCACGGGGGTGAAGTCCCGGCTGCTCGCCTTCGAGAGCGAGCAACCGAGCCTGTTCTAGCCCGCGAACTTACCGATTCGCGATCAGCGGCGCAATGAGCAAGCTGACGACGCTCATGACCTTGATGAGAATGGAGACGCCTGGACCCGACGTATCCTTGAACGGGTCACCGACAGTATCCCCGACGACGGCGGCTTTGTGGGCATCGCTGCCTTTATCATGGCCATCAAGCCCGCCTTTTTCGATGTGCTTCTTCGCATTATCCCAAACTCCCCCGGCGTTTGCCATGAAGAGGCTGAGGGTGGAACCGACGGCGAGTGCGCCCGCGAGCAGACCCGCAAGTGCTTCAGGCCCCAGGAAAAAACCTGTGAGGGTGGGGGCGAGGATCGCCACGAGGCCAGGCTGGATCATCTCAATCAGCGCCGCTTTGGTGGCGATATCCACGATATGGGCGGGCTCAGGATCCGCAGTGCCCTGGAGCAAGCCAGGAATTTCCTTGAACTGCCGGGCGATCTCGATCACTATCTTCTGGGCTGCATGACCAACTGCAAGCATCGTGGATGCACCTACCCAGAAGGGCAGAATCGCTCCCAGAAGCAACCCAATCAGGACTGTGGCATCGGTGAGCTCGATATGGAAGGGCGCTCCACGTGCGTGACTGATCTCCATCGAGTAGGCCGAGAAGAGCGCAACCACTGTTAGGGTCGCGGAGCCAATCGCGAAGCCTTTGCCGATTGCGGCGGTCGTGTTGCCCACGGAGTCGAGCTCGTCGGTGATATCGCGGACTTCTTTTCCCAGGCCACTCATCTCGCTGATGCCACCCGCATTATCCGAGATCGGGCCGTAGGCATCCACGGTCATGACGATTGCAGTTCCGGCTAGCATCCCGACGGCGGCCATTGCCACGCCATAGAGGCCGAGCTGGGCATTAGCGAGAAACGTGACTCCACAGAGAATCACCATCGGGGCGATCACGGACTCCTTACCCACCGCGAGGCCGTGGATAATATTAGTCGCCGCGCCGGTAAGTGACGCCTCCGCGACCTTGTGCACGGGCTTGTGCGCCGTGTAGTACTCGGTAATCAGGCCGATAAGCGCCCCTCCGATAGCACCCGCTGCGAGGCAGAGCGTGATCGCTTGCGTGGCTCCTAGAACTTGCATAAGAATGGCGGAGACAAGTGTGAGGGCGATAGGAGGGACAATCAGACAGCTCCGAAGAACATTGGCGGGTTTGTGATTGCGAAGTGCACGTGCCAGGAAGATTCCCAGAATACTGATTGCAAGCCCGACTCCCGATAGAATGAGCGGAAGCGCCGCCCCCAGAGTGCGCTCGGCTTCGTCGCTGAGCCCCGGCGCGATATTCTTGAGGTGCCCCATGTCGTTCGTGGTCAGCGCAATGGCTACCGCGGAGACAATCGCCGCCACCATGGATTCATAGATATCGGCACCCATGCCCGCTACATCGCCGACGTTATCTCCCACGTTGTCGGCGATCACCCCGGGGTTGCGAGGATCGTCTTCGGGGATTCCCTCGATCACCTTCCCGGCGATATCGGCCCCAACATCGGCGGCCTTGGTGTAGATTCCTCCCCCAATGCGGGCGAAGAGCGCGATACTGCTGGCCCCGACCGCAAAGGCATGCAGTGTTGAGTTGAGAGTGGGCGTGTTCCGCAAGACAAAATAAAACCCTGCAAGCCCAATCAGCCCCAGCCCCGCTACCGCTAAGCCCATCACGGCTCCGCCATCTAGTGCGATGAGTAGGGCATTGGGTTTACTGCCACGTCGTGCCGCCTCGGCGGTTCGGACATTGGCCAAGGTCGCGGCTTGCATCCCGCAAAAACCTGCGAGCAGAGACAGAAAAGCACCCAGTACAAAGGCGCCACCCGGAAGCCAGCCTAGAGTTGAGCCCAGGGCCAGAAAGACGACAAGTGTATAGACGGCAAGCACCGTGTACTCGCGCTTGAGAAACGCCATTGCTCCTTCACGAATATACTTCGCGATACGGTTCATGGTCTCCGTACCACCAATGGGTTGCCGCTGGACATTCCAGTAAAAAAAGAAAGCAAATGCAAGCCCGATCAGTCCAATCACCAGGGGCGAAAGAAGCCAGGGGGTGCTAAGTTGTCTTACCAAAGGGCAGACCTCCTTGTTGAGAAATCGCTAATTATTAAATCGCTGCAATTCTTGCGCCAGACTATCGCATAGTAGTGATGAGGCGGCGAAACGGGGAACGGCAGCAACCATAGGTGCCGAGAGAGAGTATACTCGACTTTGTGAAAAATTCCCCTATCTTTTAGGAACTCAGCCTGTGATATTTTTCATGTATTTTTAATGGGCTAGTTTCCACGCCACAAGAGCTTCCTGGGTGTCGAGGAGCCGTCCCATAAGCGCACCGCTATCCTGAGTCAGGAGAGCCGCGAGGGATTCGGCGCAGTAGAGGCTCTCGAACTCCTCCTGAACCCTGCCGGAGAACTCCACCGCGAGGGGGGGGAAGTGCTCTGACATCCAGGCCCGCAAGAGCGTGTACTGCGCTTCCATGAAGGGCTTAGAGTAGCCCACGTGCGCGGCATCACAAATCAGCTCGACCAGATCGCTAAAGCGAGCCTCAAATGCGTCGGGAGTCAGAAGTGTCGGGGAAGAGGCTAGCCTCATCCCCGCTTACTCTGCTCCACAAAATTGAGCTGAAGATCGCTGATCATTGCCTTGAGTGGCAGTCGCTCTTCAGGGGCGACATGTGGCTCTAGCTGATCAGCGAGGAACCCAACCGTATTAATGGCCATCTGGGCTTGTGCCAGATCTTTTTCGATCTCACCCGTCATTGGGTTGGCGACAAGGCCCATACGCAGCCACGCCAGATTGCGTAGCTCGCCCATGAAGAGGGCAAGTACGGAGCGCACATCGGGTATCTCACTGCTTTCCTCGCCGTCGGGATCTCCCACGCTGTCACTGTCACTGTCACTGTATCCTTCGTGAGGATCGTAGAGAGTTGGTTCAGGTTCAGTTACGGGCGCAATGGGGAGTGTGGGAGTTACCACGGGGGCGGGAGCCACTTCCTCGGTACTCTGACGGCGGCGATCACGGAAGGTAAAACCTTCCTCCTCTTCTTCTTCGGGCATAAGGGATTGTAGCACGCGGCGGGGTGCGGGTTCAATGGGGTAAACTAAAATTTATATGACACCCCGTTCCTCTCCCAAAGAAACCCGCCTGGTTAGCGAGGCAGCCGAGGTGTTCGAGGATGTTGGTGAGACGGCCAGTAAAATCATCCGTAAGACCCTGGTGCGCTCCTTTGAGTATCTAGGAGAGCTACTGACTCTGCTGTGGCGGGCCGTGCGGGCGATCTTTCAGGAAGGCATTCACCTAGGTGATCTCGCTCGTCAGCTTACCAGTGTCGGTACAGAGTCCCTTCCTATTGTTCTGCTGACTGTGGGCTTCTCCGGAGCGGTCTTGGCACTCTACACCGTGGGCTCTCTCACCAATCTGGGAATTGGCAACTTGCTTGGAGGGATTGTCGCACTCTCGATCGTTCGGGAAACGGGACCTCTTATCACTGCGGTCACTTTGATTGCACGCGTCGGGTCAGGGATCACGGCGGAGATCGGCGCGATGAAGACGACCGAGCAGGTGGACGCGCTCAGAGCAATGGGGATCTCTCCGATTGCCTATCTGGTTGTGCCTCGCCTGCTCGGCTGCCTCGTGATGGGGCCAATCATGACCCTCTTTGGAGATGCAGCAGGAATCCTCGGAGGGGGGATGATCGCTGTCAGCGAGGGACAGACACCTCTTCAGTACACGGACTCATTCCGTCAGCTTCTGGAGCCCAACGGCTCCGATATTCTGGAGGGGCTGCTCAAAGCATTGGTCTTTGGGACACTGATCGCGATTATTGCCTGTCGTGAGGGGCTAGAAACCAAAGGCGGTGCCGCAGGTGTTGGTCGCTCCACCAACCGTGCCGTGGTCTTTACTATCATTCTTGTGTTTGCAGCAGATTTTGTACTGACGTGGTTTTTCAAGGCCAAATCCATTGTCTGATCACTTGCCTGAGGGGGACACTCTCCCCCGGATTACCCTACTTGATCTACGCTATACTGTGGATGGCCGAGAGATTCTTGGTGGAATTACTCTGGATGTCGCTCCCGGAGAGATTCTCTGTGTTATGGGGCTCTCCGGTGCGGGTAAGTCAACAATTCTACGCTGCATTGCGGGGCTGGTGAGCGCCACCAGTGGTCAGCTCCTGATTGATGGTGTGGATATTGTCGGCAAGAAAGAGCGCGAGCTGCTGCCGATTCGCGCTAAGATGGGGGTGGTCTTCCAGTACGCAGCGCTCTTTGATTCGATGAATGTCTATGCCAATATCGCCTTCGGGCTACTGCGAGGCCCGCGTTGCAAAGAATTTCAGAAGAAGTCGCGTCAGGAGCTGACACAGCAGGTTCAGGAGCACCTAAAAGAAGTCGGACTGCCCGGAATCGAGAAGCGCTTGCCTCCAGAGCTCTCGGGCGGTATGCGACGACGGGTCGGCCTCGCCCGCGCACTGGCCACCGAGCCGGAGATCATCCTCTACGACGAGCCTACCAGTGGTCTCGACCCAGTGACGGCTGCCGCGATTGATCATCTGATTGTGCGTACACGCGACAATAAAAATGTCACTAGTGTTGTCGTTTCCCATGACATGCGGAGTATTTTCCGAATCGCGGATAAAATACTAATGCTCTATGAAGGCAAGGCACAGATCTATGGCACTCCTAGCGAGGTTCAAAGCAGTGATGATCCTGTTGTTCAGCAGTTTATTCGGGGCGAAGTCGACGGGCCGATTGAGATTGGTTAAGCTAAATGGGAAAATATGAGTAAGCGCGATTTAGTAACGGGGGTTGTGACTGTAGCAGGGGTGGCGGGTTTGCTCCTGGCCAAAGGCTGGCTCAATCAGAGCTGGGAGGAGCGCAACTCCACGGATTTTCGGGTCGCCTTCGATGATGCCAAAGGACTCAAGGGCGGCGAGGATGTACGGGTTGCGGGCTTTAAGGTGGGCTCCGTCAAGAGCATTCGCCTCTCTGATGATGGACGGCGTGCGGTGGTGCTGGTGCGGGTCAAAGACGGGGTCAAGATTCCGGTGAAGTCGCAGTTTAGTGTCGCGTCCGGGCTTCTGGGCGGTGGCGCGGTGGTGACAATAGTCCCAAGTAAAGAAACTACTTTTATAACGGATGAGACCACTAAACAGACTCCTCTGGAAGGAGAGCCCGCTGCCGGGCTGGACTCCGCGCTGGCGGGGATGAGTAAGTTTACCAATGATGATGCACTGCGCGAGGATCTGGTGGCGACCGCCCATAATCTGCGGGTTGTCAGCGAGAAAATCGCTAAAATGGGAGCAATTGGGGCGCTCGATGATTCCCAGGGAGACATCCAGGCGACGCTCCGCAATCTTCGTGCTACCTCCGCACTGCTTCCAGCGACCCTCAAAAAAGTAGACATTGTTATTGGCAATGCAGGTGAGGTCGCGGCCTCTGCCAAGACGCTCACGCCACTCCTAGAAAAACAAGTTGCCACCCTTTCGAAAGAGACTCAGACTCTCATCAAGGACCTGGATTCTGTGATGAAGTCCGGGGGACGGATCGCGGCGGAGACCGAGGGGCTCGCCAAAGAGGCCAAACTAACGGTTGCAGACAGCCGAGAAAGTATCAAGGCCCTTTTGCGCTCCGCCAACGATGCCGCGGCAGGTGTGGCTGGTCTCACGGAGCAGATGACTCAGCTGGTAGGCGATAAAAATCTAAAAGAAAATGTGCTCGCTACCACGACAAACCTCACTAAAATTTCGGAGAATCTGGTGGCGATCTCTCAGAAGCTTGACATGACCGCAGGAAAGCTTTCCCAAGTCGCAACCGATCCCGAGCTGCTTGATAACATTAAGATAACGGTTGCCAACGTGAAGGATGCGAGTGGTTCAGTAAAAAATTTGACGGCTCGTGTCGAGGCATTGCGACTGCCTGGCGAGAAAAAAGCAGGGACCGTATCCTCTGGTAACCAACCTCTTGGCAGTGGCAAGAAGCCGTCTTGGTATGAGTCAGGCTTGACCGGAGACTTTCTGTACGATACAAAGGCGGAGCGTTTTCAGCTCGATACCAACTATGCACAGGTTGTGGAGGGGCAGCTCTTTCGAGTCGGCATCACCGATACAACCGAGCGTAACCAGGTCAATGTGCAGGTCGGGCAGAAAAGCGGAGAGCTCTGGACGCGCTATGGCCTCTTTGGCAGTAAGCTGGGAGTCGGCTTCGACACGCAGGCAGGGCCACTACAGTGGCGCCTGGATGTGTTCGACCCAAACCGTTTTACTGTCAATACTCGGCTCCGAGCGCGGCTAAATAAAACAACAGCGCTGATTCTGGGACTGGATTCCGTGGGCAACGGGAATCGTCCTAGGGTCGGACTACAAATAAGGAAGTAAGTTTATGAACGTGATTTTGCAAAAGGATGTCGTCAAGGTCGGCAGAGAGGGCGAGGTTGTCTTGGTTTCTGATGGCTACGCTCGCAACTACCTGATTCCCCGAGGCCTGGCGGTGTCGGCATCGGGCGGCGCCCTGAAGATCCTGGAAGCGCGCCACGCCACTGAGGAGCGCAAGAGTGAGGCACTGCTTGCTCAGGCTCAGAAAGATCAGGCGACTCTTGAAGGCAAGACGATTAAGATCCTAGGTAAAGCGGGCGCGGGGGATCGTCTCTACGGCTCGATAACCTCAGGTGATATTGCGGAAGCTCTCAAGAAAGACCTGGGCGTGAGTGTTGACAAGCGCCGCGTGTTGCTGATGGATGTTATCCGCGCTCTGGGAACCTTCCATGTGGATGTCAAGCTCCACAAAGACATCACTGTCCCCGTGACTGTCGCGGTGGAAAAAGCGTAGGCAAGGCCGCGCGGACAAGCCAGGGCGCGGCAGTAAGCCGCGCCCTTTTGTATTTTTATAATGATCTGAGTTTTCTATGACCGGACGCGTTCCTCCCCAAAATATTGAGGCCGAGATGGCCGTGCTGGGCTCTATGTTGCTGGGAGACCGCAGCGCCATTGAGCGCGTCACCGAGTTTTTAGACAAGCAGGACTTCTACCGCGAAGCACATGGCCGCATCTTCGAGGCGATGCTCTCCTTGGTAGATAAAGACGAGCCTGTCGACATTGTCACTCTTAAGGATGAGCTTACGCGGCGTGGCACGCTGGAGCAGACAGGCGGCTATATCTACCTCATGCAGCTCGCCGAGTACGTCCCCACACCCGCCAACGTTGTCTACTACGCTAAGATCGTCTCCGAGAAGGGGGTTCTGCGCCGCCTGATCGAGACCGCCTCCGAGATCGCCGGTATGGCCTATGGCGAGACCGATGAAGTGGATACGCTCGTGGATCAGGCCGAGCGCGCGATCTTCAATGTCGCCCGCAAGCGCAAGACCGAAGGCTTCACCCCGCTCCGTCCCCTGCTCAACGAAGTCTTCGATCAGATTGACTCCGCCTACCACGATAAAGGTGTCGTCAGCGGCACCGACACGGGCTTCTATGACCTCAACTACATCACCAGTGGCCTCAAACGCGGTGATTTAATTATTATTGCCGCCAGGCCCTCCATGGGAAAAACGGCCCTGACGATGAATATTGGTCAGAATGCGGCAGGTAAGGGCAGTGTAGTGGCAACTTTCTCATTGGAAATGAGTAAAGAGTCACTTGTTCAGCGTATGATGTGCTCGGAAGCTAAAGTGAATGCCCATAAATTGCGTACGGGATTTTTGCAAGACGAAGAATGGTCTCGGCTCTCGGAGGCGGTGAACCGACTGTGGGACGCGCCGATGTTCATTGACGACACCACGGATATTAGCTCTCTGGAGATGCGGGCGCGCTGCCGCCGTCTGAAAGCCGAGCAGGGGGCGCTGGACTTAGTGATCGTGGACTACTTGCAGCTCATGCGTGGCTCCGCACGCAACTCGGAGAACCGCAACCAGGAGATCTCTGAGATTGCACGCGGCCTTAAAAGTCTCGCCCGTGAGCTCGATGTCCCGGTGATTGCCCTCTCCCAGCTCTCTCGCGCCGTTGAGCGGCGGGAAGACAAGCGCCCCATGCTCTCCGATTTGCGTGAATCGGGCTCTATCGAGGCGGAGGCGGATGTGGTTGCCTTTATTTACCGACCCTCGTACTATGCGCGCAAGGATGCAGTCTCCCAGGATGCCGAGGAAAAAGCCGAGCAAGAGGGGGGGGAGTACGAGGGCGAGGAGGCCGAGGTGATTATTGCCAAGCAGAGAAATGGCCCCACGGGCACCGTAAAGCTGGCGTTTTTGCCCAAGTTTGCTTGTTTTGCCAATCTGGCTCAGAATACAGACGGGCCGGATTTTTAGGGGGATCTTAATCATGAAAATCCTAGTTATTGGGGGTGGGGGGCGCGAGCACGCGATCTGCTGGAAGCTGGCGCAGAGTCCACAGGTACGTAAGATCTTCTGTGCGCCAGGCAATGCGGGGACGGCTGAGGTGGCGGAGAATATCGCCATTGATGTCATGGATATCGAGGCGCTGCGGGTTTTTGTGGAGCACCAGAGCATTGATCTGACAATTGTCGGGCCGGAGAAGCCGCTGATCGCGGGGATCGTGGATGTCTTTGAGGCGCGGGGGTTGCGGATCTTTGGGCCCAGCCGCGAGCCTGCGCAGCTGGAGGGCAGCAAGGTTTTCTCCAAGCGCTTGATGCGTGAGGCGGGGGTTCCCACGGCGGATTTTGAGGTCTTTGATGACCCTGAGAAGGCGCGAGCGTACTTGCGTGCGGCTGACTATCCGATCGTGGTCAAGGCCGATGGGGAGGCCGCAGGTAAAGGGGTGGTGGTCGCGCAAGACTACGCTGAGGCAGAGACCGCGATTCGTCAGATGATGGAGGAGCGGATCTTTGGGGCGAGTGGTGAGCGCGTGGTGATCGAGGAGTGTTTGCGTGGGCCGGAGGCGAGTATCTTGGCGTTTGTGGATGGCGAGACCGTCCGGCCTATGATTGCGATTCAGGATCACAAGCGCATCGGGGAAGGGGATACCGGAGCCAATACCGGCGGGATGGGAGCCTATGCTCCCGTGCGTATCGCTCCGCAGAGTGTGGTGGACGAGGTGACGCGGCGCATTATCGAGCCCACAGTGGCGGCGATTCGGGCGACGGGGATTCCCTACAGAGGCGTGCTCTATGCGGGGGTGATGCTGACAGAGAAGGGCCCGTATTGTATCGAGTTCAACTGCCGCTTTGGCGACCCCGAGGCGCAGGTAGCTTTGATGCTACTGGAGACGGATCTGGTTGATATCTGCCGTGCGGTCGTGGAAGTGGAGCTGGATAAAGTACCGGTGGTCTTTAGCCAGCGTGCTGCGGTGACGGTTGTGATGGCCTCGGAGGGGTATCCGGGGAGCTATCCAACGGGTGTGCCAATCACGGGGCTGGACGGAGCTCGTAAGCTCGATGCGCTGGAGGTTTTTCATGCCGGAACCCAGCGGGATGAAAGCGGGCACCTTGTCACGAGTGGCGGACGTGTCCTCGCGGTCACGGCGACGGGGGAGACTTTTATCGAGGCGCAGAAGCGCGCCTATGCTGGGGTGGATTTGATCCATTTTAAGGGGGCTGCCGTGCGTCGCGATATCGGATGGCAGGCGTAGAGAGAATTATCTTGGAATTTCTCTCTTGAGGCTATTGCGGTGCGCTGAGGGCTATGATAAACTGGCCGGGCACTTTCCCTAAGAAAGTGTTTGAATTTTAACTCCCGATTGGTTAGCCGTGACGGTCTGATGCAGCTCTCTGCGTCCAGCGTCCTCCGGCCACCTTCACAACAAAATACGACGCGTGCGGGTTGCGCACGGCTTGAGGATGTAGCATGGGTAAGGCAAAGTTTGAGCGATCAAAGCCTCACGTAAACGTGGGCACGATCGGACACGTGGATCATGGCAAGACCAGCCTGACAGCCGCGATTAC
>NZ_JAYVPL010000010.1:0-34733 GCF_043757465.1 Armatimonas sp.
TTTATCCAGAGCGTCTATAATGCGTTGTCGAAGGTCGAGGGAGAGTGCTTTCATGCCGACAGGATACCTCGCCCGCCATACTTCTGACGAAGACTATAAAGAGTGTGGAATCGAAAAGGAAGTATGTTGCACACTAGTTTGTAGGTTGGAAGGTAGTGTACCTCCAGAATGTGCTCCTGATATCAGAAAAAAAACAGTTTGCGGCTCATCGGGAGAGGACGCCTGTAAAACAAAAAATAAAGATTGTCAATCTATGTGGGAAGACAATGTTGGTCATTGTAGGACATATATATCGCATGTTGATTGTTATAAGTGTAGTAAATGATCTCATTACGTAATTAAAAGGGATAAAAAAGTAATAAAAAATGAATGAAAGATGGAAGTAATTAAAAATCGGAGATTTAATTAAAATAGTAAAAATACCAAGCTATTATAATGAATATACTTACACTTATGACGAAAATATAAGCATTATAGATAAATATAAATATTTGATAGAGAATGATATATGTTTATTAGTGGGTAATATTGATGAATATGGGAATCCATGGGTGGAATTTGAGATAAATGAATTAGATATCGGAGTAGTATACTACTCTATGGGAGTGGGGCAATACGCTATGGCAGTTAATGCAGTCAATGATGATTCTTGGGAATATGCCCAAGAATGAGTCCGTAAAATATAAAGTAAGGGTTGTCGTAGAGTTTTGAACTGCTTCGTCCCCGTCTCATTCTCCGCTGCACATCGTGAAGAAATTAGTCAACTTTTAGAAATACAAATTTGAGGACGATTTTACATCACAAACCGACTCAGGACAAAGGTGAAATTGATTGGTTGCACTTTTTATCGCTCATGATGACTATTACTACCTTACGGAGAGCATCCACACTCTCCAAAGTAGACTACCTTCGTTCGTCTTCGTCAATCGCATTCCCTTCTTCGGCGAACCTGGAGATTGGCCGAAGACGGTAGAGGTAGTGGAAGCGGCGGGGGCGACGGTTATCGTAGGGGAGTGGCACGGGGAGATCGAGCACAGGACAGCAGCGGGGGAACATTTGCTTTCCCTTGGCTACACCCACGCCCTCCTCCCCGACGGAGACGAGATCATCGAACCACGCCTCCTCGACACACTCCTCAAGATCGCCGAGCACGACCTGGCCGACACTGTCTCGGTCTGCTGGGACACCTACTGGAAAACGCCACAGTACGTCATCCGCCCCAGAGAACCCTTTACCCCCTGCTACCTCGCCAACCTCAAAGTCGCCAAGCCCGTCGCAGGACACCAGTATCGGGGCGGCAGGCACCTGCACCTGGGCGAAGACTACGGCATCGTCCATCATCTTTCGTGGGTCGGGCCATATGAGTAGTGGAAGTAGTTGACGGACGCGGCGGGGTGGGCGATAATCAAGACATGACCAAACTCAAAGCAGGAGTGATCGGCGCAGGGGGGATGGGCTCGACCCACGCGCGGGGCTGGGCGAAGGCCGAGGGCTTCACGCTGGCAGCCATTGCGGATGTGGATTTTCCCAAGGCGGAGGCGCTGGCGAGCAAGCACGGCGCGAGTGCGTTTGGCTCCGTCGAGGCACTTTTTGCTTCGGGAGTAGAGGTGGTGAGTGTCTGTTTGCCCAGCGATCTGCACCGGAGCATCACCGAGCAGGCACTGGCGGCGGGCTGTCACGTGCTGTGCGAGAAGCCGATGGCGCTGAGCGTGACGGACTGCGACTCCATGATCACGGCGGCGAAGACGGCAGGGAGACTGCTCTCCGTGGCGCAGGTGGTGCGCTTTTTCCCGGAGTTCGCCAATGCCCATAGTCTCGTGAAAAATGGGGACGTTGGTAAGCCCGCTGTGATCCGAACACGGCGTGGTGGTGGCTTTCCTGGCTGGTCGAGCTGGTTTGGCGATCAGGCGCAGTCCGGCGGGATTCTCTTTGACCTCGCGGTGCATGACATTGACTGGTTGCTCTGGACGTTTGGCCCAGCGGAGCGGGTCTATGCCAAGGGCCTCACCGAGCGCGGCTTTGAGCGGCTTGACCACGCGCTTATCACGCTGCGTCACACCAGCGGCGCGATCAGCCACACGGAAGTGACCTGGGCCGATCCCAAGGGCGGCGGCGCGACTTTTGAGATCGCAGGCGACGCGGGGCTGCTCTCTCACGACTCCCGCAAAGAAGTCTCCCTGAGCTTCCGCACCGAGACACGCACCAGCACGGGGCGTCCGCTGATCCCCTCCGACGATCCCTACGACAAACAAATTGCGGCCTTTGCTCGTGCCATCACCCGCGGCGCCCTTCTGGCGGTGACGGCGGAAGAAGCCCGCGATGCCGTGGCAGTGGCTGCCGCCGCCCGAGAATCATTGAAGACTGGCCGCGCGATAACACTCTAAGGAAGTATGACGATGTTCTCCTCCAACGCCTACACCCGCCGCCGTCAGTACTTGGCCTTGGCTGGCCTGGTCGGAAGTACAGCGCTGACAAGTACTGCGCTGATACTCGGAGTGTTCACACTCACGCTCCGAGCTTTCCCACCTCCAAACTCCGCGAAAAGTGCACGGGGGCTACGGCGTGTTGCCACCCTGCAAATGAGAGGGCGCCCTACGGCGGTGGCGTACCTGAACAACGACCGTATGGTGGTCGCGCTGATGGACGAGGGAGTGCGCTCCTGGCTAGAGTTCCGCTCCGTGGGGGGGCGAGTGCTGGAGCGTACCGTTGAGGCAGGGCGCGCACCGATCTACTCGCTCCACGTGGCACCGAGTGGCAAGGAGCTGGTCTTTGCCACGGATCGTCCCGATGGTAAGCTCTACCGTTTAAACCTAACGAACTACCAGAGCCAAGTGCTCGCCACGGCACGCAACACGGGCAGCCCCTGGTGCCGCGCCGCCTACTCGCCTGATAGCCGAACGCTGGCGCTGCTTCAGGGCTACGATTATGTCACGCTACTAGACACCGCCACACTTCAGGAGCAGGGGCGCATTCCCTTGCAGCGGGAGCGAACCCCAACGCCGCAGGACTGCGCCGTGTCCGTGGCGTTCTCCCCGGACGGGCAGGAGCTTGCGCTTGGTGGGGTGATCTCCTTGCCAGAGCGTACAGGCGTGGTGCAGCTCTGGAACCTGGCGACCAAACGCCTGACCCAGACCTACCAGGGGTGTGGAATCAATGCGCTTGCCTTCTCCTCGGATGGCCAGTTTCTCGCCTCACGCAACGACTACGGTGGGGGCGAGGTACACGAGAGGCAAAGTGGTAGGATAGTGCAGCAGCTCAGGGCCGAAGAGGACGCTTCCTCCTGGATCGCTCACCCCGAAACTCGTGGTGGGACATTGCGTTTCATCCCTGGGACAAGTAAGATTATTATGGCAGGCGACGGGGAGGCGACGGTGACGGATGCACGTCTGGGCGGAAGCCAGGCAATTCTGCACACCTCGACCATGCCCACAGCACTCTCTCGGTACTACGGCGACTCCCATGCCGCCTGTTCGCCGGATGGCCAGTCTCTGGTACTCCATAGCCATCAGCAGCTCTTTATCTTTAAGCGAGGAAAGTGAAATATGTTCTCCCTCAACCTTTATACGCGTCGTCGCCAGCAAGGGGTTGCTCTTGTCGCGGCTCTCTCCGGAGTTCTCGTCGCCGTGCTGCTGGGGAGTCTTCCTCGGCAGGCCCAGCACTTCCGTCCCCGCCCAAAGGAGATTTCACAGGCTAGCTTTGGGCGAATCGCTCTCTCGCCGGATGGGACACGCCAGGTGGAGCTTATCGGAGGGCATGTGGTTTTCCGTGATCGCGCTACACAGAAGCTGCTGGCAGTCTATACGGACCATAATATTAAGGCAGTTCGTTTTACCCCAGGTGGCAGCGAGGTGCTTATTCATGTCCTGAGGACGCAGAGGACGCCCGGTACGGAGCTGCTACAGCTCTCTGACCAGGTGGTCGTGCTGGATCCTCTCACCGGACAGAAAAAAGGCGAAGGCCCCTTCACCCTGACGCGCTAAAAAGCGACACGGAGCAATGCAGTCCTCATGTTCTCTCTGAACCCTTACACCCGCCAGCGCCAGCAGAAAGCTGCGGCTCTCTTTGTAACCTCTGGTGTGGCCACAGCTCTGCTCCTTCAGAGCGGTGCGCCGCGTTGGCAGTGCGCACCCCTCCTGGAAAATGTTCCTTCTCTCATGGGGCAGATGGATTTCCAGAGGAGCGAGATTCGGGTACAGGACTGCAAATCCCATGCTTTTGTGCGGACGATTCCTGTGCCTGTGGATCCGGCAGTGGAAAGAGTGGCGGGAACCTCCTGCTCAAAGGGAATGATTGAAGTGCAGGTGGAACGAACCGTGGCCGACTATGGCACGCACTGGCTGACGTTTGATCTGGCAAGCGGAAAACTCTTGACGAGCGTGAAACGATAAACTATGCTGAAAATTGGAATTCTCTCGACGGCGCACATGCACGCGGGAGCCTATGTGGCGGGCCTGCGCGGCTCGACCGAGGCGCAAATTGTGGGGCTCTGGGACGACGACACCGTGCGCAAGGACGAGCGGGCGGCGGGCTTTGGGATCGCGGCCTACGAAACTCTGAATGGACTTCTGGATGCCTCCGACGCCGTGGTGATCTGCTCCGAAAATAGCAAGCACCGTGCGCTCACCGAGGCGGCGGCGGCGGCGGGTAAGCACGTGATCTCCGAGAAGCCGCTCGCGCCCAATGCCGACGACGCAAAGGCCATGGTGGATGTCTGCGCCAAAGCGAAGGTGAAGCTCTACACGGCGTTTCCCTGCCGCTTCTCCCCGGCCTTCTGGCAGCTCAAGAGTGTGGTTGAGAGTGGCGATCTAGGCGAGATTCTGGCGGCACGGTGTACGAACCAGGGAATGTGTCCGGGCGGCTGGTTCATTGACACCAAGCTCTCCGGCGGCGGTGCCGTGATGGACCACACGGTTCACGTCACGGACTTGCTGCGGACACTGCTCAAAGACGAAGCCCGCGAGGTCTACTGCGAGGCCAGCAACGGCTTCGCCCACTCGGACTACGACGATGCGGGGATCTCTACGATTACCTTTGAGAGCGGTGTTTATGCGAGTTTAGATGCCTCGTGGTCCCGCCCCAAGAGCTTTCCGACTTGGGGCAACGTGACGATGAGTGTGGTGGGCACCAAGGGCGTGATCGAGATGGACATGTTCGCCCAGGAGTCGGTGCTGTATTCGGATAAGACCAACAAAGTGAGCTACCAGAACTGGGGGAGTAATATAGACGCGGGAATGGTGACAGCGTTTGTGAAAGCCTGCCAAGGCGACGAAGCTTCCCATAACTTACTCGCTTCTGGCATAGATGGCCTGCGCGCCGTCGAGGTGGTCGAGGCGGCGTATAAAAGTGTGGCAACTAACCAGCCTGCGCTGGTGGTACGGAGATAACCATGCGCTCTCTTAAGCTGGCAGACTCCGCAGTCCAGGCGTGGCTAGCGGTGCTCCGTGGCTGGAGCCTGCGCGGCAATGAAATTGTTCGCACATTCGCGTTCCCCGACTTTGTCGCCGCGCTGCGCTTTGTCAACGCAATCGCCGAGGCCGCTGAAGCGGCTGACCATCATCCGGACATTGACATACGCTACAACAAAGTCACTCTGGCGCTCACCACTCACGACTCGGGAGGATTGACCGAGAAAGACTTTGCGCTGGCCGCGCAGGCCGATACACTAGCGACGTGAAGTTTACGGTTCTTGCCGCGCACGACGGTGTCGCCACGGTGGCCGGGTGGGAAAAGGCCATCGGGCAGTTTGTCGCGCTCAATGAGCCACTTTTGCGTTTGCGACAGAGCGACGGCACGGAGCTCTCAGTGAGTGCCTCTGTCTATGGCGTGCTCTTTAAAAAAGCCGTGCTTGAGGGCGAGGCTGTTGAGGCGGGGGAGCCTCTCGCCGTTCTGGCCGGAGTCACAGAACCCCAAACCCAAGTTCCCTCGGAAAGTTTCTCGGACTACGCTCCTGTCGGCCCCGAGACTCGGCTGACTCCCACCGTGCATGAGCAGCGCCTCGCGCGCCACCACGCCGCCGCACTGACTCTCATTCCACACCAGGTCACAGGGCTGCCTGCCGAGCTCTCCGAAGTGCGCCGCTTACAAGGGAAATCCGGCGCGAGCCTCACTGCCTTCCTCATTGCCGCTGTCGCTGCCGCACTGAAGGCCCACCCACGCTTCAACGCCGCATGGCTTGCCGCTGACGATATCCGGCTCCGGCACAACGTCAATATCTGCTTGCCACAGCAGGATGGCACGTTCCCGGTGCTTTTTGATGCCGATAGAAGAAGCGTTTTAGCTGTCTCTCGGGAGCTCGAAAATCTTGAGGCGCTTCCCACACGGGGCGCAACTTTTACCCTCACAGTGGGCAATGCGAGCACCCAAACACCGATTCTGCACACGCCCCAAGCCGCGCATCTCTATATTGGTTCCACAGGAATCCTCACCCTCGCCCACGACCCACGCCTCGCGGATAGCTTCGCCGCTGTTTTGCTGTTGCAGGAAATCCAGCGCAACCTAGAGGAAACACGCTTTTTGTTTGTTTAGACCCCTAGGCCCTTGATACGCCCGATCCGTTCCTGAATGCGCTTGATCTCGCTCTGCCGGTGGTGCACCCAGTCGTCCCAGAGCTTGCCGGTACTGGGGAGGCGCTCTTTGGCGATGGCAAGACCTTTGAGGGTATACTCAAACTGCTCGGCTAGAAGCGTACCCTGCTGGAAAACGGTGAGCTTGTAGCGGTGAGTCCAAGTGACAAACGGGCCTTCGACCTGTTGCAGAGCGAAGAGGCGTGGAGAGTCTAGCTCGCTCACGGTGGCCGTGATATCCCCCCACGGGCCGCCGCGAAAGAGCACGAGCGCCCCAACACTCTGCGCCACGCCCGTCGCCTCTTCTTTCTGATCGTCGGGGCAGACACGGGCGTAGTTGCTCAGATCTGTTATGAAGGCGAAGATAGCTTCCGGAGGGCGCTCGATATAGAGCTGGTACTGGCGGCGAATGGGTGAGGACACAGCTCCTATTTTATCCTATGTGATGCCGTAACCAACGGGAGCGAATTTCCGTCTCTGTTTCAGGATGAAATCTCTTGTATTTCTCGTCTCTCTGGCTGCTCTGGCGGCCTTTCCTGCACTTGCACAAGAGCAGGAGGTGCCGCGGCCCGCTACAGTCACAAAAGCGATTGCCGCGCCCCAAGTCACGCTGGAGGCTGGCCTGGAGCAGCTCGACTGGGATCCCGTGCGCCGGGGGGCACTGCTGCTGGTCGCGCCCAGTACGCTGCTACTCACAGGAAAGACCCCGCTCCCGCCTCCCCGCAGCGGCTACGGCCTGCCAGAGCTGGTGGGCTACTTCGAGCAGCAAGTGGTGCGCTTTTCCACCCTCACCACCGCCGGGCCAACCCAGATCACCGAGCTGCGCGTGCCCGATCGCATCGAGGATATGCAGCAGGATCTCTACCGCACCCGCTCGCCCCACGCCTTTCTGGCGAGCCTCAGTCCGAGCCAGATGCAGCAGGCCGCCGGAGCGCAGGGTATCGGCTACGCCGAGCTGAGTGATGCGCGACAGAGGGCACTCTGGGAGAAGCTATTTCCCCCGAACCTGGACTTTCGTGGGAGCAGTGCCGTGCCCCCCGCAATGGCCGCCGGGCAGACCCCTTGGTATGGCAAGCAAAGTCTTCCCGTGCTCTCCGTGGGCACCCAGCGGACGTTTCGGATTCGGGTTCGTTGCGACCTGATTCTTTTGGCACAGCCGGGAAACTACAGTGTCTCCCTGAGCGATCCGCCCAGCGGATTTGTCCAGGTGGCACTGCGAGCGCTTCCCGTCTCTCCCGACAAGCTTGATGCGTACCAGCGTGAGCAGGCTAAGACGAAAACGGGCACGCAAAAAGTGTTGTACCGCCGTCCGCCCTCGGATCTGGATCTCTCTCAGGAACGCTTTTCGGTTCCTCTCTCACTGGCCGATGCAAAAACGGTGGGCGACGTGGTGCAGAGGGCGGCAAAAGCGCTTCGGCTGGAGCTCTACGCCGATGCGCGGCTGGCAAGTCAGTCGGTATTTATTCGAATTGCACCGGGGCAGAGTGTGAGCGCAGCCGACGCGCTGAACGCGATCTTGCGGGCGAGTGCGACCACGATTCGACGCTTACAGGCCGGGCAGAGTGCTGCTTTTCTGATTACTCATGACCGGGTGCCGCTAGGTAATACTTCCGTCACGCTCTTTGATGGGATCTTGCCCCAGGAGATGGGCAAGATGCAAGAGCAGATGTCCGATGACAAGGCCCAGAAGCTAGCACTGGGGAAGCTGCGGCAGGCAAAACTGCTCACGACACTGCCGTGCGCGGCGGGGGCAGGTGCCTCGGAGAATGTTTGGCAAGCAGCGCTGGAGGGCAAAGATACCAAGTTTCCTCTTGCGGCGCTACCCGGTGATGCGAAGGGGAAGATTGAGGCTGCCTGGTCAGCGCGTCAGGGACGGCCTGGCCCAGACGGGGTTCCACCGCCTGCCGCCCCCCAGAGTGCGCTGCCAAAGTTGAGAATAAACGTCCAGGTGCTCTGCCCGGCACTGGGCGAGGCGCAGCTCAGTGTCCTCACACTAAGCGATCTGACACCACAGCCGGAGATACCTCTGGTGAAGCTCTCGGAGACGATCAAGACACGCGGCCTGCGCGTTCGCTCGCCCAAAACACGGGAGGAGGCGAAGCAGCTTCTGGCGATGTGTCAGGCGCGGGGGGTGACGGTGCTCTATGTGGCGCTCTCGGGCGATGCCAACGACGACCGAGGAGTGAGCCTGCTCTCTGCGGAAAAAGACGCTCTGCCGCTGGTGCCGACTCTCTCACCGCTCATGCCCGCCCCCACCGACACCCAGCGCGAGCGGGATGTCAGTGTGACAGGCCGCACGGCCTCTGAGATGGCACAGGGCCGCCCGGCGCTCAGTGCTATCGCGCAGATCATGCCCTTTATCGTGCCCCTTTTTGAGCAGATCACGCACCTGGATGCCCTCACCCCTGAGGCTGTCCCGGTGGATCGTTTCGCGGAGCGGGTAGCGCGTCTGGCGGCTCTACCAGGGGTCACGCAGATCGGCCTGCATGACTTGGCGGCACTGGGCTATGTTAGCGCGAGTGGACGGGGGCTGGAAACCCTCTGGACCGGCGGCTACAGTGTGTCGGAGCGGCTGGCATTTTTGCGCACGCAGGGGATAGACCCGTCAGATTTTTTAGAGGTCAATAGCTTCCCCAACACGGGGGAGTTCTCTTTGCCTTTTTTCAGTAACAGCGAGCAAAATGCCTCTCTCCAGACCGCCTGGAACGAGCGCCGCAAGGCCCGTGCCACGCAGCTTCGCAAGCGCCTGGAAGCCGCATTTCAAACCGCCCGAATCTCCAAGCCCTTGATGCAAATGGGCGGTGGTTTTGTGATGATGGGCAATCAGCAATGGAAGAGCTGGAAGGGGGTGGCGGGGCCACTAAATATTTCCTACTGGGAAGCTCTCACAGGCGGCGATGGAGATAGCCTGGACGAGACAGCCACGATCCGAAAATGGCTGGCACAGCGTCTGGAGCGCAAGGCGGCACCCTCTGAGGAAAACGCATTTCCCGACTTTTTTGCTAGCCTCCCTCCCGCCGGTTTCGTCTACGATCTCTCAGACGTTCCTCTGGCACAGGCACTCGTCTTGCTGGAGGCGATCATCGCGCCCAAAAACTGATCCAGCGCGTCGCGGCCATGGCCTGGAGTGAGTGGAAGCGCACCGAGGCCACCGTGGTTTTGTGTGTCGGGCCACCAGCGCATGACTTTGCCGGGGTAGAGCGCGACGGCGGCAAGCGTGCCAGGAATGGCATCACGGTAGGCGTGCATCGTGAGAATATCCTCGGTGAGGGCATCGTGCTGGTCCGTGAGTCGGTACTTGGCATCGAAGTGGATGCGGGTCTTACCAAGCTCCAGCGTAATGTCTGGGCGCACGGGGCGTGTCCAAGTGGCGAGTGTCGGGTTGTAGGTCAGGCAGAGTTTGGGGGTTTCGAGACGTAGCTCTGTGCCACGTCGCAGAGTGAGTGCGGTACCATCGCCAGTAGGCGTCAGGAGCTTCTCGTAGGGCAGGGCGACACCAAACGCCGCCTCCACCGCCTCCGCGACTTCAAAGAAGCACCAGTACTCGTAGAGGGTGGCGACATCCCGTCTTCCTGCACCAAAGGCAGCTTGTCCACCGTCCCAGCTCAGCTGGAGTGCCTGCTGCGCCGCCAGCCAGGTTTTATAGAACTCGCGGTAGCCGCTGCGCCGTTGCCAGAGCCTGCTGGAGACGGGAATCTGTGTCAGTGGCCCGACCTCAGCAAACATCGGGTGGGCGAGTGCGCTGTCTAGTGGCCGTGCCAACCACTGCCCCTCTCTCTTCAAGCGCTCCGTGACACTGCACGCCTCCAGAGACTGAAGGAGCTGGCGCAGTGCCTGCTGGACAAAGCGGTTCTCCGGCGTGTTGCAGGTCTCGGCGGGGCGTGTGTGTGGCAGCTCGTGGGGCACCGTGACAAAGCCCCGCTGCGCGAGAGGGTGCCTGGCAGGAACGGGCTGGCGGGGTGTTGCCGTGGCGAGCCAGCGCACCGCGCTCGGAGTGAGCCGCCGGGCTCGGTTCAGTGGCTCCTGCTCGGCCTCTGGGTAGAGTACTCGGTGTGGATCGGAGAGAATGCGGCTGAGGCCATGCTGGAACTCCCCGCTCTCGAGTAAGCCACGCAAGAGAAAAAAGCGCTCCGTGAGTCGGGCGGGATCGGGCTGCTCCGTGGGAACCATCGGCGATGTTACCTCAGTGTGCTGCCGCAAGAGTAAGTCCGTGGCGCGGCATGCGATGGCCTCGAGCATAAGACGAAAGTCCTCGCGGTAGGAGAGCTTGGCGGAGACGATCTCTATTCCGACGCTTGCGTGTGGTCTGCCGGTCTCATCCTCCAGCACAAGTGTCAGCAAGCCCGCCTCGTTGCCTGCCGTGAGTGTTCCCGAGTGAGGGTTTGCGCGGTGCCGCCGCACCGGCCCGCCCTCACGGAGCCGCCAGTTTTTCGGAGCGCCTGAAAGCGCCCACTCCACGACTCCGTTCTCGCGAAGCTGGATGCTTTCTTCGCCAAATGCGGCGGCCTCCGTGGAAGAAATAGAGCGGAGAGCGTCGCCGTAGAGACGGAGGCTGGCGTGGCCGAGGGCGAGAGGGTCTCTATTCAAACGTGTAGCCTCCGAAGCCATCTCGGAGAAGTCGGGCCTGGAGGGTGCGTAGGGCGGTGGCGGTCTGGGGCCAGTTTTCGGCTTCCGCGAGCGTGAGCAGGGCATCGAGCGCGGGCGCGAGGCGGCGCTGGGAGCCGTGCAGGCGAGGAAGAATCTTGAGGCAGAGGGCGGTATCCAAGCCTCTCCCCTGGCCCTCGCTGGGCGGGGGAATCAGCTGGTCGTAGGCGGCGCAGAAGCGCAGAATCTCAGTGGCGGTGCGCAGGCCGAAACCAAAATCATGGGCTGCCAGTGTCTCACTGAGGCGTATCAGAGTCGCAGTTTCCTGCCACTTACCTCCCGCGCGAGGCGAGAGTAGGGCGGCTCCCCAGACATTTCCTTGACCGGCCAGTCGCTCTGGGCGAACCGGCGTGGGATTCTCTAAGAGCGCGGCGAGGCTGGAGCCATCAAAAGTAAGGACACTGGCGCGGTCAAGAACTTTGGGAGAGAGCGGGTGCGTGGTTTCGTCTAGGTTTACCGTGCCGATGAGAAAGAGATTGCGCGGCCAGGGAAGCGTTTCTGGAGGAACTCCCCCGAGAAAGATCGCCTCGCCGGACTCCATCGCCGAGAGCAGATCCGCCCCGTAGCGCTCGATGGGGCTGAGATTGAGTTCATCGAGAATCAGAAAATGGGGTACCTCGGGCTGCTGGTTGGCGGAGTGTAGAAGCTCTAGCGTGGGTGTGGTGATGTAGCGGCTTGGGTCGAGAGCGTCCGGGTAGCCGAGCAGGGGATCGCGGCTTGTCCAGTCCGGCCCCACTGCGACAAGCGCGTAGGGCGCCCCGAGCCAGCGCGCCAGTGCCTGTGCGAGCCGCGTCTTGCCTGAGCCGGAGAGCCCGGCCAAGATCACAAAGGGCTTGGCGAGTAGGGCGGCAAAGAACGCCGTCAAGCGCTCCTCCGTGTAGATTAGCCCGGCAGTGGCGCAGGCGGCGCGAAACGCGGGCACGAGGTTCGAGAGCGCATCGGTGCTTGTCTGGTAAAGAGTGGAGGGTTCGTTCACCCTTGTTGCAGGTTTGATGGGGCTGGGCTTGCGACCCTTGCGGCGGTAGATCGGCTCGGGCTGATCCTCCGTGAGCAGCTCGGTGTAGAGGCGCAGGCTCTCGCGTAGGTGGGCCAGAAACGCTTCACTATCGAGTGTCTCGGTGAAGAACTCTTGTGGGTTGTGAAACGCATCGTTGAAGCGGTAGGTGGGGCTGTCCACATCCAGTGCATTTTCAGGGAGCGGCGTTCGTTTCTGGGTACTAAGCAACACTTCCGGAGGGTGCGTCGCGGACTTCATGATCCCTGCGACCAGCCCATGCCCGTTCGGCTCGATACTCACTGCGACATAGAAGCCCTCCTGCACTTTTTGCTCCGGCCCCAGAATGCAGAGCCAGGGCACTTTGACAGGCTTACCCCGCCCGATGGAGACTTCGAGAGTGAAGGGCAGAAAAAACTCGGGGAGCAGCTTGCGCGTTAGCTCCTCTTTGAGTGCCAGGAGCGCTGCAAGAGTCGCCAGCACGCGCGGGTCTTTGGTGGTCGTGGCGACGGGTGGCACGTTCCAGGCCGCGCGGCTCTGGCAGAGGGTATGGAGGAGGTTAGCGAGGTTCATGGGGCCTCAAAAACAAAAACAGCGACCGCACCATCTCCTGGTGGATCGCTTTTGTCTGACTGACTATGGATATAGTATAGCACGTCAGAGGTTGTTTTTGCTACTCTCTTTCAAGAGTAATTATAGCTGTTTTCTTTTATATTTGTTCTATTTTTTGTATATATGGCCGTTTTTGCGGCAGGTAAACAGTGTTGGTTTCAATTGAATTGCTATTTCATGTCTCACATTTGTCTCATTGTTTTATACGACATCGCGTCGTGAACCGACCGAAGGGGGCTCTAGTATGCGCTTTTGCCGCTCCGTGAGATCGGTGTAGTCCGCAGCGCTCGGGTAGTGTTGGCTCCAGGCGGAGTGGCCAGGGCTAAATTTATACAGTAGGGCGCGGCGCTCGTGCGATGCGGTCCAGGGGGCGGTGCCATGGATCAGTGCCTCGGTGAAGAAAAGCGCGTCGCCTGCCTCCACTTCGGGCTGGATAACGTAGTGTGGGTGGCGCTTCAGGCCGCGCACGTCTTCGGGGAGGCTATTCGGGACGTTGGACTTATGGCTGCCAGGGACGCATAAAAAGCCACCGTCGCCTGCTCTTGCGGGGGCGAGAAAGTACGTGATTACACAAAGTCCGTTGCGAATCTTGCCGTCGTGGCGGAACTTGTACCAATGATCACCCTCGTGGCCCTCGCCGCCGTGTAAGCCGCCTCCGCCTGCACCCTCGCGCATGAAGATGCAGTAGTCGTGATCCAGGCGGAACTTCTCATCAATAAGTGCTGTGAGGTAGGGGACAATCTTGGGATGATCCATTAAATTCTGCGCGGGCTTTCCCCATGTGGAGCACCGCGTTCGCCGGTCAAGCTTGCCATCGTTCTGGTAGGCGAACTTCTCATCCGCGAGAGCGTTCAGCTCAGCAACTTCGTCTGTGCTCAGCACATTTTTGATAAGCAGGTAGCCTTGCAGGTCCACCAGGAACTTTTCTTCGTCCGTCATCGTGCCTCCAAAAACAAAAACAGCGATCACACCCCGTTTGGTGGATCGCTTATCTTCCCAGTTTCCCGGGTGACTATGAGTATAGTATAGCATGCTTTAGTGAGAATTCGCTAGCAGAATAACGTTATATATTTTGTTGTATTATTTAGATATTGTGAGGTATTTAACGTATTATGATTGATTTATTTTAAGTTATTAAGTTAGGAGCCTTTATTACTCTTTTATCTTTGTCTCGGATTTGTCTCGTAATTTTTGCACTGCCTCCTTCCTTTCGGAAAGGAGGCAGGAGGAGCGAATTAGAATCGAAGGCCGATTCCTAGCTGGGCGTGGCTGGTATTGATCTTGCTCGTCCCCAGTGTAGCCTGACCGACGAACGTGTAGCCTAGCTCACCAAAGTAGCGCTTGCCGAAGTCCTGGCCGACAAAGACACGGCCCCCGAAGGTGCCTTTTTCGGTGGTGGTGGTCACGGTTGTGTCACCGGTCTTCACGGCGGATGAGGTTGTGAGGCCGTAGCCACCAACACCCATGCCGTAATAGAGTGCCGTGTTCGATGCCGCATGTGCTCGGTACTGAACGCCGAAGCCATGGGCACCCTGGTTGGTCATGGTCGTGCCACCCCCCGTGGAACTGTTGCGCTCCCGGCCTCGCATGACTCCATCGCTGTAGAGGCCCCAGGTTCCGTTGCCCACGTGCCCCAGGTCATAGCTGATCCCCCCACTCTGGGCGATGCTGCCCACGAAACTCTTGCCGCTCGTTGCCGTCAGAAACCCGGCACCCACTTGCGCACGCCAGCGCCTTGTTTTTGTCTCCTGCGCCTGTGCTCCTGTTGCCAGTAATGTAATTGTCACTGTCAGTAAAATTAACTTGTTCATCTTTATTTCATTCTCCTAGATTTTTTCGTGCTATCCTTTGGCTTATGCGTCCGCTTCTTGTACGGCGTGGAAGTACGCATCTTCCAGATCGGCGGCAATGGCCTCAAAGCCCTCGCCTGGATCGGTGGATTGGTAGACCGTGATCACGGGCTTTCCTGCGATGAGCCTGCGTGAGATGATTTTGTAGCGTGCCTCGTACTCGGTGAGCTCGTCTTTGCCGATCACCTTGCGCCAGACACTGCCCGTCACGCGCTGGATGACGTCCTCCGGGTTACCTTGTGCGACCACACGTCCCCTGGCAAGAATTGCCATGCGCTCGCAGAGCTCCCGAACATCCTCGACGATATGGGTGGAGAGGATCACGGTCGCGCCCTCGCCGACTTCCGCGAGCAAGTTGAGAAATCTATTGCGCTCCGTGGGGTCCAAGCCCGCCGTGGGCTCGTCCACGATGATCACTGTGGGGTTGGCCAGGAGCGCTACCGCGATCCCGAGGCGCTGCTTCATGCCGCCCGAGTAGCCACCGACGGTTTTCTTGCGTGCGTCCCAGAGATTCACTTGCGCCAGTAATCCCTCGACCACAGCCTTGCGCTCCTTGCCGTTGCTGAGCCCCTTGAGAGTCGCAAAGTGATCGAGCGTCGCCTCGCCTGAGAGCGTGGGATAGAAACCGAACTCCTGCGGAAGATAACCCAAAGTCGTGCGCATCGCTTCTTTATTTTTTAGTGTATCCACACCGTCAAGCTGAATACTCCCCGTGTCGGGCTCTTGTAGTGTCGCAATCGTGCGCATCAGCGACGACTTGCCCGCGCCGTTGGGGCCGAGCAGGCCGAAGAGCCCGTGGGGAATGCTTAGGGTGACGCCATCCAGAGCGCGTACGCCGTTGGGGTAGGTCTTGGTCAGGTTTTCAATTTCCAATGCCATGTCAGTGTTATACTGCACCTTGTGGTAAAGAGAGATGTCATTGTGGTAGGTGGGGGCGCGGCGGGGATGCTCGCGGCGTGGAGGGCGGCATCGCTTGGTGCGTCCGTGACCTTGTTGGAGAAGAAAAATCGGCTGGGAACCAAGATTCTGATCTCGGGTGGCGGCAAGTGCAACTTGACCCACGCGGGCGAGATGGAGGAGATCCGAAGGCAGTTTCGCAGCAACGAGGCGAGTTTTCTGAAGCCGTCGTTCTATCGGTTCACGAACGACGATTTTTTAGAGCTGCTTACTAGTGAGGGTCTAAAGGTCTACACCCGCCCCGATGGCCGCATCTTCCCAGTGCCACCCACCGATGCCAAAGACGTGGTCGAGGTTCTGGAGCGCCAGGTGCGCAGTGTCGGCGTGAAAATCCGCCTCGACTGCCCCGTGGAGAAAATCCTGATTGAGGACGGTGCGGTGACAAGTGTGCAAGTGAACGGCAAGGCTCTGCCCTGCACTCGGCTGATTGTGGCTGTTGGTGGCTCGTCGTTTCCGGGTACGGGCTGCACGGGCGATGGCTGGAAGTGGCTGACGGAGCTAGGACACACGATTGTGAAACTCACGGCGGCGCTCGCTCCGCTCTATCTCGATCCCACACCTCCTGAAGAGTGGAGCGGGGTCGCGCTTCGGGACTGCGTCTTGCGTGCCCGAAAACTCCACCCCGACGGTAGTACGGGTAAGGAGCGCATGCACTGGCGCGGCGATCTACTCTTTACGCACAAAGGCGTCTCCGGCCCCACCGCCCTGGGCGTCTCCCGCGAAGTCGCCGAGGCCCTCCCCGAGGACTCCACGGTCGAAGTGGATCTCTACCCCGACGAGAGCTTTGAGCAAGTGGCAACGCGGCTTAGGGTTCAGGCACAGCAGAACTCCAAACGCACTTTACTCTGGCTGGTCGAAGACGCGCCGCTTCCCGAGCGCCTGCGTAAGCCGCTGCTAGAGTCTGCAAGACTTGACCCCGCAGCAAAGTGTGCCCAACTTAATGCCAAAGACCGTAATCGGCTGGCAAGTACGCTTAAAGGCTGGCAGGTAGGCCGCGTCCGCGCCGTTCCGTTGGAGCGTGGCGAGGTCGTGGCGGGCGGCGTTGCGCTCGACGAAGTGGACTCCAAAACCATGGCGAGCAAGAAGATCAAGGGCCTCTATCTCTGCGGCGAAGTGCTGGATATCGCCGGTCCCGTTGGTGGCTACAATCTGCAAGCTGCTTGGTCTACGGGTGTCGTGGCGGGAGACAGCGCCGCCAAAGATGCCGTAGAATAGAGCCACTATGACAACCATTGCTACTCCCACCGCACTGCCAATATTAACCGCTGCGCCTCGGAAGAAACTCTGGACGCGGGACGAGGCTCGTTTTATTCAAAACAGCGGCTTGCTTGATGATGGTCCGTATGAACTTATTGAAGGAGAATTGTTACTCAAAGTGCCAAAAAATGAGCCGCATGTCTTCTCTACCGCGATGGCCCGAAACTGGGCGGAGGGAGCTTTTGGAGCACTTTTCGTGCGTTCTCAAGATCCCGTTGCCTTAGACGAGCATAACGACCCTGAGCCCGATGTGGTCGTGCTCTCAAAAACCATGCGTGAGTACTTGGCACTGGGAACACCGCCCGTTGAGGACGTTCGCTTGCTGATAGAAGTCTCCGACAGCACGCTGGAGTTTGACTTGAACCGCAAGGCCACGCTCTACGCCCATGCAGGAGTTGTCGAATACTGGGTTCTCGATCTTCCCAACCGCCGCCTGCATATCCACCTCGACCCCTCGGAGGGCGGCTACAATCGCGTCCTCATTCTAGCAGAGTCCCAGAGTATCGCCCCGCTCGCAAACCCCGATGCACAAGTCATTGTCAGCGCCTTGCTTCCCTGATGCACTTACGGCGGTTTCGGAAGCCAGCCGAGCAGGCGAATCCCCCAGAGGCCAAGCATCAGAACCACTAGCACACCCGCGCACTGATTGACGAGCTTCGTTGACGGCTGAAGCTTTGGAAAGAAGCGCAGGGCGACGTAGCCGATTAAGAGCATGAAGAAAACGGGGCCGAGCGGGTGGAGCCAGAATGCTCGCCAGAACTCTCCATGGGCACAGCAGACAAGCGAGCGGCTCATGCCGCAGCCGGGGCAGGGGATGTGCGTGAGAACCCGGACGGGGCAAAGGTCGGGGAGACCTAGCAGGGATTTGTTATCGGGGCCGGGTGGGGGAACTAAAAAAAGCGCCAGCAAGAGAAAGGGGGCCGGATGCCAGAGCGTCCAGCCCCCTTTCCACAGCTTAAGTGCGCTTGGCGTAGATCTCATTGAGGTCGTTTTGCTGGAGGAATGGAACTACCATTCCTAAGCCCGCAACAGGCCCCGCACCCAGAGCATCCAGCACCAGATAGAGTCCGCTGTTGTTGCGCGGGGTGATCCCGACCATCTGTTGCATTCGCTCGATCCGCTGGGCCGTGAGAATATCCCACGCATAGCCCCAGAGACTTGCGGTAAAGAATAAAAGGAGCAAGTGGACAACGGGGGGAATACCTCTCTCCCCGGTGAACTCATCCATCTCCTTACTCGTCTGGTAGAGCCAGTAGATATAGTAGAGCCCGCAGGTGAAAAACAAGAGTAGCGCCATCATCAGCAGGTCGCGTCGTGTTCCGTTTCGCATTGAAGAATCGTGCCTCCACTTCCTACGACACGCGACCCGCTGAGTTAGTTGCAGTGCTCCAAGTGTCAGCTACATCGCCTGAGCGTTGCGCGACGCGTCCCAGATTTTATTGAGATTGTCCTGGAACATAAAGATCGTAATGGGACTGAAAACGAACAACAAAACCGTATGCAAGATGGCTTCGTCGCGTGGCGGCAAACCTGCTTTAGCCTGCATCCGAGTGATCTTCTGGGACTGCTTATAGACCCAGTACAGGGAATAGAACGGTACAAAACATAACAACGTATCCACGACAGGAGTCATGTCCTGCTCGCCCGAGTAGTTCTGCGTTTCCTCAGAGACTTTGTAGATCCAGTAGATTCCGTAGATTCCGCACGTGACCAGGCTTAGCAAAATAACCGTGATCGGCTCACGACGCTCTCCAACCATACCCCACCTCCCTTTAGTCTGAGAGCAAGCGGCGCTCTCAGAGGCTGATTCGTGGTGGACTCAGAGAATTCCTCCTCTGCCCAAGAAGCTAGCAGAGGAGGAAGGCGTTCTCTAGCGCAGGTTGTAGAAGCTCTTAAGCCCTTCGTAGACCGCCGACGTTCCCAGCGCCTCTTCGATACGAATGAGCTGGTTGTACTTCGCCACACGGTCCGTGCGGCTGGGAGCGCCCGTCTTGATCTGGCCGCAGTTGGTGGCGACCGCAATATCGGCAATCGTGGTGTCTTCCGTTTCGCCGGAGCGGTGGGAGAGAATGGCGGTGTAACCCGCGCGCTTGGCCATCTCGACAGCTTCCAGTGTCTCGGTGAGAGTACCAATCTGGTTGACCTTCACGAGAATCGAGTTGGCGATTCCCTTCTCAATTCCCTCGGCCAGGCGCGCGGTGTTGGTGACGAAGAGATCGTCGCCCACGAGCTGGACTTTCTTGCCGATGGCCTCGGTGAGCAGCTTCCAGCCCTCCCAATCGTCCTCGGACATGCCGTCCTCAATCGAGATAATCGGGTAGTTGGCGGCAAGATCGGCCCAGAACGCGACCATCTCCTCGCGGGTCTTCCAGAGGTTAGACTTCCAGAAGTAGTAGCTGCCCTCTCGTCCGTTGGCCTTGCCCTCTTCGTAGAGCTCGGTGGTGGCGGGGTCCATGGCGATCTGGATCTGGGCACCCGGCGTGTAGCCCGCTTTATGGATCGCCTCCATGATCACATCGAGCGCTTCCTGGTTGCTCTTGAGATTGGGCGCGTAGCCGCCCTCATCGCCGACTGCCGTGCCGTAGCCCTTGGCCTTGAGCACGGACTTGAGGGCGTGGAAGATCTCAGTGCCCCAGCGCAGCCCCTCGGAGAAGCTGGTCGCGCCAACGGGCATGACCATGAACTCTTGTAGATCCACGGAGTTATCAGCGTGCTTGCCACCGTTGATAATATTCATCATCGGGACGGGAAGCTGCTTGGCATTAGCGCCGCCGATATAGCGCCACAGTGGGGTTTCCAGCGCCTCCGCAGAGGCTTTGGCAGCGGCCAGAGAAACACCTAGAATTGCATTGGCCCCGAACTTGGCCTTGTTGTGCGTGCCATCCAGAGTGAGAAGCAAGCTGTCCAGACCCACCTGATCCGAGGCGTCGAAACCTGAAAGCTCGTGGGAGATTGAGTCATTGACATTGGCGACGGCGTTTAAAACACCCTTGCCTAGATAGACGGACTTGTCGCCATCACGGAGCTCGACAGCTTCGTGTGCGCCGGTGGAGGCTCCCGAGGGAACGGCGGCGCGTCCGACGACACCGCACTCTAAAATAACATCCACTTCAACAGTGGGGTTGCCGCGCGAGTCCAGAATCTGGCGGGCGCGGACTTCTTCGATAAGGGTAAGTTGGCTCATGCTACGAAATTATAGCACGCGCTCGCCTCTTTGCTCAGCGTGCTCCCGCTAGGCGCTCCAAGAAGCCACTGCGGCGAGGCTCTAGAGCAGGTTGTTGTGCGGCTGCGGCGACTCGGGCTGTTTGCTGTGCCTGGAGAAAAACTTGGCGCTGGAGTGCACGCTGACAGAGACTTCCTAGGAACTTCTCCTGGTTGGCACTGATCAATGGATACTCATTGCGAAGGTAGGCGAGCTGCTGTAGGATTTGACGCGGGTCCACCTCGTATTCTTTTTGGAGCTGGCTGAAGGCAGTGCTCATACGGGTCTGGCGGATCGTCTCCGAGGAACGATCGCGGTAGAGCACCTGGAAACAACTGCGAATGGCACCCTGGAGCAGAGTGTCGCGCTCCAGGTTCTGCGCCTCTTGTTGCAGCGCCGCCCAAGCAATGAGGTTCTCCCTTCGTGTTTTTGAGGGACTGTTCTCTGGCAGGGGAAGCGGCTGAATGGCAAGCAGGAGCTGATGGCCCCAGTTAAAGTGGTCCTCACGGAAAAAGAGCTCGACTGTCTGGAAAAATGCATCCATGGCGAGCTGGATTTTATTGGCAGGGATAACATTGAGGAGGCGTAGCGACGTTTCCTCAACACTGGGAGTATCGCCGCTCTGGATATAGACCATCAGGAGCTGGAGTAAGGCAATAAAATCGGCAAAGTTCTCTACCTCATCCATAAAGATTGCCCCCTCTAGCGCATCAATCAGCTCCTCGGTGCGTCCCTGGCTGCGGTAGATGCGTGCGAGAAGGAGCTGGGCATCGTAGTGCGCTTCATTGAGGGCAAGTAGGGCCTTGAGCTCCTGCTCCGCCTCGGGGGCCTTTCCCTGCACTAAGAGACAGCGGGCGAGCTTACAGCGCAGTGCCTCATCGTTAGAAGTGCGCCGCAAAAGCCAGCGGTACTGCCGCTCGGCAAGGGCATAGTCTTTATTGCGCATCAGGAGCTGCGCCATGAACTGACGTGGGCGAGGGAGATCTGGTGCCATGGCGACGGCGCTTTTGAGCAGACCAAGGGCTTTTTGTGGGTCACGCTCTAGGGCACGGGCCGCCTGATCCACAAGGACACGTACCCGTGAGCCATTTTTGCGTGTCTGGTCGTACTCGCCTCGTCGCTGCGGATCTACCAGAGTCTCACGTGCATGGTTGAGCTCCTGGTAGTACTCCGGGTCTTTTTGGGGCTGACAAAGACGGACAAGACGAAAGTAGGCCTGCTGGATCTCCTCAGTCTTCGCCGACTCGGAAATGTCCAGGGTATCGTAGAGGGTTGTTTCATCCGATTTCTCTTCCATGCCTGGCTGTATTATTGGCAAGAAGTGGTCTCGACCTCAGAGCTTAAGTGAGCTCAAAGAGAAGATCGGTGAGTTTGTCTAGGCGCTTGCGTACCTGGTCTTCGTCGTTCTGGATCACGGCTAGCTTGACAAAACCTGCCATCTCTCCAATGCTACTGCCCAGCTCGGGGTTTTCTTGAACTTGCCGCTCCGCCTGCTCGATAAGAGGAAGCGCCAGCTCTGCCAGCGGGGCATTACGCCAGATGTCCTGAGGGATCTCTGTGCCGCCCGCGCCGGGGGCATCCAGGACGAACTTGCCATCAATTTGCACCATCGGGGCGCTGATGTAGCGTGCGGCGACCTCCAGAGTTCCATCTAGGGTGTAGCGGAACTCCACTTGAACGGGCTCGTCTTTGGACTCCACATTCAGTGCCCGGAGTGCTAGCTCGCTAATAATACGATGCTCACGGCAGAGATTCCCTGCGGTAACTGCCTCGTAGATACGGATGGCAATGGGGCCAGTGCCATCGGAGAGGGTCATGTAGTCCCGCTTAGTAATCGCAGGTAGCTTGGCGTCTTTGGGGATCAGCTCGCTGAAGTAGTCCTCGATATACTGCTCAGTACCCACTTGTTTGATCGTCGCCACCCCCAGTCGGTGGGGGGAGACATCTAAAATCATAATGTCTTTTTGCTGCTGCTGGTAGAGATCCTGCTCGATTCCGGCAGCGATCGCAGCGCCCAAAGCCACGGCTTCGTCGGGGTTGAGCGAGCCGGAGTAGAGTGTCTTGCCGGAGGCGAACTCAAGGGCGCGGCGGAACATTGGAATACGGCTGGAGCCACCGATGGGCAAGATGACATCAATCTCTTCCCATTTCAGGCGGGCACGCGCCAGCGCTTCGTTCACCACGGACATGGCGCGCATGAGCATGCTCTCTAGTTGCTCATCGAGCTCATCGCGAGTGACTGTGCACACAAGGCTCTGCGTAGTAATTAAGTTTGGAAGATTGACATCAATGGACTGGGCGAAAGAAAGAGATTTCTTGACAATTTCTGCCTCCTCTTTGATACGCTGCGCCGCCTTGCGGTCCCGCGACGGCGGCGGCATTTTCTTGCCCGTTGTCTCTTTGAACTTATCACGCAGCAGGTTTATCAGAGCTTCATCAATGTCCTTGCCGCCTAGCTTATCATCGCCTACCGACGTGCGGATATCTAAAATTCCCTCGAACATCTCTAGAACCGTCACGTCTAGCGTGCCACCGCCAAAGTCAAATACCAGCACTTTACTCTGGTCCGCTAGATGCCCCAGGCCATAGGAGAGGGCAGCGGCGGTGGGCTCATTGATCAGGCGAATGACCTCTAGACCGGCTGCCTCGGCGGCTTTACGGGTGGCCTCACGGGCGGCGTTCTCAAAGCGTGCGGGTACCGAGATCACGACTTGTTTGACCTCACTGTTGAGTTTTGTTTCTGCGGCTTGCTTGAGGTGCTTGAGAATCTCGGTGCCGATCTCCTCGGGAAAGAAAACTTTCTTTCCCAGCTTGACGGTCTCGCCGGTGCCCATGAGCCGCTTGACTTCCATCGCGGTCCGGTCGTGGTAGGTGACAGCACCGCTCTTGGCAACCGAGCCCACCACGAGCTGGCCATCGGGCAGAAGCTGAACCATGCTGGGAACAATCGTATCGCCGTTGAGATCTGGGATCAGCTCGGGCTCGCCCTCGGCGGTCAGGAAAGCGATCGCGGAGGTAGACGTACCCAGGTCTATGCCAATGATGGGGCCTCTGGTAGGGCTCTTCGTGGGTACGTTCATAAATTCTCTTTGCGTGATTATGTGTTTTTCCGAAGCCTCTCTTTAGGGGCTAGCCTGAGTAAATCACACGCAGACTCTCTTCCAGGGTCGTCATTCCCAGAAGAATCTTCTCCATGGCATCTTCTTTGAGGGAGCGCATTCCGCCCTCGATGGCGGCTTCACGGATCGCGTAGGCGGACGCGTGGGCCAGGATAAGCTCCCGAACTTTATCGGTGATGGGCATCAGCTCGTAGCAGCCGACACGACCTTTGTAGCCCGTGCCCTTGCAGACCTCGCAGCCACGCCCACGGTAAAATGTCACCGGGCTACGCTCCATGTCGTCCAGGTTCATTCCCAGGCGCTTGATGGCTTCTTTAGGGGGTTCGTAGGTGGTCTTGCACTTATCACAGACACGGCGCATCAGGCGCTGGGCCATCACCCCAACCGTGGCGGAGGCAATCAGAAACGGTTCCACACCCATATCCATGAGGCGGGCGACGGCACCCGGGGCATCGTTGGTGTGGAGCGTGGAGAAAACTAAGTGCCCCGTGAGCGCGGCCTCAATGGCGATATTTGCCGTCTCCTGGTCGCGCATCTCTCCCACCATAATAATATCGGGGTCCTGGCGCAGCATGGCTTTCAAGCCCGCCGCAAAGGTCATGTGCGCTTTGTTGTTGACACCCACTTGAGTGATGCCGGAGATCTCGTACTCCACGGGGTCCTCAATGGTAATGATATTCTTCTCGCCGGAGTTGACTTTTGCCAGGCTGGAGTAGAGAGTTGTTGACTTTCCAGAACCTGTTGGTCCGGTGACGAGGATAATGCCGTAGGAGCGCATCAGCATAGACTCGAACATCTCAAAAGTATGAGGAAGTAGGCCGAGTCGGTGCAGACCAATATTAATATTGCTCTTGTCCAGCACGCGCATCACGATCTTCTCACCGTAGACAGCGGGCAGACTGGAGACGCGAAAGTCGTAGTGTTTCCCCTGGACAATCATGGAGATGCGGCCATCCTGGGGTGCACGCTTCTCTGCGATATCCATCTCCGCCATGATCTTAAAGCGACTGACTAGAGCATTTTGCGCGTTCTTAGGAACCTGAAGACCGTCCATTAAGATGCCGTCCACCCGGTAGCGTATACGAATAGACTCCCGCCCGGGCTCAATATGAATATCGGAGGCTTTCTCCTGAACGGCGCGTGAGATCAGTGCATTGGCAAGCCGTATGATCGGAGCGGACTCGGCCTCGGCCTGATCCACTTCGGCGGCGAGGTCTTCCGGGCGCTTTCTATCCAGCTCCACCTCTTCGGTATGGAAGGTCTGGAGGACATTGTTGAGGTTCTGGGCAGCCACCCGGTAGTTGTCATTGATCGCGGCAAGAATATCGTCCTCAGGGGCGATCAGGGGGATTACCTCTTTGCCCGTCATTAGCCGGATCTCGTCGGTGGCGAAGATATCCAAAGGATTCTTCATCGCCATCTTGATCCGGTTACCGATGACCTCCATAGGAATCATCTTGTAGCGACGGGCAAGCTCCTGGGAGACCAGCTGCACTACATCGTCGGGGATAATAATCTCGGTTAGATCCGCGTAGTCCACGCCCCACTGATCACCCAGGGCTTTGACCCGGTCACGTTCGGTAATGAGGCCCATCGAGACAAGAATCTCACCCAGAGGTTGCTTACCTCCAAGCTGTTTTTGCTTGTCTATGGCGTTCTGGAGCTGCTCTGGAGTAAGAAGCCCCTTCTCCACTAGCACGTCGCCAATTCTATTTGTCTGTGTTGCTGTCATAACCTATCTCCTATTATTGGTACTAGACAAACAAAAAAAGAGGTCAGCCACTCATGCATGGCTGACCCCTTTTTAGTCTCTTTCGAGCCTTGGACTTTAGTCTTTGGATAGAGAGCAGGTGATGAAGATCAGCACTTCGCTCTCTTTGATACGTTTGTCGCTGGAGCGGAAGAGCTGCCCTAGAACCGGCAGATCCCCCAGGCCCGGCACCTTGCGCATGTTATCAATCTCTTGCTTTTGCACCAGGCCGCCGATTGCGATCGTCTCCCCGTTCTTCACGCGGATCGTGGTGTCTACGAACCGGGTGGAGATCTGTGGCAGACCTCCCACAAACTGGGTGATGGTGGATATCTCCGGGTGGACGTAGATAGTCATTGTCCCATCGCCGTTGGAGCGCCCCGAGACCTGGAGCCGGATTCCCGCGCTGGCGATACCCGTCTGGATATTCAGACCACCATTCGCGCCGATGGACTGTGAGATGATATAGGGCACTTGGTCGCCAATAAAAGTAACTGCCTGGTTGCCATCAAGGGCGGAGAGAGTAGGGCGTGCCAGAATATTGGCTTTCCCCTTGGTCGCTAGTGCATCAACCTTGGCCGCGACACTTAAGGGGGTGCGGTAGATCGCGCCACCATTAAGATTACGTCCGCCGGGCACGCTGTTGACAGTGGTGTTCTTTTGCCCCCCCGCGTCGTTCTCCCCGATCTGGATGGCTTTTCCCAGATCGTAGGTGAGCCCAAGCTGGCTGACATCGTCTTTATTCACCTCAACCAGGCGGGCTTCGTAGATGAACTGGGGCGGTCGGGTATCGAGCTGGCTGAGCATCTCTTTTGCCCGTTTGACATCTATATCTTTGCCTGTCAGCAGGAGAAGACGGGACTCTACCAGGCCGGGGCCACCCGAGGATGCCCCTGTACTTCCTGTGCCTCCTGCTGCTCCAGCACTCCCTGTCCCCGCGCCACCGCTGCTGCCTGCCTGACTGAACGAACCACCGATGGCACCTAGAGCAGTGGCGATAAAGCGCTGCGAGGGGCCAGGGCGTATGATGAGGTTGGGGACACTCTCCAGCACCAGCCGAGCTGCCTGGGTCGGATCAACGTACTTCATCTCGTAGGTATCATTGACGAAGGCACGCATCTGTTCGGACTTGCGATCCGCATCCCGCTGGGCGATCTCGATCAGGCCATGCTCCATGTCCTCGATGGTGCGGCTAAGCTCCGTGATGATGGAGCGGGTACTTACCACGTAGAGGGAGCCGCCCCGTGGCTTGATGTTGGTCAGGGAGGAGGGACTTGATCCACCTGCACCACCACCACCCGTGGCGATGCGCTCACCCGTGGCGGCCTGTTGTGTCTGCTGCGTATTCTCCTCTGGCTTCTTAGATTCCTCACTAGCCTTGATGAGATGAATCGCCACATTGGGGAATGCTGCCGTCAGCGCGGTCTTGAGCGAGTCGGCATCGGCGTAGAAGAAGGGGATATTTGCTGAGGCCGCCTCTGGGGTCTCGTTGGTGCGCTTCAGAAGCGCGATCTCCTGGCCGGTTCCGACGATAATCGTGTTGCTCCCCTCCATGGTGTAGGAGACTCCCGAGGTGCGGGTGATCCAGTCGAGCGCCTCTCGCAAGAGCACTTTCTGGAGAGAGAGGGTCACTTTCTTGCCAATAATGCTCTGCCCTGAGACCACATTGACTTTCGCCTGGACCGAGATAAGCTTGAGGACATCGGAGAGCTCTGAGCTGACGAAGTCGAGAGAGACCACACGATCCAGTGCATTTTCCTGCACCGCTACTACGACGGCTTTTGGTGTGGCGGTAGTGGGTTTCGGCTCGGCGAGCGTTGGTGTCAGCTCCGTGGGTGCTAGTTTCAGCTCCGTGGGTGCTGGCTTCTCCACCACGGTGGCAACGGGCGTGGTGGCCTTCGGAGCCTTGACGGGGATCACGACCGCTTTTTTCTGGAGGGGAGGAGTGGGGGCGGCAAGCGCGGGAAGAAGCGGCTTGGCAAAGGTTGGCTCGGACATCCGGCTAGAATAGGGGGTGAGCTTCGGACTGCCTGTGGTTGTCGCAACCAGCGGACGTGGACGTGGTGCCAGCGGTAGCACCGAGGCCAGGCTCAGTTGCGGCGCTGTCAATAGTTCATAGCTTGCGAGTGGGGCGGTATCCCGAGGTGCGAACGCAATGCTGGAGGCCACACGGCTCGCTGCCGCCATCAGGGCACGGGTGTCAATCGAGACTCGGGTGCGCTGGTTCCGAACGGAGATACCCGGGAGGGGGTCTCTCTCCGCTTGTAGTGCCAGGGCGATCTTGGGGGGAGCGGCGGCAATGGAGGGCAGATTAACCGGGAGCACCTCACGAGCCGTCAGCTCGCTGGGCTCGATTCCGGGGGCGTAGAGGACAATATCCCAGCGGGTCTTGTCCTCGGAGGCGATGAGCTCGACCTTGAGGCCCTTTCGAAGCTTGCTGCTGTAGTTGGCGACGATCCGTACTTGTTTGCTGGGGCGCATTGAGTACTGACCGTAGCGGACAAAAGCGACTCCGTTTTTTTGGACACTCTTGCTACCCGCTCGCCCTGCCTGCCAGAGGCCTGGAAGGGTAATCGTGGTCACACCGCTCTTGTCCAGGCTCTTTACTTCTGGGGTGAACGACAGTGAGCCTGTGATGGTAATTCTTGTGGCTGCATTTTCGGTAGTGATGGTTACCTCTTTGATATCATTGACCGCGCTTGGTGCCGCATGACTTGGGCTTGGGGACGCGATCATTCCGACGGAAGCAAGTCCGAAGGCTAAGAGATTTTTTTGAGTTTGCACGAGAGTAGCTCCTCTATCTGAATTATCTGATTTGCTCAGTTCACCTTGAAGATGAAGTGGCGTTTTTTGTCGTTAGAATCTATGATTTCCAGCTCGCTGCCGCTATCCGTTCGTCGGATGCTGCGGACAACAAAACCCTGACCGACATCCTCGCCCACGGAGAGCCAGCGGGTTTCGTCTTTGATGCGAACAATGGCAATGCTCTTGCCCTGACCGTTTTCAGAAACCATGATGCCAGTCACCGACAGTGTCGGGGGCTGCGCTGGCTGTGGCGGCGGTAGGACGATATGGGACGTTGAGCCAGGAGATGTCGCCGAACCTCCGCCACGCGGGTCTTCCTCACCGCTGGGTTTAGGAAGCCGGACACTTACCCCAAGAATCTCCCCGAGAGTTTTTGCGCGCGTGTTGGCTTTGTTGGTAGCCACATCCTGCGCCGAGAGGGCCGGAGTGGGGCCGGGTGCCGAGGGGGGTAGTTGCGTCGTCGGTGGAGGTGCCGGGCTCGCACTGGAGGTGATCGTAAACGGATCGCGAACCAGAACCGGCTCGCTGATCTTTTCCAGACGCGTGAGCTCGGTGGTCAGAACATCATCCGTGGTAGGGACACTGCCTCCCCCTGCGGGAGCTGCTCGCGCTGTCTGTTCCTTTGGCGTCGCTTTCGCAGGAGGGCTTGCCGAGGAGGTGCCACCCACGAGGCTGTAGACACCGTAACCAAGGGCACAGACTGATAGGCCGATCAGTGCGATCAGCTTGGGCATATCTTTCTTATCAATGGGCTTCATAAAGTTTTCCTAGCCTCTGCCTGACTATTTCGACTGGGGTGACGGCGGACTCAAGAGCTGATTTTCCATCGCTCGGCGCTCACTGATGGAGCCGACCTTAGTCTCTTGTTTTTTGGAGGCAATAATATCCCCATCGGGAAAGACATAGCCTGTCATGACGATACGCACGGAGAGATCGGGCGAGTTATTTGCCTTGTCCTGACGGGATTGCTCCATGACGGAGTTGACAGTGATGATTTTCTCAAAGCGTGTCAGGCTGTGAATAAATCGCGCGACATTGTTATAAGTGCCGGTTAGATCAATCTCAATGCGGGCCTTGTTATAGGCAGGTGGTAGTGCCAGCTTCTTCCCCTCGGCTTTTTCCTCTTTGCTCAGTGGCTGGGGAGGAGGAACGATCTCGATATTATGGCGCGAGTTGGTGACGATCAGGCTGTAGGATTGAGCACGCTTGGCCATCTGCTGCACCATCGTTGGAATATAATCTCCTGAGGAGACATTCTGTTCAAGAAAGTGCAGCTTGCCATCTACTGCGGCGGCTTCCAGATGCACTTGATCCAGTTGCTTGGCGCTTCGCTCATTGTCGTGGACTTGCTCAAGCTTAGCGGCCACTTCTTTGTCGACACGTGCGATCTCTCCGGACTGCCAGAAGTAGAGCCCGCTCGTAAGAAGCAAGAGCCCCCCTGTAAGTGCCCCCATAATAATGGCGGATTGTTTACCGGGCTGGAAAGAGATATTCCGGAGTCCACCGGCAGTTGGATTAAACACGGCTATTATCTCCTTTGTCCGTCGCCACTTTGGCTGTCTTCTTTGCCTCCACGGTGGGAGGAGGGGTTGCGGGTAGAGAAATAGGCTTGATAGGGGCGTTGATCTGGAAGCCGAAGCGGCCCCCTTTATCCAGTAGGTTGGTGCTGAGAAGCTCGACGCGCTCAAAGAGGGGCTTGCTTTTCAGGTTAAGAGCCACTTGGCCCGCGATCGCTTGTGACGGGGCGGAGCCTGAGAGGCTGACCACAATAGGCTCCCCTTCGGGGGCTCCGATCGTGGTCAGCCAGACATCTTTAGGCAGGGACTGGGCTACTGCCTGGAAGAGCAGTGTCCAGCGTAGTGTGTCAAAGCGTGCTCTTTCCAGGGTCGCGACTTTGGGTTGCTTATCACTGGTTTCTTTTTTCACCCTGTCAATTTCGTCGATAATGGGCCGTACTTTATCCATCCGATGATCGGCGTCCGCGACATCTCCCATTTGCTTGAAACGTGTGGTCATCAGCCAGGAGCCTACCGAGACAAGGATCGCCAGAGAGGCTCCCATCGCATAAAATAGCTGTTTGCTCAGTCGCTCCATGCGCCGTTTTTCGGCACGGCGTTCGGCGATCAGATTGATATTTGGCATGGTGGTGTTGAACCTTTTCTTCCCTAGTTTTTACTGCCGAGCTGTGGCCCTGTGAACTCTTTGAGTGCTAGGCCCAGGGCTGCTGTCAGGCTGGGCCCCTGCTCCTGGAGCCACTCCTCTGCCTCAGGGCTCGTTTCGAGCTGAGAGCTGGCGAAAGGGTCACAGAGCCGGGTGGGGATACCAAGACGAGCGGACATATAGGCTGCTAGGTTGCGGATCTGGGCCGAGCCACCGACGAGCAGGATCTCCGAAAGGTTGGCAGTGACTCCCTCATCCGCGAGCTGTGACTGGAAGTAGTTGATGGAGCGGCGGATCTCGCGCAAGAGCTCATCCATGGTCGTCTGGATAATGCGTGAGAGCTCAATGGACTCCGGCGAGCCTTCCCCGGTAATCAGTGCTCCCATATCCACGTCCTGTTTGCGCAGCTCAGCCTCGCTGTGTTCGATCCGAAGCTGGTTCTTCAGGGCATCGGCAAAAGTATCTCCCGAGATCGGAATAGAGCGGGTGAGAGCGAAATCGGGTCCGGAGAGAATAATCACTTCGGTATGGGCAGCGCCGATATCAACGATAGCCCGCAGGTTCTCATCCGCAAAATCGTCTGGCGCTGTATCAACAATGGCACGGAGGATCGCAAAGGACTCGATATCTACCGCGATTGCCTCTAGGCCCGCTAGCTGTGCCACGGCAACCCGGGACTCGACGAGGTCACGGCTGGTGCCCACGAGCATCACGTCCATCTGCGTGGGGTCGTCGTCGCACGGCCCCAGAATCTCGAAGGAGAGTGCAGCATCCTCGATATTGGTGCTGATGTACTTACCCGCTTCGTAGCGAATAGACTTGGTAAGGGTTGCTGCGTTCATCTTAGGCACACGGATCTGGCGCACGGTCACACTAGGCCCCGAAACCGAGAGAACTGCGGCGTTGGCGGAGATCCCGGCTGCCTCAAGCATCTGGCGTATCGCCATCGCGATAGGCTCACGGCTGATAATCACGCCATCGCGTACGGCCCCTTGTGGAGTCTTCTGCTCTGCCGCTCTAACGACACGAAAGCCTCCCCGGGTAGGTTCGATCTGGACAGCCTTAATCATGGAACTTCCAATGTCGAGCCCGATAACCACTTCTTTTCCGAATAGCGAGGATAGTATAGACACGCGATCAACCTCCCAAAAAACTGCCCGAACTGCGGAACGCGCGAGGGCATACTGGGATTATGGGAAGACTGGCGAGAAACTGTAGAGGAGGTGGGGGGGAGGTTTCATAAATTTCTGGCGATTTTGCGGGGCGGGTTCCCGCGTTCTTAACAGGGCTTTCGTGCTGGAGACACACCGATAACTCAAGTAACCATGACAACGCCGCCCACGATACTCCCTAAGGAGGAAGTTCTCTACCGATTTCCTTACTCCCCTATTGGCTTGGAGCTTCTCCCGGATCATAAGGATATTTTTCGGGTTCGGCTCTGCTGGCTGCGTGGTAAGTCGGGGAGAGCTTTGTTTGAGTCCACCGCATTTCGGCCTCTCGCTGAGGTAACTCTGCGCGGGCAAACTTTCCCGGTTTATTTGAGCCAGCACTCCCGCAAGAAACGAGATCGGATTCTTCTTGGGGGGCGACGCAAGACGGCGACGGCGGCGCGGGCGGCACTGCGGTTTCTGGTGTATGTCGAAGGACGGGGAGACACACTTCTGTGGACCTGGCGTGTTGGTGCCACGGCTCCCGCGCTGGCTGTTGCCCCACTGACGGACACTCCTGATAGCATTCGCTTGTACTTCCCGCTGTCGCCTAGTCTGCAAAAACTTGTTACTCTCTCGACGGGGCGAGGGGGGCAGGCTCTTGCGCTCTGGTCTCAGGAGCTGGTGACCACACTGGTGAGTAAGACTCCGGGTGCTTTTCCCCAGAGCCGTGAGCGCGCCGTTGAGCTTGTTCTCATGGGAGCGAGCCTTGGAGGTGCGGGAGCGACACTGGCCTGGGAGACTCGGATTACTCCAGCACGAAGTGAGGCCGATGTTCATCAGGCGCTCCGCCAGCACGTGGCACAGGTGGCCGATACACAGCAGCTTCCCTTCGCACAGACGGAGCCGTTTCTCTGGGAGCTTTCTTGCGCGGCAGCCGCTGCACTGATGAGTGAGGAGCGGGTGCGTAAACGGGGCGTGGACCGGCTGATCTACACTCTCGGTGAGGATCGCGTGGCGGCTGGTGAGGGGACGGATGCGGCGCTGGCTGCCTGTGCGCTTCTGGGGCACCACTACCTGACGGGCGACGATGCCCTGCGGCGACGTGCGCGGCTTCTGGGGCGCGGTGTCTGCGACTTTCAGGTAGCTCAAGTGGAGAGCCCCCACTGGGGTGCGATCTGGGACACCCAGCGCAGTGAGCGCCGCTTTGAGGACTTTCACGGCGAACCCACGCTCTCCACTACGGTTGCGGCCCGGACCGCGACGGGGCTCCATCTGCTCCATGCACACTTTCAGATCGAGCTACTCTCGCGGACGGCAGTGGCGGCGGCGCAGTGGCTTCTGCTGCGGATGGATAAAGATGGCCTCCTCCAGGGGGAGCGCTTCCATGAGGGGGGGGCTGCCCTACCGCATGTCTCCCCTTGGGCGGTGGGCGAGGCGCTGATTGCACTGGTGGAGACCTTCCGGCGCACGGGCAATGAGGTTTTCTTGAGAGCGGCACTGCGAAGTATTGCTACGATTGAGGAGGGGATGGAGCTGGCGACCCTCTCGCCCGACGTGGCCACTACCGAGCAACTCGCGTCACTGATTGAGGGGATCTTGCTAGTCTCACGGGAGTACGAGAGTGAGCGAATGATCGCTCTTGCTAAAGAAGTGGGAACGCTGCTGCGAACCCGGCGGCTCCCCGATGGGTCTCTGGGCGACCCGCTCCAGCCCGAAGCACTTCTGCGATCCAGTCTAGCTGGGGCACGGGGAGCGCTGGCACTGACGCGTGTGGACACGGATCCCCTCTGGCTGAACCTGGCACTGCGGGCGCTCCGAGTGGCTCGGGAGCATGCGGGCGAGAATCTGGATGCGGTGCCGATTGCCGATCTCAACGCGCTCACCCAGCTCCCTCTGGCACTCCTACTGGCCGTGGGGGCGCTGGGGAGCCACTGCGCGGCGGATCGGGAGAAACTGGCGGTTGTCCGGCAGTGGCAGACCTTCGCACCAGAGCCCGCCGCCTGGGAGTATGTTCAAGTGACAGGTCCCGAGGGGGAGCGCGTGGACTACCTGCCGCTCGTCTGCCCCGCGACACTTCAGGTGCTGGTGCCGGTGATTGCCCCGCCGGGCATAACACATATCCGAATCATCAAGAACAACCGTGAGCCGCTGGTGCGCAATCTCCTCACCGGCGACTTAGACACAAAAGCCGCGCTTCTCCCGCTGGGGGATGGGCGCGAGGCACAGATTGGTGTTTTCCTAGCAGACACTTAGACTGGGCAGACACTGACACGACGAGAGTAACTCGGCTCCGGATTTTCCGGAGCCTCTTTTTTTGTGTACAATAGCCCCAATGCACACAGGAATTCCTTTCGCTGCAGTCGCTGCCGAGTGTGTGGCCTATTTTTCAGCACGTGCCCTACAAACTAGCCCCTCACAGGAAGCGTTCACACAGGGTGCTGCGGTGGCCCAGCAGTGGCAGTTGCTACTGAGCACCCCCTGGCCAGAACGTGAGGCAGTCGAGGCACTCTTCGCGACGATGAACACACACCGCCGCTTTCGCTACTGGAGCGTCCGCTGGCACTACATGGCTGAGGCACTGAATGCCTGGCGCGAGCAGGAGGGGCTGGACGTGGAACCCATTGGAACCGATGCCGACGGCGGCTTGAAAGAGACCTACGCGCAGTTTGGGTATGTTCTAGTGCACACGCTTTTCTCCGAGGAGGAAGTGGCGGCGCTTAAGGTGGAGGCACTGCGGATCGTGGCACAGAAGGGCGACCATGCCGGGGTCTTCGTGGGGCTGGCGGCCAGCAGCCCGGTCTTTGCTGAGGCCATTCGTGACCCTCGCCTCTTAGATGCACTGGAGCCGCTGATCGGCCACGACATTGAGTTTCTCTCGGATAAAGTGGTTTTCAAGTCCGCCACCACTGAGTACGGCTCGCCGTGGCACCAGGACTGGCCGTACTGGAAGGGGGCACATAAAATCTCGGTCTGGGTGGCCCTTGAACCCGCTTCAAAAGAGAACGGCTGTCTGAAGCTGTTGCCTGGAAGTCATAAAACCCTCGCGGAGCACGCGGGGAAAGCTCCGGAAGGGGAAGGCTTCGGCTATAGGCTCGCCGAAGACGCCGTAGACGAAGCACTTGCCGTCAGCGCCCCCTGTGACCCCGGGGATGCCGTTTTTTTTCACGATCTGACGCTGCACGCATCGCACCCGAATGTCAGTGGGCAGGATCGCTACGCCTGGATCATCACGTATCGAAATGCCGCCGAAGAGGACCTCACCTACGACTGGTCGGTCGCCGCCGCCGTGGTGCGCGGGGAGAGAAAAGTGGCAACTCTGCCTCTGCTTACTTCGAGCTAGCTAAAACCAAGAAGATATTTTGCTTTTTTCCAGTAGGGCTGTGGGATAGTTTTCCAGTGCTTGAGCTCGTTGGTCCAGCGCCAGACATCCAGTAGGCGAAGCGAAAGAGAGAGAATCCAGACGAGCATACCCATCGTCAGGGCAATGATCCAAAAGGGCATGGTACTAAAAATAGAGCCGACCGTCATCACTTGCTCTCCTTCTCTCCTTTTTTACCTGGGTAAACCTAGTAGAACTCTAGTTTCCGGTAACTGAGGGGGGGCTCTGTAGACTCACAGGCGCTTCGTAGAGGGGGCGGAGCTAATTTGTTCTACTTTCACGCCCCTGAG
>NZ_JAYVPL010000011.1:0-9895 GCF_043757465.1 Armatimonas sp.
AACAAGGTCAATACAACGACCAACAGATACTCGCCATCCTACAGCAGGCAGAGCGAGCAGAGAAGACAATCGCTGAAATATGCCAGGAGCATAACCTCACCCAGAACACCTTCTACAGATGGAGGAAGCGATTTGCCGGAGCATCACCTGCTGACCTGGCTAAGAACCGCGAGATCGAAAAGGAGAATGTCGGGTACCCACCCGAAGGGAAGGGTGTCAAACGACTACTGGCGGAAAGAGACCTCGAAATCGATGTCCTCAAGGAACTACTGGAAAAAAAATGAACAGTGCCCGACGGCCCACCCAGGAGAAACGGGAGGCTCTCAGCTATGCCACCGAGCGAGGAGTCTCGCAAAGACGAGCATGCTCGCTACTCAAAGTCGGCAGATCCACGGTGCGCTATCAAGCCCAAGAACACGATGATACCCAACTCCTAGAGAGAATACGAGCCATTCACACAAAGGCTCCACGCTTCGGAGTCAGACCAGTGGACGGACAACTCCAACGAGAACGCAAAAGGCAAGAGAAGAAGGGACTAAAGTAACCAACTGATCATTATTGACCCAAGTTAGAACTTTGGACTCTAAACCGCCTTTTCACTCTCAGTGGCCAACGACACTCCCTCTTTGCTCCGCAATACCCACTGTTCCTCCGTGGCTTCAGAGGTGGGATCATCCCCAAAACGCGCCGTGTAGGCCACCGTGAGGGTTGGTGCGCACTCGCAGAAGAACTCCATATCAAAGACCCAGTGGCGCTTGCCATCGCCTTCAACGTCGGGCTCGCCGAGGGTTTCGTTCGTAATGCGCGAGGGGACGGTGTTTCCCTGAGGATCAGCGACGATCACGGGAGCGATGGTGCGGGTGCGGTAGTCGGCGTGCAAAACGGCAACGCCGGAGAAAGGCTCGTCGGACGGGTTGGTCACGACGAGCCAGCGGACACTCATTTATAGTCCGCGAGGGCGCTTTCGAGCTGTACTTCGGTGAGGAGACGGAAACGGCTCTCGCGCTTGGTGTGGCGCTCCAGTACAGCTGCCTCCACCGTCAGCCCGTCGGCGAGGGCTGTCTTGAGCCCCTCTTCAGGAGTCGGAGGCTTAGGCGTGTCTTCGTCGCCGTCGTCGTCTAGCTTCTCAGGCAGTGGCGCGAGCTGCGATTTGGCGATTCCCCAGGCTTTCAGTGCGGCGCTCAGTGTGTCTTCCAAGTTACCCAGGTGCGCATCTTTCAGGGATTCTTCAGCCTGCTCGGCGGCGTAGGTTGTCCCCGCTACCACGGCATAGCGGTGCGTGTTGCGAAACTCGCCGTCGTAGCCAAGCGTGAAGTAGAGATCATCGCCGGGCTCTTTATTCAGCTCTACAAAGAGACCACGAAATGTCAGGGGGATCGTGTTGTTGTCGTTATAGATGCGCTTGACGGCGGGCGAGAGGCCAAACCCGACTAAGCGCTGCACACTGACATCGTCCTCGGAGCGCTGAAAGCCCTCACGGTGCGTGGAGTCGATGGCGGCCAGGCGGATACTCTCGATATCACTCTGCTTGCCCAGCGCCGACATCATCAGGCGATCGTAGACCTCGTAGACCTTGCGCTGCGTGTGGCGCAGCGTGAGCAGCAGCAAGCCGCCGTCGTAGCTAATACCCACCACGGGCGAGCCATCGCGCAGACGACCTTCCACGTACTCGTTGCGCTGCTGGAGCGCGTTGTTGAAATCGTAAAAATTATAGGACATAGCTTATCCCTGAACCATCGCGGGCTCGGCAGTCAGAGTGGTCTTGACGATAGCGCGAAGTACATCCTCTTCAATATCGGCGATCCCCTCGGCCGTGATGGTCTTGGCCAGGGGTAAATACTTGGATGACCCCCCGGTGGCCGCGTCTAGGTCTGCGGCAATTTCCAGGAGCGTTAGCACCTCACGAAGCGCCGTGTCACGATCCATCTCACGAAACGGGCCCTTAGTGCGCCCAATGTACTCGAACGCCCCTCGAATCTGTGTGGAGCCCGAGCCCGCCGCCGCGTACTCCGCCGTCTCGAAGCGGGCCCCGCCGCCATCGTAGAAAAACACACGGCCTTCGTTTTTGGCTTTATCAAACGTGGTCAGAATCGGAATGACGAGGCCAATTCCCTGCATCGCAGCCACCATATTGCCCGCGATGAGCTTGCCGAGCTCGTTGAGCTTGCCGTCCAGGCTCATGGCTTGCAGCTGCGAGCGCTCGTAGTACTTAAACGCCATCCGTAGATAGCGCACCAGTTCGATGGCTTTTGAGAAGCTACCCGAGATAGAGATTAGGGTGTAGTCATCAAGCGAGAGCACTTTCTCGGCTTTATCGTACATAATGGCCATCCCGCCCGTGGCACGTCGATCACCAACGGTCAGAACACCGTCTTTGTACTTGACAGCAATCACGGTCGTGCCATGAATCGGCCCCTCGGCGAGGCCATTAAGCTGAAATCCAGTAAGCGCGGCAAAGTTGCCGCTGTGGGGTTGCAATAGATCAGTCATAAGTTTTATTGCCCGCCCCGCTGGTTGTAGCGGCGGGCCATGTCCGGCGAGACGCGGCGCATCCGCTCCAACACTTTGGGCGGGATTTTCTCCGACTCCCCTTCCTTGGGAAAGGGAAGGGGCGGGGGGATGGGTTCGGGCTTATTGTCCGCTTCGCTGGCGGTAACGTCTGGCGGCATTGGGATCCACCCGTTTCATCCGGTCTAGGATACCGCGCGAGTCAGGACGCTTAACATCGGGGGCCTTGGGGCCATCGCCGTCTCCCTGGCGACGGATCGGATCCACCGGTGTCGTCGGCTTTGTCAGGCGATCATCTGCACGAAACTCTTCCATAGTTACTTTCCTTCCAAAATAGCGATGAATGCAGCGGGCGTCGCGGCGGCTTCTAGCGCAGCAGCCAGTGCGCGGGGCTCGCGCTCTTGAATATCTGCCATCCGAATCGCGGCGATCTGCTCGCCGTGCTCTAAAGTAAAGCCGCCCCAGCTAATTTTCTGAACGGCCTCAGGAAACTTGCGCACGGCCAGTCCGCGAGCGATGGCACGCGGCGATCCCGCAGGCGGCGTGTCCAGGGCCGCGACAATCTCTTCTTCGGTCACCACGCGCCGGATCTTTGCTTCCTGCTCCAGCGCGTAGTAGAGCCCGGCGGCCGGATCGGTGTTGTGGTACTCCAGATCCAGGCTCTGCATGTAGGGATCGTCCCAGCCAGAGATCCCCTCGGCATCCATAAAACCCTCCAGCAGCGCACGCTTGGCCGCCCAGTCGAGTGTGTCCGAGAGCGAGAGCGGGTCGGTTTCAAGCGTATTTAGCACCTGCTCCCATTCTATCAGAACGGTGTCGGTGTCGGGAGAAAGCCCCGTGAAGTGCTCTCTTGCGGCGGCGAGATAGGCCCGCTGAACGTCCACCGCGCCAATTGTGCCGCCGCCCTGACGCTCCACGCACCACTTGAGCTTCTGATCCGCCGAGACCTGCTTGACGGCAGCCACAGGATCCCGCAGAAGAATACTCTTGGGCGCAAGGTCTTGCTCGATCAAGCGCAGCACCAGAAGCGTCGTGCCGATTTTTAGTAGCGTCGCCACTTCCGCAAAGTTGGCATCGCCGCAGATCACGTGCAGCCGCCGGAAGCGCCGCGCATCGGCGTGAGGCTCGTCGCGAGTGTTGACTATTGGGCGGTTGTAGAGTGTGTCCACCGACGCCAGCGTGGTAAAAAAATCGGCGCGCTGGGAGAGCTGAAAGAGCGCAGGAGGATTCGCTCCAGCATTCTCCATCCCGACTTTCCCGGCTCCGGCGTAGAGCTGGCGCGTCGCAAAAAACGGCAGCAGCCCCTCCAGCACTCGGTCAAACGGGACTTCGCGGCGCATCAAGTAGCTCTCGTGGGTACCGTAGCTCGCGCCATGAAAATCCGTGTTGTTCTTGTACATCGCCACCAGCGACTCGGCCCCAAGCTGCTTCATCCGGCGCTCGGCGAGGCGCTGCATCCAGCGCTCCCCGGCCCGATCATGGGCGATGACTTCCCGCAGGCTGGTGCACTCGGGGGTGGCGTACTCGGGGTGGCCGTGGTCGTTGTAGAGCCGCGCACCGTTGGGGAGCACTCTGTCGGAGCGCACTTCAATGTCCGTGGAGTGGGGCCGCCCCATCTGCTCAAACTGGGCATCGTTGGGGTCAATGGAGAGGTGATCCACGGTGAAGCCGCGCATATCCCGCCGGGGGTGCTCTTGCTTGTAGTCCCAGCGCCCCGCGACCGTCGGTGAGGGCACCAGTTTTACCAGATAGCCCGCCTCGTCCACGAGATCCTGGGCACCTTTTCCCTCCACGTAGATTCCGTACTCCGTCTCAATCCCGATCATGTGGGTCTATTGTACCCTGCGGCCCCTCTCGTGCCACTGACCATTCGGGGAGTTTACCCGCCTGTCAGGGATGGGATGGTCTTGAGGAGCGGGTGAGCGTCGGGGAGGAGACGTGCCTGAACCTTCTGGGCACGGGCTAGGCCGCAGCGTCCACAATGGCGGCAAAGTCAGCAGCTTTGAGGCTTGCCCCCCCGATCAGTCCGCCGTCAATGTGCGGCTGGCTGAGCAGCTCGGCAGCGTTGTCGGGCTTCATTGAGCCGCCGTACTGAACACGAACCGCATCGGCAACCTCGACTCCGTACAAAGAGCGGACGGTCTGGCGGACAATGCCGCAGACACGATTCGCCTCGGTGGCATCGCAGACCTTGCCGGTACCAATGGCCCAGACGGGTTCGTAGGCGAAGACTAGGCGCAGTGCTTTCTCGCTTGTCACTCCCGTAATCGCCCCAGCGACCTGCGAGGAAACAACCAGATCGGTCTTGCCTCCCTCGCGCTCATCTAGCGTCTCTCCAATACAAATGATCGGCTCCAAACCCGCCGCGATAGCCGCTTTGACCTTCAGATTGACAGTGGCATCGGTCTCGCCGTAGTGCTTGACGGTCTCCTCGGGCTCCGGAACTCCAAAGCGCCCCCGTGTCTCCGAGTGCCCCAGAATCACATAAGTCACCCCAGCGTCCTTAAGCATTTCGCCTGAAATCTGGCTGGTGTAGGCTCCCGTTGCTTTCCAAAACGCGTCCTGTGCGCCCAGTACCACCGACGACCCCGTGACCACTTCCCGCACGGTATGAAGAACCGTATAGGGAGGGCACACTACCACCGTGACTCCACTCTTTCCCGCAATCGCTGTGACCACTTCTTGCGCCAGTACCGACGCTGCTGCTGCAGTCCCCTTGTTCATCTTCCAGTTACCCGCGATAATCGGGGTTCGTGCCATGTTCTCTTCCTCAATGGCGGAAAGTTCCGCTCAACGAGTGTATCATACCCAAATTAGCCCGGAACTATAGTGTAGTTTTGCACGTAGGGATAAGTGTGCGACGTTATCTCCCTCTTATTTTAGGCGGTGCTGCTCTAGCACTTCCTGCGACACTAGCCTGGGTTTTTCTCCATCCGCCGCGCCGACATCACTCAAAAACACCGCGTACCGGGCTAGGGCTTGCCTATGAACGAATCAGATTTTCGTCGCTAGATGGGGTTCGTCTCTCGGGCTGGCTCGTGCATGCCCCGAGCCCGCGTGGTCTGGTAATTCTCTCGCACGGCTACAGCGGCTGCCGAGACACGATGCTCCCCTACTTGCACTTCCTACACGCCGCAGGCTTCGCCACCTTGCTCTACGACTTCCGTGCGCACGGGTGGAGTGGAGGCACGCAGGCGACTCTGGGACTCACGGAACCACGAGACCTTCTGGCAGCGATTCGCTGGGCGGAGTGCCAGCCTTCCCTCCAGGCGCTGCCGCTTTTCCTGCTGGGCGAGAGCATGGGAGCTTCGGTGTCTCTTCTTGTGGCCGCGCAGGAGCCCACGGTGCGGGCCGTGGTGGCAGACTGTGGCTTCGCCCGCATGGACGGCCCGATTCAGAGACGCCTGGAGACGCTTTTTGGAGAGACGGTGGGCAAGGCGCTCGCCCCGGCCACACGGAGTATCGGGGAGCATCTTCTGGGCACACCTACGGCTCGAATCGCGCCGGAGGAGGCCATTGGAAAGATTGCACCGCGCCCCGTTTTAATCATTCATGGTGCCAACGACGCCCTGGTAACGCCCGACCACGCGCACCGATTGCATGCTGCCTCAGGAGGAGAGGCCCAGCTCTGGCTTGTCAAGGACGCAGGCCATACGCTCAGTGTCCGTACCGCCCCGGACTACGCAGACCGGGTGGTGGGATTTTTGGAAGCGGCGCTCTAGGCCCGGTCTGTGCTCTAGGCCCGGTCTGTCTCAACCTGGAGGCGAACCGTCGCGATAATCTTAGCGACCCGCTCGCACTCCTCTTGCGTCCCCGAGAAGCAGATAGCACGCCCCTCAAGGTGGACACGCAGCGCGATCTGAAAGCCTTCCTCCACAGTACAACCCACCGCTTTCTGGAGAATATCAATCACATCATCAAAGGAGTGCCAGTCGTCGTTGTAGAGAATCACGATCCAGGGGCCAGTGAGATCCACTCCCTCGCGGATATCGCTCAGGTCGTTCAGGCCGGGCATGTCCAGGTGACTTGGGACAAAATCGGGTGGAAGGGTAGGGGCCTCTTCTACTTCGGGGCGTTCAATTGTCGTCGGCATAGCTCTACCCGTAATTTTATCACACGGGAGCCAAGCTTAAAACACGGGAGCCGAGCGGGAAATCAGTCCGGCTGTCTCCGGTGCCACGGACAGATAGAGCTGTGTAAAGACATCTGTCAGCGCTTGCTGGTTCTCAGGATCCAGTGTCGTGATTCCCAGACGTGCCCCCAGCTGCATCAGCCGCCGGGCTAGCCCTGCATCGGTCTCGTAGGCCAGGATCCAGCGGTACTCTACAAAGCGCTCCGCCACTCCCGCCAGCTCCGGCAGTGCACCACGCTCCAGCAAGTGCGCCGCCTCGGGGGCGATCTCGGGCAGGCAGAGCGCCAGCCGGGTGAAGAGATCGGTGGCGTGCGTGGGATCGGTGCGCAGAAGCTGGGCATCCATCGTGAGCTCCACCGCCACGTGGGCAAAGAAAAACACGCGATTCAGAGGCAGAGGCCGCAGGAGAACCTTTGCCGTTTCGCAGAGTGCCACAAACGCAGAGTCGGCATGAAAGCGCTGGTCGGTTGCTAAGTGCAAACGGGCACCCTCTGCCAGCGCCCCTGCCTTACCCTCAAGATGCTGCTTCTTCACGCCGCCTTCGCGGGAGATGCCCAGCCAGTCCGGCAGAAGATTACCGGCGTAGAAAAGCGGCGGCTCGTCGGGGGAGAGCTGGCGAGCAAGAGCATGGTGCGAGAGAAAGTTCATGATTTGCCGATAGTATATCCGGGAGCCTTGTGGACTATTTTTTTCACGACTCATTATCCGTGCAACTTTTCGTGTTTAATTCACACTTATAATCTATGAAACGACACTTACTCATCATTGACCCGCAGGAAGACTTCTGCAATCCGCACTCCGGGGCGCTCTTTGTCGCCGGAGCGGAGGCCGATATTTCGCGCATTGCCGCGCTCGTGCAGCGCACGGAGTTCTCTGCGATTCACGTCACGCTGGACACGCACCACTTATTGGATATCGCCCACCCGCTCTGGTGGGGAGATACTGACGGCAACCCACCCGCTCCGTTCACCATTATCGAGACAAAGACTCGGACTCTTTGGCACGCGGCGAATCCGGCGCATCAGGAGCGAAGCGTGGCCTATGTCGCGGCGCTGGCACGTAATGGGCGCTACCCCCTGTGCATCTGGCCGCCCCACTGCCTGATAGGAAGCGCAGGCCATGCCGTCGCCGCGGAGCTCTTTGCCGCGCTCTGCGCCTGGGAAACGCGCACGGGCCGGAGCGTGGACTATATTCGCAAGGGGGAGAATCCCTTCACCGAGCACTACAGCGCCATCGCCGCCGATGTCCCCGATCCCGAGGACGCATCAACTCTGCCCAACCACTCCCTTCTCGCCGCTCTCTCCCAGGCCGACGAAATCCTGATCTGTGGGGAAGCGGGCAGCCACTGCGTCGCGAGCACCGTCCGCGATTTAGTGAGGCACGGCATCCCCGCGCAGAAACTCACGCTCCTCACCGACGGTTTCTCGCCCGTACCCGGCTTTACACACCTTCAAGATGCGTTTCTCGCCGACCTAAAAGCAGCCGGGGCACGACTGACCACCACAGAGGAAATCAAATGATCGTCTCGCTTCTCGATACCGATCTGTACAAATTCACCATGATGCAGGTGGTCTGGGGACAACACCCGCAGGCGCAAGCCGAGTACAAGTTTCAGTGCCGCACCAAAGACACCGACCTGCGCCCATTTGCCACTGAGATTCGCACGGCGCTAGACAAGCTGGCGGGGCTTCGGCTGACTCTTGACGAGGCGCAATTCCTACGCGCCATTCGCTATATCCGGCCCGAGTTTGTGGACTTTTTGGAACACTTCACGCTTGATCCCCGCCAGATCGAAATCACCACGGACGAGAGCGTTGGCTTTGCATTGCGCATCCGTGGCCCGTGGCTGGCGACGATTCTCTTTGAGGTGCCGGTGCTAGCGACGATCAACGAGGTCTGGTCGCGGCATCATTTTCCGCTCACTCCGGAGCGCGAGGCGGAGGGGCTGTCCCGCTTAGAGGAGAAGCTCGCTCAGCTCCAGAGCGCCTCGGTGCCAGTTCGGGTGATGGAGTTTGGGACACGGCGGCGCTACTCACAAGTGTGGCAGGAGCGCGTCACCGAGCGGCTGGCTCCGTACTTAATTGGAACGAGCAATGTGCATCTGGCCCAAAAATTCAATCTCAAGCCATTTGGGACAATGGCGCATGAGTTTCTGCAGGCCGGTCAAGCACTCGCACCGCTCCTCCAATCCCAGAAGTTCATGCTGGAAGAATGGATGCAGTTCTACCGAGGCGATCTTGGCATCGCGCTCTCGGATGTGTTCGGCTTCGATGCATTTCTGGCGGACTTCGACCGGCTCTTTGCCAAAGCCTACGATGGCTGCCGTCACGACTCAGGTGATCCTGCGGCGTGGGGCGAGAAGCTGCTGGCGCACTACGAAAGCCTCGGTATTGATGCCCGCTCCAAGACCGCTGTCTTCTCCGATGGCCTGAGCATTCCCAAGGCCATCGCACTGGCGGAGCGCTTCGAGGGGCGCATTCGGACAATCTTCGGCATCGGCACTGACCTGAGCAACGATCTCGGGGACAAAGCCCTTCAGATCGTCCTGAAACTCGTGCGCCTGGACGGTCAGCCCGTCGTCAAGCTCTCCGACTCGCCCGGCAAAGCCATCACCGACGACGCGGCGTACCTTGAGTACGTCCGGGGAATGTTCGACTGAAGTCGCTACTTCGGGCGATTCTGAGGATTCAAAGGCCCTTCAACAACGACAAATCCTGATTCTTGAATCTTACAATCCAATCGAGCCTTTTTCATGAATCGGTTTTTTGATTTTGTCAAGTCCATTTTTTGATACTGCTGGCGAATTCGCGCGGGGTTCGGAACGGCGATAAAATCGAGGGAATCTAACCTTGGAGTCCAGCCATGTCCCTCAAAGCATCGGAGCTACCATCCATCCCAGAACAGACACAGCGCATCGCAAAGGCAGCATTCAAAAGAAATAACATCTACATCAAGATGAGAGATACTTTCGAGACTGTCCTCAAGGATGAGGAGTTTGCCGACCTTTTTCCCCGAGGTCATGCCCTAATGATACTGCTGGCGAATTCATGCGGCGGCCAGCCCCCAGGATTTTAGCCTGGCAAAACGACTTACACGAGTGGTCGCAAGTGGCTCACCAACCAACCAGGAAAACACACGGCAAAAGTTCAAAGCCGCTCCAACTATAGCATTCCTAATTGAGTTGTAAACACCCTGTATACCACTTCACTTTTTCAAACAAAAACGTCGAACTATTTAAAAACTCAACAAACAAAG
>NZ_JAYVPL010000012.1:0-9803 GCF_043757465.1 Armatimonas sp.
AGCAGCGTGGTGCGTGCCTCACTGCTGGCGTTGATGCCGCTGCCATGGATCGTCAGGTAGCTAAAGAAAAGCACGTCCCCGGCCTCGGCAGGGCAGGGCGTGGCATCCTCTACCGGGTACCCCTCAGGGTCTACGTGCCAGCCGCCGGTCGGATCATGGGGGAGCAGCCCGAGCTTGTAGCTGCCCGGCACGACTCTCAGACAGCCTTTCTCCAGCGTTGCCGCGTCGAAGTGCACGATGGCGGCGATCATGGAGTGGTGGGCGTGCGGGAAAAACGGCGCGTCCTGGTGCATCGGGAACGGGCTGCCCTTCTCGGGCGGCTTGATAAACATCTTGGTGTGGTGGAGCTGGACATTGGGGCCGATAATCTGCGCTGCCACGCCGCTCAGCCGCTCGTCCGCGATTAGCCGGGCTAGGCCCGCATCATAGAACTGGACATCATGGCAGTGCTGGAGCGAGGATGTTTTCCCACCCTCCACATAATCGCGCGCTGCGCCCCAGGTCGCGTCGGAGCCACGATTTGTCTCCACATAGAGCCGGTGCGCCAGGTCATGCAGCGCCTGCCGGTGCCGCGCCATTTCGTCTTTATTAAAAAGTCCCTTCACCAGAACGTAGCCGTTCTCGCGATAGAACTCAAGTTGTTCGTCTGTGAGCATGCCACCAGTATAGCCGGTAAAATGCCCGCATGATACCCAAACTCGCTGCCTTTCCCAAGGCTTTTATGGACGAGCTGTGCGTCCACAAGACCATGACGGTTTTTGACTGGATTGAGCTGGCCTCTACTCTGGATATTGACGGGCTGGAGTTCTACGCGGGCTTCTGCCACGGTGACGATCCGGCTTGGCTCGCAGCCGTAGGCGAGGCGCTGGCGGCAAAGAATCTCGTCATGCCGATGCTCTGTTGCTCCCCGGACTTCACCGCCGATGATCTGGAAGGCGAGCTGGAGAAAGAGCGCGGCTGGATTCGGCTCACAGCAGCTCTGGGTGGAAGCTACTGTCGCGTGCTCTCGGGCCAGCGCCGCCCCGATCTGTCGCGCGAAGACGGTGTGAAGCGCGTGGTCGGGGCAATCTCCAGCCTCCTGCCCTTCGCGGCGGAACACGGCGTCACACTTATCATTGAGAATCATTACAAAGACAACTACTGGACCCACCCTGAGTTTGCGCAAAAATCCGATATCTTCTGCGAGATAGTGAACGCGATTGACTCGCCGCACTTTGGCGTTAACTTCGATCCCTCCAATGCTTTCTTAGCGGGCGAAGACCCGCTGGATGTCTTAGAGCTCGTCAAGCACCGCGTGCTTACCATGCACGCATCCGATCGCTACTTAACGTCCGGTACCATCGAGGATCTACGCCACGAAGAAGACAGTGTCGGCTACGCTGCCCGCCTCGCCCACGGTGTGATCGGCGAGGGCCTCAACGACTATGATGCTATCTTCACCACCCTGAAAGCCGCTGGAAGTACCCCGCACTGGGTGAGCATCGAGGACGGCATGAACGGTAGGGACGATCTGGAAAAATCCGTGGCGTTTGTCCGCAAAAAACTAGCGGCACACTTCGGGTAGAATGCCAACATGAGACCGATTGTACAGATTTCACTTGATATTGTGGACCTCGACGAGGCACTAGAGACGGCGCACTTAGCGATGCGCGCGGGCGTGGACTGGCTAGAAGCCGGGACGCCGATGCTGATGGCGCACGGAGCCAACGGAGTGCGCGTGCTGCGTGAAGCCTTCCCGAATGTCCCGATTGTTGCGGACTTAAAGATCATGGACGGTGGCTACCGCGAGGTCGAGATTGTTGCCAAGGTGGGGGCAACGCATGTGGTCGTGATGGAGCGGGCGCACCCTCACACTATCCGCGAAGTGGTCAAGGCGGGCCGCGACTTTGGGGTGGGCGTGATGGGCGACAACATGATCTCCGACGACATGGTTGCGTCTGCCAAGCGTCTCGAAGATCTGGGCTGTGGCTACGTCATCCACCACATCGGCTTCGACGAGCGCCGGGGGATCGCGGCCAGCGGAGCGCGCATGCCCAGCCCGTTAGATCAGTTGCGTGACGTGGCTGCCGCTGTGTCGGTGCCCGTGCAAGCTGTCGGCGGCCTCACCACCGAGCAGGCCATCGCGTGCCCGTCGTACGGTGCCCCGCTTGTGGTGCTGGGCGCTCCACTGACCGTCAACGACTACGCCTTTAAAAGCGCGGATGGCAATTTAGAGGCAATTGTCCGCAACATCTGTGAGCGCGTCCACGCCCAGGGATAACCAGGGATAACCAGGGATAAGTCGAGTGAGACTTTGCATGGTGGCGGCGATTCGGCGGAGCGACGAGTTTGTTTATGTACGGGTGGAAGATGCGCCCGACCATCGGAGGTTGTTATGATTCCTGGAGTTCCTGAAGAAATTCCAGGGTGGATTCGCTCCACCCGTGATGCGCGGCACTGGCTGGCGTGTGCGTTTCGCGCCCAAGGCTACACGGTTGTGGAAGACCCCGGTCCCGATGATCTGCCCGATGCTCTCTGGGACTACCACATGGACTTGCTGGCGCAAAAAGGTGAGCAGCGTGTTGCCGCCGTGGTGCGGCGACGCAACGATATTTCAGACAATAATATCGCCCTGGCAGCGCTCCTCAAGACGCTGCCCGGCTGGCGCTTCGACATGATTGTTCTGCCGATCTCTGTGCTCCGAACCCCACACCAGAACGGGTCTTAGTGGCATGATAGACGCATAGAACATGGCGATGACAGTTTGGGCGGCGGTAAAATAGGCGGGAGGTCTGAGGATGCAAAGTGTGACACTGAGTCGTGAAGAGGTGGCTCGTTTGGGGAAGGCGCTTTATGCGGAGCACATTCGTTCGCAGGTGGAGACGGATGACAATATCGGCAAGATGGTGATTATTGATATTGAAACCGGAGACTTTGAAGTAGATGAGCTGGGTTTGGATTCTGCTGAGAAGCTCCATGCTCGCCATCCTCACGCCCGACTTTACGGTCTCAAGATTGGCTACAACGTCGCGGAGTCTCTGGGGGGCATCATGGAGCGGACAGCGGCATGACGTTTGGCAAGGTCGAGCGCCTTCATCCCACTGTGCCAGTCACGTTTCGGCTTCCGGGCTACCCCGATCTGACGATTGAGTTTGTGGTAGACACCGGGTTCGTGGGCTTCCTCACTCTTCCTGTTGTCGCCGTGGCTGCAATGGGGCTTCCGTTTGAGTACGACACGCCCGCCAATCTTGCCGACGATAGCGAGGTGCAGCTACCCGTCCACGGAGCCACGATTCTCTGCGACGGTACGCTTCGTCGTGTCCGCGTTCTGGCGATGGGTAAGCGCCCCTTACTGGGAATGTCGCTGCTGCACGGCAGTGCGCTGAGTATCGAGTGCGTCGAAGCAGGAGTGGTGCGCATCGAACCACTATAAATCTACCCGGTGCTCTGCATGGCGGCGGCGATTCCGGTGATGGAGAGAAGAATGGCCTCGCGCAGCAGATCGCTCTCGCCTTCTTTTTCCTGGCGTTCCATCAGCGCGACTTGCAGGAGCGAGAGCGGCAGGACGGCGGGGTTGCGCAGATGCACGGTGGCTCTAACGACGGGCGCGTGGCTCATGAGCTCGCCCTCTTGGCCGGTGAGGAGCCTGACCCACTTGATCGTGCGGGTGTGCTCGCCCTCGATGAGGTTGTGGAACTTGTCGCGTAGCGCCGGATCGTCGCAGCGGTCGGCGTAGAGTTTGGCGGTGGGCAGGTGCGTGCGGGTGAGCTCTAGCTGAGCGTTGTCCACGACGGTCTTGAAGAACGCCCACTCGCGCCAGAGGCTCTGCATGAGGGCGAGCTTCTCGGGACTGTCGCCGATGAAGGATTCTAGAGCGCTTCCGAGGCCAAACCAGCCGGGGACGATGTAGCGGCTCTGGATCCAGGCGAATACCCACGGAATGGCCCGCAGATCGTCCACGCTGGCGAGCGCTTTGCCGCTACGTGAGACGGGGCGCGAGGCAATCGGGAGCTTGCTGATGTGGGCAATCGGAGTGGCCTGTGCGAAGAACGTCCAGAAGCTCGGGTCGTCGTGAACCATCGCGCGGTAGAATTCTCGACTTTTTTGCGCCATCTGCTCCAGCACGACTTTTCCCTCCTCGCTCTCTTTGGCCTGGCGCTTGGGGCTGGCGGCCTGAAGCGCGGCGTTGACAATCTGCTCTAAATGCCGGTGGGCAATCGGAGCGAGGCCGTAGCGAAAAGAAATGACCTCACCCTGTTCCGTGAAGCGAATCTGTCCGTCGAAGCTGCCAGGCGGCTGCGCAAGAATCGCCTTGTTGGCACGTCCACCGCCACGACCGACCGTCCCGCCGCGTCCGTGGAAGAGCCGCAGCGTGATCCCCGCCTCGTGGCAGACCGTTGCTATCTTCTCTTGCGTTGCTTGTAAGGCCCAGTTCGCTGCTAGAAAGCCGCCGTCTTTGCTGGAATCCGAGTAGCCTAGCATGATTTCTTGAAAGTGATTTCGGGTGGCTAAGTGCGCCTTGTACTCGGGGATCTTGAAGACATCGGCCATTAAATCGCCGCAGTGGTGCAGATCATCAATGGTCTCAAAGAGCGGGACAATGTCTAGCTCTCCGGCGAGACCCACTTCTTTGGCGAGGAGCAGTGGCTCCAGCAAATCACTCGCGCCGTGGGTCATGCTGATGATGTAGCAGACAACGCTCTGGGGCGAGAGCTCGCGGCGGGCGCGGCGGATCACCTCAAAGACATCTAAAACCTCGCGTGTCTGGGCCGAGAGCGGGGCATCGCGGCTTACCAGAGGCCGGGGTGAGCGCAGCTCCCAGCGCAATATGGCCACTTTCTCATCCTCGGAGAGCGCGGAGTAGTTCGCGGTGACGCCTGCCAGCGCTAGAATCTCGGTGACGGCTTTGGCATGAACATCGCTGTGCTGCCGAACATCAAGGGGAGCGAGGTGAAATCCGAAGCTGCGCGCCTGAACGACTAAGTCCGCCATGTCTCCGGCATCCGCCACGGAGCTCGCGTGGTTGCGTCGCAGGGCATCTTGCACCAGAATGAGATCCTCAATAAACGCCGCATCGCTGGCGTAGGCATGCGGGGCATTGTTTAAAGTTGCCAGGAGCCGGGCGTGCACGCAGAGCAGCTTCAGCACATACGGCTCCCCGATATGGCGCAGGCGACGGTTCTCGGGCAGGGGTACTTCGGCCAGATCGCGCTCTACCGAGGCCAGTAGCGGGTCATTTTCTGCAACGCGCTTCACCGAGAGCGTGAGTGCCCGGCGGACATTCTCGACGCGCTCTGCAAAGAACTCCAGAGCGATTCTTCTGTGCTCTTTGAGCGTCTCCCAGGTGATCTTTGCTGTCACGTTTGGGTTACCGTCACGGTCTCCCCCCACCCACGAGCGGTAGCTCACAAAGCAGGGAATGGTGAATGTCGCCTCGGGGTAGTTCTCGGCTAGGGCGCGGCGCAGGTCGGTGTGGAGCCACGCCACCACGGAGAAGATCGTGCGCTCAAAGAAGTACAGTGCGTTACGTGCCTCTTCCGGAACCGTGATGGGCGTGATGCGAATCTCATCGGTTTGCCAGAGCTCGGTGAGAGCGCGGCGCAGGTTCTCATCGGCGCGGATGCTCGGGTTGCCTTCTAGCGGCTGGTCTAAGTGCGAGCCGTCTGCCGTCTGTGAGCGCAGTGCCAGCCCCTCGGCGACGCGTAGTAATTTATCGAGAACGGCTCGGCGGCGCGCTTCGGTGGGATGCGCCGTGAGCGTCGGGCAGATCTCGATTTTGTTGAGGATTTTTTGCACATCGCCCGCGCTCAGTCCCTGCTCTTTAAGCCGCTGCACGCCCTCGCGGATAGACTCCGAACGCGGCTCCGTGCGGCCTCGGTTCACGCGCACGATCTCTTTTTGCTCCGCCGTGTTAAGAAGCTGAAAGAGCACCGTCACCGCGCGCAAAAGCCGCGCGCAAACCGCCGAGTCCGTCAGCTCCGGAATCGCTTCGAGCAGCTTTTTGGGGGTCATGTCGTGTTCGTGGGCCGTCTCCATCAGCTTGCGTGAGAGCGCGACAAACGCCGCGCCTTCCTGCTCGGCTAGCACTTCGGAGAAAAGCGTTTCGAGGCGCTCAATGTCATCGGAGAGAGGGATCGGGAGCCCGCAGGCATGGGGCTGGAGCCCCGCGATGGTGAAGGAGGGCACGGAAGAGGAGGACATGCCGCCATTGTACCGTGGCTTGGTTTCGTTGGGGTTTCGGAATGCGTTGGAGTTTCGAAGGGGGAAACGGAGAGGGTGGGATTCGAACCCACGGAGCTTGCACTCATCCGCTTTCGAGGCGGACGCACTAGACCAACTATGCGACCTCTCCAGGTCGAACTAAATCCCGTCGGAGGGATTCGAACCCCCGGCCGTTCCCTTAGGACGGGACTGCTCTATCCGGGCTGAGCTACGACGGGAAACCACTAAAGAACCAACAGGCTAAAAATTCTATCGCGAATTGGGTTGAGAGTCAAGGTGCGGTAGAATAGACTGCATTTTCGGTATCCTGAGTGTAAGGAGGAAATAACGATGCGAGTTCGAGCAAAAGAATTGCGCCAGATGTGGAAGCGTAAGGAAGAAGCCTACAAGGCACGTACTAAGACGACAGTGGGAAGTGTCTCTGAAGCGAAGACGGCAAAGCCTGTCCGCGCTGCTAAGAAGAGCGAGGACTAACCTATGGATTTTGGCCCCAGCCGGGACCGTATGCCCACGATTCAGCTAAGCTCCGCAGCGATGATTCGGTTGCGGGATGAGCACACGATTCTGGCATTTCTGTTGATAAATGGGCAGACGCTCAACGGGCAGGTAAAGTGGTTCGATGAATCCTCTATCCATGTCCTGACGACAGAGGGCGCGGAGATAACCCTGCTCAAGCGCGCCATTATCTACTACCAGGCTGCTTAGCCGCTACAGCCACGCCCTCGCCAGCTAACAAGCCTCGGTGGGGGTGTTTTGTTTTTTGAGCTATCAGGAGTCAAGTCAATGTATCTACCCCCGTCCCCCCCTCTACTCCCGCCCCCGCCACAAGTGCTCTCCAATCTCAAGCTGCCTGGAGTGCTCACGGCACCACAGATCGCGGCAAAGCTAGCCCCTGTGCCGGGCTTCATTTTGGCCAACGAGAGCGGAGCCGCTCTCACGGCGAACCCACCGGACGGTAAAGGTATATCCACTATCGGGGTGTTTTTACGCAAGAGTGGCGCTGTCGAGTTCCTGGAGAAGCTCACAAAGCAGAACCCCACGCTGGGAGCGAGCCTGCGTATCAAGGCAGTGGCGCTTGGGGAGCTTTGGCAGAAGGCACAGAAGTCAGAAAACAAGACGGCTCTTGCGTTTATTCCAGATCTTGCCGAAGTGGAGCAGGCGAAGGCATTTCTGAAGCAGCAGGGAAAGCCCGAGACCGGTGGTGGTGTGCCTCTGTTCATGGCGGAGCTACCGGGCAAGCGGCTGCTCAATCTCACCCAGAATGGGATAACGCTAATACCCGCCTTCTTCTCCCGTGCGGACTTGGCTCCGGTTCTGGAGAGCTACAATAAGTCGCGGCCCGAGGGCACTCCCGAGGCGCAAGTGGCGCTCACTAGCCTTGAGTTTCTGCTGGCAAGCTGGCTTCGGACGCCGGATGCGGCCTTGAAGCAGATTCAGTTTGTGGTTCCTAAAGTGGTCACCGATGAAGCGAAGGCACTCGTGGGCGGCTCGTGACAGAAGCGACGGCGAGCTTTCTGGTGTCGAAGCCGGGCGCGGCACTTCTCGCACGGGGCGTGGCAGCACTGAGCAAGCAGCGCGGACTGGAGCCGGAGCAGCGCGCGGGTGCTCTGGCGGTTTTGGAGGGGCGTGAGCGTGCACGAAAACGTGGCTGGAAGCGGGCGGAGCAGCTTTTTTTAACGGCAGACTCCCTGGCGCAGGCGAGCTCCGAGGAAATCGCGGCGTTTCATGCGGGCTGTTTTATGGGCTGTAAAATGGTTCTGGATGCCTGCTGTGGAATCGGGCGAGACAGCCTGGCCTTGGCTGAAGCGGGCATGCGCGTGGTGGCACTGGATACTGACCCGGCTCGTCTGGTGTTTGCCCGTGCCAATGCGGGTGTTTACGGAGTGGGGGAGCGCATTACTTTCCACTGCACCGATGCCACAAGTTTTGTGCAGGAGGGCCACTGGGACGGCGTTTTCTTTGATCCCGCCCGCCGCGACGGCGCGACACGCTTTTCCCGGGATGCCGAGCGCTACCAGCCGCCTCTGAGCTTTCTGAGCGAGCTCCAGGCGAAAAGTCGAGTGGTGGTCGCAAAGCTCTCGCCCGCCCTGCCGGATGCGATTTTAGCGGCGCTAGGAGGGCAGCTCACGTTTCTCTCCGAGGACCGTACGTGCAAGGAGGCTTGTGTGGTGCTGGGGGCAGAGAGCGGCCCTCCGCAGGCACTGCTGCTCCCCGGCCAAGAGCGCTACGAAGCGGAGAGCGAGCCCCCGCCGCTAGCTCCGCAGCTCGGCGCGTATCTGCTGGATCCCGACCCCGCAGTTCTACGGGTGGGGGCACTGGGAGCACTGGCGGAGCGCACCCGCGCCGCGCTGCTCTCACCCGAGGATGCCTACCTCACGGCGGACGAGGCTGTGTTTTGTTCCGGGGTGCGCACCTATCGTGTCCGCATCGCACTACCCTACCGTGAGCGGACACTGGGGCGCTGGCTGCGGGAGCAAGGGATTGGGAAACTGGTGGTCAAGAAGCGGCGCTACCCCAAGGAGCCGGAGGCTGTGCATCAAGAGCTCGGGCTGAAGGCCAAGAGTAAGGGGACGGAGGCGACTCTGGTCATTGTGGCTCAGGGCAAGAGCTGGCTGGGCGTGGTCTGCGACCCGGCCTAGAGGGGAAAAAACATGGCGAGAAAATCGGTACAAATGGGAGCCGTGAGCATTGCGCTGGCGGGGGCGGATCTCGTCGTTCTGCACGTGCTACCGTCGCCGCGTCTTCATGCCACGACCGGGGCGACCTACCCTTACCATCCCTGGAATTTTCTGAGTGAGCTGGTGCGCTCCGACTACAGCCCGCTGATGACTGCCTGTTTTTTTCTCCTGGGGCTAGGGGCGCTCGCGGCGGCACGGGCACTTTTCAAGCACAATCTGAAACGGGAGAGTGTGCTCCTTGCCATTGCTGGGGTGTCGCTTCTGCTCCTGGGCTTCTTTCCCACGGATCTTGCCGACCTCACGACCGATGACCTCACCTGTGGTCAGCTCACACGCATAGAACCCTGCACGCTGATTGGGCGCATTCATAACCCCCTCTCCACCTTGGTCTTCGCCCCGATCTTTTTAGCGATTGCATCGTTTTGCCTGCGCCGGGAGCGCTTTCTGAGCCGCCTTGCGCTGTTCTGCGGCGCTCTGGCGCTCGGGGGGATTGTGGGGGCCTCGCTCTATCTGCACAGTATCGGCTGGCACGGGCGCTGGTGGACGGGCCTGATGCAGCGCAGCTTAGTCTTCCCCGCGCTTCTCTGGCTGGGAGGATTGTTCTGGCGGCTCTGGCGACTTTCGGAAAAATAATTCTTTCTGTCGCAAATCTCGTGATCATGCTCCAGCCCTGACAGGGGCCGTTCGAGCATTTAACTCAGCACATGTCAGAAGGGCTAAAGCACGACTACCCACTTTTGTCCAGCTCATCCCTTTACCAGAACCGATAGGCTTGCCCGCTTGCTGGCGTCATTCGTAGTCAATGATCTCATCACTATGCTTTGTTATTCGCGTTTAGACTAATTTGGCGGTGGAAACCGCGCTGAAAAGAGGCGTTGTCGAGGGAGGAGTTCCGCGCCGGGATTTCAAAAGTAATTTCGGCCA
>NZ_JAYVPL010000013.1:0-9655 GCF_043757465.1 Armatimonas sp.
GCGCTGTTCAAGCAACTGATTGTAGAGCCAGCGGCATTCTTCAAGGGTTCGGTTCATAGCCAACTCTTGAGAAGCGGTGGGGTACAGCCTGTACTTGAATTGCCTAAGCATAAATCACCATATCGCTTAGAGACAGAATTGTCAAGCATCAAGCACGGCGATTCACCTACACGGCTAAAGCCGGTGGCCCTCTCGCCGAGGTTCCGGTAGAGTCGCGGTGACAAACAGCTCCTGGTTATTCGGAAAGACAAACTTCGTCTCTACACCCAGCTTCAGAGTCTGTACCTGCCACTTTTCCTTATTCACCTGTGCTGCCACTGCAACAGTCTTGCCGTCGCGGTTCAGATGCGGAATCACAGTGACACTCTGTTGATCGGTCGTACATCCAATCGCGATTCGGCCTTTTGAGTTGCTGAAAGTAGAGATCACAGGATGAATTTCTGGCTTGCCTTTCTGCAAAAATCGCATCGTCAGCTGAACGCTTTTGGGCTCGACATCCAGAAGCGCCAGAAGAGTCCTAACCTCACCCAGAGCCTTCGGTGTTCCCTGAATAATAATAGTATGATCCGCATCGCTCGCCAGTATATTTGACAGATCAACGGGCCGCAGAGTAAGGTGAGTCTTGCCCAGCTTCAGAGTTCGGATAAGATCGAACTCCGCAAACAAGTACATTAACTCAGGGGTATCGAGTAACAAAATAAAAGCTGTGGGTTCCAGGTGTATCAGTTCAATCTTTGCGAGACTTAGCTTCTCCTGAGTCTGTGTCAACAAAACCATGGCGGGGGGTGGGGCAAGTAGCATTTTCGATCCTCCGTTTTCTTCGACTCCTATTTTAGCCCAGACTTCATTTTTTGGCTTCAGAAGGAAAAAGCAAGAGCCAGCGCGAAACGGTTTGCCATGGAAACAATGGACTTAGCAGGCAAAGTGGCCTTGGTGACGGGCTCGGGACGAGGCTTAGGCCACACGATGGCGACGCGGCTGGCGGCGCGTGGAGCGATTGTGGCGATTCATGACATCTCGCACACCGCCCCCGCAGAGTTTGGCGAGCACGCGGACTTAGATGCCTCGGCGGTGGCGGCGGGCGCGAAGCTCGGAGTGGTGGGTGATGTCTCTAATGAGAGCGATGTGGCACGCTTTATTGCCGAGATCGAGGCGGCGCTGGGACCAATTGATATCTTGGTGAACGCGGCGGGCGGCGATATTGCGGCGGCGGGAGGAAAGCCCAAACCCAACGATGCGCTGGGAGTGAAGCTGGTGGACATGCACGCCATGCTCAATCGCAATCTTATCGGGACGATTCTGCTCTGCCAGGCTGTGGGCCATAAAATGGCCGAGCGCAAGACGGGCGCAATCGTTAATATCGCCTCCAGCGCCGCACATATCGGGCGCGACGATGGGGTGATCTACGCGGTCGCAAAAGCCGGGATTGTGGAGTACACGCGCTGCTTGGCCTACCAACTCCGACCCCATGCGGTGCGCGTGAACGCGGTCAGCCCCGGCCCCACCCGAACCGCGCGCTTCGATGCCACGCGACCTCTCGACCCAGCAATGACAGTCACTGAGGGAACGCTAGACCGCTACGGCCTTCCTGAGGAAGTCGCTGATGGCGTGATCTTTCTTTGCTCCCCTGAGGCGCGCTTTATCTCCGGGCAAATTCTGCGCGTGGATGGTGGCCTTCAGCTCTTCGCGGCCTAAAGCGACGGAACTGACCAACGCGGGTCGCTGCTATTGCCTGGAAACGTCACGAGTAAGGCAAGATTGCTACCATCGGTCGCCATCCGGTAGAGCTGAAATCCCTCGGATCGGCCACTCATAAAGATAAGGGTTTTGCCGTCGGGCGAGAACGAGGGGTTATAGTCTGGCCAGGCATCATTGGTCAGGCGCTTGACACCCGCACCGTCCGTGCCCATTGCGTAGATCTGATAGTTGCCGGTGCGGCTGCTCTCAAACACTATCGCCTTACCATCGGGAGAGAACGAGGGGTTTTTGTTGGCCCCCACACTACTGGTCAGCGCTGTCAGGCCAGTGCCATCGGTGTGAATGGCGTAGAGCTGGGCGGCCTCTTCCTCTCCCCGCGCGAAGATGATGACTTTACCATCGGGAGAAAGAGCCGGGTTGAAGTCGCGCTGGGTTCCAAAGGTGATACGCATCACCTCGCTACCGTCCATGTTCATCGTGTAGATCTGAGGAACATCCCCTGTGTCGCGGGTACTCTCAAAGACAATCTTCTTGCCATTGGCGAAGAACGACGGCCCCGAATCGGACCAGGCGCCATTCGTGAGCCGTGTCGGGTTGCTACCATCTGCATTGATGGTGTAGAGCTGACCGCTATTGCTATCGCGCGTGCTGGCAAAGACGATCTTCTTGCCATCGGGGGAAAACGCGGGACGGTAGTCGTGCCAGTCGCCCTCGGTGAGACGCCTGACTGTCTTCCCATCGGCGCTGGTCAGATAGAGCTGGTAGCGGCCTGTGCTACTATTCACAAAGACAATCTGCCCCGTCAGCGCACTACTCGCCCCGGAGCCACCCGAGCCACCGCTGCCCCAGAGCCCTCCGATACCGGGCTGGAGGCCGCTGCCACATCCCGTAAAAAACATCGCTCCCAGAACGATAAGAACTATGTCGTTAAAAAACTGCCAACGTTTCATCGCTTGATCACCTTAAAGAAATTTATATCGTTTACCCTTTAGTATCAAGAAGCATACCAAAAAAGCTAATTCTCAAAAAATCTAGCGCAGGGATTGTGGCGCTCTCTGTGGAAAAAGCTCCTATGCAATTTCGCTTACTGGGGAAAACAGGCCTTTCAGTCTCCGCACTGGGCTTTGGAGCCGCACCACTGGGTGGGCCGTACGGCCAAGTCACACAGGCTGAGGCGACGCAAGCCGTGCGTGTGGCGCTGGAGCTGGGCATCAATTTCTTCGACACGAGTCCCTGGTACCAGGCCTCCGAGGAAGTTCTCGGGAGCGCACTGAGCGGCGTCCCGCGCGCGAGCTATGTTCTGTGCACCAAGCTAGGCCGCTACCCGGACACGCAAAAGCCCAGTGGACACTTTGACTTCTCGGCAGCGCGCGTGCGCCAGAGCGTAGACGAGAGCCTGCGCCGCCTTCGAATGGATCGGCTCGATATCGCTCTATGCCATGATATCGAGTTCGCCGAGGACTTTAACCAGATTCTGGAGGAGACGCTCCCCACGCTCCGTGAGTGCGTGGCAGCAGGCAAGGTGCGTTTTGTGGGTGTGAGCGGCCTGCCGCTAGCGATCTACCCCAAAGTGTTAGAGAGGTCAAGTATAGACGTTATTTTAAGTTACTGTCATACATCACTTAATGACAATAGTCTCTGGGATTTAATTCCTTACTTAGACGAAAAATCGGTTGGGGTCATCGGTGCATCGCCGCTCGCCATGGGTCTTCTCTCCGACTCCGGCCCCCAGCCCTGGCATCCCGCGCCCGAAGCGCTCCGGCTTGCCTGCCTTCAGGCGCTGGCCTGGTGCAAAGCAAACGGCTTCTCGCTGGCAGAGCTTGCCGTGGCCTGGACACTGCAAAATGCGCCCGTCGCCACCACTCTTGTCGGCATGACAAGTGAGAAGCAAGTACGCCAGAACGCTGCTACTGTGGGAGCCGTGCCGGATCCTGAGGCTATTGAAGCCATTCAGACCATCCTCGCACCCGTCCAGCGCCTTACCTGGCCCAGTGGGAAGCGGGAATAACTCCGATGGAGAGCTGGCACTTCGAGCTACTGGGAGGCGCAAGCAACTGGAGCCGGAAGGTGTCGCGCCAGGAAGCGTGTTGATTGCCAACCGTACACAGGGGTAAAGAGTTACCAGCCCCATAAACTACCTCGCTGGGTTGCCTGACGCACTATATTGCAAACTACGAGGGCAAGGACTTCGCCGGGGCACTTGCGGCGGCGGGACGGGCCGTTCCGTAGTAGCCGCCGGTTTCCAACCAGCGGCACGTTCGCGAATGGTTCCGGAGCCGAGTGCCTAAGTTTGGCTTATAATAGGAGCCACTATGCAGCTATCGTTGATGCGAAAAGATCCTATGGATCGGACATTCTCCGGGGAAGACCTGCGCTCGCTGGTGCAGCTTCTCCTCGATGCCTGTGCGCTCGCGGGCAATGCGACGCCTCAAGTGGCACTCACGGCGACTCTCTGGGGCTTTGCGCGCGTACACGGCGAGGGGTTGCGTGCGCAGCTTGCCGAGGAGCTGGGCGAGGGCGTGCGTCTGCGTGACCCGGACACCCTGGAGCTCACGACACCGCTGGATCTGACGAGCGGCTCGGCGCCCGCAGCACTGGCAACCTATCTGGAAGGGCTCACTGAGTTCCATGAGGAATCGCTTCTGCTGGAGCTGCGCCTGCGCTTTGCTCTGCCGCAGGAGCAAGAGGAGCGCGCTTTTGTGTTGCACGGCGTTCTGGAGCGAGGCAAGTTTGTGCTCCAGGGACTCTGGCGCACCGGTGAGGGGGATTTTCAGGACGATACGTACCAGTTTAACCCGTGGCCCGACGAGAAAAAACTCCTGCAAAAGCTCCATGATTTCTCGCGGAGTGAGGGCGCACTGGATGCTGCATTCTGCAAAGAGCTCTTCCCGAATCGTAGCACCAAGGCTGCCGGAGGAGCGGTTGTCTGGCTGCTCAGCTATAAGACACCACAAGAGTGGTGTCAGCGGCTGGGCGTGACACTGGGGCTCTTTCTGGGGTTGTTGGCACTGATCACCAGTGCGGTGGCTCCGTTTCTGAGTGTCTTTCTCGGATTTGGACTCGTCCTGAGTGGGCTGGCATTTCTCGGGGTGCTGGGGCTGCGCCTCTACATGATTTATTACTGCCGTACCCAGATGAGTGCGATGAACAAGCGCCTCTACACCGCCCCGCTGGTCTTTACGCAGGCGGATCTCTCGCAGGATCCTGTGGCGCAGGGCGATATTGCGCTGCGGAAGCTCACCCAGGATATCGAGGCACTGGGAGCGCAGTGTGTCGGGGATGTCACGTCGTCGTCTTTGCCGACGGAAATGGGGGCGTTTTTACGGCTCTTCTGCACCGACGATGGCACGGCACTGATGCTGGTTCTGCTGCATCACAACAATCAGACTCAGGTGCGACCGTCGAAGGCGAATTTCTTAATCCGCACGGAACTGGAGAACGGGGGGCGCTGCGTGACGGTCAACAACGACGGTGGCTACCGCAAGCCGTTTCCCGGTCTCTCGGTGGTGGCGCGGGTTTTCACAAAAGCGCGGCACCCTGCGGATCTGCTACGAAAGCACCGGCATGTTCTGGCGCTCACCGAGCAGCGCCAGGGTACGCGCCGTCGCCCTCTCGCGCCTCACGAAATCCTGGAGACCGAGGTGCTCTACCATGAGCAGCTACGCACGGTGATCCAGAAAGTCGGCTACTTCGGCTGGGGCGATGCCTTTCGGATGAGCTTTCAGAAACCGTTATTGCAGTACCAGCAGGATGAGCTGGACTGAGGATACACATGAACACCGTGACGTGGCAGTGGACGATAGCCGATCAGGAGGCCTGGTACCAGCTCGCGCTGGAGGAGCCGGAGTATCGGGATAAGTGCCGGAACTACCAAGCAGGCTGGGCGCTTGCAGGGGGCTTTCTGGCGCTGGTGGTTGCGATTGGTACGGTCTCTCACTGGCTGTTGGCGCTGGGGATAACTCTGTGTGGTGCCGCTCTCGCGTTTGTTCTCGCGGGAGTATTTCTGCGCCTCTATGCCCGCCAAGGACGGCGGCAGTGGTTTCAGGCGCAGGCAAAAGATTCGGATATCCAAAAGTGCTACACCCTGATTCTGGAGCCCGACGGCGTGCGGGTGGTGCTGGCCAACTCAGAGCACCGGTACCGTTGGTGCGTCGTCGAGCAAGCGGAGCTACTGCGCCACGGGTTCCTTCGCTTTAGTATCGAGGGTCAGGTCTGGCACCTGCCTCCCAGCGCCTTTGCCGACACCCTCCAGCGCGATGCCTTTCTTGCCAATTTTGCCCAGCTCCAGAAGTCAGAAGGAGCGGCGCAGGCTAGTGGTGGTTGGTGGCGCCAGGGGCAGGGAATCGTCGGCTAGGTTTTAGTGCTCGCAGGAGCAGCAGATCAACGGAGTACAACAACGATGAACCGCGTGACTTGGCACTGGAAAGAAGACGATCTTGCGCTCTGGTATCAGACATGCCCTACGGATGAAGCCTACAAAAAGCAGTGCCGTCGGTGGCAGAATTCTTGCACGTTGGCCGCTGCCTGGATTGGGCTTTCTCTGGTGCGTTTCCTGGCCGGGAGTAGCTGGGGCATCCTTGGTGTTATTGTCGGAATCGCAGCAGTCTATGGCACTCTGGGGTGGTATCTCCGTGGAGACAACCGCTTTGTTCGGAACCAGTGGTTTCGTCAGGCACGCAAGGAGTTCGATCTGTCGGAGTGGTTCACACTGGTTGTTGAGCCCGAGGGCTTCTGGATTCTCCAGGAAGGTGCCGAGGACTGGTACGCACGGGCGAGTCTTGAGTCGGTGAATGTCCTCCCTGGCGGCTTTGTCGCGATTCTACTTAAGGGGATGGAGGAGCCCTTTGCGATTCCCCCCAGTGCCTTTGCCGACACCAGCCAGCGGGACGCCTTTGTCCAGCGGCTCACGGGAGGCAGTGGCCCCTGGTGGCAACAGCGCTCGGGAGTGGATGTGTGAACCTCCCTCTTCGTCCTCTCCACTTTTGACACCGACTACGTGCCGGCCAGAATAGCGGGGGCGAGCCAGGTGGCCCAGCAGTAGGCTTCTTTTTCGTTGGCGTCGGTGGTGAGGGTGAGCGTAATCGTGCGGCCCGTGTAGGGCGTGAGGTCAATCGCGTGGGGGTAGGGCTTGCCGCAATCCCTAACTTTGGTGCTCCAGATTTCTTTGCCGTTAACGTGGATACTAAACGTGATGCCATTGGGCGAGGACTCCTTGGCGCTATTGAGAACCTCGAAGCGGAGCGTCAGGCGCTTGGCTTGCGGGAGCGTGACAGGGAAGCGGGCCTCGGCGACTCCGACGGCTTTCGGGTGCTGGAAGAGGCCCTTGATGCGCTTGCCGCTTTGGGTCTTCTCCTTCACCTCGCGCCAGTCTAGGCAGTTGGTAGGTATCGCGGTCCAGAGCTGCTTGACCCCGTCCCAGACCACCTCACCTGAGTACAGGCTCTCGGTGCCAACACCCGATTTTTCTCCAATGCGCTTGGTGGTGGGTTTGGCGTCGTCCCAGCTCTTGAGGCCGGTTAGGGGGAGCAGCGGCGCGATAGTGGCGGCCCACTCGGGGGTCTCGGCTTTCTGAAGCACCGTCCACATCGGGCGGCGGCGGCCCTCTAAGTCCCGCAGTCCCAGCTTGAGGCCGCCTTCTCCGGGGTGATCCTGGTGCCGGTGCAGGATAAACGCATCTATTCCGGGCATCTGGCACACTTTCTCGAAGGCGTAGGCGTAGGCTGCTGCCTGGATCTTCTCCGCTTGCTCACCGCTGCCCTTGCAGTTGAAACCCTGCTCCGAGAGAATCACCCGCCGCGCGGCGTTATTGACTTTTTGGCCGGGCAGATTCAGATAGGCCAGCAACACTTCGAGGTTCTTGAAAGTAATAATCGGTGTGTCAAAGCCCAGCCCCGCGTCTTCGTCGTCCCAGAAGATCGGGTCAAAAAGCCCTTGCGGGTACGGGTGCTGCGCGATGTGCCAGTCAAAATCCCCCTCGGCCTTGCTGAGCGCATTCAGGTCATCTACGAGCTGCCTGCCAGGCATCGTCCGATCTGGCGCTTCGTGGCGGTCAGTCCAGTAGTAGTCCATAGAAATATAAACGCGCAGGTCTTTATGGACGCTTTTTACTGCCAACCACGCCAATCTTAGCGCATCGGCATACTCTCGCACAACGGTTTCGCCGGTGGCTTTTCCCAGGTTGTACCAGTGCCAGTGGCTCTGGACTTCGTTGCCGATAATAAAGCCGCCCACGCGTCCAAAGCGCCCCTCGGGCTCCGTCCAGCGCCTGGCGAGAAACTGCAAGAGCCCGCGATAGAGCCGCTCGCTTTTCTCATTGCTCAGATTAAACGCCGAGAGCGGATTGGCCGCGCCTTTCTTGTCGCACTTGGGGTGGATGAGCAAGTCCCCGTCGGCGGCGTCCCGGGGAAAGTAGTTGAGGAAGATCACGGTCACTAAGATTCCGGCCTGCGTAAACGCCCGCACTTCGTCGTCGTAGCGGGCGAGTGTGCCTGCCGCGAGGGGGATCTTCTCGCCGTCCACTTCCATGAACTCCACGGGGCCACCGTATGGGCCGCCAATTGCGGGCAGAAGTACCTCGCGGATACTTAAGTTCATCCCGACATGCTTTGCCCCCAGCGCGACGGCATCGGCGCGATCTACCACGCACTGGACACCTTTGATGCTTTTTGGCCACGGCAGAGGGTTTGTCCGCACCGCCGGGTCCGTAATCTCCGTCACCCACTGTGGCGATTCGGACGTACGGGCACGAAAGCGCCAGAAGAGCCGATCTCGTCCGGTAGTGTCGAAGCGCGGGAGCATGAAGTTCTTCCCCGCGACACGCTCGGGCACAAGCAGCTCCCACACCGCCGCACCCACCCCCTGCCCGAGCAATGCACTAGGCATCTGCTTATCGGAGCGGATAATAAACGTCAGAGACTTCGCATCGGCGCGGATGCGGGCAATCGGCGAGGGTGTATCCATGGCTGATTATACTTGCTGCGAGAAGAAGAACTCCACAGCAGCGCGGCCCTCTTTGCCCAGATCCTGAGAGTATTCGTTGACATAGAGCCCGATATGTGCCTCGATCACGCCATCGGTGAGATCTTGCGCGTGCTGACGGCAGAGCGCCAGGGCTTCGGTGCGGTGGGTGTCGGCCCAGGCGAGGCTCTCGCGGATCAGGGCGGCGATAGTGTCGGAGAGGTTCAGAGCGTGGCGGCAGAGAATCGCCCCGAGCGGGATGGCGTAGCCCGTCTCGTTTTCCCAGTGCTCGCCCAGATCCTGGATCAGCGTCAGGCCGTCGGTTTCGTAGGTGAAGCGTTTCTCATGGATCACCACGCCCTGTGTTCCGGGGACATTTCGCAGCTCCTCGTAGAGCGTGTCGAAGGGCAGAAAGCGCTTTGTTGACTTCGTGGTTTTGAGCCAGAAATCCAGGAGGAAATGGGCGGTGGTCTGAATGCCCGGCGCGAGAATCTCCGCGTTCGGGTCGAAAGCCTCAGCGCCGTTTTTGAGCAGCAGAGGCCCGCAGCCACGGCCCAGCGCTCCGCCCGAGGAGAGCAAGTCGTAGGTTTCGCGGAGCGCGGGGTAGGCGGCGTAGCTGATCTTGATGACATCGAACTGTCCGGTTAGTGCTGCTTCGTTGGCGGCCTGCACATCGAGAAATATCGTCTCAAAAGTAAGCTCCAGGTGCGTCACTTTCCCGAGCAGAATACCCGCGAAGATATACACATCATTCGGGCACGGCGAGATACAGAGAGTTAGAGTCATGATTAAATCTCCAAGGAAACCCCTGCCTTTAGGCAGGGGATGAATTGGGAACCGCATGGAAAGTTCTGCGATTGATTCTGAAATATTGTTTGCATTCTGTTTTCTTTTGTGATATACTTTCCGGCAGTAGAGTTTTCGCTTTGTGGCTCGTCCCCATAAAGTCAGGAACTTACCTTTGGGTCAGACAGCAACCCGCAGCAGTCGGGTAAGGCAA
>NZ_JAYVPL010000014.1:0-34015 GCF_043757465.1 Armatimonas sp.
CAGTGTCTGATTGGGCTATACTCATGGGGAAACTCCTGGGGTAGGTTTGGTTGTCAAACTCATTCTACACCGGGAGTTTCAACCCATGACTGGAGTTAAGCCACCAGAAAATAGACGATTCGTAGCGCGGTGCCCGTCGCCTTTGGGTTGTGCTTTGCCAAGAGTGTCAGCGTGAGCGTGTGCTCGCCGAGCTTGAGGTCATCGGCGAGGATCACGGCCCAGGGCAGGTGCAGACCAGAACTCCAGGGAGTAAAAGTGTCAATAGCACTCGCGGCGTGTGGCTTGCCGTCAATGTGACACTCCACAATGCCCGTGTCCGGCCCCGCAGCGATCATGAGGCCCACCGTCTGCCCTGTGAACTTGAGCGTGAAGTGGCTTCCCGGCACGGTGGCGACGAGCGCGGGCACCCGCACGAAGCCCTCGCGAGTTCCCTTGCCATCGGTGGGCTGCCACGCGGGGTCCAGCGCGAAGCCGGAGAGCTGCGTGGCCTCACTGGGCAACACATAGCGCCCGGCGGCGTAGCTTCTGTTATCCACAGGACGGGGCAGGGGGAGCGGCTGCGGCGTGCGCGGCGCATTCAGCGCCGCATCCAGCAAGCGCGTAATACTGTTGGCGTAGAGCTGGTGCCCAAAAGGAGCGGGATGTAGGTCCCGGAAGTCGCCCTCCCACGTGAACTCACCGGAGGCGATTCGCTCCGCCACCTCACGGGTAAGGTCCAACGACGGGTTCCCGTAGCGTTCTGCAACTTTCTCGTGTTGGGCCACAGCCTGCGGGGTCTTGCCTGCTTTCCAGTCGGCTAGGTGCTCGGGCATGGCGAAGTGCAAATGGACGATATCACAGCCGGGGAGTGTCTGCCGAAGATGGCGCACAACCCCCTCCATCCCGCGCACCATCTTGTCCGGCGTGGTGAAGTTGCTCGGGTCGTTGACAGCCGCCTCGACAAAAAGCAGATCGGGCTTGCCCTGTGCCAGCACATCACTTTCCAGTCGGAAGGCATGCGGCACGGAGCCCAGCGACGGAATCCCGGCGCGGATAAACGTGAACTGTGTCTGCGGGAAGCGCGCGACGAGCCACTGCTCCACCCGGTCGCGCCAGCCGTTCTGTGAGAACGTAATCGAGCCACCGAGAAACGCGACCGTCGCCCTCGGACCAAACGCCTTCAGCCCACGTCGCAGCGTGTGGTAGCTCTTGCCTTGCGTGTGGCGCTTGAAAAACTCCGCGCTCTCCTGCACGGCGGGCAGCGGGAAGTGGTGGCCCTGGCTCTCGGGTGTTCCCTCCGCCACGGTAACTAGCTCCATACTCACGCCCCGCTTTTTGAGACGCCGTTGCGCTTCCAGTGTGTTTTCCTCGGCGGGAACGACTTTATCGCTGAGGCTAATCACGTGCCGCAGGGGGATCTTAGCCTTCGCGAGCACGGGAAGCAAGTCCAGCGGGTTTTTCGCGTAGGCCAGGGCCTCTGCCTCCGACAAAAAGCCATAGCGCTCGAAGGCGATCTTCCAGACACTAGGGGCTCCCACGCCCTTTCCCTTGCCGCCGGGCCAGCTCTTGATGTCTAAAACGGGCGTGTCAGCGTAGAGCGCGGCGACTCGCTCGGGGTGACGGGCGGCGTAGCGAAAGGCATAGAGCCCTCCTCGGCTCACGGCTTCGAGTGCGGGTTTGGCAGCCAGCCCCCGATTCTTTGTCACTTCGTCGTAGAAGGCGTCCCAGAGGTCAAGCGCACCATCACAGCCCAGCATTTCGCCAGTTTCAAGGTAGCCGATATGCCAGCCCGCGGCGAGCAGCGCCTTGTCTATCTCAGCGTGGAAGTCGGGAAACGAGGCTCGCCAGATCCAGGGCTTGCCGGACTGGGGAATTTTTGGCTCCGTGAGAAAGCCCTCTCTACCCGCAACGGTGAAAAACACGCGTCGAAACCCAAACCAATCCGTCACTCGGTCCATACGGTCAGTATACGGTAGTTCCCGTGCGACGGGGAGTGGGGGCTTTGGCCACGAAAACATTCTGGTAGATTTGGCGCTGTTTGGCAATTAGAGCGGGGGACGCAAGAAGCTGCGGGGTGGTGCTGGCGGGGAGGGGAAGTGTTAACCAGACTCTTCCACGGTTGAGGCGGGCATCTGGGAGGAGCTGGGCTGCGTCGGAGCGGAGCGCGGGCTCTACCCAAACAGAGACCCGGATGGTTTTTGGGCGAGAGGTTTTCAGGCCGAGGGGCACCAGGCGCAGCCAGATACCATCGGCTCCTCGATACGTCTATTGTCTTCCGAGACGCTCACGGCTGCCGTGAGTGCGAGGGGTGGCTTCGAACTCGGGTGGGCAGACAGGGCGAGCCGGATATTGCCCTCACGGTCTTGCTCGATCACTTTGCCCTGCACCGTCACCCCGTAGGCGAAGGTCTGGCTCTGCGGAGGGGCATTGGGGGGCTGTGGCAGGAGGCGATACACAAGTGCACCCGGTGCGCTGAGCGGCTCGCGTAGCGCCTCTGGGAGGGGCTGGTTGTAGTGCGCGGCAAGCGCACCGAGCGGCTGCCCCGTCTTGCGGTCTTTCACCACGTAGCGTGTGGCCAGGCCCGTGAGGAGATCTTTTTCTTTCTGTGCCGATTGGGCAAGTGTGGCAAGATGGTTCCGACCACTCGCCGGAAGCCCTCGGAGCAGGACTTGCGTGGCATTCGGCAGAGGCGGTAGCAGTATCTCGCTTGAGGAAACAGTCGAGGTGCGGATCGCCGCGCCGCGCCGCTCGTACTGAAAAGCGGGCTCCGCTTGACCCCAGACCTCCCAGGGAAGCGATTTGCCCCCAATGATGCACGTGCCGCTCAGATGCCACGTATTGGTGCGGGGGAACTCAGGGTGCTCGTGCGAGGCCGCGGGGCGGCGCGTGAGGCGCATCACCAGAGCCAGTGCCGCAAATCCACCCAAGCAGGCAAGAACAAAGCCAGAGGCTAAAGGGCGCATGATGCACTATTAGAGAGATTGTTGTGCAAATTCCTTCACCTTTGCTGTTTTTACCCTTGCAATCAAAAAGTTTTTCGCCGATAATCGTTGTTGTGAAGATAACCGCTGGCACTCTGCCTCTTCTGACACTGACTCTTGCGCTCGCCACTGCCGCAAGCGCACAAAGTAGCTCCTCACTGGATGTGACCGTGAACACGGGGGCGGCTCTGTCGTCCGCCGCGACACGGGGTATCTCCGCACCGGCTGCCACAAACTCGAAGCAAGCTCCTTCAAAAACAAGCACTCCCGCCCCCAACCGTGGAGCGCTTGCTAGTCGTGCTGGGCGCCCCCAGGAGCCCCAGGCTGCCCCGATGACCGTGACCGTTCGCCCGGGTAAAGTCGTCTTTGACTCGGTGGCCATCCGTTCCGCACGCGCCGCAACCAGCAAGATGCTCTCGACCGCAACACGTGGTCAGACCCTGGCGATTCTCTCGGAGATGGATGATCTTTACGGTGTCCTGATGGTCAATAGCACCATTGGTTGGGTAGATAAAAACGCCGTGCAGCTACTCGACTACAACACCGAAGTCACCCTGGAAGCGCCCAAGGAGCAGCCTAGGGGAACCTCCAGTGAGCTGGCAGAGCGTGGTGGTCTGGATGAGAAGCAGCGCCAGGTTCTCCGTGAGGCGTTTAGCTACATGGGTGCGCCGTATGTCTGGGCGGGGAACTCGCGCGCCGGGCTGGACTGCTCCGCGTTCGTCAAAAATGTCTTCTCCACCGTCGGGGTTTCCCTTCCACGCCACTCGGGTGATCAGGTCACTCAGGGCAAGAAGATCACCGATACGGGTGAGCTGGTCGCCGGGGACCGCCTGTACTTTGCGATGAAGGGCGGCGCGACCATCACGCACACCGGTATCTACATCGGCGAGGGTTTCTTTATCCACGCGTCCAGCAACCACAAGTGCGTGGACGTTGACCCGCTCTTCAAGTCCTATGTCAACAAACTCGTCGCCATTCGCCGAGACTAAGTCAAACCAGACCAACTCCCAACGAGCGTTTGGCTGCACAAAACCACTCATGCAGTCCGTCATCCTCCTTGAATACCAAGCTACTTGGCCCTCGCAGTTCAACGAGGTGGCGGCGGAACTCGTACCGATATTCGAGTCGGATCCTGTGTGCATTGAACACATCGGCAGTACGTCAGTCCCAGAGCTTTGTGCGAAGCCAGTACTTGACATCCTGCTCGGTGCGCAAGACTTGGCGGTGGTCATGGCTAGGGCCGATGGCCTCGCAAACCTCGGCTATCGGTACCGGCCAGAGTACGAAACGGAGATTCCGGAGCGCCGCTACTTTGTACGTCCAGAGGGTTCTCAGCTGCGAATCCATCTCCATGCTGTCGTACAAGGCGGCGCTATCTGGCTCAGGCACCTTGCCTTCAGGGAGGCGCTGCGAAAGAACCCTGAACTCTCACAAGAATACGCGACGCTCAAAAGACAGCTTGCCGCGCGGTACAGCGAAGACAAGGCCGCCTACACAAAGGCAAAATCGCCGTTCATCGCACGAGTCCTGGCTTCGTTCAAAGGTACCTGTGGGGTGGAGATAGCTAACGAAGGGGGAGGCGGAGTGTGATCTTCGTCCCCGCGCCTGTTCCGCTCTCGATTTGAAGCTCGCCTCCTAGCCCCTCGGCGCGCTCTCGCATGGTCGCGAGGCCAATGCCGGTGCCATGCGCCTCCACATCGAAGCCCGGGCCGTCGTCGTGGAGGATCAGGGTGAGAGTCTTACTTGCGCGGGTGAGAGTGGCGGTTGCGTGGGTGGCAGTTGCGGCGTGCTTGGCGGCATTGGTGAGTCCCTCCTGCGCGACCCGGAGCACGGTGAGGCGGATCTGCTCGGGCAGGCCATTGAGCAGCTCGGAGCCCGCAGTGGTGATCGGTAGGCCCGTGCGCCGGGAGAGCCGCTCCGCTTCGGCGGCCAGGGAGACCTCGGTGGACCAGGGACGGTTGAAAAAAGTCCAGTCGCGAACCTGCTGCATCGCCTCACGAAGCGCCTGGGCCTCGTCTTTGAGCACTGCGATACTTGCATCGGCGGGATCGGCTTTCTCACGGACACGGGCGGCCAGCTCTAGGTGCAGAACGGCGGCGGCCAGGCTATTGCCAACTCCGTCGTGGATCTCACGGGAGAGCGACGAGCGCTGCTCGGCCAGCCCTAGCTCGGACTTGAGGTTCGCCAGCTCGACCGAGACCTGCTCCGAGCGCTCCCGAAGCCGCCGCACCACGGAGCTCACGGAGAGCAAGAGGCCCATTCGGACGAACATCTCCAGCACATAGGCGCTCCAGTCCGGGTGTGTGGACGGTGACGGCACGGTTCCCAGAAAGAGCGCCACGCAGGCACCGGAACGTGTGATGGTCGCCTCGGTTCGGTTCTCCAGCAAGGTCTCTCCGGCGAGCACCACAAACGCCACTACCCAGATTGCGCTGTGCAGCCCGCCCGAGAAACGCAGCCCGAGCGCGATACAGATCAGGTCCATGCTGACAAAGAGCCAGCCCAGCCCGTAGTAGACCCGTGCTGCAATCCCACCGTGGTCCCGCCGCGACGAGGCCCAGTTGCGGATCGCTAAGTTGACTGCGGTGAGGCTGAGCACTCCCAGAAAGGGCTGGAGCTGGATCGGGGGAGCACCGGTGTCTATCCCATAAGCACGGAAGAAGGCCCAGACCACAATCCCGACCACGCAGGCCCAGTAGATTCCATTGGGGTTGCGCCGAACCTGCGCACTCAGACGGCGCGCACGGCGAGTCAGGGTGCGCATGGGGAGCTAGAGCGTTCCGTTGAGGACGTAGCGGTAAAGCGAGAGGCGCAGCATCTTACAGGCATCATCGGCAAGCTTATCGGGGGCCAGTGTGCCATCGCCCGTTTCGAGTGTCACCAAATGCTCCCCACGGATCTGGATCGCGGAGCCCTGCTTACGAACATCATAGACCTGTAGCTCCTGATCCAGCGCCTTATCCAGTGCAGTGGCGATCTCTTTTGCGCGCTCGGGTTTCACCGTGCGCAAGAAGAGCTTTCCATCGAGTAATACCTCTGTCATGGAGCCGTCAACACGGGTTGTAACTTTAAGAATACTGGCTGTCGAGCGGCGGTTGATCGGGAGGCCCATCTGGGAAATCTGCGCGATCATAGCCACGGCGCGGACTTTTTCGGGGGGGTGCGTTCGGAAGATTCCCATCTCCACATCGGGGTGGCTACGCTGGTCACGGGCGAGGCGCTCCATAAAGGTCAGCATCCCCACGGGATTGAAGCCCGCCTTCTGTGCCAGGATGATCCCCCCCTGGTCCGCATCTTTCTCCGCGGTCTGGCCGTAGCCATTGACTTTCTGAATCGCCAGAAGCTGAAAACCCGTGAGCAGATTGCCCGTGTCCTGCATCGGCACCTTGGCAAGAATCGCCCCGAGGGCCGCGACAGCCATCTGGGTATTGAGCTTACTCTGCTCCCGCTGGAGCTTCGCGCCGTGGCTATGGGCTGCGTGGATAATCTCATGCCCCATCACACCCGCCAGCTCATCGTCGGACTGGGTGTACTTAAGAAGCCCCTTGTTGACGTAGACAAAGCCTCCGGGAAGCGCAAAGGCATTGGTGTCCGGGTCATCCACGATAAAGAAGCGGTAGTTCAGAGGACGCGTCAGCTTGTTTTCCGTGCCGTAGAGAGCGGGGATAGGGGTCTGGTTAGCAAGCGCTGCCAGCTTCTGCCCAATGGTCTCGACACGCTTGACGAGTGCAGGATCGCTCACGAGCTTGAGTCCGCTCTTGATCATCTCCTCGTGCGCCTCACGCCCCATCTTCACCTCAGGGTCTTCAAGGGGGAGGGCAGGTTTCTTCTCCTGCCCATACACCCAAGCGGTAGGCAGGGCCAGACAGAGCGCGGTTGCAAAAAGAGCAGCTTTGTGTTGAATAAGAAGGGCGACTTTGCGTTTCATGGTGACCTACTCTATTCTACGGCATTGTAGAGAGAATTGTTCCAAAAAACAAACGGACGAAGCGACTGCGCTTCGTCCGGAAAGTGCTACAAAAGCTTCCTACTTGAAGCGGCGGGCTCCTGCGAACTTACTATTGTAGTAGGGAAGATCGAGAGGATCCATCACCACACCACGCTTGGTACTGGCGGCGTGGACGAACATACCATTACCGACATACATCCCAACATGGGAGATTCCGGAGCGGTAGGTGCCCGCGAAGAAGACGACATCGCCAGGCAGAAGCTCATTGCGGGAGATTTTCTTGCCGGTGCCAAACTGCTCACGTGCCGTCCGGGGAAGGGAGACTCCCTCACCGCGCATCAAATGCTGCACAAAGCTGGAGCAGTCAAAAACGCCGTTGGTGCCCGATGCCCCAAAGCTGTAACGAGCGCCTCGGTAGGAGAGAGCACGGGAGATGAGCTTGGAGCTACTGCCGGTGCGGCCATTGCGCGGCCCGAGGCTACCTTCGAGGGCTGCACGGCTCTTGCCAATAGTGTCTTCGGTGGCGCCAAGAGTGTGGTCGAGTTCTTCGTCGCCTGTTTCCAGGGTGACATTGATCGTGCTCTCGTCCTCTGGGTCAGTAGGGGCCGCGGCGGGAGCGGGCTTGGGAGCAACTTTGGGCTTGGGAGTGGCAGTGACCTTAGGGTGGACGGCACCCTCGAAGCGAGTGCGGTTTTGGGGGGAGGCAAAGCCCGTTGTGGTGAGAGCAAACAGAGAGATTGCGATGGTGAGTTGTGTCTGCAGGCGGTTCGTACTAAAGCGCGTCAATATTTCGTTCCTTATCCTTAGATCCTTAGCGGTCCTGTTTTGGCCTATCGCCGGACTGAGTGTAACCTTTGGACATAGGAGTTGTCAAGAGAAGATGTGACTTAGGACACTGTTTTTTGTGGAACTAATTGTGCCCGAAATGAGGTATCCTCCTCAGTAACTTAGGAACATGAAAATTGAAAGAGAGGTAATTTCTGCGATGTTTTTTAATCAAATGCAACGGGCACTGGTGCCCGGTCTAGTTTTGCTGGCGCTGGCGGGGAGTGCGCGTGCGGACCTGAAGGTCGTCTCCAAGATGACAATGGATGCTCCCGCGATGGGCGGATTGGGTGGCGGGCTTGGAGCAAATGTGCCCCTTCCCAAGCCCGGCGAGGCGCTCCAGACAATCACCTACTACAAGGGAAGCAAGACCCGCGTCGAGGAAGCGACGGGTGCTATCACAATTACGGACAATACGGCAGGCACTGTCACACGGATTGATCCGAAGAAGAAAACCTACTCCGTTGTCAAGATTGCGGACATGACCAAGCAGCTCACCGAGGGCGCAGGTCCCGCCGCGGGTTTTCTTGAGATGCTTGAGATGAAGGTCAAGAGCGATGTCAAGAAGGGCGGCCATGAGCGAGTGATCGCGGGTAAGAAAGCCACGGATTACCTCTGGACAGCGACCATGAGCATGAGCATGAAGGGCGGCGAAGAGGGCGCTGAGGTTGCTAATATCTCCATGGAAGGCGAGCAGTGGACCAGTGAAGAGATCCAGCTCCCTGACACGGCGGGAAAATCCAACGCGCCCCAGTTGCCCGGAATTGGTGGTGGAATGATGGGAGGCATGATGAAGATGATGAACAACATGCCCGGCATGAAAAGCCTGACAGCAACCATGGCACAGATCAAAGGTTTTTCGCTTCTGACAAACATGAAAATTAAGATCCAGAGCCCGTTTGCGGAGGCACAGGGGGCTGATCTCTCCAAGCCGGTCACGAACAAGACCGAGGTGGTTGAGCTAAGCGAGGCGGAGCTTCCCGAGAGTCTCTTTGTGGTTCCTACGGGCCTCAAGAAGGTTCCCTACGAGATGCCACAGATCCCCGGTTTTGGAGGGTAGCTCATGCGTAAAAGCATCATTACACTCGCTGCTGCACTGACACTCAGTGCAGCAGCGAGTGCGGACCTGAAACTGGTTCAGCAGACGACTATGGGCGGTGATCTGGGAAAGCGCGTCCAGAAAGAAGGCGGTGCGCCCAAGACTCCCACGGTGACAATGTACTATAAGGGTAACCGAACTCGTACGGAGTCAGGGGGGCGGGTGACGATCTTCGACGGGCAGCGCATTTTGATGCTGAACCCCGAGAAGAAAACCTACCAGGTCATTCCTAAAGACACTGCGGCAAAGGCCATGAATCCCATGCTCGCCATGATGGATATCAAGGCCGATGTGAGTGTTAAGCCCACCGGGAAAACCCAGACTATTCAGGGCAAAAAGACCCAGCAGTATCTCATGACAATGACAGTCAAGCTAGGCATGAAGAACGCGGCAGCCAAAGATGCCCCCAAAGGTGATGTCCCGCAGATACCTCCGATCACCAGCAAAACTGAGCTCTGGACAGCAGAGTTTTCCGGTATCACGCTCTCCGGAGCCGCAATGAGCCAGGCGATGCCCGCCGGTGCTGCCAGTATGCCCTTTGTGAAGGACATGACTGAGAAGATGAAGTCCGTCAAGGGGATTCCGCTACAGACCACCATGACCCAGGACGTGATGGGGCGGCAGATGACGGTGACCATGAAAACCACCACTCTCTCCGAAGCCCCGCTCCCCGACAGCCTCTTTGCCACGCCTGCGGGCTATAAGCAAGTGCCTTACGTGGCTCCCAGCATGCCGATGATGCCGGGACGCGGCTAGCGCGGCATTTTCACGGCTTCAGAGGAAACCGGTACCAATAAGATCGAAGTGGGAACCTGGACGCCGGTGGGCTCGACATCTTTCAGCCCGCCGCCGTCCTGGTAGACCATCTGCGCGGATGGGCCACCGTCCAGGCACATCGCCTCGTCGGGTGAACTCTGCAGTGTCGTTTTGAAGAACTCCACGAGCGTGCGGGCGATCTCACCGTAGGTCATGGCATCGGCGCGGCAGAAGACCAGGTAGCGCTCACTCACCGCCACGGCCATTCGCCCCGTTCGGACATCGCTGACAAGTTTCTCCGCCCGATCTGCGACATCTATCTTTCCCCGGTGGATCAGGCGCGGGCCACAGGCAAGGGCATAGTCCATGCGCCACGTCAGGCCGTTTTTGGTCTTGACAGTTTTCTCGTAGCGCCGTGTGCCGTCTTTCTCCGTCCCGACGGCCCAGGCGATTTCCGCCTCGCCGGACTGCGTGAAGCCGATTGCGGAGCGGAGAGCTGATCCAACAGGCGTCCCCGGTGCAACGACTTTCCCCTCGATGATACAGAGCTGCACGAGCTGCTTGCGCCGTCCCAGAGAGTCGTAGGAGTCCCCGAAGAAGCCACCATTCACGCCGGCAACCGCACCGTACTGTTGTGCCCACTCGTGAACTGTCTTAGCATCACCCACCCAATTGTTGCGTAGATTCTCAAGCTTTTCGGCGACCACAATCGGTCGAACACGGGCGAGCGTCCGGTCTACCGTCAGTGTCTGTGCGCCGGAGGCCTTGTCGGTGCGAAAGGTGATGCCTTCTGCGACACTAACCTCCGTGGGCGGCTCCGGGGTACACCCCGTAAGCAAAAGAGCCGCCGCGAGGGATGCGGCGGCTCCAGAGGTGAGGCTTCGTCGTTTAAACGAAGTCAAGGTTCTTAACCTCTTTGGCGTACTTTTCGATAAAGGCACGGCGCGGCTCGACTTTGTCGCCCAGCAGAACCGTGAACATATGATCCGCCTCGGCAGCCTCCTCGACCGTGACCTGGGCCAGGATGCGATTGGCCGGGTTCATGGTCGTGTCCGCCAGATCCTCGGGGTTCATCTCGCCCAGTCCTTTAAAACGGGTGACGTGCGTGTCGCGCTTCTTGATCTCTTTCAAGATCCGATCTCGATCAGCTTCGGTACGGGCGTAGATTTTCTGGTCTTTACCGACGCGGATTGAGTAGAGCGGCGGCTGTGCAACGTAGACATGCCCGTGATCCACGAGTGGCTTCATGTAGCGGTAGAAAAAATTGAGCAGCAGCGTGCGAATATGATCACCGTCCACGTCGGCATCAGCCATGATGATGATCTTATGGTAGCGCAGCTTGGCCAGATCGAAGTTATTGCCCTTGTCTTTTTCCTCGTCCGTAGATGTCGAGAGCGAGAGTCCGGCACCAATAGCCATGATGAGCTGCTTGATCCCGTCGTTGTCGAGTGCTCGATCAATGCGTGCTTTCTCGACACACAAAATCTTACCGCGCAGGGGCAGAATTGCCTGCGTGCGGCGATCCCGTCCCTGTTTCGCACTATTGTGGACAAAGACACCGCTCTCCAGAGCGAAGTTGTGCGTCCCCGGCACCTCGATGTCATAGACATCTATGGTTTCGGACAGAGGCTCAACGGAAACAATACGGTGGTTGAAATGAGCCAGGGCTTCCCGAAGGCGCTCCGGCTTCCCCTCAAAATAGCGCTCGCAGAGGGTGTCCGGTCGCAGAAGAGAGCGATCCCGTGTTTTTATGCGCAGTGCCTGATAGGCATCTATATCGCCTCCGCAGGTTTTCAGTGCACTCAGGCTCTTGTGGTAGTAGGTTTGCGCCAGCGTGGCTTTTCGTTTCTCCCGAAATTCCGGTGTCCACTGCTCTCGTGTCTTGCCCCGTCGCCAGGCAACCAGGTTCTGATCGGCCCACTGCGCTTTCGCTTCTTCCGCGAGGCGCTCTCGTGCTTCCGGGTTATTTGCGAAGTGAGCACGAGTACGCTCTGACTGTTGTTGCCTATTCTCCGAGCTACTCCAGTACTCGCGCTGTGCGGCATCAAGTTGCGCTCGATTTATCTCCTGGTACTCTGGTGTGCTCTGATAGAAAGCCTGCCAGCTTTCTTTCATATAGTTTTTGTAAGTATCATTTTCCCACTGCATTTTTGCATTTGTCGAAAGAATCTCATGGGTCTGTGGCTCCTGCATTCGCGCACTCATTTTTTTGCGGAAGGAGCTACTCTGACGAAGTTTGCGTCCCGCCTCAATCACTTCAGGGCGATGGAGGGTCTTGCTGACATGCTCACGGTGTAGAGCGAGATGTGCCTTTTTTTCCAGACGCTGCAGATTGGTGGGGTTGTTGTTGCGCTTATTGAAGTCTTTGTGATGGCAGTGCTCGCCATCAGCTTGCACGTAGACTCCCTTCCAGCGGTTGTACCAGTCCGCAACCAGATGCGTGAACAGCCAGGTATCTGACCGAGGACTCCACACCATTTCATAGCCATCAATCGTGATGCCCGGCTGCGTGCGAGCGGAGAGCTTCCGATAGAGTGGCATGAGCGAGTCTGTGGAGGCGAGTTCCACAGCAGGCTTGTATGAACCGTCACGAAGCAGGAAGCGATGGTCGGGTGTGCAGACGAGCTTCTCACCATTGTCCAATGTCACCCGAACCACGGCTGCATTTTGCATGGTGCGGCGCGGATGCAGAATGCGCTCCACACCGACGGTTTTATCCGGGCGCATGGTGTAGCAAAAATGCTCTTTACCCTCTGCTTGCTCGGCAATAATCTCCAGAAAGTTCAGGCTACGGCCATCTACCAGAGCGACCCGAGTGTCTCCCGAGAAGCAGCCGCCGGCGGAGTCGCCTTCGACGATGTATAATTCACACTTACTCGCGTCTTTTTCCATGCAGTCTGCGAGCTTGCCGGGAAGACCGCCGCCATCCATGGCGCTCTGGCGCTTGATTAGATCCGCTGCCTTTCGGGCCGCATCACGAGCACGCTGTGCGATAGACGCTTTTTCCAGCACTGCCTTGGCTATATTGGGGTTTTCCTCGAAGAATTCTGCCAGTCCCTCGCCCACAATGGAGTTCGTGACCCCTTGAATCTCGGGGTTACCGAGCTTGTTCTTGGTCTGGCCTTCAAACTGTGGGTTGGAGATACGCACGGAGATCACCGCGACCAGCCCCTCCCGAACATCGTCGCCAGAGAAGTTGTTGTCTTTCTCCTTGAGATAGTTCGCCTTGCGGGCATAGGTGTTCACCACGCGGGTGAGCGCCGTTTGGAAGCCCGAGAGGTGCGTGCCGCCGTCTTGAGTGTTGATGTTATTGGCGAAGGAGTAGATATTCTCCTGGTAGCCTTTATTGTACTGAAGCGCGATTTCGATCTGGGCGTGCTCGCCCTCTCGGTACTCACGCTCCCGGTAGAAATAAATCACGCGGGAGTGGATCGGGTCCTTGTTCTCATTGAGGTGCGCGACATACTCCGCGATTCCCCGTTTGTGATGATAGGTAATGGGTTCTTCGTCGTTGAGCTCGTCAATAAACGTAATCGCGACTTCTTTATTCAGATACGACAGCTCACGGATACGGGTACGGATACGGTCTGCGGAGTAGGCGAGCTTGCCGTCGTCGTTGAGTGCGCTCGTGAAGATCGTGTTGTCACCGAGCCAGCGCATCATGGTGCCGGTCTCGTTTGGATCGCAGTCCCCGATCACGTGTAGTTTCTTGGTTACTTTGCCACGTGCGAAGCGAATCCTATGGATCTTGCCACCGTGCTTGACCGTGGTTTCCATCCACTCGGAGAGCGCATTGACACAGCTCGCCCCGACACCGTGCAGACCACCGGAGGTCTTGTAGCCACCGCCGCCAAATTTCCCGCCTGCGTGTAGCTCGGTCAGCGCTAGCTCGACGCCCGGCTTGCCGGACTTGGTGTTGATGCTCACGGGGATGCCGCGCCCATTGTCCTCGACACTGATCGTGCGATCTTTGTGCAGAATCACCGTGATTGCAGTGCAGTGCCCTGCGAGCACTTCATCAATGGAGTTATCAATAATCTCTTTGAAAAGATGGTGGAGACCAGGAACGCCCGTATCGCCGATATACATCGCCGGACGGTGGCGCACCGCTTCGAGGCCTTCCAGCTTTGAGATCGCATTGCCATCATAGACCGTCTCAATTTTCTGGACGCTGGGTGTCTCGATTACCTCGTCGCCTTCGTTCATCTCACCTAAAATTTCGTTCTCTTTATCGCTTGCCAATACCTGATCCTCCTCTTGATTTTACCATGAAGCGCCTCTAAACTCCCTGAATCCCAAGCATTCCGGAAACGATTGCCTCGGCCTCGTCGGGGAATCGTGTCAAGTGCGCCTCTAACGCCTTCGCCGTCACCGCCCACACCGCGCTTGCAGCCTCCGGGTTTTGCAGGCTGTCTTTCATCGGCCCATTGAAGACGGGATCGTACACCCGCACCGAGAGAATCACGGCAACCCCTGCCTGCGCCGTGCGCGGCTCAAACTCCCGTCCATACTGCTTCGCCCACTTGCTCAGTGTCCGTGCAACACCCTGCCGAAACCCTGTGAGTGGCGTCCCCGGCGTGCCCATCACCCCAAGCTGCACGCCATTGCCAAACGCCAGCCAGACCGGGTCTTCCTGGGTAAAGTAGAACGCGACATCCACCGCGACATCGTCTTTCTTTCCAGAGCCCGCGATCACTTTCTGATGGATCGGACGCCGCGCCGCTGCATGCTCCATGGCCCACTCCGCAACCCCACCAGGAAAATTCAGCACCTGCGGATCGCAACCCAGGCTTTCGTCGGTAAACGTTAGGGTGAGCTTCGGATTCAGAAACGCTTGTTGCCGCAGGATCGCCAGAAGCCTCTCCGGTGACCACGCACTATCGCCAAAAATCTGTGGGTCGGGCTTGAAGCGAATTCGCGTCCCCGTCGGCGCATCGAACGCTTCCTCTCGCTCCTCCACAATCTTGCCCCGCTCCGTCCGCATCGTCACTTGTCGCCCCGCTTGCCAGACCGTCGCCTCCATCCACTCGGAGAGCGCATTCACACAGCTCGTTCCAACTCCATGCAAGCCCCCACCTATTTTATACGTTCTGGATGCGGGCAATTTCCCCCCTGCGTGTAACTCGGTCAACACGACACGCAAGTGCTGCAAGGGAATCCCACGGCCATTGTCGCGGACGCTCAGACTCCCGTCGGAATGCACAGTAACCAAGACTTGGTTGCAAAGACCAGCCATGACTTCCTCAATGGAGTTGTCAAAAATCTCCTTAAAAAGATGGTGGAAGCCAGGTATTCCCGTATCGCCAATGTACATGGCTGGACGGTGTCGGATATAGACAAAGCCGGGAATTAGGTCAGGATGATCCACACCACATTGCTGCATCAATGTAAGAAGATGCTGGTTGCGTTTTTCCTCAGATTTCGCTAAGGCAGTCTTAAGCCACTGATCGTTATCTTCCATGTGAAAGCCTCTCAATAAATAGTCTGGATCTATCAAAGAATCACAGAGAATTATATCGTGAAAACGCATTTTTCGCCCCGTTTTCGCCGATCGAAATCGGCATCTGCAATGGCTTCGTTCCTCCGCCGCAAAGCCCGTGCCGGGCTACCAAATCTCAGCTCGGCACGAGCTTTGCGGCGCTTGCGCCACCTCGACGCCTAATTCCATTAGGCGAAATCTGGGTAGAATAGTGCTATGTTTAATCCGCTTGTGGCGCTGATGGCGCTACTGCTTGTCTCGTCGCCGCATTCCCGAAAGAAAGTGATTGTTCGGCAAATTGCCTCCGGCGTGGAGCTGGTTCAGGAAGTGACTCCTGAGGGCGACAAAGACGGGCCGCTGGTGGTGACGACGGTGCGCATTGACCCGAAAGTTAAGGGCGTGCGTGTGGAAGCCGCGCTGGGCGGCGGCACCGTTTGGGCCAATGATGCAACTCTGGGGCGCGAGATTCCCTCGAAAACCGTCGCGCGGCGAAAAGCCGTGGCGGGGATCAACGCGAGCTTCTTTCCGTTCGCGGGAAATCCCATCGGGCTGCACGTGGAGAACGGCCAGCTGGTCACGGAGCCGGGGCTTCCCCGCACCGCGTTTGTGCTGATGGACGATGGCACGGCGACTCTAGCCCGCTTTTCGTTTGAGGGAGTGGTAAACGGCAAGCCGCTGAGTGGGCTCAATCGCCAGCCGGGCAAAGGCGATGAGCTGCTGCTCTTCACTCCGATCTTTGCAGACAAAACGCTTAGAACTGAGGGGCGAGTAGAGGTGGTCCTGGAAGGCGTGGCACTGCCGCTCAAGCCAGGGACGCAGCTTGTCGGAAATATCGCCTCGGTAAGCGAGGGCGGGCTGACGCCGCTCAAGCCGGGAACCGTGGTGCTCTCGGGCGGAGGCGAGCTGGCAACGTGGCTGAAGTCGTGGGCCAGGCCAGGGGAGGGGGCGCTGTTGCGCCTGGCAGTGACTCCCTTGGCAGGAAGTCCGGTGCTTGATTCGGCGAAGATTGCACAGGCAGTCACGGGATCGGGGCGCTTGCTCTCCCGGGGACGTTTCGCATTGGATCTGCCCGCGGAGAAGATCGCCATGAGTTTCTCCACGACTCGGCACCCGCGCACCGCTGTCGGAATCACCGCCGAGGGCACACTGCTTTTTGTGACTGTAGATGGACGGCAGAGCGGGTTCTCTCGTGGGGCTTCACTGACGGAGCTGGCGGTGATCCTGCTTGCCCAAGGGGCGGTGGAGGCGGTTAATCTCGATGGGGGTGGGTCGTCGGCGTGTGCGGTTCGTGGGGCCGTGGCGAACTCACCCTCGGAGGGCGTCGAGCGCCCCGTGGCAGATAGCTTGCTGGTCTTCGCCGATGAGGGCATGATGGCGAGTTCGGAGCTGGTTGCGCCCGCTCTGGAGCGAAAACTCGAGGTCGGGGAGACCTACACGCTTGCCTTGCGTGAGGATGTTGACCCCGCGAGCGTGGTGTGGACCACACAGGGCGGAGTCGGGTTTGTGGATCAGGAGGGGAACTTCCGCGCGCAGCGACCAGGCAAGGGCACAGTGATTTTGTGGCGAGGAGCGCAGCAAGTACGCATCCCGCTCACGGTGGTCAAGGCGGGGAAAAAACCAAGTGCCAAGCCGGAGCCCAAGCTCGATACGCCAGCCTTTGTGCCAGTGGTCGTTTTCTCCGAGGATCAGACCGTGCTGACAGTTACCCTCGCCAATAGTGAAGGAGATCGGCTGGGCGGTGAAGGGATCACGCTCGCTGTCACAGGGGGCATCGCAATGCCCAATCCGGTCACCACAAGTGCGCGTGGCGAGGCGATAATCACGATTCAGTGGGATGTGGCGACAGCACCAGGAGCGCGTCAGGTGAAGCTCTCATCGCCCACAAAGCGCTTTCAGAGTGTCACGGTGAAACCGAAACCCTGAACGAATATATCCCGAATCTCAAAACCGTGACCACTCGAAGAGTATGGACTGGATCTCGGGAGTGCGCTGCCGGAGGAGCTCGTAGGCAGGGAGGGCCTCCTCGGCAGGGAGCGTCATGCTTGCCAGGTCGTGGACGACCAGCTTTCTCTGGGCAATTAACTCCAGGGTTTGTCGTATATCCTGAGGGCGGGTGTTGCGCGGTAGCACGAATGTCAGCTCCTTCATAAACGCAGCCTGGTAGGGCAGAGGCAGCGTTTCGGAGTAGCTTCCCTGAAGGATATAGCGTGCGCCAAGCTGCTCGCTCTCCCCGAATGGCACATCGTGAGCGAGACGAATCGCTTTCTCGACGATCTCCGGAGCACAGGTTGTGTCCACAATTACACTCGCTCCTTCGGGGACCAGTGCATGGAGCTCTTCAAAGAGTGTATCGCCCGAGACCGCCTCCAGCCCACTTCTTCGCACCAGCTCCGCGCGCTCGGGCCGCAGGTCGGCTCCGATGACCCGGGCACCCGAGAGTGCGTGGAGTCGCGCCGACAGCACCCCTATGGGATCAAGCCCAATGACGATTACGGTCTCGCTCTTTTGGGGGCGGGAGTGCTGGATGCCTCGGTGGGCTATTGCCGCAAGTGCGGTAAGCGGGGCATCGCGCAGGGAGAGCGTGGCAGGCAGGAGGTAGATATCCGAGGCACGGCACACGGCGTGTCCACAGTGCCCGCCCCCGCACCGCGCGACTTTGTCTTCCTCAATCCGGCTAGTGCCGTTACAAAGAACGCGCGTCCCTGGCAAGATTCCCGCATCGCCGCCGCTTGCAATCACGATTCCGGCGAGCGCACCGCCCGGAATCAAAGGAAACTCAGGCATCCCTAGCTGCTGGCCCGCGAGTACCCGTAGCTCCGTAGCCGGGTTGATGCAGGTGAACGCGGTCTTGATCAGAACCTCGTCGGGCTCGGGGTCTGGAATGGTTACTTCACGCAGCTCAACCTGCCCGGGGGCACTAAAGAGGATTGCCTTTGTTTTCATCTCGTTTGTGTTTCTCCTTGGGAAGTAGAAGCACTGCAATAACTGCGCCACCCGCTCCTAGCCAAAAGGGCGCGGCGGGAGACACTCTGTCGTAGAGTACGCCCGCGATCAGGCTGGCGGGGAGCGCTCCGATTCCGACGACCAGGTGGAAAACTCCGAGCTGTCGTCCACGCTGGGTGGGATCGGTCATATCTGCTGCAAGCGCCTTTTGCGCTCCCTGGGTCAGGGTGGAATAGAGCCCATAGAGCAGAAATAGCCCCAGTACTCCCCCGAATCCCACGCCGCCGGGCAGTAGTGCGAAGCCTGCATAGACCAGCGCAAAGACTCCCCAGCCCGCCACGATGAGCGGCCAGCGCCCTACGGTGTCAGAGAGCTTCCCCACAAGATAGCCAAGGCTCGCCTCCACCATATTAAAGAGGGCATAGAGCAGCAAGATGCTCTCCGGCGTGAGCTTGGCACCCTCTTGAGCCCGGAGGAGCAAAAACTGATCTGAGGAGTTCACAAGGCTAAAGACTCCCACGGAAAGTAGGAACCGCTTGTAGGTTGGGGACAGTCCCGTGAGACTAAAGAACCTCTCCTTGCCTTGCGTCTCCGATCCGCTGAGACGGCGGCCCCGTTTTTCATCAGGCTTTTCTTTAACTACCAGCCAGAGCAGGAGCACGCCTAGAACGGCAGGAAGAAAGGCGATCCAGTAGAGCGAGCGCAGGCCGCTCGGGTTGGCACGCAGGAAGAAGTAGCCGATCAGCGGCCCAAGCACGGCGCCCGTTGTGTCCAGGCTCCGGTGAAGGCCAAACGCCCGCCCGCGCTGCTCTTTGGGGCAGACATCGGCGATCAGGGCATCGCGGGGAGCACCCCGCAGGCCTTTGCCGGTACGATCCAGGAGCCGTGCCGCCAGCACCTGCGGCCACACTCCCGCCGCGCCGATCAGGGGTTTAGAGAGCGCGGCGAGTCCGTAGCCCAGCAAAGCAAGCGGCTTGCGCTGCCCCATCTTATCGGAGAGTGTCCCTGAATAGAGCTTCAGCACGCTTGCGGTAGACTCCGCCAGACCTTCAATCAGCCCCAGCACCCAGGCGGGTGCCCCCAGCATACGGAGCAGTCGCCCATTGATTGGGTAGACCATCTCGCTGGAAAGGTCGGTGAGTAGGCTGACGAAACCTAGTGCCTTAACGGTAGCGGGCAGGGGGGGCTCGTTTGCCATTTAAAATCGCCAGAGCAGGTCGGTGTCTTTTTCGAGCGGGTGGCCCATCAAAAATGCCCGGAGTGTGGGGATGGGCATGAGGTTCTCGCGCAAAAACGCATCGTGAAACGCTCTATCCGTCTTGCCAGACTCCAGCCACTCGGTGTGTAGCGCATGGACTTGCATACCGCCAATTAAATAGGCAAGCTGGTAGAGAGGGTCGTAGCTGCCCCCAAAGCTGCGCCGCACTTCCGCCTCGGCGTTCTTTGGCTCATGCCCGACTTCTTCGACGAGCAAATCAATGCACTGCTGCGGTGTCCACTCGCCGAGATGGAATTTCAGAGAGAACAGCACGCGGGCACATCTATGCAAGCGCCAGAAGAGCATCCCGACGCGCTGGAGGGGCGTGGTCGGAAAGCCGCGCTCCCAGAGCAAAAATTCCCAGTGCAGCGTCCAGCCCTCTACCCAGAACGCCGTCCAGAACTGCCGCCGGTAGGGACGGTAGCGCTCCTGGAAGAACGACTGCATGTAGTGGCCGGGGATTAGCTCGTGGTGCACCGTGGCGCGGGCGAAGTGTTTATTATTGCCGCGCTGGCTCATCTGCTTGAAGTCATGCTCCATCGAGTCCGTCGGGTACGAGACCCAGATCGTCTCGCCGCCCAGAAAGAACGGGTTCACGCGCTGCATCTCCGGCGACATCATGATCATCCGCCAGCCCTCCCGGGCGATCTCGGGCACGGTGAGAAGTGCGTTGTCTTCCACAAATGCAATTGCCTCACGAGTCAGCTCGGTAATGAGCGCGACTTGCTCGCCGGGCTTACAGTGGTCTTGTTTGGCCGCCTCAATCGCGGCGCGACCATTGGGAAGTCCAAGCTCTTTCGCCGCTATCTCCAGCTCGGCGAGGCACCACTGACGGTCCGTGTCGGCTTTGGCGATCAGCTCCTCCGGCGTGTAAGGAATAAAGCTCGCCCGAAGCTCCGCGATCAGCGCATCGCGCCCCACCGGGTCGCCCACAATCGCGTCGCTATCCGACGGCTTGAGCGTGGCGGCGTACTCCCCGAGCGCCTTTTCGAGTTTTTCATACGGCACGCGGCACCACCAGGCGACCAACGGGTCGTAGCCGCCATAAAACGTCCACCACTGTGCCAGGGTCTCTTTGACGGTCTCCGTCGCTTTGGCAGCGCGCATTTTCGCCTCTCCCCCTGCCCCCTCTCCGGCTTCGCGAAGAGGGGAAATAGCCTTGAGGGCTGCATCCAGCACGACTGCGGCAGCTTCGGCGTCTATGGTTTCATGATTGCGGCGGGCGTCGTCGAGCTGAGTGAGAGGCAAGACAAAAGGCACGAGGTCTTTGATCTCCTCGAACTCCGCCTTGCTGCGATCTAGCCGCTGCGTCTCGCGGGTGAGGAGGTTACGAAAGAGGAGCCAGTCGAGGCGATCCGGGCGCGTAAACGCATCGAAAGGAAGCTGCTCTAGCGCGGCTTGCCAAGTCGCTAAGTAGGTAATGAGTCTTTCACGTCGCAGGGGCGAGTGGGCGTTTGGGTAGCGTCGCTCAATGGCGGCCCGGTCCGAGGCAAAGCGCGCCAGGATTGTGGGCATGCGGTCGGCGGAGGAGGCGAGGAGTTCGTCGAGAGGGATCATTGGAGGGATTATACCCGCCGCCCAATGCGTGCTCCCTGGTAGGTCGCGGCTTCGACCGTCTGAGCAATATTTGCATCCCCGATGGTGTAGAGTTCCGCAACTTTCCCTCGGAGCGAGTGGGTGAGGGCATTCTCGGGCGTGGAGCCGATGGTGGCGACAATGACCTCGATCCCTTCCAACTCCAGCTCCTCCGCAGTGTCGGTGTGGCGGAGGGTGATAGGGCACTGCTCCACCAGCTCGTAGCCGGGGTGAAACGTGACACCACGTCGGCGGAAGTGCTGGAGAAACTCATCGAGGAGCATCATGTCGCCCGTGCCGCGAAGGGCGGGAAGTGCCGTGACAAAAACCACGTCTTTTCCCTGTGCGGAGAGGAAGTCACAGGCCGTGATGGCGCGGTTGGAGCCCTCACGGTCGAAGATAAGAACGCGCTTGGCGCTGCCCACTGCCCCGGTGAGCGCCTCCGTTACCGTGAGAGTCTCTGGGAAGCGCACGGGGCGTGAGCCCGTGGCAACAATCACACAGTCGGGCTGGAGCGCGAGAATGCTCTCGGACGAGGCACTGGTGTTGAGCCGGACGTCGAGCTTGCTGGCCTGTCGCTGGTAGAACTCGGCGATGCGGCCCCAGGGTTTTCTGAGTGGCGAGGCGGCGGCGAGGAGCACTTGGCCGCCAATCTGCCCGCTACGCTCCAGCACGATTACCTCATGGCCGCGCGCGTGTGCGGTAAGCGCGGCTTCCATACCCGCCGGGCCCGCGCCGACGATCACCACGCGCTTTTTCTCCGCCGCCGGGATCAGCTCCGACCAGCCCGGCATTGATTCTCGGCTCGTTAAGGGGTTATAAACACATGTCATGCGATCCATGGCGCCATGACAAGACTGTAAGCAGCGCGTGCAGTAACGAATATCGTCGAGCCTGCCCTCAAACGCTTTTTTGGCATGGTGTGGGTCGCAGATATGGGCCTTTGTCATACAGACTGCATCCAGCCAGCCTGCCGCCAGCGCATCCTCGGCCTGCTGCGCGGTCACAATGCGCCCGGCATGGAGTAGCGGCAGCGTGGTCACTTTGCGCAGCTCCGCCGCCAAGGGAAGCCACTCGCCCTCGGGGCGCGGGGTGGGGCCGTGGTGGAGACGCCCGTCGCCGCCGGTGGTAATCACATAGTCCACGAGCCCGTCGGCCTCTAAGCGTTGCACTAGCCCTCGATAGGTCTCAGGCGTATTTCCCCGTTGCTCCATATCGTCGAGCTTGACTCGAACGCCAAGCGGCAGGCTCTCCCCAATACTCTGCCGCATGGCAATCAGTGTCTCGCGCAGGAAGCGCTCACCGCCTGCAAAGCCGCCGTACTCGTCCGCGCGCGTGTTCCACATCGGGTTGAGCATCTGCGAGTGGAGAAACGACTCATGGGCGTGCAGCTCAAGGCCATCTACACCGCCCTCTGCCGCGCGCCGCGCTGCCGCACTGTGGGCTGCAATCAGCTCCTGAAGCTCGGCGAGAGTTGGCACTTTTCGGGGTGCACTATTGCCCCGTGGCCCGGTCGCGGGCGTGCTCGGAATGGGGCCGAAGATAGAAACGCCTGGCAGTGGCCCAAACCCCGGATGGCAGAGCTGGGCAAAGACTTTCATTCCGTGCCGGTGTCCTGCCGCAGTCAGCGCGGCGTAGCGGGGAATGATCTCATCGGAGATATTCTGCATCCAGCCAGAGCCGGGCATCGGCGAGGTCGCCCCGATCACGAATAATCCCACGCCACCCTTGGCTCGCTCCTCGATGTAGCTCTCAAACGCCGCCGACGGTAGCCCGCCCTCCACCCACCAGCCCGCAAAGTGTCCGCTAATCACCACGCGGTTCTTCATCGTGACGCCCCGGACGCTCCATGGCGAGAAGAGAAGGGGAAACAGTGTCTGGCTCATAGGGGTCATTTTACCTGTTTGGCAAGCCACGCGGCGTGAAGCCCAGAGGGAGTGCCTTGTGTGTCCCCAAGCGTAGACCCCTTGTGGCGCTTGCGCCAGAAGCGAAGCGAGCCCGCGTCGTTCCTGACGCTGGGGTAAAATGGCGGTATGTTCGCCCCGCTCCTCTGTCTCGTCGCTCTCATGCCGCTCCAAGCCCCGGCTTCGCTCACCGCTCGGCTGGAGAAAACGCTCGCGGCTCCGATGCTGAGGCCGGGGATAGTTGGCATGCGCGTTGTCTCTTTGGACACGGGCAAGCTGCTCTTCGAGCGTAACCCCGAGAAGTCTCTGATGCCCGCCTCAAACATGAAGATCGTGACGTGTTCGGCAGCGCTTGCTCTACTGGGACCGAGCTTTACCTACACCACGGGCGTTTATTCCCTAGGCGACGATCTGATCATCAAAGGCAGTGGAGATCCCTCGCTGGATTTTGCGCGGCTTAAAAAACTCGCGGAGGGAGTGAAAGCGGCAGGCGTCACCGAGCTCAAGGGCAAGCTACTCTACGATGCCTCCGTGTTCGACTCGGAAGCTCTGGGTGAGGGCTGGCAGTGGGACGACGAGGAGTTTTACTACTCCGCACAGGTCTCGGGGCTGAGCTGCGATGAAAATGTCGCGCTTGTACTCGTGAAGCCGGGAGCCGTTGGTCAGCCCCCGCTTGTGGAAGCGAGCCCGTATCTCACGATTGAGAATAAAGCCACCACCACAGATGGCAAAGAGCAGGCACTGAAGATCAGCCGCAAGCGCGGCCAGAACGTCGTGCTGATTACGGGTAAACTCGGCGACAAGGCCGATGCCAAGCGCACCGCGATCACGATGGAAGACCCGGCGCGCTTTGCCGCGTTTCGGTTTGCAGAAGCGCTGCGCAGTGCCGGAGTGAGCGTCCCCGAACACGTGACTCTCGAACCTGATATTGCCTCGCCGCAGTCCGCGCCTCTTGTGACCTCCGTCTCCAAGCCGCTCTCGCAGCTCGCGGCGGAATTTATGAAGCCCTCGGATAATCTCTTTGGCGAGTGCTTCCTAAAAACGCTGGGCGCTGTAAAAGGGAAGAAGGGCTCCACTGCCGAGGGAGCGAAAGTGGTGCGTGAGTGGCTTAAGTCGCGCACTATCCCCACCACAGGCTTCTACCAAGCCGACGGCTCCGGGCTCTCCAGAATGAATCTGGTGACGGCGCAGCTCTTACTCGGGATCTTGCGGGATCGGGCAGGCGATGCGGATTTCCGGGCAGCACTTCCCATTGGAGGCGTGGACGGGACACTCAAGAACCGCTTCAAGAACACCACCGCGCAAAACAACGTCCGCGCCAAGACCGGCACGCTCACCGGGGCATCGTCGCTCTCAGGCTACGTCACCAGCAAAGCGGGCGAGCGTCTCGTCTTCTCGATCCTCATGAACCACTACGACCGCGAAGGCGGTGCGAGTACGGCCCGTGCCCTCCAGGATGCGCTCGTGCTGACCCTGCTAGAGCTGCCCCGCAAACGCTAGGTTGATAGAGACAAAGGCCAGAGAGTTTCACCTTCTTGTGTAGCAAGACGCAGACTGGTTAGTAAATACGGATAAGGGTATCTACGTCCATTATCAAGTTGACCTTCGGAAGAAGAAAGGTATACTAAGCCTTCTTGTATTTTTTTCATGGTTAAATCTGCGTACTGTGGACGCCAAAACTCAATTTGTGAAAGTATTGCATCTTGCAGATTCCGAGAAAGCCGTGGAAATGGAATAGAGTTTTTGAGTAGTGCTAGTAGTTCTTGCTGCGATGCTTGCGAGATGATTTTAAGTCTCTGAAATGACTTGTAACTTAATGGTTGAAAGTTAGGAATTGCAATGGATATTGGGGTTCGATACTGAGGCCAGGTTAGAGTACGAGACATTTCTAAATGGATTTCAATGGAAACACCTTTATTGCGCTGAATCTTCTTTGCCCAATTCTCTATTACCTCATCTGACACATCAGCTAGCCGATCCTGTGCCCATGTTTTTGGCCAGAAATAGAATACACCATCTTGAAACTTACCTTCATATTGCCAGTTATGACAGAATTCATTTAGTAATTCATAGACTGTTCCCTTAGTTTTTGTCAAAGTATCAATCGTTATTGGTGTCCCTAATTGAGTATATTTATAATATACTTCCACGATAAATTTGATGCCTGATATTTTTGCTAATTTAGAAAGTATAAAACCCATGTTGTTTTTTTCATTATTTGTTAAATTTTTAATAAATTGTGAAATATCATAAATTATTTTATCATTTTTTGGTATTGTGAAAGTGCCCTCATACAAATGATCATAACGAACTAAAGTATCTAGAACAGGACGGGCATTAGTAATGGAATCAGATTCGGGGTCTAGATCTATATCCAAAAAATGCAACGTGTATTGGTGAATCTTCCAAGGATGATCACCATCTTGATCATTAATAACAAATAAAACACGAGGGTTAGATTTTGAAATATTCCTCTTACTTTTATATTTTTCTATATTTAGTGTTAATTCATGCGAAAGCAGTGGACTTATATTTTTTGTGAGGAGATTATTAAAATCAGAATCGCTCATGGCTAAGAGTATCTTTGAATATTTTGATTCATTCATGAAGTATCCAGGAGCCAACTCTCCTCTATACTTACGTTTTGTTTCAGGGCTTGCAATTAGAAGGTTTTTCCAATCTTTAAGCATTTTCAATGCAATAAACTTCGTTTTTTCTAGTTCATTGGCTTCTGTTACTATTGCATTTTTAGTTTTGATTAGTCTCGAGATTTTCTGATTTTCTAATATGGATTCATTAGTCCAAACATACTCATCAACTTCTTTTAGTTTGTTCAGGAGATTGGTTATTACTTTTTCCAAATTTGATTTGTCAATAACATTTGTTTGAATTCTAATATTTCCTGTTTTCCTGTCTAAATTATAGATATATTGATTTGAATTGGCTAGATATTCCCTCAATGATTTTGGTTGATTCAAATATCTCGAATATAAGTCAGATTGCATAATATTGATCAGATTACGGGTGTATGCCCAGGAATTTACTCATGTGATCGTTATTTTAATATGGATAATCACACAGAGAATATTATTACCTGTGTGATGAATGATTCCCAGTATTGGACTTAAAGATTAAGGTGCTGTGGTGTAGTGACTAGTTGCACTAGGACTGTAAGTAGTTCCTTCTTCTTGCATTCCCTCGTTATTCCGTGTCCAATGAAATATATAACGATAATGAAAACCATTACTCCCACCAAGCCCAGACATTTCAGTAGGGAGATGGATGATTTTTGGTCCTGATGGATTACCCGTTTCTGCCCAAACCTGTTTACTAATAGGGTCATCATTTAATAGAGCAACAGTCGTTTGAGCATCCAGATTAACTGTCCATGCTGCTGGATTGGCGCCTGAACATCCTGAAACGGCCATTTCGTCTTTGTTTTTGTTGGACGCAGGGTGTGGGGAAACGTATGGTAAGTGTGCAACTGTGAAGGAAGGACTTCCCCAAAAACGTCTTGCCGATGAATTAGTGTTTAGTGGAACAGAGACAAAAGTTGCCAATGCAACGATAGTTGAAACGATCATCAAATTTCTCCTCAACGAAAAAGTGAGATCGAGCCTCGATTACTACAGTCGAGCCTCGATTACTACAGTCGAGCCTCGATTACTACAATATATTTCAACTGTAATAATCTGCATAATACCTCATTTGAAATTTTTGTCAATAGTTTATAGAGTTAAAACGCAGTAACATTTAGACTTGACCAGCAAACGCTAGAAATGCGGTCCAGTCTTCGGGGGTGAGGGCGTGCTTGCCGGGGCGCATGAACTTTTGGACGAGCCTTTCATCGCCGCCGAGAAGCTTCCAAGCGGGGAGTGCGGTGTCTAAAAGCGAGAACTGACCGTCGTAGTTCGCCCAGGTGTCCTCTTGGGCGTTGGAGAGCAGAATCGGGCGGGGCGCGACGCAGGCGAGGAGGCAGTGCTGATCGAAGGGCAAGTCGGCGGTACGTTCGTTGTATTTCTTGTAGGCGTCGTTGAACCAGTGCGGGAAGACCGTGTTGATGCGCTGAACCGACTCGCCGACAGTGCCACGGCTCGGGGCCGCGCCGCCGGTTCCAGACTGATGAGGGATCACGGCGGCGAAGCGCTCGTCGCGTGCTCCCGCAAGCAGTGTTGCCTTCCCGAGGCGCGAGTGCCCTAGGGCGATAAGCTTCTTGCCATCGAGCTCAGGAACCGTCAGTGCCCAGTCCACCATCCGGGAGAACCCCCACGCCCAGAGCGAGACGGCGCGGTACTTGGATTCGTAGAGTGGGCACTCTTTTCGGTCCGCCGCAAACTCCTCGTAGCAGACTGTCGCAATGGCAAACCCGCGCCGCGCCGCTTCGGCAAAACTCCACGCCGTCGGGCCGCTATGCAGCGACTCGTTGCCGGTGAAGTTCAGTGCCAGAAAGGCTGATACTGGCTTTGTCTGCTTGAGGGGCAGGGTGAGCTGGAGCGAAACCGGCCCTAAAATCCCCGTGTGCAGACGAATATTGCGCAAGAGGAACCCGTCCATGGGCCGCTCACTTACCACCGTCGCTTTGGGGGCTTCGGCAGGCGGCGCTTCTCCGTACATCAAATCCGTAAACTGCTTCAGCAGCTCCGGGCGGCGTTTCATGCGCCACTGCTCCGCCGTCGTGCCTTTTGCAAAAATCTCGGGCAACGGCCCCGCGATGCCTTTTAAATCGTCCATAATACGCTACAATTTCCGCATGACAACGATGTATTCCTCTGAGTTGATTTTTCCCCTAGGCAAGCTCCACAGCCATAGCAGCAGTATCGTGGAGTTTCCACGCGGGCAACTATTGGTCTGCTGGTACATGGGCTCTGGCGAGCGCAAGGCCGACGATGTGCGGATCATGGGCGCGACAAAACCACTCAAAGGTGGCGCGTGGTCAAAGCCCTTTGTGCTCGCCGACACGCCGGGTTTCCCCGATACCAACTGCGTGCTTGCTGTCAACGGAGACGGTCGGCTCTGGCTGTTTTATGGGATGCAGCTCGATAATAACTGGGAGAACACGCTTCTGAAATACAAAGTGGGGCGAAAGATCGGCAAGTGGGACGACTCTGGGGTGGTGCCGCTCAAGCCCGATGATGCGGAGTTCCCCGCCGAGGTGCGGGCGAAATTGCCTCAAGTGCTGGTAGCCTATCCGGAGCTTGCCGTGTTTCGGGAGGCTATACTCAAAATGGCTGATGATAAGCTCAAGCGGCGCATGGGCTGGATGGGGCGCTGCAAGCCGCTGGTCGAGGGCAAGCGAATGCTCCTGCCGCTCTACTCCGACGGCTATAACTTCTCGCTCGTCGCTATCACGGATGATAGTGGCGCGACATGGACGTGCTCCAAACCGATGATCGGTCTGGGGGCGGTGCAGCCTGCACTCATTCGGCGCAAGGACGGCACCTTGATGGCGTTTTGCCGCAACAACGGCCCTGCACCGCACCGAATGCTGGTGAGTGAGTCCAAAGACAATGGGATGACGTGGAGTGTGGCGACCCACAATGCGCTCCTTAATCCCGGCTCTAGCGTGGATCTACTCAAGCTCAAAGACAGCCGCTGGCTTCTGTGCTACAACGACACGGAGAACGGACGGCACCAGCTTGCACTTTCGTATTCCGAAGACGAAGGCCAGACATGGACGGGCACGATTCACCTGGATGACAGCGAGAAGGCGAGTAAGTCATACCCCTCGCTTCTACAGGCGTCCGATGGCTCTCTACACATCACCTATAGCTTTAGTGCGACAGGTGGTGAGGCGATTCGGCACGCCCGACTCAGCTAACCTTGATAAATCCGAAGTAGAACACCAACCCAATCAGTCCAAGCACGACAATCAGCCAAAAAATTGTTGGGCCATTGTTGGTCTTCGCTTTAGATTTTAGGAAATGTTGTTGCCGCGTGGCCATAGGCGGCATTGTACCAAATTTTTCCCAGTACGTCATTTTGAACCATGATAAATGAAATAGCGTCTTTGAGGCCAGAATGCACTGAGGTGCTTCGAGAGGAATAAAAAACAATGAACCTAAACCGATTTTCACTGCTCTGCGCCGCTGCGTTCACACTGACGGCGACATCTGCACTGGCTCAAGACAAGCCCGGCAAGCCGGGACAAGATGGCAAGCCCGGACAAGCCGGACAGCGCCGTGGGGGAGCAATGAACCCGAAGGCTCTGGCCAAAGCATTGGAGCTCACGCCAGAGCAGGAAAAGAAGCTCGAACCCGCTTTCAAGAAGCTTGCTGATGCCCGTAAAGCCCTCAAAGATGTCACGGACGTGAAGGAGAAGCGCGAGAAGATGGCGGCAACGACCAAAGAACTGATGAAGTCCGTTGAGGAAGTGCTAACTCCGGAGCAGAAGAAGAAGTTCGACGAAATGAAGAAGAAGATGGAAGAAGCCGCTAAGAAGGGCAAGAAGAAAGACGGCGGCAACTAAGCCGTTGTGAAAATCCGGGGTGCCCGAAAAGTGCCCCGGATTTTTTTATGCCAAAATGTCGTGTAAAATGCGGCCTTCGTCATTTTATTTTTTGTAGCGGACGATCCGAACCTGGGCACTTGTCTCAAGCTCCGCGAGTGTGGTGAGCATGATCTCCAGCGCCCTCTCCGTAGGAAAGCTCCCCGAGCCTGCGCCAATCACCGGAAACGCCACCGAAGCGAAGCCTTTCTCATGGACGAGCACCATTGCACTTCGTACCGACTCTCGGATAGAGAACTCCGATGCCCGCCAGAGAAGGTTAATGCCCACGACATGGATGATGGCCTTGTAGGGAAGCTGCCCCGCCGTTGTCAGCACGGCACTCCCCAGTGGCATCGGCCCAAAGCTTGCCAGCTCATGAAACGGCTCATAGCCTGCTTGCTTCTTGATCGCCCCAGAGACGCCTTGCGGCAAGAGCAGCCACCACGGGATGATATTTCGGTTCCAGGCATTGACAATGACTTCTACGGGCTGATCGCAAATGTCTCCCCAAACAAGCTCTGGCTTCATCCGTTGGGATCGTCCAAAAGCATCTGGAGACGCGCTGCGAGCTCTGCTGGGTACTTTGCCGTCCAGCTTTCATCAATCAGTCCAACTTCGATTAAGTCAAGTAGATGCACCTGGTCTTTTCGGCGGTATGCGGTGAGCTTTATCTGGACGAGGGCTTCGAGCGTGAGCACCTGAAACCGATCGGCTCGGACAGAGTCGGTGACATCGGGGTGGGGAAGAATGTCTTGCTCAAAAACACGCTCGTTGGCAAAGACAATATGCACAGCGTCGCGGGCCTTGGCATCGGGACCATCGAGGAACATATCAATGCCGCGCACGTGCCGAAAGATAAACCCGATTGGCTCCAGCGCCGCTCTCGCCTTCTCCAGATCGCCTCGCCGTAGCAAGACATCCACATCTTGCGTATTGCGAACGGCAGACTCATCAACTTGAGTGACCCACGCCGCGATCGCATTGCCTCCGATAACAGCGTAAGCGACCCCTGCCAAATCCAAAGCGTTTGCAGCACGAAGAAGACGTGCCTTTACTTTTTCCACGGCGCTAACCATTCGTTCCAATGAAAAAGAAGTAAAAACACTATTGTCGATGGTCGTAGCCATGAAAATTCATCCAAGCCCAAAAGCTGAAGTAAGCGATCAAAAGGATAAAAAGTAACCATCTGAGAACCTCTTTCATCAAGTGCATAAACTAACTCACGAAGTAGAACTCACGCGATGAGATTAAGGCCCACATCAAGTCCTGCGCGGCCTCGTCTCGCTTGGGGCTGGTGGTGAGGTGCTGCAAGGCGGCGGCAAGCTCTTTGGTGTCGGGGAGGCGGCTGAGGGTTCGCAGATAGAGCTTCTTGATCAGCACGTCGTTGGCGAGCGTTTTGTCCGCAAGCAGCGTGGCGACCGTTCCGGCGCGTGCTCGGACTTTTTGATCCACGTACGGGGAGTTCAGCACATGGAGCACTTGCACGAGCGTGGGCTCGTTCTTGGGCTCTAGCTCCGCAAGAAACTCGCGCTGGGAGCGACCAAAGCAGTCCATGAAGAACGAACCAACGGGTAGCGAGACTTGCGCGGCGCGCATCTCAGTGGGGAAGTCGCCGAAGCGCTCGGTGCTACCAGTGGCGAGATTGAGGTTGTCAAGCAGTATCTGGCCGAGCATGGGACGGGGATAGAAGTGACTGAAAAACTGATTGTCGAGTGCGTTGGTGGCGTTCACCTCGCTGGATGCCTGGTAGGTTTTGGCGTTGAAGATCGTACGAATTGTGTGCTTGAGGTCGTACTTGTGATCGGTGAAGTCCTTCGCGAGCGCCTCCAGAAGCCCTGGCACGGAGGTGGGAGTCGTGGCGCGCATGTCGTCCACGGGATGCACGACGCCACGACCTAGATAGTGGCTCCAGACACGATTGACCGTGGCTTTGGCAAAGTACGGATTGTCCTGGTTCGTGACCCAGTCGGCGAGCAGGGCGACCACATCGGGGCCAGTGCCATTTCTGCCTGGGCGTAAACTCGCGGGATCCATCGGAGCACCGGCTCCCAGAAGGGTCGGGGGCGCGTCTTTGCCCCGGTTCTTGCCGGTGACGCTCTGGTTATTGACACGGCCATTGGGGTTGTAGTAGATCTCCGACTCACCATCCAGGTTGCCGTTGCGGGTGCCCACGCGGCCCATGAACGCGGCAAAATTCCAGTAATCATCGGTGGTCCAGCGGTCAAACGGGTGCTTGTGGCAGCGGGCGCAGGCCATGCGCTGGCCCAGAAACGCCTGCGCGGTCGTCTCCATACGCTCGTCGGGGTTGCGGTCAATTTTGTAGAAGTTGGTCGGGCCGTTGGTGTACGACGAGCCGCGCGCCATGAGGAGCTGCTTCACAAACTGGTCGTAGGGGACATTTTGGGCGACGGAGTCCTTGAGCCACTCGGTGAAGAGTGCGGCACTGCGCTCGCCGCTGATATTGTTGCCTAGGTTGCGCGGGTGCACGCGGAGCATGTCGCCCAAGCGCAGTACCCGCATGTCCACGAACTCCGGGGAGTCGAGAAAAGCATCAATGGTCTTGGCACGTTTATCGGGCGCTTTGTCCGCAATAAACATATCGAACTCGGCGGTAGTCGGCAGAATCCCGCGCAGATCCAGCGAGACGCGGCGTAGGAACTCGGAGTCGTTGGTGGGGCGCGACGGCTGAACATTGAGTCGCTTGAGGTTAGCGTAGACAAAGTCATCAATGAGATTGCCCGGAGCCAGCTTCGGGTAGGGCGCTTTGTCTTCGCGCGGCAGGGTCAGCGACGCCGCGTGGACCGTGCCCAGATAGCGCACCACCACAGCGGCCCCACCCCAGCGCTTGCCGGTCATGGTGCCCTTTTCGTCTACGGTTACCACGGCGGGATCGCTTGTCTCGTAGTTGGCCTGCGCCGTGACATCGCGGCTCGTGCCATCCGAGAAGCTCGCCACCACTTTAAGCGGGACTTTCTGCCCGACTTTGCTCAGAGTCACCTGCGCGGGGGTGACGGCCAGCTTACTCAGAGTCGCGTCAATGGCTTCATCGAACGGAGCACCTGCCGCGATCCAGTCGCGGATCGTTTTGTATTCAGGCGAGCTTGGGGAAAAACGCTCTCCTCCAGCATGGGCGCTCTTGTTGGTCGCCTTCATGAGCAGCAGACTCTTCTCGGGTTCCATGAGATTGACACGCCGCCCACGCCCCCCACGAACCAAGGGATCGAAGTCATCGGCAGGAGTCAGGGTAAGCAGGGAGAGTTGCAAGCCGCCACGCCCTCCAAATTTCCCATGACAGGCAGCGACGGAGCAGCCTTTCTTATCGAGAATCGGCGCAACGTCGCGGAGGAACTGGGGGGCAGCAGCTTTTGTGTTCGCCTGCGCCCGTGGCCCGACGGCCGCGATGCCGCTTGCCAGGGCTGTGAGTGCCAGCAGTGTGCTCGTTCGAATCTGAGTTTTGGTCACGGAATGGTCTCCCTTGAAAATACCTAGAAAATTATCCCCTATTCCCAGACGGACGTCAACGTGAATCGGTAGAATAGGCGTAACTTTACGAGGAGATTGTGAAAAATTGAGAAATTTAGGGTTGCCCCTGGTGGGCTTTGTGACACTAGGCGTGTTTAGTGTTGGCTGTAACAGTCAGCCCGCAACGGATTCGGGGGCTGCGCCGAGCGCGGTGGCCAAGCCTGCCGAGATAGTCCCAGTGGCCAAAGAGACTCCCAATCCCCTGGTGAAACCTGCCGCTAAGCCTGAAACGCCCAAGATGTCAGGCGACAAAGGGGTAACGGAAACGGTCAAGGCAGGCGCTGACAAGACGAAGGCGGGGGCGGATCAGGCGGGGGCGCTTGCCGACAAGGCGGGGGCAGCAGCGGCAAATCTCCCCGGTGGCCTCGGTGAGACCGCCAAGGCCGCCGCCGCCACCGCAAAAGCCGGTGCCGTCAAGGTGAAAGCGGGGGCTGAGGCTGTAAAAGGAGGCGTGGAGAAGGCTGAGGGGGCTGCTAAAGCCGCTGGAGATGCCGCCAAAGGAGCGGGCGACGCTCTAAAAGGCGCGGGTGATGCCGCCAAGGGTCTGCTCGGCGGAAAGTAAGCTCGCCTCAGAATCGCCCCCGTTCATGGCTAATCTTGTCCCGTAACTTTTTTTGCCAATGGAACCAAAATTGCTAAGGAGGGAGTTATGAAAACCAAAAACTCTCTCCCTGGAAAATGTAACTTCGGCATGGCCAGTTGAGCATTGCAACGCAGCTTGCCATGCGGCTCGTCTCGCCCGCGAGAGCGTTGCTCGTGCTTTGTTAAAGCGCTTGCATAATTATCGCGACGATTGGCGGTTCATATGCTAAAAATGAAGAGTAAAATTTCGGGTTGTTTTCGTCGTCTTGAGGTCGTCTTGAGGGTGCGACTCGCTTTTGTGTATCCGTAGTTACCTTCAGACTTGTAGCAAGCAGGGCTTAAATCGCGATTTAGAGTATAGCAGTAAGCCCTGAAATTAGTTGGAGATTTCCTTGAGGGTCTCTTCCTCTAAATTCCACTGAATACATAGGGTCTTTATCCTTATGCTTGATTTTAAAATAAGTATTATCAAAATCTCGGATATAAGGAGGGATTCCATATCCTGAATATTTTGATATAGTGCTAATTATGGATAAATATTGACAATAAATTATATCTTGATCCAGAACATCAAAATCTCTATAGTCTTCGGCAAAAGCATTGATTGTTAGTCTCGACGGCTCTCCACCAGCGCCATAAAAATTCTCCACATAATATACTGAGGAACGGGTCACTC
>NZ_JAYVPL010000015.1:0-9413 GCF_043757465.1 Armatimonas sp.
TATCGAGATCCAGGGTAAGAAGCAATTCACTACCACGGTTCTCTCTGACATTTCAGTGCAGGCTAAGATAACAAAAAGCCAGCCTCAAATTGAGGCTGGCTCGGTGGGAGTTTCGGGAAAAGATGCCCTAAGTGCACCCGGCAGGACTCGAACCTGCGACCTTCTGGACCGCAACCAGATGCTCTAATCCGCTGAGCTACGAGTGCAACGGGAGGTATTGTATCACGCCTAACCTCCCTGTCAAGGAAAAAATGGCATTCCTGTCGAACTTGCGGGGTATGTCTGAACTGCGTCTTCTTACTTCCGCTGACTATCTGGCTCATCGCCAGCTCATGAGCCATGCCTTTGGCCGAGGAGGGGTGGTGGAGCCTCCTACGGAGCCTAAAGAGCCCTCAAAAGAGACAATCGGAATGTTTGAAGGAGAGGAGATCTACTCCGCTCTGACGACCTGTCCCTTCACGGTTTACTGGCCTGGTGCTGTCATCGGCGAGCTGGCGATGGGGGGCATTGCGGGTGTGGCTACCTATGCCGAGGCGCGAGGGCAGGGGCACGTGGATCGGTTGCTCTGTGAGTCGCTGGTGCGGATGCGTGAGGCGGGGCAGCTTGTCTCCGCGCTCTATCCGTTCGCCTTTAGCTTCTACGGGCACTACGGCTGGGGCTGGGTGGGCGAGAAGTACGAGGTAACCCTGCCACTGCGCGAGCTTCCCGCAAGCAAGCGCCAGGCAAAGCGTCTCTCCGCTGAGGCAGCGGTTCCGCATCTCGCCGAGGTTTATCAGAGTGCTGCCTCGCGCTACCGAGGGGCATTTACGGCAGGCTCACGCAATTTCCCAGGCCTTCTTGCCGCCGATGATAAGCGGCTGACCTATGCCTATGTCACGGAGGGAGGCTACTTGCTCTGGCGCTACCCGTCGGGCGATGGGGCGGGGGAGCTGCGCGAGTATATCGCCGCCACGCCCGAGAGTGAGAGAGCGCTACTTGCCCTTCTGCGGGATCTTGGGGTGCAGACCAAGCGAGGAGCCGTGGTGCTTCCGGCAGACACGACACTGCTCTGTCACAGTATGCACTGGGATATAGAGCTGAAAATGCAGCCTGTCTTCATGGGGCGTGTGGTGGAGGTGGCCACCGCGCTCTCCGCACTGCGAACCGCACAGTCTGATTGCGCCTTCACACTCGCTGTCACGGACTCGCACGCGGACTGGAACACAGGGGTCTGGAAGGTGCGTGTCGAGGGGGGGAGAGTCAGCGCGTCACGGACGACGCAGACAGCACAGCTTACTTTCGATATTCAGAGCTTCTCGCAGGCGTTCTGGGGAAGCCCTGGGCTGGAGCGCTTGCGCCGGGCGGGCCGCGTTGTCGTGCACGACGAGGGCGCATTTACGCAGCTCTCGGCCCTACTTCCTTCCACTCCTGTGATGTGCTGGAACCATTTTTAGGTGGTTTTAAACTTTAAACACGCAGAGGCAGATCGAGTGGGGCACCGGCGGCGGGTTTGAAGCGAGCGGTGCGAAAGTGCAGCGCCCTCAGGTTGACCCGAATAATCTGAGGGAAGATTCCCAAGGCATCACGTGCCATCAGAGCATAGTCGTGTGCATCGTCGAGTGCCTCAAACAGAAAGACAAAGTCCTCTGCCGATGCCTCGTCACGGTGGACGACCAGCTCGTCCTGATCCCGGCCCTTGCGCCTCAGGCGCAAGCAGAGCGCTGTGCTGGGGAAAATAGCATCTAACTCGTCGGTGGACTCGTGGCGAGGATCATCAAAACGCTGCATACATTCTTTCGGGATTCACGGAATTCAGAGGTTCGGGTTCATCATGGGCTGGGAGTTTATACCCATAGTGGGAGTTCTCGGCTGGTAACGTGGGTTTTGTTCACTGCGTGCCCCAAACTCGTTGCGCAGCCGCATCTGGTTACTGGCAACGCGTACTTGGTAGCGGAGCTGCTCAAAGTTTTCCAGCATCGCCGCATCGGGATTGGGAGGCGCGGCAAAGAACGACTCCGGGAGCTTTGGGATCGGGGCTAGGGCAGGAGATGGCTGAAACTGTGGCGGCGAGAGCGGGCCTAGAGAAAGCGTGTTGCGCGAGGGAACCGGTGCCGAAAACGGACTCAGAGCCGGTTGGGAAGAGTACCCCGAGGAAGCTACCGCCGGATCTGGTTTAGGGGGAGTGAGCGCAATTGCCAGGCCAATCAGCAGAATCGAGCCCACGGCAACAAGGGGACCACCCACCTGAATCAGTGGGGATGTCCACCAGGGGTCGCAGTTGACACAGCGCCCGTCGTTGCCACGTCGGCGACCACACGCTGTACACCAGCCAGAAACAAAGGGATGGGTGTTCACTCTGTCCCCATCTTACTACCAGGGTATACCTCTTGTCAACGATGCAGAAAACGCTAAAATAGATTCATGCGTCTTCTCTTGCTCTCGGATATTCACTGCCAGTGGCGTAACTTCGATTCCGCTCACTACCCACCCGTAGACGTGATCCTCTGCGCCGGTGACATCACGGACACGGGGAGGTCGGGGCAGGAGCGCTTCTTAGAGAGTCGGGCGTGGGTTTCCGGGCAGGCGGCCCACGCCCCCTTTTACTGGATTCCCGGCAACCACGACCTAGATTTTGACGGCACCGAGTACGCTGATATTCCGCAAACACACTGCGTTCTCGATAAAACTGTCGCGCTCGGCCCGTTTCGCCTGCACGGCGTGAGCTGCTCGCCGTGCTACAACGCGCCGCAGCTCGCTCGCTACTGGGACTTTATGACGGCAGATCCCGAAGTCGAGCGCGCCGCCTACGCCTTCGAGCCCGTGGACATTGTCCTCTCACATGGCCCGCCGCACGGGCTCTGCGACGCGAGCTGGGATCGCTTCAGCGGCGACACGCATCTGGGCTCAAGGGAACTCACGAACTATATCGTCGCAAATGAACCCAAGCTCATCGTCTGTGGCCATATTCACGAAGCCGCCGGGGAGCGCACGCTTGGACAGACACGGGTCATCAATACGGCGCAGCACTGGACAGTCGTTGATATAATTCCTCTGTCGGATGAGGGCTAGGAGGGTTATGAGCATCGCAATTATTGGGGGAACAGGGGTCGGGCAGTTTCCGCTGGAGGGCACGCCAGAGCGGGTTTTAGTAAGCACTCGCTGGGGGGACGCCGAAGTGGTGCGGGGCGTGCTGTCGGGCAAGACGGTGTATTTTCTGGCGCGGCACGGCGGAGGGCACAGGCTGCCGCCGCACAAGATCAACTTCCGCGCCAATATCGCCGCACTGGCGGAGCTTGATGTTAAAGCCGTGTTTGCGACCACGGCAGTGGGGAGCCTGCGCGCGGACTGGGGGCCAGGGACACTGGTGGTTCTCGATGATCTGATTGACTTTTGCCTGACACGCACGGGCAAGACGTTTTTTGACGAGACGCCCGTTCACACCGATGTCACGCGGCCCTACTCGGAGCCGCTGCGTCAGGCGCTACTCGTCGTGGGGGAAGATGTCCGGGATGGGGGGATCTATCTGTGCGCCGATGGGCCGCGCTACGAGACAGCAGCCGAAGTGCGGCTTTTTGCGTCGTGGGGGGCGCATGTGGTGGGCATGACCGGCATCCCCGAGGCGACTCTGGCACGCGAGGCGGGCATCCACTACGCGGGCATCTCGCTGGTCACCAACCTGGGGGCAGGGATCGGGGAGGGGGAGATCAGCCACACGGGCGTGGAAGCCGTCATGGCCGAGACGGGTATCCGCCTACGCCGCCTGCTGATCGGCGCGATTGCACAGCTAGATACCGAGAGCCTTCCCGTTATTGGCTCCGGATCAGCGCTTGTGCTCTAGTCCTCGGAACGTGACTACTCCGCACGAATAAATTCGGCGGCTTCTGCAATGGTTAACCATTGATGCTGTGTAGCCCCACAGCGGCTTTTAGAATATTGAAAGCGGCGTTGGTATCTCTGTCCAAAGACAACCCGCACATCGGACAGTGATGCCAGCGCTCTTTCAATTTCTTTTTAGCGACGTTTCCACACTGAGAACACGTCTGACTCGTGTACGCAGGGTTTATCTCCGCTACTATCCGACCGGCGCTCTCAGCCTTGCCCGATAATACAGCGCGAAACATAGACCATGACGCATCGGATATAGATTTAGCGAGGCAATGATTCCTCACCATGCCTTTGACATTCAACTTCTCAACAGCAATCAATCCGAACTTATTCACAAGGCTTCTTGCTAACTGATGAACAAAGTCATGGCGGCGATTCCGAATCCGCTCATGAATCCGAGACAGAACCTTGTTGGCTTTTCGCCGCTCGGCAGAACGCTTTTTAGTCTTAGCCTGCCTCCGTCCGGCTTTCGCAAGGGCTTTCTCGTCCCTGCGGAAGAAACGCGGATTCTCCACGAACGAACCATCGGAGAGAGCCGCGAACTTCTCCAAACCGACATCAATACCGACAAATTCTTTAGATTCAGTGAGAGGTGTAGGCTCATACTCGCAGGAAAAGCAAGCGAACCACTTGCCTGCCTGCCGTCGAATCGTGCAGGTCTTGATACTACCGACAAGTTTTCGGTGAATGATGGCTTTGACAGTACCAATCTTAGAGATATAGATAGAGTTCTCGGTTAGTTTGCATCCAGTTATGCCTGCTTGTGGAAAGGTGATGCTGTCATAAATCCCAATCCCTTTCAATCTTGGATAGCCGGGTGTATCTCCTGCTTTTACCCGTCGAAAGAAGGATTGAAAAGCGAGGTCAACTCGAACTGCGACGTTCTGAAGAACCTGTGAATGAATAGTTTTAAGTTCTGAATGCTCTTGTTTCCACTTGCTGACTTCCGCTTGCTGCCGATACAGAGATACAGTTTCTTTTTGTATGTCATACAGTGCTGTGCGTTGATTTACGAGGCTGTTATAGACTTCTCTGCAAATCTCAAGAGTTCGGTTCAAAACCGTCTCTTGCGCTCTGTTTGGAAGGATTCTATATTTTAAGCAAATCACGCTCATACAGAAAGTGTACCGCAATTCAACACAATAATCAAGTATCTGTCGCCTTCGGAAAGGCGACGCGGCTTATATCCCCACGGCGGGGCACCCTTTGGGTAGCGGGGGCATTACGCCGCTCTTTGGTAAACCGCGCCGCCGAGCCCGAGCCTAAAGCGGTAGTTTGCGCAGACGAATCTTGTAGGTGGCATCCACACTGGCAACCACTCCCTCTGCAATATCCTCAGTGATCTTCGCTAGAATTTGCAAGATTAGTTGAGCCATCGGTTCGGCACGCAGCCCCTCGACACGAATACGAATGACGGAAGGGGCGATTGCTCCCGAGCGGGCGAGTAGCGTGTGAAAGTCGGAATCCAGGGTAATCACGGCTCGTCCCTCCTGATGCGCTCGCTCCAGAATCGCTTCATCGGTCGCTTCAGCCATTCCAATTTCACGGGTATGAACCACATCGTAGCCTTGCTCACGTAACAGAGCCGCACTGCGGTGCGGCAGTCCTTGATCAAGCAAGAGTTTCATGCGTTCAGAGAGATAACTTTGTCTTCCAGCCGCGTTGCGGAGAAGAGAAGAACTTGACGAATGTCTTCTTCTTCCAGCTCAGGATACTCTTCAAAAAGCTCGCCACGATCTGGGTAGGTACTCAAGACCTCCAGAACACGGCGAACAGTGAGCCGCAAATTACGGACGCAGGGTTGACCGTTCATACGCTTGGTATCCGTGGTAATGCGATCTAGAATCATAGAATCACCTCATTATTTTATCATAGGGAGGAGAGTACAAGCGCTTGTGCTCTAGCCTGAGCTACCCCATCTTCACCGGGCTCTAAAGAAAGTTCCGAATTCCGGATGCAGGCGGCGAAGTGCTCGACTTCTAACTGAAACTGGTCGGTGTGCTCGAAAAAGAATGCCTCTTCGGTGTCGGAGTTGTTGGCACGCACAAGCACGCGCACGCCGCTCTCACCCACTTGAAATGCCCGCTCTACGGTAATACTTCCCTCACGCCCGACTAGCTCGTAGCGGCTGGTGAACGCTTGGTCAAAGCCCCCGATTAGGCTCGCCGTACGGTTATTGGGAAACGCGAGAAGCGCCGCCGTGTGGCTATCTACGCCCGATGTAGGATCGGTAATGGCAATGGCTTTTGCCTCGGTTGGTTCGCTCTCCAGCAGCCAGCGGGCGGCGTTGAGCGGGTAGACTCCGACATCGAGAAAGGCGCCGCCTCCCTGCGCGGGGTTCCAGCGGATACCCGCGTGGTCCGCCGTGGCCGGGTAGGTGAAGATCCCACGAAAGTGCACGGGCTCGCCAATTGCGCCGCTTCGGAGTACCTCGAATACCTTTTTATGCTGCGGGTGATGCCGGTACATGAAACCCTCCATCAGCCGCAAGCCAGACGCCGCCGCCGCACCCGCCATCCACTCCGCCTCCGACACACTGAGTGCCAGCGGCTTGTCGCAGAGCACGTGCTTGCCCGCAGCCAGCGCCTTCACCGTCCACTCCGCGTGCTGGTCGTTGGGCAGAGGAATGTAGACTGCCTCGATATCCGTGTCGGCAAGCAGCGCGTCGTAGCTGCCGTACGCCTTGGCCGCGCCGTGCTTCCCCGCGGTGGCTTGTGCTTTCTCAAGCGAGCGTGAGGCGACCGCGTGCAGCACGGCATTGCCCGCGCTTTTCAGCGCCGGAGCCATCCGGCGCTCAAACACACGGGCGCAACCCAGCACCCCAAACTTGACTTTATCCATAACTTCGTCCGCCCTTTGGGCCATCTCCCTACCGCCCGCGAGCAGGCCGCTGTCCGAGCTTCTTGGCCTTCTCGATCTCCGTGGCGTAGGCTTTATCATCCCAGGCGGCGAGAGTGCCCGCGATCGCGGCGCAGTTGGCGTAGGTCTCTTTCTGGGTGAGCAGCGCGATGAGAAGCTTGGCATCGGCGGGGTCATGCTTGAGCTTGCCCAGCGCCCGGATGGCATCACCACGACGCGCATCACTCACGTGCATCAACAGACCACGCCAGAGGCCACGCATATCCTCACGCTCCAGACGCCCTAGGCCATCGAGGCTGGCGAGCGCCGGGAACCGAAGCGTATCGGACTTTCCGAGGGCGGCGACGGCTTGAATCACCTCCTCGGAGGGGCTGTCAGCGAAAAGGGCTTGCATTGCGACGGTTTTATCGAGCCCGACCGGAGCGTGCTTGAGAATCGCCAGGCGCTCGTCGGGGGCAAACTCGTGCTTGAGCTCGCGTAGAAAATCGTGATCCGGGTCCAGGAGCACGGCGGCGGGCTTGGAGAGGGCCTTGATCTTAATGATCTGCTCGGGGGCGTTGAGAGTGACATTGACCCGGTTTAGGCTCTCGCGGATTAGGCCGATCTTGGCGGGAATCATGTAGATCGGGGTGCCGTCGCTGGTGTCCTGGGTTTGTTTTACCGTGACCACGACCTCGCTGGCTGCCTCGTCCCAGCTCCAGGAATACTCTAGCACCGGGTGGCCGGGCTTGAGGAGCCACTGCTGGAAAAAGGGCTCGCAGTTGATCCCGCTGTAGTCCGTGAAGGCGCGGCAAAGATCCTCCCACTCCACGGGCGTGTGGCGGTGCTGGGTAAGGTACTTCTTGATCCCTCCAAAGAACGGCGCATCGCCTAATTGTCGGCGTAAGGTATGCAGGATCACGCTGCCCTTGGGGTAGGTATGGCTATCGAACATCACTTCGGGGTCGCGGTAGAGATTCGTCGAGACCGGGCGCTTGTAGCGCCTCGCCTCGCTTAAGTAGCTGCGCATGTTGCCGTCTACTTCGCGGTCGTAGGAGTTCTTACCCCGGCTATGTTCAAAGTAGAGCACCTCCATAAAGGTCGCAAAGCTCTCGTTGAGCCAGACCTCACCCCAGTCTTTGCAGGTCACTAAGTCCCCGAACCACTGGTGCGCTAGCTCGTGCGAGTTCAGGCTCGCCATGTTACGAAAACCCGAACGGAAGTCGGTGAGGTTGCCCATCCCGAGCGTCGTTGAGGAGACGTTCTCCATCCCGCCGCCAAAGTCGTACATAGCGTTCTGGGCGTACTTGGGCCAGGGATACTTGACACCAGTGATGTTGGAGAAGAACTCCAGCATGTCGGGAGTGTCGCTAAAGCTGGCATCAATCTTATCCGCGTAGCCTTTGGGCACCACATACCAGAGCGGCACATCGCGCCACTTGTCTTTTTTGATATCAAAGGGCCCCGAGACCACTGCCATAAGATATGTCGCGTGCGGCTGGCTCATCTTCCAGTGGGAGATTCGTCGTCCATTGACCACTTTCTCATCTACGGGCAGGCCGTTGCTCACGACACTCCACTCCGCCGGAACGGTCGTAATGGTCTCGGTGGTGGTGAGATCGTTGGGGTAGTCCCAGGTCACGGCCCACTCGCGGTTGCCCGCAGTCTCGCCCTGGGTCCAGAACCCCTGCTTCTCTTTGTTCTGGTCGTTGGGATTCATCCAGTGGAAGCCATCGCCCTGCCCAAAGCCGCCGCCCTGAATCGCTCCGCCCGCGTAGGTGAAGCGCACCAGCAGGGGCTTGTCTTTTGCCAGGGGAGCCGGGAAGCTCACGGAGACAATGTCGCCCTCGCGGGTGAAGCTCAGGCTCTTACCTCCTGATTGAGCGGTCTTGACCTCGATATTTTTTCCGGCATGGAAGTGCAATACACTCAGCCCCGGGCGTAGCGGCGCGACAGTATTCGTGGACGCGCCGGTGAACTTTCGGCCCGGCCAGTCAATATCTAGCTCCACTTTCAGATGCTGGAGGTCGAAGTCACGGTCGGGGGCGTACTGGAGTTTGGCGGCGGGCGGCGCAAAGGGATTCCCCCCGCCCCCGCGCTGCGCAAGGGCGGGCACAGTGGCAAGGCCCAGGGCGGCAAGTGCTAAAAAAAGACGATTGCAAGACATGGGGGCATTTTACCTGATATACCCCTTGACCTAAAGTTCGCTTTAGCCTACAATGGATGTATCTCAAGAACAAGGAGGTGGTGGCATGCACAACAGTCATAGTCTCCGAGGGGGTCTCGCGGGCTGATTTTAGCTCGTGAGCTTGTCTCATGGGTCATGATGACTCCCAGAGGCGAGGCTTCCTCGACGTGAGCGGCCCGGTGGATTCGCAAGAGTCCGCCGGGCCGCAGCGCGTTTAGCCGCCCATTTTGACCTCACCACCCATCGTCACTTCACTGCCGCCCATTGCTGTGCCATTGACTCTCAGAATAGGATTGTCGTTGAAGTCGTCGGAGAGGGGTTTGGTGGTGCAGCACGACGGGTCCACGCCCGCGAGCATCATGCCCTGACCACGGCTCTCGTGCGTGCGGATGCAGGGCGGATCGAGCGGGTCGCGCATCTGGATGAGCAGCGTGGTGCGTGCCTCACTGCTGGCGTTGATGCCGCTGCCATGGATCGTCAGGTAGCTAAAGAAAAGCACGTCCCCGGCCTCGGCAGGGCAGGG
>NZ_JAYVPL010000016.1:0-33496 GCF_043757465.1 Armatimonas sp.
AGAGCGAATTCTAAAACTGCTGGACTCTTTGCCAGGGGTGTACATTCGCCTGGTAGAGCAATCTGTTTTACCGCCACAAAAAATGAGCGAACCATGAGATATAAAGTCCACTTTGTCAAGAATCGGCTGATCGCCAAATTTCTTGCTCGCTTTCTCCGCCACGACGACGTTCTCGCCACTGCGCCCCGAGGTGGCAAGCTTTGCCTTCACGCCCTGCGGGTCAGAGTCGGGGCGCTCCAGACGCTCCAGTCTGTCTAATCTTTTCTGGCGGCCCATGGCGATGCGCGTGTTTTGCCCCGCCTTATTGCGCCGAATGTACTCCTCAGTTCTCGCAATTTCGGCCTGTTGGCGCTGGTAGAGTTCCAACTGCTCGGTGCGCACGCGCTCGCGTTTCTCTCTGTAGTACGTGTAGCCGCCGCTGTAGGGAGTCGCGCCCATGGCTTCGACATCCCAGATGGCGTTAGCAGTGTTCTCTAAAAAGCGCCGGTCGTGGCTGACAAGAAGAACGGCGCCGGGGAAGCGCTGCAAGAAGCCTTCGAGCCACTCCACGGCGCGGATGTCCAAGTGGTTGGTTGGCTCATCGAGCGCGAGCACATCGGGCGTTGTGGCGAGCAGCTTTGCCATCGAGAGCCGCGTCTTCTCGCCGCCCGAGAGCACCGACACGGGCTTGTCCCAGTCTTTCTCGGGCAGACCCATCGCCTCCAAAGACGCCAGTAGCGATGCTCGCGCCGCCTCTCCACCAGAGAACTCATAGCGATCCTGCGCCGCACCGAGCGCATCGAGCAGATCCTCATTTTCTGGCTCACTGGCTAGGGCGAGTTCCGCTTCACGCAGCCGCGTCTCCGCATCGGCCACGCTCGCCAGCGCCGTCTCCGCCTCTTCGAGAATCGTCTTGGAGTCATCGAGCCGCGCGATCTGCGAGAGATACCCAATCCGAATCCCTCGTGCCACACCGACTTTCCCCCGCGTCGGCTCCTCGATTCCTAAGATTAGCCGCAGTAGTGTCGTCTTCCCACCGCCGTTCTTCCCGACAATTCCCACTTTCTCGCCCCGCGCCAGCCGCAGCGAGATGCCATCAAGAACCGTGTCCGGCCCGTAGTCTTTCCCTAAATCAGTGATTGTAATGAGGCTCATGCAGAGCGCATTTTACCGCGAAATCTTTTTACCGTGAAATCTTCCAGGGTAAGGTGAAGAGGGCAACCCGTAACTAACCTTCCTCTCACGACGTTAAGAAAGCTGTGATTTCAGCGATTTTAATTTTTCTCGTGCTTGTCTGGTGGGGTGTGGAGCGAGTGCAGTTTCACAAAGAACAAACCGGCGACACCCGGCGGCGAGAAGAGATTCTGGCGCTGCGGCTAAAATATGTCGGGTTGCGGCCAGACGATCCCGTGGCGCAGGAGCTTTTAGGCGATGCCTTACGGCAGGCAAGCTACCCTGAGGAGGCCATCGAAGCCTATGCGGCGGCGGAGCGATTGCATGCGGGCAGTGCAGCGGGTGTCAACTTGGCAAGTAAGATCCGCCTGACGCGGCTGGACGTGACCGAAAGCGCCCATCCGGAGCGGCTGGGTCAGACCCTCACCACCCGTGAGTCGGTGTGCCCACGGTGTGGGAGCCTCAGCCTACCCGAGCACGAGAGCTGTGAGCACTGTGGCACGGCATTGCTGGTGAGCGGTTTCTGGGAGACGGCAGGGCGAGGGGGCAAGATGCGCGGGGAGCTGCTCCGGGAAATCTGGCCGCTTCTGGCAAAGTTTATACTGATCCTGATCGCTATTGCCTCCGCGACATTTCTGCCCAATGAAGCGCGTTTTGCGACGCTTATTGCTGCAATTCTCGTGATTCCTTTTGCGTTCCTCAAGCAGCTTGGCGATCCCACTCTGAGCGACTAATCTATTTAGTTTCTGGCACGATTCTTGCTTGAATTGCTAGGTAGCGAGGAGAGTTAAAATGAGAAAGATTCTAGGGCTGGCGATAGTGCTGTCACTTTCGTTATCGGGCAGGGGTTGGGCACAAAGTTTCGCCGTGGTTCCCACGGCAGCGGTGGGTGTGGACGGGAACTCGGGGACGAATACCCCGATTCGGAGCGTGGCACGGACGCTGCAAGTCATTTTGAGCGCATCTGAGCTCGGTGGTATCTCGGTGGGTGACACGCTTGAAGGACTTGCGTTTCGACTGGACAAGTCGGAGGTAAGCCAGCCACCGTTAGATCTGAACTTTGCTAGCTACGATATATTTTTAGGACAGGCGGCACTTACTCCCACAACGATGTCCTCGACGTTTGCGGACAACTACTTTGGCGGGACACGAATGCAGATGCGGAGCGGGAGTCTCATGATGGCTCTGGGGTCTCTGCCGTTTGGGGGGAATCCAAATAGCTTCGGGCCGCAGATTGCCTTCAATTTGAGCGGTGGAAAGTACACTTATACCGGCGGGGATCTGGTTTTGGAGGTTCGGCACACGGGCAATGCGGCATCGGATTTCCAGCTAGACGGCACCCTCAACAATGCCGTTGCAGCCGCTCGGGTCGGTAATACCAGCACCGCCACCGTCGAGGATGCGACACTAGGGCCGCGTGTCCCCGTGATGCGTCTTCAGTTCACCAGCGTGGCTCCCGAACCAGGAACCTTGGCGCTGTTAGGGCTCGGGGCCGGGCTGTGCCTACTGGTGCAGCGCCGGACGCGTCAGACGTAGCCGCCAGACCAGCCCGACTGCTTCAAAAACAATTCGCTTGCTCATCTTTGAGACACCGTCCACACGGTCGGTGAAGACGATAGGCACTTCGGTGGCTTTGAAGCCTGCCTGAAGCGCACGCCAGGTCATCTCGATCTGGAACGAGTAGCCATTGGAGCGTATCTCGGGCAGGTTGACGGCTTCCAGTGCCGCGCGTCGCCAGCACTTGAAGCCCCCAGTGAGATCCTGAAGGGGAAGTCCCAGAATTGTGCGTGCGTAGAGACAGCCGCCGCGTGAGAGCACTCGGCGGCCCGCCCCCCAGTTGACGGTTCCGCCTCCGGGCACATACCGTGAGCCGATAACCAGATCCGCATCGGCAGCAAGCAAGCGGGGGACATCGCACGGGTTGTGGGAAAGATCCGCGTCCATCTGTACCAGGCGCACATAGTCTCTCGCCAACCCCCAGGTGAACCCCGCGACATAGGCACGCCCAAGCCCATCTTTGGTGGTGCGGTGCAGCACATGCACCTGTGGATCGCTCGCCGCCAAGCCATCAGCAAGGGCGCCGGTTCCATCTGGCGAGCCATCGTCCACGATGAGAAGATGCGCCTCAGGGACATTCTGGCGTAGTTGGTCTACCAGTGTTACCACATTCTCTTTTTCGTTATAGGTCGGAATGACGATCAGCGTGGACTCAGGCATAAGGCTAGAGTATACCTGGTTACGATACAATGGCATACCATGCGGATTGATGAACTCTTCGGGCGTGTGCGCCCTACGATCTCCTTCGAGTTTTACCCTACCCAGAATGCAGCCGGTGCGGAGACTCTTTTTCAGACCATTCACCAGCTTCAAGCACTCAAACCTGATTTTATCTCTATCACCCGAACGGGGGGAGGAACGCAGCAGACTTTAGAGCTGACCCTGCGTATCCAAAGAGAGCTGGGAATTCGCACGATGTCGCACCTGACATGCTTGCACCACAATCAAGAGGAGATGCATGCACACCTGGAGACTCTCTGGGACGGTGGTGTCCGTAATGTCTTAGCGCTTCGCGGCGACCCTGAGAACGGTCAGTTGGTCTTCAAAGCGCCTAAAAATGGGTTTGCCTATGCCAATGAACTGGCAGGCTTTGTCGCAGCGCGCCACGACTTCTGTATCGGTGTGGCGGGCTATCCCGAGGGGCATCCCCAGTGCCTCAATCCCACACGCGATATCGAGACACTTAAGGCGAAGATAGATGCGGGAGCCCGTTTTATTATTACTCAGCTCTTCTTCGACAATACAGATTTCTTTCGCTGGCGGGATGCGTGTCGCGCCGCGGGAATTACCGTACCGATTCTCGCGGGAGTGATTCCCATTGAAAATGTCGCCCAGATCAAGCGTTTCGTCACGCGCTGTGGTGCGAAGATCCCGCAAGAGCTACTCTTAACCCTAGAGGCGGTCGAGGCCGATCCCGCCGCCGTTTACGACGTGGGAATCGGCCATGCGATAGCGCAGTGTCAGGAGCTACTGGCAGAAGGGACAGAGGGGCTGCACTTCTACACGCTCAATAAGAGCAAGGCGACCGCTCATATCTGTGCCGAACTCTCGCGCTAGGGGATTAACGCTGGTAGATGACATTTTTGAGGAGCACGGACTCCAGCAGCTCGATCTTGCCATCGTAGAGGGTGAAGGCGTACTTGGCAAGCGGGGCGTGCTGTGAAAATATCAGTGCCGCGAAGGCCTTGCGCCGTGCTCGCTCGTCCTCGTCCTCAATTCCGGAGCCATTAAACCCGGCGATGATTGCTTCCGTCGCCGCTTTCAGTGCCTCGGCCTCTGTGCGCCGCAGCTTGTAGAGCGCGAAGTGCTCTCTGGCCTTGGCAATGATCTCAAAGTCCCACCCCGCTTTTGCGAGCCCCGCTTCTAATCCCGCCTCGTCGGTGATGCCGCCGTCTAAAACAAAGCGGACAATGCTGGCGTAGGTCATGTGCCAGCGCAGTGCGTGCTGCGCAAAGTACCACGCGGATTTAATTTTTAGCAGTGTTTGACCATCGCCGGAGCGCACGACGACACCCTCTGCGTGGTTCCAGTCCTGCACGAGTGAGAGAACGTCGTTGATGGCACCAGTCTTGGCCCAGTCGTAGGTCTCGACTAGGCGAAGACCCAACTGCAAAGCGAGAGGCTTGAGCTCAGCAAACGAGAAGTAGCGGAATGGATTATGCACGACCGCCCCGAGGAAGATCAAGTCGTCCTCGCCCTCGTAACGCACGACGATCTGGTTTGCCTTGCCGACGTACTCAAAGAGCAAGGAGCCGTGGGGGAAGAGGGTCGGATCAAGTAGGGCGGGATACTTTGCCTTCGCGACTAGCTCCGCTGCCCTGCCGTACTCGCCTCCGTCATACGAGCCGCGCGTACGCAGGAGGATTTGACCGTCCGATAGGACGGAACGGATGAGCAGCGACCCGTCGTGCTTGTGCGTGATCACGGCCTTGCCCGATGCCAGTTCCTGCGCAATCACGCTGTCGTGCGCGGGCCACTCGCCCTGATTGAAGAACTTCGGCCAACCGACCGAGACGATACTTCCGTCCGCGTCGAGCACGGCGGATCGGAACCTCAGCTCGTCCTCCGCCCACTCGTACTTGCTGCGTGCTGGATGCACCAGCACCCGGTCGCTCTCCGCCGCATGCGTCAGAAAGCCGCTCCTGTTTAGCTTGGTTAACAGTGCTGCCCGATTCATTGTCGCGACTCTCCCCTTCTCTCTCCCGTAGCTCCGTCAGCCCAGGGACATCTTCTACATAGTGATATCGAACCAGCAGCTCAAGCATCGCTAACATATTTTCTCTCCTCCCATTTCTCTCCGCACCTCGTTCTTATCTACTCCTAAGAGCAGCTCAGACCAGGAAAAGTCACGAGGTTGCGCAATTATTCACAGTCTCTATTTTCTGACGAGCCGACCGCTGGAATCCGCGAACTCTATCGCGTACGGCTCTGAGTGTGCTAAACGGTTTCCAGTGCCTCTTTTGTGACACGGTGTCGGTGGGCAAACATCTGGATAAGCTGGCGACGGATGAAGAGCGCATCGGCTAGTCTGCCTAGCGGCCCCAGTGGAGGCGTGTACGTGATGGTGTCTACCAGCCGACTCTGGTTTGGCCAGAGCGCTTCAAACCGATGCTCATGCTCCCAGAGCGCAAACGGCCCCTTCTGAGGCACCTGGCGATCCACAAAGCGCGACGGCGGCTCGTAGTGAGTGAACTCACAACGCCAGCGCAAGGGCAGATAGATCGGTGGCTGGGAGATAATCAGTGTAAACACGGCCCCCTCGAAGAGCTGCGCGGGCGGATCAAGAAGACGTACTTTCGTTCCAGGTGGTGTGATCCGTGTCAGTGCGTCCGTACTATCGTGAAAGCGCCAGAGTGCTTCCTGCGATGTGCTCATCTCGGTCGAAAAAATCAGGGTGTACATCTGTCTGAACAACGGTGCCTGGTCTCCCCACGTTCCCATTTTCTAAAGTTCGATCCTTGTGCTACCAACTATTAGAGCTATCAACTATATTGGGGGAGGTGAAGATGCGCATTATTATTAAACCGCTTGGAATGGTCTGTATCGCCGTTGTTTTGGGGGGAGCCTTTGCCGCTGTGGCACTCCGAAAGCCTGGCGGAGTGGCTCTGAAAACTGCCAGGGGAAATTCGTCCTCAGCGCAGAACCTGATTTCTTTGACGAAGTGGAAATTCTATACGGAAAAAGGTGCCGTGGGCAACATGACGACCCTCTCGGAGACGGTCAGAGGGGCCTCACTCACGGGAATGAAAATAGTCACCGATCAGCCAGGTATACAAGCGTGGAATGTCGGTATTTCGAATGCGCTGGGCGTGGCCTTCAAGAGTGGGGAGAAACTCCAACTGCGTTTCTGGGGACGCTCCTCCTCCATCTCGCAGATCACGATTATCATGCAGCGCAATGTGCCAGGATTTCCCGACTGTTTTAAACAAACGATTCCTCTGACTGCGGAGTGGAAAGAATACCGCTACGAGATTGTGACTACCACGATGGCGCAGTGGGAGTCTATGATTGCGATCCACAGTGGTTTTCGGGCCGGGGCGGTGGAACTCGTTGGCGCGGAGCTCGTCCACATTTGAAAATTCAACTTGAGACGACTAGTGGAGCCGTGCTTGCTGCCTTGGGTGTGTTCGCTGGAGGGGCGCTTCTGGTGCGGGCACCTAAGCCACTAACCCCGCCTGCCTCAAGCACAAGCCCTGCCCCTGTGCTACTGTCTCTCCCCAACGCCGCTACGGGCCGTGCGGCGTTCGCGGATGAGTTCGACGGCAGCGCACTGAATACAGGCAAGTGGATTGACTCGTACCCGGATGGGGTGAGAACACACTCAAACCATGAGCAGCAGTACTACTCCACAAACGGTTACACACTCCGTGAGGGCAAGCTCATCTTGATTGCCCGTCGTCAAGCGGCGGGCGGGATGCCCTATACATCCGGTATGGTCGCCTCCTACGGTAAGTTCTCGCAAAAGTACGGTCGTTTTGAGATTCGTGCGAAGTTCCCTAAAGGCAAAGGACTCTGGCCCGCTTTCTGGCTCTTGCCGACAAGCAAGGCTTGGCCACCGGAGATTGATATCCTGGAGATTCTGGGGCACGATCCCACCTGTGTCTACTTTACCAACCACTGGCGCGCCAGCTCTGGGAGTGTTCCAAACCAGCAGGGGCGGCTACGTGGCCCGGATTTCTCCAAAGATTTCCATACGTTTACCCTGGTCTGGAAGCCCGATGCGCTGATCTGGAGCGTAGATGGGGTGGAGCAGTTTCGCACCGGTGAGCACGTCCCTCAAGAACCGATGTATCTTCTGGCGAATCTGGCTGTCGGCGGCGACTGGCCCGGCTTCCCAGATACGAAGACGCCCTTTCCCGCACAAATGGAGATTGATTACATTCGTGCGTGGCAACTTTGAAAAAAGAATAGGGAACAATCTGGCATAATTACTGATAAGTATTCGTCATAGAGTATGGAATCATAAGAGGTAACTCTGATCCCTTCTAAGGAAGATCTAACACACACTATGCTGAAACGACGACATTTTCTCGCGGTTTGTTTGCTGGCTACCTGCGCCGCCGCCGTGCCTGCAATCCTGACACAGAGCGGAGAGCTCCTGGTAGATGATCAAGGCTGGGCTCTGGCTGCCGTAAATGCGATGGACGGCACGATGGAAGTACTGACCGATGGGGGCTCACATCCCCCCATCTATGAAATCAATGTCTTACGTCCTGGCAACGGTGTCTATGATCTGCACCTGGAAAAACCGGTGCCCGCCGATGTTCTTGCTGTGAACAAACCGTTTGTCCTTCGCTTCAAGGCGCGTGCGGGGCGGCCACGGAAGATCCGAACCGCACTGCAAGATGCTCAGGCGGAGTCCTGGGCGCATGAGGTGGCACTCACGAAAGACTGGCAGGAGTTTCGGCTTCCTGTTAAGACGGACTCCATCCCGAAATCGCCCGCCGTCATGGCCTTTCAGGTTGGTGGAACCAGTGGCGAGGTTATCATTACGGACATTAAGCTAGAGCGCTCGTGACACAATAAAAAGGCCGCACGGTTTGAACAACCGTGCGGCTTTTTGTTTTTATTTCGTGTCTCGCCAGAGCCAGCGCAGTGCGTCGGGGAGAGTTGCCCGCCCGTGGCGGTCACTGTGGAAGCCATTGCCAAAAACAAACTTGTAGTCATAGCTGCCAAAGGCGAGAGCTTTTGCCATTTGCTGGTTGGAGAGGGGCCAGTTTCCCGCCTTGTTGTCCAGGTCATTGGCACCGTCTTGCAGGTACACCCGAATCGGCTTAGGCTCGCCTTTCTGATCCCAGCCGCGCTTGTCGCGGATAATCGCTGGGTAGGTATTTCCCCCCGCGACGCCCGTCGGTCCGCCCTGTAGGTTTGTGAAGCTTCCCACCCAGCTCAGGACTTTTGAGAACTGGTCGGGGCGCTCCCAGGCCAGCGTGAAGGCACAGATCCCGCCGCTGGAGATGCCCGCCACCATCCGTCCCGCCGCGTCATCTCGTAGTTTATAGCTCAGGCTCACTTCTAACAGTATCTCGTCCACGATGAGCTTAGAGAAGCGGTTCGAGACGGTGTCGTACTCCACCGAGCGGTTGTTACCATTCCAGCCGTTGGCAGGCGGCTCGTCGCCCTTGTGGCCCGGTGCGATAAAGATCGCGAGGGAGACGGGCAGCTCGCCTTTGTGAATCATATTGTCCAGCACGACGGGCACGAAGTCTTTGTAGGAGTGGCCATCCATGAAGAGCATCACGGCTGCGGGCTTGCTGACATCGTACTGCGCGGGTACGTAGACCCACCAGTTTCGCACCGTCCCTTCGTAGACCTTGCTCTTCCAGGCAGACATCTGTGTCAGCTTGCCCTCGGGGACGCCGGGCTGTTTCTTGCTCTCCGGTGGGTTTGTGTAGACCTCCAGCTCCCCGCCACCACGCGCCTTGCCACCGACCGCAAGCTTCCAGCGGGTTCCAAAGCCTTCGGGAAGCTCCGCCGTCGCCGCCCAGATCGTCGAGCCGCTAATTGATTTGAGTGGCAGCGACCACGCGCCATCGTCGCTGACCAGTTTCGGTTCCGGCTCGCCCTCGGCCAGCTCAATTGCGAACGCCACTTTGAGCTCGTCGGTCTTGAGCGCCCCCCGCTTGAGGTTCTCGGCTCCGAACCACTTGCGCAGGGGCTCGGCCAGGCTCGCACTTGGTTTTGCGGCGCTCAGGGCAGTACGGAGAGTATTGATATTCATAGGCGGTTGCGCCGGTGAAGCCAGCGCGATCAAAGGAAGAAAAGGAAGAATTAGCATGATGCCCCTCAGTTCGGCACAAGCGTACAGATTCCCTGCGACGGAGGACATGGAAAATCCTAGCGGTGTGCTCCTGCGGCACGAAGCAGGCGGGCACACTCGGCATGACCATGTCTCTCTGCGCTCGTCAGGGCTGTATCGCCGTCGCCATCGCGGTAGTTTGTGCGAGCCCCACGTTTTAGCAGCTCGCGCACCATGCCTGTATGACCGTACTGTGCGGCCTTCATCAGAAGCGAGTTGCCGTGGGTGTCAACCACATCAGGGCCGCCTGTTAGAACCGTGCGGAGCCACTCCACACTGCCATTTCGGGCGGCTTTATGGCACATCTCGTCTCCTGATTCCCAGATCATCGTACCAACGAAGCCAAAGGGTGCGAAGAGAATCAGCCCCAAAGCCAAACCAGCAAGACGCTTGAAGCAAATCCGTATTACGAGGGCGAGGGGGAGGGCAAATATAGAAAGTAGGTAGATAACCCGGATGAGTGCCAGCGGGACTGTTGCAAACATACCAGCGGCAAAAGCGATCCCGGCGGCGATGGTAAGCGGCCACAGATAGATATTTCCAGGTTGGGTGTAGGTTGGGCTCATGTTTGGATTGTCGGCGGAAACTTCGAGTGGCTAAAGCGCCCCGCCGGGTACCCTTTGGGTGGTCGGCAAGACCCATGAATGGGCCTGAGGAGAGTGGGTACTTTCCGTGCCTTCCAGGCAGTGATCACGGTGGCTGCGTTTTCCGCCACGGGTTGCGTGGAATCTACCTCTATATCGTATGCGCCGTAGGTGTGGGTAACGGCGGAGTCCTGCCGGGCATCCCCGATGGGGCGGTCTCCGCGCTCGCGCTCCCGGCGCTCTAGTTCGTCGAGAGGGCAATGCACCCCGACAAAGAATACCTCAAAGGGTGCGAGCACCTCGAAAAGCCGCTCCGGGTAGTCGTTGGGGGCCAAAATATGCTCGATCAGCAAGTTGTTGCCCGCCTCCGCGAGCGCGGGGAGCATGCGGTAGAAACCCTCAAAGAGCGCGGGTCGGAGCGCTTGTCGATCAAACTCGCCGCTTCGAACGCGCTCCCAGGGGACGATTCCTAGCTCGCGGAAGTGGTCTATGCTAAGGTACCAGAACAGCTCTGGGAGCGCGGCTTGGAGCGCCCGGCAAAGCGTTGATTTCCCAGAACTCGATGCCCCGTTCACCAAAATAATCTTGCCGCTCATGACTCTTTCTCGTCGCTAGGCTCCTTGGAGTTAGCTTGGACAGGAATGAGCCAGGAAAGGAGCATTACGAGAACTTATAGAGGAGCGAGATCGGACTCGGGGCGCTCGAAGTAGAGGGTGTCGTCGGCGTTTTCCTGGGGATCAACGGAGACCTGGATGCCATAGAGCCGCCGTCCGCCGATACCAATATTTCCACGATCCTCGACGATGACTCCTTCCAGCCAGTGCAAGACGCGCTGAAACTTGACACGATCCCCGACTTTGAAGAGGCCTTTTGCCTCGGGACGATGTACTGATTTTGTTTGAGTTAGAGTGGCCATAGAATCCTCTTGTACATAAAGTTTACCATGGTGTCCTTCCTGTGGCTGTCAGCAGGTGCTGCTTCATCACACCGTCAAAAGTTACTGCCAGAGCGTTGCAAGAGCTTCGCCATTGCTTGATGGTTGCCAGGTGTACTGTTCCCGTACCTCCCACTTTTGAAAAATCCTGATGGGCAATTGCATTGCGCCAGGAGTTCATGGTCTCCAGGTAGTTCTTGCGTGCCAGGCTGTGGGAGCTTGCTCGGAGAACCTCTGGCCAGAACGTGATACCAAACCGGCCAAAGTCCGTACCTATATTTCCTGGGTTTGGGTTGCCTTGATCCAGCTTTCTGCCTCGACGAAGCTCATCAAGGAAGAGGGCTTCAAGTGTTGCATTTCCGATGGCACTGACGAGAAAGTCGCCACACTCACTGTGGAGATCGCGACAGAAGCCTTGAAATTGGGAAGAGAGCAGTACCACGTAGGCGTGGTTGATCTGCTGGGTGGCAAAGCGCCTCCCGCGTCCTGTTCCACCGACAGAGGTGTGTGCCGCTTCGATCTCATCAAGAGAGACCTTGCGCCGACTCTGCCAGATTCCTAGGGACGCGGAAGGCATGGCGACTTCTACAGTGCCGCGATGATCGCGTCGGCCATTTCGGCGGTACCGACGGCGGTGGGGTCGTTGCGGTCGGGTTTCATGTCGTAGGTGACATGGGTTCCCTCGGCGATGACCTTCTTGATCGCGGCTTCCAGACGGTCGGCGGCAGCGTCCTCTTTCAGGTACTTGAGCATCAAGTAGCCTGAGAGAATCAGCGCCGTGGGGTTGACTTTGTTCTGATTTTTGTACTTGGGCGCGGAGCCGTGGGTTGCCTCAAAGAGCGCACAGTCTGCCCCGATATTGGCACCCGGCGCGACACCCAGGCCACCGACGAGGCCCGCGCCCAGATCGGAGAGAATATCGCCGTAGAGATTGGGCATGACCAGAATGTCGTAGTTTTCGGGCTTCTGCACAAGCTGCATACACATCGCGTCCACCAACCACTCGTCGTAGACAATCCCAGCGGCTTTTCCGGCGCAATCGGCCATCGTCGGATCAGATTGGGCAGGGAGCGGCGTGCCGGGCGCGAAGGTGGCTCCGTAGGCGGCGGCGACTTCGCGGGCGATCTTGTAGAACATGCCGTCGGTGTACTTCATGATATTGGCCTTGCAGACCGCAGTCACTTTTTTCCGGTTGTTCTCGATGGCGTACTCAAACGCGACTTTAATGATCTGCCGCACGCCCGTCACGGAGAAGGGCTTGATGGAGATCGCGGAGTCAGAGCGGATCTTGCCGCCCGCCATCTTGATGATTAGATTGGCCTCATCGCTGCCCAAGTCATACTCGACTCCGGCGTAGAGATCCTCGGTGTTCTCGCGGACGATCACAATATCAATGTCGTCGTAGCGGGAGCGGACACCCTCGTAGGTCTTGCAGGGGCGGATACAGGCGTAGAGATCCAGCTCTTTGCGGAGGGCGACATTCACAGACCGGAATCCCGTGCCAATGGGCGTGGTAATCGGGCCTTTGAGTGCTACTTTATTCTTACGGCACGATGCCAGCACGTTATCGGGAAGCGGCGTTCCTGCCGTCTCCATGATGTCCACGCCCGCCTCGACCACATCCCAGTTAAACGACGACCCACTGGTCGCCACGGCTGCCTCTAGAACCCGTCGCGTTGCCTCAACTAGCTCCGGTCCTGTCCCATCTCCACGAATCAGTGTCACATTATGAACTGCCACAATTTGCTCCTAAAAAGTTTCGTTGCCCGCGTGTTGCGAGCCTTCAGGAGGCATTGTACCAAATCAGACGAAGAGTTGGAGGGTAACTCATTCCCCGCCGTGACGAACCAGCTGGCGAAGTTGAGCGGGAGCGATGTAGCGGCAATCGGGGTGAGCCAAACAGTCATGTAGCGCGTGGCGGTTTTTTTTTGCAGCACTGACGGCAGGAATGCTGACGGTGGAGTGGGGGATTGTCCACGGCTACGCCTTTGTCGGGCCACAAGTGCGCCGTAAGCCGGCGGAAAACGAGTTTTTCTACACGGAGAAAAGTCGAACCTATAAAAACCATGCCCGAAGATAAAACAATTCTTCGGGCGGCATTTGGAGACGAGACATCGCGCTCTCTGTGGATGAGCCGGAGAGACTTCTCACAGCGCTCCGTTAAAACCGAACCCCGACACGTAGCCCCAGGCCGCTTGGATCGTTGTTCTTAATATGGCCTACGACAGTGTAGTCGGCCTCGACGAAGAGAGAGCCTTGCTGGTAGCCAACTCCAAACTTACCACCTGGGGAATACCCCGTGGTGTGCGCTGTGCCCTCGGAAACACGCCGTTGATAGAAACCAATACCCACGATTTGGTAGATTCCAGGGCAGGTGAAGGGCAGAATGTTAGCTTTAAAGCTCAAACCCAGCCCTTGTGTCGCCATCGCTTTTGTCACGGCGGTTGTACCGGTACCTGTCACCGTTTTGCGCCGGTTGGTGTCCAGATAGACCGAAACTAGACGGGTAAAGGTTCCACCATGAAAACCTGGCCAGTACGTGAAGCTGGTGTTTGAATGGCGGTTGTTGTCTGAGCCACCAGGGTAGAAAGACCCTGCGCCGACACTAAATCTTTGGGTCGGCTTCATTGTCTGAGCCATTGAGGGGAGAGCGAGTGCGCCAAGAAGCGTAAGTAGAAAAATGCGTGACATGAAAAAATAATACCCCCTCTCGCCGTGTTTAGCGAGAGGGGGCTTTGGGAATGCTTACCGTCGCGGACGGAAGCGGGCCTTCGGAAGATCGTCGCCGTCTTCTTCCACGGGCTGCACCACGGGGTCGAGAGCAGGCGAGGACGCCGTGACATCTTCACGACGCGGGCCACGGTCGCGGTCTCCACCACGAAAGCCGCCGCGATCCCCTCCACGATCACCACCGGGGCGCGGACCACGGTCACGGTCTCCACCACGGAAACCGCCGGGGCCGCCACGGTCACCACCGGGGCGTGGGCCGCGGGGTGGACGGCCTGGTTCGGGGCTGGCCGGATCGAAGGGAGTATCGAGGTCACGCGCAGTGGCGTTCACTCGGCCCTGGCTATCAATCTCGGTAATGCGCACCCGGATCGTGTCGCCGATCTTGAGGTTCTCCTCAGGACGGCTCGGGGGCGGGTCGGAGAGCTGGCTGACATGAACCAGCGCGTCTTTCCCACCCGGTAGCGCCACAAATGCACCGAACTGGAGGAAGCGCACCACTTCACCATCGTAGATCTCGCCCGGTGTGAGAGTCTTGGTCATGCCCTCAATGATGGCACGGGCCGCGTCTCCCGACGTGCCGTCCACGGCGGTGATGTGCACCAGACCGCTCTGCTCAATATCAATCTTCGCACCGGTGTCTGCGGTGATTTTCTTGATGGTCTTGCCACCCGGGCCAATGATCATTCCGATCTGCTCGGGATCAATCTGCACGGTAATAATACGCGGAGCATACTGGCTTGCTGTCTTGCGGTACTCGGGGATCGCCTCGACAATCTTGTCCAGAATGTAGAGACGGGCTACGCGAGCCTGCTCAAACGCGTCCACAAAGACATGGCGTGGGATGCCCTGGATCTTGGTGTCGAGCTGGAGCGCGGTGATGCCCTCCGCCGTTCCGGCCACCTTGAAGTCCATGTCGCCGGAGAAGTCCTCCATGCCCTGGATATCCGTGAGCACCGCGAACTTGTCGCCCTCGTTGATCAGGCCCATCGCGATTCCCGCAACCGGCGCCTTGATCGGGACGCCCGCATCCATGAGGGCGAGGGTCGAGCCACAGGTAGACGCCATAGAGGTCGAGCCGTTAGACTCCATCACGTCCGAGGTCAAGAGAGTCGTGTAGGGCCAGTCTTTTCCTTCGGGAAGTACCGGGATCAGCGCACGCTCAGCAAGCGCACCGTGGCCGATCTCACGCCGACCCGCACCACGCAGAGGGCGTGCCTCCCCGACGGAGTAGGGCGGGAAGTTGTAGAAGTGCATGTACTTCTTCTCGCCGTCTTCCTCAAGCGTGTCCACCATCTGCGCATCGCCAGGCGAGCCGAGGGTAAGCGCCGTGAGAACTTGGGTCTGGCCCCGGGTAAAGAGCCCGGTGCCGTGCACGCGCGGCAGGAGCCCCACTTCGCAGGTGATCTCGCGGATATCCTTGGTGCCACGGCCATCAGGGCGCTTGCCTTCGGTGACGATCAGGTCGCGCAGCTGCTCCTTGACGACTTTATCGGCGAGTTCTTTCAGATCGCTGATATTGTTGGGGTACTCGGGGGTGAGGTTCTCAACGACGCCATTGATCAGGATCGTCAGACCTGCCTCGCGGCTAGCCTTGTCGGGATCTTGCAGGCCGGCGCGCAGCTCCGCGGAGAAGCGCTCGCGGATCACCGCAAGAATCTCTTTGTTGTACTCGTGGAGCTTGATCTCACGCTTGGGCTTGCCCACCAGCTCGCGCAGCTTCTCGATGGCGGCACACTGGGTCTTGATGACTTCGTGAGCCACATCGAAGGCTTCGAGCATCTTGGTCTCGGTCACCATGTTGGCACCGGCCTCAATCATTAAAATCGCCTTCGCAGTTCCGGCCACAACCAGATCAAGGTCGCTGGCCGCGATGGCGTCCTGGCTGGGGTTGATTAAAAACTCGCCCGCCTCGTTCATTCCGACGCGCACACAGCCAATCGGCCCGGCCCATGGAATATCCGAGATATGCAGCGCCGCCGATGCACCCAGAACGGCGTAGACATCGGGGAGGTTCTCCATCTCAACGGAGAGGGGCATCACGATTACCTGGGTCTCGTTGCGCATGTTCTTGTCAAACAGCGGGCGCAGCGGGCGGTCAATCAGGCGGCAGGTGAGAATCGCTTTCTCGGAAGGGCGGCCACCACGCTTGACAAAGCCACCAGGAATTTTTCCGACTGCGTACTTTCGCTCCTCGAAGTCGCAGGTGAGGGGAAAGAAGTCGAGGCCACTCTTGGGCTCACCACTCATCGTGGCGTTACAGAGAACGTAGGTATCGCCCACTTTGACGACGACGGAGCCGTTGGCCTGCTTGGCTAACTTCCCCGTTTCAATGGAGACCACGCGACCATCAGGAAGCGTGAACTCTACAGACTGCACGGACATAAATTTATTACTCTTTTCTTACAACGCAATAACGCTAGAGGTGCCCACGAAGGGGCGGTAGGTGCCCAAAAAGGACAGAAATGCACAAAGGGTGCGCCGCTCACTTGTCGCGGTGCACCCTTTGTACTCGGGTCGCGAACGCGCCCCTTAAAGCTTTGTGCGGATTGCGAGCCGCTGGCAAAGGATGCGGTAGCGCTCGATATCCGTGTTGGCTAGATAGACCAGCATACGCTTGCGGCGGCCAATCAGCAGAAACATCCCACGGCGGGAGTGGTGGTCTTTTTTATTGATCTTCAGGTGCTCAGTGAGCTGGCTGATACGCGCGGACATCAGCGCAATCTGGACATCCGGAGAGCCTGTGTCGCTCTCATGAGTCTTGTACTCGGCGATCACATTCGCCGTTTTTTCTAAGGGAAGGGGCATGGGGGTTACTAACTCCTCTAAAGGGTTTTTTTATATTAATGAGCCTGCGCTTCCGCCCCCCGGCGGTGAGCCGCACGCCTGTTTCGTGCCGTTATAAACAGCCGAACCCGATCACTCTACCACGGAAGAGTCTGCTTAGCAAGAACACTCAGAGATCTTCCTCGATCCTTCCTCGAAACACGCTACCGACGATCACAAGGCTACCCACAAACGCCACCACAACGGCAGGTAGTCGTTCCTGTGCGATAAACAGGAGGATGCCTACACCTACCACCAGTGCGCCTAAGGTAATCAGGATGCGTGCCGACGGGAGGGACTGGAGCAGATCCTCGAGGAACGAGACCTGCTCTATCTCCGGATGGTAAAGCGCCTCGCGATCCTGCTCAAGCTGCTCGATCTCTGGGTGATCCGGAAAACGTAGGCGTAGAATATGAATTACTTGGCCTGCGGCAGCCGTATCATTGGCATCCAGTAAGGTGCGAATTCGGTGTACCAGAACAGTAGCATCGTGTAGTGAGAATGGATGTGGATCTACCATAGTGCTTTGACGATCACTTTACCAATTTGTTGCTGGGTTTGCACGGGTAGGACGCGGCACCGCAGGGGATTACTCCTGCTCTGCACTACCGGATGCGTCAGGGAGCTTAGCGCTCGACCTCGCCTCGGAGCAAGTAGCAGCGCCCGGAGTTCACGGGCTTATCGGCTTCAAGCAGTGCCAGCAAGTTACGGCGCAGTGTGGTGTCGCGGGGGGCTGTGGCGGGGTCAACCTCGCGGTAGCCAAAGATAAAATAGCACGCACTCCCCGGACTATGACTGCCGGGGAGCAAGTGAAAGAGCTGCTGAAACTGATCCAGGCTTCCTCCCACGCCCGCCGCTTCCGGTAGCCAATCGCCGAGCATCCAGGACGAGCAGACAATGGCTTTGGCGGGGGGCAGCTCGGGGAAGTGGGTATCGAAGAATGGGAACGCCGCCGCGAGGGACTTCCGGCACTCCGCGATATCCAGCGGTGCCTCAGCGGGGATGTGCATCCCCAGCACGCTATCGCCTTTCTCCAGCCCAGGGACATCGTCCCACTGAGTCGTCTCGATTGCGAACTGAAGCCGCCCTAATCGGCAGAGCTTACCCGAGGCGTGAAGCCGAAACCAGCCTAGGTGCATTGGCGCGATCCCTGTCTTGCCGAGGGTGCGCTCACAGTGCCGCGTCCAGATGCCGACATCGAGCTGGGTGTCGGTGGTGATCTGGCGGGGAATCCCGCGCCGTGCGTGCTCGCTCCGCTCCAAGCGCACCGCTTCCTCGACCGCGCACAGTGTCCAAGCCTCGTCCCAGGTTTCAGGCAGCTCAGGGCGCTCTGCTTGGCCCGAGAACCAGGCAGTGAGTGCCGTCAGAGCGTCGTCATTGCTCATGTTTGCTCTTGTTTATTGTCGCGTTTATTGTCGCGCATTTGAGGCTCCCAGCCGAGCATCGCTTTTGCCTTGCGTAGGTTCATGCGTTTTTGTTGCCAGTCGCCGGAGATCATGAAGGACTGGAAGCCACCAAATGAGTTTTCGAGAGCCGCTAGAATAGCCCGCGCCACATCGCCCGCCTCGGTGTGGATATCTTGCCGCCCGTCGGCTGCCAGCGCGCGCCAGCTTTCCGCCGTCACGGGCAGGCACAGACGCAGGGCATTGACGGAGATTCCCCACTGCCGCCACGCCGAGTGCGCCACTTCCTCGCCGAGGCGCTTGGTGAGTCCGTAGTGGTGGTGGGCATCGGGCTGCGTGTCCTCGTCCCAGAAAAAGCGCTGTCCAAGCTGCTCATAGACCGACATGGAGCTGGTGAGCGCTGCATGTGTTATCCCCGCTGCGTGTGCCGCCCGAAGCGCGAGATAGAGCCCCGTGACATTCACATCGAACTGTGCCGTCGGGTTTGTGTTGCCATCGTGGTTGCCCATGGCCATGTAGAGCAGCTTCTCACAGTCCTGCGAGGCCACTTTGAGCGCCTCAAAGTCGCGAACATCGCCCGGGATCCATTCCGTCTGCTGCCCCTCCTGCGAAAGGGGAAGGGAATCGGGTTTCTTGAGGTCGAAGACGCGCAGCGCGTAGTGCGCGGCAAGATACGGCAGGATCAGGCTACCGACGTGGCCGGAACCGCCGATCACCAGGAGTCTTGTCCTCATGCCGTCCGCCAGCTCACTTGAGGCTGCCAGCCGAGAAGCTCTTTGGCGACGCGGCAGTCAATCAGGCCACGGTAGGGATTTCCCGCAAGCCAGTCGGCTTTGGGAGTGCGCCAGGGGACTTCCGCGAGCCGACGAGCGACAATCTCGTCTGTCGGATGGACGGAGGTCGTGTCATCGGCGGCGAGCAAGAACGCATGAAAGCCACTGATCTCCGGTTTTGTGAGCGCAAGACGGGTCGCCTCGGCCACATCGGTCACGTCCACGTAGCTGATCAAATCGGTGAGGTGCCCATCGCTGCTATTCTCGCTCCACTTGGGGTAGTGCTCCGCGCTGCTCACAAAAACCGGGCGGGGGCACAGAATCGTCATCTGGTGCCGCTGTGCGAAGTAGCGGCAGGTTTCTTCATTTAGGTGCTTAGAGAGCTGGTAGATATTGAACGAGCCATGCGGATAGTCGTCGCCGCCAGGCAGATGGATGACGTCGCGCTCCATCGCAAACGAGCCGAACGCATTGACACTGGAGTAGGCGACAACGCGCTTCACGCTGTGGGTCACACAGGCGAGCAGCACATTGGTAGTGCCCTGCACATTCACCGACATCACTTCGTAGTCTTTGCCGGGGACTGCCCAGGGAATCGCTCCCAGATGCGCCACCGCGTCCATACCCTGTACAGCGGCAGTGACCGCGTCCATATCGCGCAGGTCGCCCTGCTCCTTGTCAAAGGCCCGAACGGTGTGCCCGTGCTCCTCCAGCAGTGCGCACACCACGCGTCCGATTCGCCCCGCGCTACCCGTTACCAAAATTTTCATCGTCGCTATTGTACCTAATCCCAGACGGGGGCTTCTAGGCATTTTTGGTAGAGCGATGCCCAGTCCTTGGAGCCGTCGTCGTCCCAGACGGTGAGAGTGACGCCGGGTTCGTAGAGAGGCAAGTTCCCGCGCATAAAGTCCTCCCAGACACCTCGGCCACGCAGCGAGGCGCTGGCCTGCTCAAACTGGAGATGGGAGAAGGCGGGACCGGCGTAGTCTGGCGTCTTGGGCTTTTCCATGTAGGGGAAGTGGATTTTTCGCCCGCCCTCCCAGATGACCGTGAGAATATGGCGCGGGAACGCGATCCAGTGCGGCGGCTCCAGCCTGTACTTTTCCAGCGCAGCTTCGTCGAACGCCACCCCAAGCCCCGGCGCGTCGGGGACTTGCACATGGCCGTGTTTTATTGTCAGAGGCTCAATCAGCAAGTCAGCGGAGTAGTTATTGAGGCACGTGACAGCGGGCCAGCGGGCGTGAGTGAGCACGGCGGCAAGGTGTGCCATGAGCGCGGTCGTGAGCCCCAGCCCGACGAGCTGTAGGAAAAAGGGCATCTCAAAAGTCGCGGCAAGCTGGCCCTGCGCCAGTGTCGCCCCAACGCCTTGATTGAGCACGAAGCCATCGCACATCTGGCTGTGAATCACTTGGGGAAACGAGGGGACACCAAAGTGAATCGCCAGAGGGCGGCTGGTCTTACTGCGTAGCTCTCGGTAGGCGGCCACATCGCGCTGGGGGAGCGGCCCCTCGTAGAAGTTCACTTTCTCGTAGGTGTCGAGTTTTTGCAGAACCCGCGTCGCGGTTCCGACCGTGCCGAGCATGTCGTTGAAGTCCATGTCCAGCTTGTAGTGCGACGGGGTGACGGCGGAGATCGCCTCGACCTGGGCGTAGATATCGAACCAGGGCCGCGCTTTGATCTTATGATCCGTGTAGCCCGCCGCGACAGCATTTTTGGCTTCCTCGGCGAGCACCTCGGGAGGCATCTTCGTGTTCCACCAGGCCAGCGGGGCCCAGTCACGCACTTTCGGGAGGCCAAAGAGAGCGTGCGCCGGAACCCCCAGTGTCTTGCCCAGTGCATCGTAGAGCGCCATCTGCAAGCCCGGCCCAAGGCTATCGTCCCCGAGAAGGGAGCCCAGGGGTGCGCCGGTACCCCGCGCCACGGCCTCGTCACTGACCCGGCCCCAGCCGTAGTGTGGCAGTGTCTCCCCCCAGCCAACCACCCCCGACTCGGTTTCCACCCGACACACTTCGACGATCTGCCAGTTACGAACGAGCAGACGGTTCCAGGGTTCGGTGCGTGGGGTGTACGGAACGCGCAGCATCGTCCGCGTTATTTTCTTGATACGGGGTGCGTTGTGGCTCATTTTGTTTCTATTATTTTTGTTAGCAAAGCTCAATAACGAGGCGCTGGAGAACAGCCTGAGGGTTGTCGCCACCAGGCGTGACGCCTTTGAGCATCAGATCGGCATTGAGAAGCTTCTCTAAGCGCTCCTCCAGCTCGGCGAGCGTGAAATTGCGGGCTTGATTGACGTACTTATCCGCCATCCATGAGGTGCGTGGATTACTAATAATAGACGCCGCACCATCCGCGGGTAGGAGGGCAGCCACCTGGGAGCTCACGGGCTGGGCGTTGCGGCCTGCCATCTTTTTCTCGCCCAGGTACCGAAACTGCATCACGAGGCGGATCTGTCGTGCGAGGAGTACCAGGGTTCGGGGAGCGACACTATCCGGACGGCCACTCCCACGAAAGAGGCTATTGACATGCTGGAGCGCCTCTTTGGTCTTGCGCATTCCCACCGCATCGCAGAGCTTGAATATCACATCGTCGGGGCCACGTGAGAGGGTCGCCTCCACATCCAGCACCGTGATCCTCGGGCTCTGTCCCGCGTGCAGCGCCGCTTTCTCCAGCTCCGTGCCAATATGGCGTATATCGTCGGCGGGGAGCTGAGAGAGGAGCGCGAGCGCATCGCTATCAAGAGTTTTACCCAGGCGGCGCGTCTCTTGAATCAGATGTCCACGGAGGTCTTCTATTTTGGGCAGGGCGAAATCGCGCACCTCCCCGAGCTTCTTGACCGCGTTGGCCAGCTCCGTACTCACCGATGTCCCCCGCTTGACCTTGCCATCCTCGACCGTCGGGGAGCCGGTGTGCAGAACCAAAAGCCCTCGCGGAGGGATTCTGTCTAGCCCCGCCGCAAGACGCTTCTGTTCCTCGGTATCGAGCTGCTGCGTATCGCGCAACAGCACGACTTTCTTACCGTTGCCAAAAGGTACCGTCCCCACCGCGCCCAGAACCTGATCCGCACTCGCATGCGAGCTGTCGAGAGTCTCCGCATCGAAGTCGGCGAACTCGGGGTCGGCCTGTTTTAGGTAGAGAAGCGCCTCCGCCTGCTTGCGCTCCGCCTCCAGACCCGTGATCAAGATGACACGCGGGGCACCCTCGGGGCGCTCCTGGGGCTTTGGCTTCGTGGCAACCTTCGTGGAAATCCGTGCCATGGGCTAGTGCTTCCTCTCCTTGAGAGCAAATTTAAGTGCTGCCAACGCCTCTTGCCCGACGACCACGTCGCTCTCCTGGGTGGGTTGCCGTGCGAAAAGCGTGCGTTCACTCAGGCGGGCCAGGCGCTCGTAGGCACTGCCCACCGAGTCTCCCAGGCGCTGAGTAACCAGGGCGATGTGCTCCCCCACGGTCATGGCGCTCTCCCGTGTGGCCCCGTGGCGCTTGAGCTGATGGAGGGCGTGTTTGTAGGTGATCAGCAGCCGACGGGCGTAGAGCTCCTCTGCCGAGATAACGGTGCGTCCGGGAAGCATCCCACGGCGCCGTAGGAACTCCGCGCCGCCCACGCCTAGTAGCCCCAGCACGGCGATCCCCACCAGAACCAGTGGCCCCACGGGGAGCTTGCCTGCTTGCGCGCGGGGCAAAGGGGCGCTGGCGAGCGGAGCCATGGTCGCATCTATGGTCAGCACTGTCGCGTCAAAGGGAACCCAGCCGTACCCCGTAAAATACACTTCGCACCAGGCATGTCGGTTGCGTTCACGAAGGTGGTAGGCGTTTAGGTGATCCGGATCGGTCTCTCCTGCGTTGAAGCCGGTGGCGATGCGCGCTGGGATGCGTGCCGCGCGGCAGAGTAGAGTCACGGCGGTTGCGTAGAGATCGCAGTAGCCCACCTTCGACTCATTGAGGAACCACTCCGCCGGGTTGCGACCCAGCGGGCAGGCGGGCGCATCCAGAGAGTACGTGCACCGGTTGGTCACAAACTTGCGGATGGCTTCCGCCTTGTTGTAGGGCAGCCGCTCTGTCCCAATCGCTTCCTGCGCCAGGGTATCGAGCATTCCTACATTGGGTTCTTGTAAGTAGCGCTCCAGAATCTCCTTGGGATAATTGACCGACGAGTTATTCAGCTCCTCAGGACTGGCATTGGAGACATCGGCTTCCAGCTCGTAGGGGCCAGGGGGGAGCGCAATGTCCATGCGCCGTCCCACCAGCGCAAACGTGCCATCCACTCGGCGGTTAATTGTCCCTTGATCCGCTAGAAGCTGGCGTGGCTCCGCTAGGTGGATCATGGCGCGCGTGGCTACCAGGGGCTCGATTTTGGCCTTGACGAGCTGGGTCTTTTTGCGTATCCCTTCAAGCGCGGGACTGAACTTGAAGATATTACGTCCGTCCTTGCTCGTTTCTGGTAAGAGTGTCTTGCCGCTCAGGTCGGTATCAAAAGGAATCCACTCATTTCCCTTACAGGTCGCAAACGTACGCATGCGCCAGTAGTGCGTCTCTAGTGTGATCACACGGTAGATCAGCGTATCGCTGTCCGTAACGGGGCCAAGACCGACGGCAAAGCTGTCCGGGCTATCAAACGTAAGATGCGGTTTGGAGTTATTGCGTAGCTTGTTGGCCTCGGGGCTAAGCTTCCAGCGCTCCAGAACCGTGGCCAGGGACATATTGCGCCCGATCATCTGCAGAGGAACGGCAACAATCACGCCCAGAGTCCAGGTGGCGACCCAGAGCAGCGCCGCGGTTCGGAGCTGAAGTCCCAGGAGCGGGTTTTTCACGACAAGGAGCCGTCCGTGCGTGCCTGCCTGGCTCAGCGTGTGCTGGTGGGTCATTAAAAACAAGGCACAGTACAGAAAGATTCCAAAGCAGACCAGGGTAATCACATTCAAATTTAGAGTCGCCGCTAGGCCGATCATCGCCATGGACCACACGCAGCAAAAAAGCGTGGCTCCGTCTGTCAGCCAGAAAAATGTCGCGACGGCTGCCGTTAGAGTGAGTGCAGCCAGCAGGCTCATGTCGTTGGTGGATACCAGAAAATCAATGGGAAGTGACTTCCCAAAGCGAACAATCGTGGCCTGAATCACGAAGAAGAAGCCGATAAGTCCTATGGCACCTGCGAGCAGATAGTCACGGCCAAGAGCGCGGGATCTAAGGTGACGCGCCGTCAGCGCACCGACGGTGCTGAGAACCGTGAGCAAGATCGTGTAACTCGGGCTGATCAGCGGGGCAGTGAGTCCGAAAGTGGCCGCATTCTGCCCCAACAGAGCCGCGAGCATCAGAGGAAGCGAGCCCGTTTGGGGGGCGCTAGTGGTTCGCACGGAGGAGCTGCTCAAGGATTTTGCCTCCTTCTTCCCAGGGGGAATGTTTCTTTTCGACCGTTTTGACAAGAGTGGCGGGAAGACCGGGACGCGGTGCTGTACTGCCGCCAAAGCTGATAGGATCTAGATAGAATATCTGGACACTGTCTCCCAGCCCCAAGCGGCGGGTGAGCCAGGAATCAAGCGCCGGGTCGCCGTGGGCGGTTAATACGATGAGCCTGGTTCCCGGTGCCAGACGCTGTGCACTCAGGGTCGCAACAAGAGGCGTCTCAGCGGTGGCTTGCGCCCGTGCGAGCAGGTCAAACAGATGGAAGCGCGCGGCTTCCGGGTCGCTGGCACGGGCATCAATCACCGCGCTTCCGTGCTGGGAATGCAGCGCGACGCCGCCGCCACGGGCCAGCGTGCGATCTGCCAGGGTGGCTGCGATCTTCACGGCATACTCCAGGGTCGCCTCGCGTCCGTTGCCTGCGTGGGTATTTTGCCGCAGATCGAGTGCCAGTACCAGATCCTGCTCAAAGGCTTTTTCGTACTCCACCACCGTAAGACGGCCCGTGCGTGCGGTAGTACGCCAGTGGATTCGTCGTAGAGAGTCGCCGGGGTGGTACTCACGAACCCCATGGAACTCCAGGCCGTCGCCTCGCTGCGCCTTGCCCTCGCGCTCCCGTACCCCAAAGTGCCCCTCGCCTCCCGACTGCGCGACCCGAATCGGAATGGGGGAGGGGTGAACGACCAGCTCTGTCGTCGGGGCAAGGTCAGCAGTAAACGAGAACAGTCCCAGCGGATCCGTTGTCTCGATCTGGGCGGGGCCGAGCAAATGAACGCCCCGCAGGAGGGGCTCGACCTGATAGGCCGTCGTCCCCTGGTGCCCGTTCCAGGAGTCTAGCTTGAGGGCACTCCCGCCGTCATATCGGCGTACGGCTTCGGGAAGTACTTCCTCGATCTCTACAACACTGGCGGGAAATTTCCCTGTCGCCTCCACATCCAGAACAATACGCACCAGCTTGCCTTCGACCGCTGTCTGAAGATGCCGACGGTTCCCGGTGTAGTGGGTCGGTGCCAGCGCGACGAGGCCGTACGCGATGGGCTGGATGAGCGCGGCCATCACTGCCATCAGATAGAGATACTGAATATCCAGCAGAAGTGCCACGGTGAACAAAAAGATAAAGGCGACCGTTATCACAAAGGCCTTGATGCTACTGCTGCTGGTCTTACGTCCCACGGTGCTCATTGTACCTGCATCGTCGGAACTATAGGAAGTCGTTGGTAAAAGCCGCGATCAAATCTCAGATTTATTATTGCTACTCCGACTCATCACCCAGGCTGGCGAGAAGCTCGGCGAGCTGCCCAAACTTGCTTGCCATCGGTGCCCGAACCCAGCCCTCGATCTCCAGGGGAAGCCACGCCAGAAGCGCTGCGGCATCGTTGCACTCGCGCACCAGCTCCCGCCGCTCTTGCCGTTTTGGTGTTTAGGATACCTGGCATCGCATGAGGGTAGGGGATGGCGAATAAAACGCGTTTCTGTTACCCTACACTACGATGAGATACTCTGCGAAGCCGGACTATCAGATTGCTCTTGCCATCGTAGGCGTTAGTTTGGCGATCAGTGTCCCGTTCCTGAAACGGACACTTGCCCAGCCTGTTTCCTCCCGCCTCTGGATTTATCTGCTCCTGAGCCTCCCTGCTTTGGTCGCCGCGTTCCTTGTTTTCAATAAACGCAGTGCCCCAAAACTCCACGATCTTGCGCTTGGTGTGCTGGTCTTTACAGGTGGTCCAGGACTGGCTGCGCTTGGATTTGCCCTGTGGAGGATCGCCACCCAGCCCCGATAATTCCTTGTATGAAACGCCCACGGCCAGGCCCAATCCTGGGTACAATTATCCCATGAAGAAGAATGCACCGGTGAACCGCCTGAACGGTTCCCTTCCCAAAGTGGGGATTCGTCCGACGATTGATGGCCGCTACGGCGGCGTCCGCGAGAGCCTGGAAGACCAGACCATGGGGATGGCACAGCGCACGGCGGCGCTGATTGTTGGGAATATAAAGCACGCTTGTGGCCTACCGGTCGAAGTTGTGATCGCGGATACGTGCATCGGGGGCGCGGCGGAGGCGGCGGCGTGCGCGGAGAAGTTCGCCCGTGAAGGGGTCGGCGTCGTGCTGACCGTGACCCCGTGCTGGTGCTACGGCGCGGAGACCATGAGCCTCGACGCGACGGTTCCCACGGCGGTCTGGGGTTTCAATGGCACCGAGCGGCCCGGTGCGGTCTATCTTGCGGCGGTGCTCGCGGGGCACACGCAAAAAGGCATTCCCGCCTTTGGCATCTACGGCCACGAGGTCCAAGAGAGCGACGATACCAGCATCCCCGCCGACGTGAGTGAGAAGATTCTGCGCTTTGTGAAGTCTGGCCTGGCTGTCGCCTCGATGAGGAACACGAGCTACCTCGCCATGGGCGGCGTCTCTATGGGAATCGCGGGCTCGATCGTGGACTGTGATTTCTTTGAGAGCTTCCTCGGCATGCGCCCCGAGTTTTTGGACATGACCGAGTTCGTGCGCCGCATGGAACGCGGCATCTACGACCAGGAGGAGTACACTCGTGCCCTGGCCTGGGTGAAGGAGCACTGCCCCGAGGGAGCGGATACGAACCCGCCCGTGAAGCAGCGCAGCCGCGCACAGAAAGATGCGGACTGGGCAACCAGTGTCAAGATGGCGCTGATCGCCCGCGACCTGATGGTGGGTAATCCGAAGCTGGCCGAAATGGGATTTATTGAGGAGTCGCGCGGGCACAACGCGCTTGTCGGGGGCTTCCAGGGGCAGCGCCAGTGGACGGATCATTTTCCCAATGGCGACTTTCTCGAAGCGATTCTCAACACGAGCTTTGACTGGAACGGCATCCGCCAGCCCTACATTGTCGCCACCGAGAACGATGCCCTGAACGGTGCGTCCATGCTCCTAGGCCATCTTCTCACCCAGGGGGAGGCGCAGCTCTTCGCCGATGTGCGCACCTACTGGTCGCCCGATTCCGTGGAGCGCGTCTCCGGGCACACGCTCACTGGGAAAGCTGCGAGTGGCATCCTGCACCTCATCAACTCCGGCCCGGCGGCGCTGGACTGGACGGGGCACGCGCTCAAGCCCTGGTACGAGATTGAGGACAACGACGCCAAGCAGGCGCTGGCGGCGACCCAGTGGTGCACGTCTGATCTGGGGTACTTCCCGGCGGGCGGCTGGAGCACGGACTTCACGACGGTGGGGGATATTCCCTGCACGATGTTCCGCATCAACTTAGTGCGCGGCCTCGGCCCGGTTTTGCAGATCGCGGAAGGCTGGACGGTCGCGCTCCCCGATAGCGTCCACGATACACTCGATGCCCGCACCAACCCGACCTGGCCGACCACCTGGTTTGCCCCGAATCTGACGGGAGTCGGGCCCTTTGTGGATGTCTATTCCGTGATGAACGCTTGGGGCGCGAACCACGGCGCGATCTCTCGTGGGCATATCGGGGCTGATCTCATCACACTCGCCGCGATGCTCCGAATCCCTGTGGACATGCACAACGTCGCGGATGCCAAAATCTTCCGTCCGTCGGCCTGGACCCGCTTCGGTGCGCTGGAGCCGCAGTCAGCGGACTACCGCGCGTGCGCCGTTTATGGGCCTATGTATCGGTAACGGGCGGGTAAACCGGCCCGCTGAAAATCGCCACGGGTCTACGATTTCAGCAACCCATACTCAATCGAGTCCACAATCGCCTGCCAGCTGGCCTCAATTAGGTTCGTACTGACCCCCACAGTCGCCCATGAGTGCCCGTGGTGATCCGTGGACTCCACAATCGTACGCACTTTAGCTGCCGTACCCTCGCCGCTAGTGACAATACGCACTTTGTAGTCCGTCAGAGCAATGTCTTTAAGCTGGGGGTAGGCGGGTTCCAGCGCTTTACGGAGCGCCAAGTCCAGTGCGTTGACCGGGCCATCTCCCTCGGCCACGGCGAGCACTTCCTCCCCATTGACCCGCAGCCGAAGTGTTGCCTCGGTGACGGGAAGATCATCATGGGCACGCTTGCCGATAAACACCCGGAACGTGACGAGCTCAAAGAAAGGAGGGTAGCCGCCGGTGGCTTTCTTGAGGAGCAGCTCAAAGCTGGCCTCAGCGGCCTCGAACGAGTAGCCCTCGTGCTCCAGGCGGGTCACGGTGCGAAGAAGCTGCTTGGCGACCGGAGATTTCTTATCCAGCGCGTAGCCCAGCTCCGCTGCTTTTTGTGCGATACTGGCGCTCCCCGCCTGCTCACTGACCAGAATCCGACGCTTGTTTCCCACGCTACTGGGCTCGATATGATCGTAGGCACGGGGCCACTTGGAGATGGCATCGGCGTGGAGGCCCGCTTTATGGGTAAACGCATTTCGCCCGACAAACGCCGCTTTTGGGTTCGGGGAAAAGTTGGCGACCTCATCTACAAAGTGGGAAAGAACGGTCAACTCCTCCAGCGCCCCGCCGGGCACACAATCGAAGCCGAGCTTGAGGCGCAGGTTGGCAATGATCGGCACCAGGTTCGCGTTGCCCGTGCGCTCACCGTAGCCATTGATAGTTCCCTGGACTTGGGTCGCACCGGAGCGAACCGCAGCCAGGGCATTGGCGGTTCCACAGTCGCCGTCATTGTGCGGGTGCATGGCAATGGGCGTGTTGGGAAATGCGGTGACCAGTGCGGCAATGACCGCGCCCACTTCATGAGGGAGTGCACCCCCATTGGTGTCACAGGGGCAGAGCCAGTCCGCGCCGCCTTCCACGGCGGCAGCCAAGCAGGCACGCGCGTACGTCTCGTCGTCTTTGAAGCCATCGAAGAAGTGCTCGCCATCGAAAATCACTTCTTTATTGTGGGCTTTCAAAAACGCGACCGACTCGCGAATCATTGCGATATTCTCTGCCAGGGGAATGCGTAGGGTCTCGGTCACGTGGCGGCTGTGGGTCTTCCCTACAATCGTCACCACGGGGGTTCCTGCCTCCAGAAGACTCTGCAGAAGCTGGCTCTCCTCGACGGTTTCCCCGGGCTTTCGGGTCATGCCAAACGCGGCGAGCTTAGCGTTCTCCAGCGGTTCGGCCTTCAGGCGGGCGAAGAGTTCGGTGTCTTTAGGAACAGCACCAGGCCAGCCACCTTCGATGTAGTCAATGCCAAACGCGTCCAGCCGCCGGGCAATGCGCAGCTTGTCTTCCACGGAAAAAGAGACCCCCTCCATCTGGGAGCCGTCGCGCAGGGTCGTGTCGTAGATAAAAACTTTCATAGTAAAGCCTCCAAATTGTGCGGCTCGGATACCTATGCCGAGCTAGCGCCGACGGACTTCCTCAAAGACTTCCATCCAGCGGTCCGTGAGTGTTTTCCAGTTGCAGAGTTCTCTGGCATGAAGCCCGTTTGCTCCTAGAGTTTTCCGTAGCTCAGGATCATGGGAAAGTTGGCGCATGGCATTGGTCAGCGCGGGAATATTCTCGGGAGTGTCTACAACTATAGCCCCCGCGCGTACAACCTCCACAGCCCCGACACACTCTGGGAGAATCAGTGGCAAACCACAGAAAGCTGCCTCAAGGGCGACCATCCCAAAGGGTTCGTAGCGTGAGGGAAAGACGAAGAAATCGCAGGCGCGCATGACATCCGCGACATCACGTCGGAATCCGAGAAAATGCACGCGGTCTGCCACGCCCAGCTCCGCGGCCAGCGCGGGATAGGGACTGCGCAGCTGCTCTCCGATAACAGCGACATGAAGCCCGGGAACCTGCGTGAGAGCCTGGATCACGGCGGCTAAGTTCTTACGCGCCGAGCGGATGTCGCCCGCAAAAATAGCCATGGGGACACTGTCAGGGAGACCAAAGCGCGTCCTTGGGAGGGGGGTGGTCATAAATTCGTCGGGATCTGCGCCATTGAAAATGACTTCGAGTTTATGGAGAGGAACCCCGATGTCTAAAAGTTCTTGTTGCACACGATGGGCGCAGCAGATGATTTTTTCAGACTGGGCGAACGATTTGAGCTCCCCCCACTTATTGTAGGCCGTGTAGAGCCTCTGGTAGGGGGTCTTTGCACTGGCCTCCGCCATCCCGCTGGTAGCGACATATTTTCCCCAGGCATGATGGCAGAACTGCGCGTTGTTCACCTGGTGCGGGTAGGTAAGCGTGTGCCCGTATCCCAGGATCACATCGTAGCGTGTGCCGTGCTGCTTGAGGTAGTTATCGGCGAAACGGACGCCTTCGATGCCACGGAAAAACGCGGTTCTTGTCCCTAAAGGGCTCAGTGGCAAGGGGATATGCCTTGCCCCGCTCTCCAAGAGACTCGCCTCCACACGGAGCGCAATGAGATCAACCGCCCAGCCTTCGCGGAGTGCACGCTCGGCGATAGCCAGAGCGACACGTCCTTGGCCGTCTCCCTTGATAATATTGTGTGTGACAATGGCTAGATGTTGGGCCATAGAAAGAAGTCCCGAAGTGTCTCTGAACAGACGAAAGTTTCTGCGGCACTGTTATATCACGGCTTCCCTGATTTCTGAGTGTTCGCGTACTGCCATTCGAAGATAAGATCCTCCAGTATTTTCCGTCGCAGGATGTCCTCAAGAGCCTCAGGGTACTCTTTGATCAGAGGGTAGGCATCGAAGTGTTCCTTGCGAAAGGCAGGTGGCAGTGAGTCTTGAAAACGGCCCGTGTCGGACGGGATATGGACGTAGGCGGAGCGAATGAGGCTTGTGCGGGTCCCTTTTGATGCCTCAATCGAGTACATCACTGTGGCGGCGAGCTCATAACGCTTGGTTTTCATGTTCCAAATCCACTCTGAGGACACATCGAAATAGAAGAACGCACGAACACGAATGGGGATTTTCGTTCCACCAGGCTGTGTAGGGATACCGGCCTTGCGTAGCTCTTCCTCTGGGACTGCATTGGGCGGAATGTGTGTCACCGTTGTTTTTCGGGACCGAATAGGGGAACGGGAAGGCATCGGAAATTTCCCCGGCTTGGGGGAGGGACTGGGGGTGGGAGGAGCCGCAGGAGACGGTGGTAGGGTGGTGTACCGGTGGGTGATGGTCAGTTCGACAACGGTGGTATTGGCGAAGGAAAACACTGGATCTGAGGTCGGTAGGGGAGCGGGGGCTGTGAACCAGGCGAAGCCGCCTCCCACCAACAGTACCAGAAGCAGAACGGAGATTCCGATAAGTTGCTTGGGGGAGAGCGCCTTATCAGTGTCTCTCAGCGCTTGCATCTTTATGCCGAGAGCTTGGCAAGCACGGCATCGGCCATAGTGCTCGTTCCCACGGTGGACTCGCCAGGCTGCGCGATATCGGGGGTGCGCAGGCCACTTTCTAGCACGCTCTCGACGGCCGTCTCGATGCGCTTGGCCTCGGCCTCACGGCCAAAGCTGTAGCGCAAGAGCATCGCCACGGAAAGAATCGTTGCGAGCGGATTGGCGATTCCCTTGCCCATGATATCCGGCGCGGAGCCATGGCAGGGCTCGTACATCCCAAAGCTGCCCGCCCCCAAACTCGCCGACGGCAGCATGCCGAGCGAGCCGGTGAGCATCGCGGCCTGGTCGGAGAGAATATCGCCAAATAAGTTCTCGGTGACAATCACGTCGAACTGCTTGGGCCAGCGCACCAATTGCATCGCCGCGTTGTCCACCAATAAGTGTGAGAGCGCGACATCGGGGTAGTCTTTGGCCACTTCCTCGACGGTCGCCCGCCACAGCACACTGGTCATCAGGACGTTCTGCTTATCTACGGAGCAGAGCTTCTTGCCGCGCTTCTGCGCCGCCTGAAAGCCGACATGAGCGATACGTACGATCTCATCTTTGGTGTAGACACAGGTGTCAATGGCGCGATTGCCGTCGTTCTCTTTGGGGAGCCCGAAGTACATCCCGCCGGTGAGCTCGCGCACGACCAGCACATCTAAGCCACCTTCGAGCAGCTCGGGCTTGAGGCTGGAAGCGGCCACCAAGGCGGGGTAGCAGATCGCAGGACGCAGATTCGCGTAGAGCCCTAAGTGTTTTCTGAGTGGCAGGAGCGCCCCACGCTCGGGGCGCAGGTTCGGGTCAGGAATCACGTCCCACTTCGGCCCGCCCACGGCTCCCAGTAGCACTGCATCGCTGGCCTTGCACAGCTCCAGCGTCTCGGGGGGAAGGGGATGGCCGGTCGCATCGTAGGCCGCGCCTCCGACCAGCGCCTCGGTCAGTTCGATATCAGGAGCAACCGCGCGGAGGACACGGACGGCCTCCGCCACAATCTCAGGCCCGATTCCATCACCGGGTAGCACAGCAACTTTCGGCATAACGCGCCTATGGTACCACGAGAGGCTCCCCCCTAAAAACCCAGTACGCTCCGGGCATACTCCGCGCTGATCTTAGCTGAGGTGGCCGGGTCACCGCCCTCCGCGACGCGGTCTTGCTCGGTGGTGATCCAGTCCGGGCTGAGTGTCTTGACGACGCGCGTGGCCTCGACGAGCTTGACCTGTCCGTTGCCCAGCTCCGTGAACGTCAGGGGTTGCTTGGTTTCCAGATCAAACGTGCCATCTTTGAAGTGTAGGTAGTTGCTTCGGTGGCCGTAGGTATGCAAGAAGCTTACCAAGTCCTCGCCGCCACAGGCGATCCAGTAGAGATCGAAGCAGAAGTTGACGTAGGCGGGATCGGTATTGTGCAGCAGAAGCTGCATTCCCGTACTGCCCCCCGGTAAATCAGAGAACTCCCAGTTATGGTTGTGGTAGCAGAGCGAGATTCCCTCACTCTCCAAAACCTCGCCCGCCGCATTGAGCGTGCGTGCCGCTTCTTCGTAGCCTGCGGCATCCGGCCACTTGCCGCCCGCCATGAGGTGCTTTACCCCCACGACATTCATGTGCGCCGCCGTCTCACGCACGTGGTCCAGATCGGTGAGCGCTCCAACACCCGTGTGGTAGCCCGCGCAGGCCAGCCCCACATCCTCGAAGAGCTGCTTATAGTCGTGGGCGGCGACACTGGTGGTGGGATTGCCGACTTCTGCACCGTCGTAGCCCGCCGCCTTCACATCCGCCAGCACGCCGGGCAGGTCGTCGCCGCTGCGCTTGCCGAAGATAATCAGTTGAATGCCAAGTCTTGTCATGACTCGCATTTCGACAGGCGAGAATCGGATTCCTCTAAAACCCCAGGGCCAGCGCATCTATAATTGTGAAGCGCATACGGGTACATTCCCCGGAGCTTGCTCCGTGACCGCTTGGGATACGTGGGCATCTCTTAGGATGCCCACTTCTTCTGTGGCTTCGGCTCTCAGGCCGAAGCCTTCGGATAAATACCCCGGAGCTTGCTCCGGTCGGATGGTTATCAAAAAGGCGCGTGGAAACCCCGGCCTTCAGGCCGGGTGAGGAAACGTGATGCCATCCGTCCCTTGGGACGGATGGCCGGACAGGTATCCGATCGG
>NZ_JAYVPL010000017.1:0-32940 GCF_043757465.1 Armatimonas sp.
TTTGCCTACGGCTCGGACGGAGCCTTTGGGAGTTAATCAAGAGGATTGCCTCATGGATTTCCCAAGAAGCCCCCAGCTTTAGCGGGGGGAGTCGTCACACCGAAGGCCTGCCGACTTCCCAGACACTTCTTCCCGAACACCTCAAGAAAGAGGGCTACATGACGGGCTGGATTGGAAAGTGGCATCTTGGCGCGGCTCCCGAACACAGCCCGCTCCGACGTGGCTTCGACGAGGGCTATGGATTTCTGGGAGGGGGACACCGCTATCAGAGCTGGAAGGAGAACCCCAAGCAAGAGTATCTCCTCTCCCTGGAACGCGATGGCAAGCCTGTCGAGGAACCCACCCACCTCACCGAGGCTTTTGGGCGAGAGGCGAGTGCTTTTGTCCGAAAGCACGCACAGAAACCCTGGTTCCTCTATCTAGCGTTTAACGCACCCCATACCCCCAATGAGCCCACGCCTGAGCGTCTCGCACGTTTTGCCAGCATCACCGATATCCGCCGCCGTCGCTACGCCGCGCAGGTGAGCCTGATGGACGATGCCATTGGGGAGGTTCGCAAGGCACTCCGCGAGAGCGGGCAAGAGAAGAACACGCTGGTGATTTTCTTCTCCGACAATGGCGGCCCGATTGGCGAGCAGGGCAATGGCTCAATCAATACCCCGCTTCGTGGCGGGAAGGGTAGCCATCTCGAAGGGGGAGTTCGCGTTCCCTTTGTCCTCTCCTACCCTGGCACGCTCCCGCCCGGAGCCACCTACGCGCAGCCCGTGAGCTCGCTCGATGTCTTTGCCACGGCTCTTGCGCTGGCTCAGCTTCCCTTCCCCACCGATAAGCCCTACGACAGTGTGAATCTCCTGCCCTATTTAACCAACAAGCGCACGGAATCCCCCCACGAAACTCTCTTTTGGCACAATGCAGCGGGGGCAGTGTGGGCGGTGCGGCAGGGCCACTACAAGCTCATCCATACCAAGACCGGCCCCGATCAGCTTTATGATCTTGACTCGGATCCGGGCGAAACAAGTGATCTCGCCCAAAAGCTCCCGGAGAAAGTTGCGGAGCTAACAAAGCGCTACCGCGACTGGAGCAAAGACATGGCTCCCCCCGCCTTTAAGGGCCTGGGAGGGAAGAAATAGATGCTCGGCACACAGCCTGCCAAGCCCAACGTGTTGTTGATCCTCGCCGACGATCTCGGCTGGTCGGATCTGGGCTGCTATGGCTCGGAGATCAAGACACCGAACTTGGATAGGCTGGCGCAAGGCGGTCTGCGATTTACCCAGTTCTACAACTCGGCCCGCTGTAGCCCCAGCCGCGCTGCGATTCTCACGGGCCTGCATCCGCACCAGGCGGGCTTCCCCAACCTGAGCGGCGTGCTGGCACCAAACTGCGCCACACTCCCCGAAGTGCTGAAGCCTGCGGGCTACAAGAGCTACATGGTGGGCAAGTGGCACCTCAGTCAGCAGAACAAACCCACGGATCGCGGCTTCGATGAGTTCTACGGAATGCTCGGCGGCTACAACTCCTGCTGGCAAGAGAGTCCTTTCTACACCCGCTGGCCCGAGAGCCGAACCAAGCGCCCCTACGCCCCCGACCAGTTCTACTCCACCGATGTCTTTGGGGACTATGCGCTCGACTTCATCACCGAGGGGCAGTCGAGCGGCAAGCCGTGGTTTCTGTATCTGGCCTTCAACGCTCCCCACTTCCCGCTCCACGCCCCGGAGAATGAGATCCAGAAGTACGAGAAACTCTACCTTGAGAAAGGCTGGGATCGGATTCGCGAGGAGCGGCTGGCGCGGCAGAAAAAACTCGGGCTGGTGCCGGGTAATCTTGCGCTGACACCACGAAGCATCGTACCCGCAAACCGCTACAACGAGCAAACGGGCTGGGCAGATAAAGACAACCCCGCCTGGAACAGCCTCCCCGAAGATCGGCGGCGCGATCTGGCACGGCGCATGGCGGTCTTTGCCGCGATGGTGGATAGGATGGATCAGAACATCGGACGAGTGGTGGGCCATCTCAAAAAGACCGGCCAACTCGACAACACCGTAATCTTCTTCCTCTCCGACAACGGCGGCTGCGCGGAGTGGGATCCGTGGGGTTTCGATGAGAGCTCGGGGCCGAAGAATACCCTGCATACCGGCGATGATCTGAAAACAGTCGGTACGCAGAAGAGCTACATTAGCTACGGTAGTGGCTGGGCCAATGTGAGCAATACCCCGTGGCGGCTCTACAAGCACTACAACCACGAAGGCGGCATCCGCACCCCGATGATCGTTCACTGGCCGCAGGGTTTGAAAACCAAGCCGGGCACTCTGACCACGCAGCCGGGCTACATCACGGACTTTATGCCGACGGTTCTGGCGCTCACAGGAGCAGCCTATCCCCGCGGCAAAATCGCACTTGAAGGCTCCTCGCTCGTGCCCGTGCTCCAGGGAAAAACCCTCGCTCCCCGCCAGATTTTTATCGAGCACGAGGGTAACAAATCGGTGCGCGACGGCGACTGGAAGCTGGTGGGCCTGAGCGGCAAGCCCTGGGAGCTCTACAACCTAATGTCCGACCCGACGGAGATGCACAATCTCGCAAGTCGTGAGTCGGGGCGTGTGGTGGCACTTGGGAAAGCCTGGGACTCCTGGGCGGAGCGCTGCAACGTCGTGGCGAAGAAGAAGCCTGCTGAGCAGGCCTAAAAAGCACCACAGGTCGCCAATTGTGCCTTGAATATCCAGTGTGATGTGACTACAGCTCACCGAGATCGCTGCCCGCGAGCCGTTGCCACCTCAGAAGATACCCGCTCCGCCTGTCGAACCCGCAGCCCGAATTAACACACCCCGTTTTCTAATCCTTGTCTTCCTCTATTCCAAGGAAGCCGCGCAGGCGCTCCAGCCAGGAAAGTTTATTGTTGAGCGGCGCTAGGGCCTGTGGGTGTGCTGAGGAGCGGGGCCCTATCTCTGCGAGTATCTTTTGTGCTTGTGCGAGTGCACTTGCCTCCGCTTGAGGAGTCGGGTCAGGTTGGTGTAGTGTCAAGCGAGTGAGATTGGCTGTGCGAGCGAGTGCACGCAGCTCAATCCACTCCGCTTCCGTCAGCGCGGCCCGATCGGAAGATTCAATCGTGCGACCCTCCAAGAGCGCGTCCAGAACACGCCGTAGGGTAGGTGAGAGCAAGTTAAAGCCCCCTGTTTGGGTAGAGTCGTTAGAGTTCGATGTGGGTTCCATAACGTTTTCGCAGAGGAGCTTCTGAGTTTTGTTGGCTGGATTTCGAGACACTGGCTCGTCGCTGCTGTTCCACTGCTCCGCTGCGCACCGCCTCCTCCAAAAGAATCTTGCGTAAGTTTACCAGCCCACGATGAATTAGTGACTTAATCGCCCCTTCACTACGTCCTAGAGCAACTGCAATCTCCTGTAGGGAGAGGTCACCGCCAAAGCGCAGCAGAATCGCATCGGCCTGATCCGACGGAAGTGTTGCCACAGCCGAGCGGATCAGTACCTGGGTCTCGTGGCGTTCGGCCAGCTCATGCGGGTTGGGGCCTTCATCGTGGAGATTCTCCATGAGTGCTCGGACATCATCCACTGCTCCCTCCAAAGAGAGGGGGGCCTGGCCGTGGGCACGCCGCCCTTGATCAATCACCAGGTTGGTCGCAATACGGCAGAGCCAGGGAAGAAGGGAGTCTCCTTGAAAACGGTACTGAGGCAGATAGTGAACTGCCTTGACAAAGGTTTCGGCAGCGATATCTTCGGCATCTGCTGTGCTACGGCAGCGAAAAAGGGCGTGACGAAACACCCGTGCATAGTAGCGCCGGTGAAGCTGTGAGAATGCCGGGGTGTCTCCCGCCAGAGTCCGCTGGACAAGGACACGGTCTGTCGGCTCATCGTCGCGCGGTGTCATCTCAGTTGCACAGTACCATAGCCACAATCTGGTGTTAAATGTTTCACATACTCTATAACGAGAGAGAGGCCCTTTGCGTTACGGCTTAGTTTTCGCAACTTTTCAGGCTTGAGAAGTGACTAAGTACAGGAGAATCAGAATGAACAAACAAATGCTCAAAGTTGCAGGAACCCAGGTTGCGACACAGGCTGTTCGCCGACGCATAGATATGGCCTTGGGTTTTGCGTTGTTACGAGACCGCCGCATCCCTCTGGCAAAGAAGTTGCTCGCGTTTGTCCTTGGCATCGGAGGGATGTTTTTGATTCAAGTTCTTGAGATTCCGCTAGAGATTCTCACGGTGGTCTTTGGTTCACCAGTGGGCATCGAAGACGGGATAGAAGCGCTGGTTTGGCCCGTAATGCTTGCCTCGGCAATGCTGCCTCACCTGGCACCACGCGAGCTAGTGGATCAGCTTCGTGCAGAGCGTGCGCAACGTCGCTAACTTAGAGGCGAAGTGCCAAGATTGACGGGGGGGCTAATCGGCTCCTTCGTCTTTTTTTGTCGTGCTCAAAAAAAACTGGTAATTTTACTATAAAGATTTAAGAATTTCCTTGACATTGGCCATACCCTCTGGTTTAATCTCGATAGCTGTCGGTGGCAGGACTTGTCTTACCACCCCCGCAAATCTACTGGGGGAACTGGTCTCCAAAGTAGAAGCTGTTTGTAAACCAGGTTAGGAAGGTAGAGATAAAGTAATGAAGCGAGTGTTTACATTTTTAGGAGCCTGTGCTGCACTAGGCGCATTCAGCGTGACTACCCCCGTTCAGGCAGCTCCTACTGTCAGCGCGGTTGTTCCTGTAGTGAATATTGTGGTCGTGGATGTTCTTGGTGATAATATCGGCTGGGGCGATAATATCGGCTGGGGTGAAGTTTACCCAGCTGGCACACTAGTTGGGTTTAGCACCGCATCCAACGGTAGCATCAACGTGTGGGTCATGTGTCCCGGTGAGACTGCTTTTACCTTTGTGAAGAACATTGGTTGGGGCGAGTAGCTAAGACTCTCCCTTGGGAGAGGTTGCAGTAAAGAGTCCATCCCCAGCTGGGGATGGGCTTTTTTTATTGAATTCTGAAACGTAGGCGATAGAATAGAGTCTAAGGGAACCGGAGGCGTCAACCAACAGTAGTTAGTAAGGGAGCGTACCGTGGCCATGAGAAAAACAGAGAGAAATCAAGGAGAAGATCAAATTCATTCGGGACAGGTTCGCCTAGCCCTCTCCCTCGTCTTGTCTGTCCTTGCCGGATTGCCCACTCTGGCTCAGGCACCCGCCGCTCAAGTACCTCCTCCTCCGCCTGTGCGTAACAGTGTCGCGCAGCTTCAGTCAGTCACTCCAAAGTACGCCACCAACCTGGCACCGCCGACGATGGCGGATGATACTTTCCTGGGGCAGGATAAGCCGGGTCCCTATATCCTTACCTGGCGTAGCTTCCAAAGTGGGCTGGGTAACCCTGTCCAGATTTTTGTGGATGGGAAGCTTTTAGGAGTCGGGGCCTATACTCTGGATGTGATCAAAGGAGAGCTGGTCTTCCAGCTTCCCATCAAGCGTACACAGCTCATACGTGTTCGTTACGGCTACTACCTGGGAATCGCACAGAAAAACCCCAATGCCACTCCGGCTGCCCCGCTGACGGTCTCACTGGCTGCCTTAGGGATTTCGAGCCTTTCAATGACGGCCATGCCGGGTGCGGATAATACCAGCGCACGCGTTGTCTGGAACCTCAGCTCCAAGACGGCTCTACTCGGGGGTGGGTTCACGTCGCAGCTCAATTTCGCGCCAGATGCTGGGCAGGGAGCCACAGCTAATGCAGGGGGAGCTGCCGCCGATCGCGTCGGCGTGAAGCTCGGATATGCCACCGGAAATACCAAAAACGGTATGGATGTCTCTTTCCTGCGGGGAGGCAAGCAGTTTGCACCCAGTGTGGGGAAGAGCTTTGGCTACGCTGACGCCACACAGAACCTGGGGCTGGCAGGGCGGATGACTCCGACACAGTGGCTCGGCTTTAATGTAGGGCGCACCGAGATTCGCGATCTGACGGGTAAAGGGGCCAGCGAGGCCCAGACATTGGGACTGCGACTGGGTGGCACCAAAGGCTCACCGCTAGCCAACTTCGCTCGCAGTACGACAGATCAGCGCGATGCCAAGGGGCTACTCACTGCCACCGTCACGGAGGGGGGAGACTTTGCAGGGAAGCTCGGCGCGGCTAATCTTGTCGCCAAGCGTAACGAGACCACCACCACGACTCCCGACCAGAAGCAGGCGGGAGCACTACAGGAAAATATCGCCTTTAATCTCAACGCCAAAGGGGTTCCTAATGTAGGGTTAAACCGTACGGAAGACTCCAAGACGGATGTCACGGGCTTTAAAACAGGTTCGCAGGTAGAGCAAGGCAACCTTGCTGGCAAAGTGGGGGGGCTTAATATCAATGCTAAGACCAACAAGAGCCGTGTCGCTACCAATGAAAAAAATGTTAAACAGGTAACCCAGGTCAACCAGGAAGCCTACACGCTTGCCTATGTTCCCAAGAACCAGCCTGCACTTAATGTTGCGCGTAATAACAACTTTACGGTCAATCCGGCGGGAGTGAGAGTTGGGACGGGCACCGATCTCGCGGAGCTGACAAACAAGTGGCGCACAGGGAAGTTCGGGGTGGCTGATCTGGTCGCTCGAACACAGAAAGTGCTCACGGCGACACCAGATAAGAAGCAAGTAGAGGTTGAGACGAAGACTCTGGGGCTCAACTATGCGGGGACAAAACCAGGGACACCCGGAGTCATCCTCACCCGTGTTGGGGAGGAGCGCACCGATGCCAGCGGAGTGACCAAGACCGATAGCAACATTGTGGGCTTCAAAGACCAGCTAGGCCCGCTGAGTGTGGACGCGAAGTCTATTAGTGCGGATGTGCTGACGCCCGACAAGAAAAATATAGACGTGGAGCAGCGCAGCTACACCCTGGGCTACGGCGATGGCAAGAAGCAACCCAAGTTCGGTTTTTTTCGTTCCGAAGATGAGCGCAAGCCTGAGGCTAAAGACTGGTTTGGGGCTGTGGGAAAACGCTACGATGTGGCGCATCGAGTTGGGACGGCGGACTTATCCTACCAGCTTCAACAAAATACTCAAGTAACCGTGGATCAAAAAGAGTCTGAGGCTGATCTCGCGACTTTCCAGGTACGGCTTGCCAATGGGCCAAAACGACCCGGGCTGGCTTTTAGCCGCACCGAGGACGACAAAACAGACCCGTCGGCGCGTAAAACGGAAGTCGTTACCAATAAAACAGAGCTGACAAGCAAATTCGGTACTGCAGATGCGACGGTGCGTACCACACAGGCGGCGACAAATACCCCCGATCCCAAGACCACAGGAGCGTCGCAAGATACAGCACTCTCGCTAGCGTCAGCGGGAGGCACCAAGGGAACCGGTGCGAGCATTACCCTGAGCACGGGCCAGAGCGAGACGGGGGCGTCGACCGAGCAGCGGCAAGGGGTCGGAGTTAAGCTCCAGCCCTCGCCCAAGGTCATCCTCTCCGCGGAGCAGAAAGACCAGCTCATCACTCCATTCATGCCAAGTGGCTCTGCTGCGGGCACCACGAAAAATATTACCAGCCTGACAACTGGGGCAGAGCTGATGCCCATGCCGGGAACGAAGCTTACCGGAGCCTGGCAGTCTACGGAAGACGGTACAACGCGGATCGGGGTCACACAGTACGGAGCCGCACTGGGCACCGATAAGAGTGCTTTCCAGTTCTCGGGCAACCTGAAAGATCGCTTTTCACTGGGAGCTGCCACGCCCAACGCGGCGGCGAACCTGGATACTGCCAATGCACGGCTTGCCCTGCGGCCCTTCTCCGGGTTCCAGGTGACCGGAGCCTACACCCTCAACCCCGAGGATCCGGCCAAGCAGAACCAGGTGAGCGCCCTCACTCGGCACGAGTACGGGCTCGCGGCAAACCTGGGAGCGATCCAGCTCGGTGGCACCTACGCCATGAACGAGTACGATATCAAGCACGCGGAGGCCGTCAAGGCCGGAGCACCATCGTTTGGGGAGTACTTGCTCACTCTTGGGATGCGCTTCAATCGCTACACGAATCTCAACAGTACCTACAAGAACACATTTTTCTATGGCGCAGGCCCTAAGGGACTACAAATCTATACTTTTGGTCTGACCCATAATGTCGGCTCCGCGATGAACTTCACCATGGGCGGCACCATGACATCGAACCTTGCCGTCGCCTCCGGGCCGCTGCGCACGGACTACAAGGCCGAGGCCAAGCTCGGCGTGAAGTTTTAGTTCTAAAATAGCCCTTTCTCCTTGAGAGAGACCCAGCGGTTGTCCCCTAAGATGATGTGGTCCAGAACCTCGATTCCCAGAAGCTCCCCTGCGTCGGCGAGGCGCTTGGTGACAGCAATATCTTCGGGGCTGGGAGCCGGGTCGCCCGATGGATGATTGTGGGCGACAATCAGGCTGGCCGCGGAGTGCCGGATCGCCTCCGCAAAGACCTCGCGTGGGTGGACAATGCTACTGGACAGATCACCCACGCTCACCGTCCGACTTCTGAGAACCCCATTTTTTGTGTCTAATAAAATTGCCATGAAGTGCTCGCGTTTTTCTTCTCGGAGCATCGGCCCCAGTAAGTTGTAAACATCGCGTGGGGAGCGGATCTTGGTGCGCTCCTCGGGGCTGGCCGCTACCAGTCGCCGACCTAGTTCAATGGCCGCCTTGAGCTGTGCGGCTTTCGCGGGGCCGATCCCGTGCACGGTGGCCAGCTCCTCAATGGTGGCATGAGACAGCCCTCGTAGGTTCCCGAACTGAGCTAGTAGGTGATCTGCCAGCCCGACCGCGCTATATTTCTCTGTGCCGGTGCGCAGCAAGATCGCCAGAAGCTCCGAGACGGAGAGTGCGTCCGCTCCGTTGTGGATTAGTCGCTCACGGGGACGCTCCTCGGTGGGTAGCTCTCGAATTCGTGTATGGTACATAATGGTTGGTTTCCTTCGTCCTTAAAACGGTTGGGAAGTGCCGAATCTTATAAAATCAAGCTACAATATTTTCATGGCGACTTACGAGGCTCAGTTTGAGCTACCCAGTGTGGCAGGCAATCCCTACGATCCCGAGAGAAACGATGTTCGTGTTGTCTTCCGAGGCCCCAAGGGAAAGCAAAAGACACAGCTTGGCTTCTTCGATGGCAGCACCCTGTGGCGGGCAAGGCTCACCGTCGAAGCGGAAGAGGGCAAGTGGCAGGCGGTGAGCCTTGCTCGCAATGGAGCGCTGGTGCGGGCGAAGCTCACCACGCTTGCCCAGCCACAGCCGCTGCATTTTGTGAGGTGCAAGGGGCTGAGCTTTGTCCACGACGATGGCAGGCTCTACTGGCCACTTGGGCATAACGTCGCGTGGCGCTCAGGCAACTTTGATGTGAGCGATGCGTTTGCGAAACTCGGGGCGGCGGGGGAGAACTGGTCGCGGGTGTGGATGTGCCACTGGGACGGGAAAAACTTGGACTGGGAGACTAAAGACGATACCCTCAGCTTGAGCGTTGCACGGCGCTGGGATGGGATTGTTGCAGCGGCGCAGAAGCACGGAATTTATTTTCAGCTTGTCTTGCAGCACCACGGGCCGTATGCGCTGAGTGTCAACTCCAACTGGGGCGAGAATCCCTGGAACGCGAAGAACGGGGGATTTCTTAACACGACGGCGGAGTTCTTCACGCACCCCGAGGCACTGCGCCGCACAAAAAATAAGCTGCGCTACATCGTGGCGCGCTGGGGCTACTCGCCGAGCATTCTTGCATGGGAGCTTTTCAACGAGGTGGAGTGGACTGAGGGCGCAAAGAACGCTCCTAAGACCGTGGAGGCGTGGCACCAGAGTATGGCGGCGTATCTGCGCTCGCTCGATATTCATCGGCATCTTGTGACCACCAGCTCGCACCTGACGGGCGGCGAGCTCTACGCGGCCATGGACTACGAGCAGCCCCATGCCTATCCCCCTGACTTAGCGGCAACGGCGCTCGCCGTGAAGCCGACGACGAAGCCGATTTTCTATGGGGAGATTGGGCCCTCAGGTGATCTGAACAGCGATGAGGGGCGGCATTTAAAAGCGGGGCTCTGGGCCAGCCTCTTCTCCGACGCATCCGGCGCGGCGCAGTACTGGACCTGGGATCATGTTGAGCGACGTAATCTCTATGGGCTGTTCAAAGCGGCCACCGGGTTTGTGAGTGCATCAGGCGTGACGGCACAGCGCCGGATCAGCGTGAGTGTCATAACGCCCGATGGTGGGGTGGCCTCATCGGGGCCGGGCAAGGGCTGGGGTGAGACCAAGCGCACCGAGTATCCTATTGGCGCCGATGGCATGATCGAGGGAATTGGGGAGATGCCCAGCTTCTTGCAGGGCACCGCCCACCGCGAGATGTTCCCTAAAGCCGAGCTTCCCGTGACACTGCGACAGCCAGGTAGTATCGCTGTGGAGGTTCAGACTGCGGCACGCTCAGGTGGGACACTGGTCATCAAAGTGGATGGGAAAGTGGTGGCGGAGAAAGCCTACCCGGCCAGTAGTCGGGACACGCCCGTTAACGAAACCCTCACAGCAGCGATCCCAGCGGGAGTCCACAAAATCACTCTGGAAAACCCGGGGGCGGACTGGGTGACGATTCGCAAGATCACGGTCGGCCCCGTGGGTGCGAGTGTGTCCGCACTGGCGAAGTCCGACCTAGGGGGCACCCGCGTATCGCTCTGGCTACGGCGCACCGCCACGGGTGCGCACCCCGGCGGTGGGACAGTCACCCTCAGTGGTCTGCGGGTCGGTGCCTACAAGCTAGTCTGGTGGGACACAGTTGCGGGGAACGCCCTTCGTGAGCAAGTTCTTAGCGCCACTTCCAGCGGCCAACTAGCCATTCCCCTGCCCGCTTTTACCAGCGATATCGCGGCCTATCTCATACGAAAGTAGTGACCCATGAATACTATCGAGAAGACAAAATCCCAGGCGGAGCGCGGCAGGAGCCTCGCTGAGAACCTCACCGATACGCAGCTCAATGCCCGCCCTGACGCCAATACCTGGTCGCTGGGAATGCAGCTAGATCATATCGCTGTGGTACTGGAAAAAGCGACGGTGGAGATGGAAAAGGCACTGGCAGGGGAGGCAATCCCACCCGGTGATCCCACGGCTTGGAAGCCAAACTTCCTGGAGCGCAAGTTTATCCAGATGGTGGGAGCGCAGCCTGGTGGACGCATGAATCCGGTGCCGAAGGGTTTTGAGCCCCGTGAGGAGCCTCTGGATAAACAGCCCCTTCTGGCTCGCTACGCCGCCGCGCACGTGCGGTTTCTTACCGTGCTTGAGCGGACGCAAAACGCCGATCTGAAGCACATTAAAGCAGCCTCCGCTGCCCTGCCTTGGGTTAAGTTTTCTCTAGGGGCCTGGTTTGCAGCGATGGCAGTTCACACCGACTATCACCTTGATAAGGCGGAAAAACTACAGCCCTGATCCCAGAACGCCCCCGCTTTGGGTTGTGGTAGCACGTGGCTTAGGAAGATAGGGCAGTCCCAGGAAGTTCTCCAGCTTGGCCTGCTCTGGCTGAGCTACGGGGGGCTTCACCATCGGCATTCCCGTCCAGCGAACTGAGTCCAGCAGCTTCGTGAAGGCACGCACTCCCTTTTCCGCCTGAGGAGTGGGAGCGGTGTACTCAAAGAGATAGAGATTACCCGCAAAAAGCGTGAGCATCTGGTAGCTACGAACAGGCTTGCCAAACTGGAGGCGCTCGATTCCCGAGAAAGAAGCCTCTGCCCCGCCGACCTGGAGTCCCTCTGCGGGGCCGCGCAGGAAGGTCTTCCCTGGCATCTTTTTGTGCAGGTGTGTGTAGACCAGCGCGGACGAGCTGGGCACGAGCTTACTCAGGCCCGTGTGGTGCTGCCAGAGCTGGACTGTCACCCGCTCCCCGGAGGCACTCTTGCCACACCAGAGAAAACCGGGCGCAACGACGCGACGGAAACCGGCGGGAGCCTCGAAAGAGAGCTTGGCTTGAGGATAGTTAAGGCGATTCATGCTATGATTTTCGGCGATTGTGCGGTTTCTCTGAAGTACAATAGAGTCCGTGGATGACGATGCTCTTTATTTTTCTCCTGCCGAGGGCTTTGACCGTCTCGCCGATACCTACGATGCTCGGCTCTCGGGCAGCCCCGTGCTGCTTTTAGAGACCACACAGACTCTGGCGGCGCTGCCCAATGTGGCAGGGAAAGTCGTGGCGGATATTGGCTGTGGGACAGGGCGTTACGCGATTCAGCTCTTGCGCTTTGGCGCACGCAGAGTGGCGGGCGTTGATTTTAGCCCCGCGATGCTGGAAGTGGCGCAGCGCAAGGCACAGAGAGCGGAGCTGTCTATCGAGTGGGGCGTGGGCGACCTCACGGAGCACATTCCCATTCCTGCCGCCACGCTTGATGCCGCTGTCTGCGCCCTCACGCTGAGCTTTGTCGAGAACCTGCACGTCGCATTTACCGAGCTGGCGCGCGTGCTCAAGCCCGGCGGCATTTTGGTGACCTCCGAGCTGCATCCACACGGCCTGACACAGGAGCACGCCGCCTCGGCGGCGGTGTTTCGCAAAGACCGTGCCCCCTACCTGCGCTTCACCGATCTGCAGGGCCAGGAGTGCCGTATCCCACGGATTCCCCACACGCTCTCGGACTATGTCAATGCCGCCTACGCCGCGCAACTCACGCTCATGGCAGCCTCTGAGCCGCTCGTGGACACCCGCCTGGCCGTCACCTTTGGGCAACTGAAAGACCAAATCGGCCTGCCGCTCGCGTTGATCCTGAAGTTTGAGAAGCACTGACGCTGTAGAATAACACCATGATTCTGGAACATGAGAGCAACCGGCAGGCATGGAGTGAGGCCGCAAGACGCTACGCCGCCGAGACCGACGAGACCCTGGCGTTTTTGCGCGAAAGCCCGAGTAGCCCATGCACGTGAGCCGGCTGGAGCTTACGGACTTCCGCAACTACGAGCGCCTGGAGTTCAACCCGGGCACGGGGCTCAATGTCTTAGTTGGCCCCAATGCGCAGGGCAAGACCAATGTGCTGGAGGCGCTCTACGCGCTCGCCACCACCAAGTCCCACCGAACGAGCCGCGACACGGAGCTGGTGCGCTTTGGGGCCCCGCTCGCTCGGGTAACCGCCGAGGTGCAGAAGCTCGGGGACATTGAGCATGACTTAGAGCTAGCGATTGGTGCGGGAGGCATCGGCACCTCGGGGAAGTTAGTAAAGCTGGGCGGGAGCAAGCAGCCGCGTCTCACCGACTTACTGGGCCACCTTAATGCTGTGCTCTTTGCCTCGACCGACTTAGACATTGTGCGCGGCGAGCCCGACGAGCGCCGGAGATTTCTCAACTACGAGATCAGCCAGCTCTCGCCGCGCTATGCGCTGGCGCTAGCCTCGTACCGAAAAGCACTGGAGGGGCGCAATCGCTTGCTCAAGGACTTCAAGCACGGCCACGGCGATGTGGCCTCGCTGGAGGCTTGGACCGTGCCGGTGATCGAGCACGGAAGCAAGCTGATCGAGCGGCGGCAGGCGTGGCTGATGCGGCTCACGGCGCTCGCTGCCCCTATCCACCAGTCGCTGACGGCGGGGCTGGAGACACTGGAGGTGGTCTACCAGGCATCCTTTCCGCTCCTGAGTGAGAGCGTGGTGGACGCCTTTGCTATGGCGCTGAAAAACGCACGTCGGGAAGAAACGGCGCGGGGTGTCACCACACTTGGCCCTCAGCGTGATGATCTAACGTTTCGCATCGGCCCGCCAGGTGGCCTGCTTTTAGACGCGCGCACTTACGGCTCCCAGGGTCAGCAGCGCACGGTCGCGCTCGCCCTGCGCCTCGCCGAGCGGCAGCTTATCGAAGAAACCATCGGAGAGCCACCGATTGTGCTTTTAGATGATGTCCTCTCCGATCTGGACGAGAGCCGCCGCAACCAGATCTTCGCCCTCTCGCTCACGGGTGGCGGGCAGACATTTCTCACGACCACCGATCTTAGCCCAATCCCACTCGATGCCGTGCGAAATGCCCGAGTGGTCACCGTTCGCCAGGGAATTTTCCGCGATGCTTGAGCAGGGACAAAGGATTCTTTTGCCGAATCTCTCTGTATGAACCGACGTGTGTTTCTCGCCACTAGCTTTGCCCTCGCCGCTGCTCCGACACTTGCACAGGACAAAGAGCCCAAAGAAAAGAAAGAGCCCAAAGCCAAGGCTATACCCGCTGAGATCCTGACGACAACCGACTTCCAGACGCCGCCGCTAGCCGCGCGGCCTCATACGTGGTGGCACTGGATGAACGGCAATATCTCCCACGAGGGCATCACGGCTGACTTGGAGGCGATGGCACAGGCGGGTATTGGTGGGGCGCAGATCTTCAATGTGGATCAGGGGATTCCGCTGGGCAAAGTGCTCTACATGACCCCCGAGTGGCGACAGGCGATGGTGCACGCCGCCAAAGAGGCCAAGCGAGTTGGGCTGGAGCTGTGCTTTCATAACTGCGCGGGCTGGTCGAGCTCCGGTGGCCCCTGGATCACGCCCGAGTTTTCCATGCAGGTACTCACTTGGTCCGAGACCACAGCGGTGGGTGGGACGAAGCTGATACTAACTCTCAAAGAGCCTGAAAAGCGCTCGGACTACTACAAAGATATCGCCGTGCTGGCGGTGAAAATCCCGGCGGCGGGCGACACGGTGCGCATCTCGAATATCCGTGCCAAGGCGCTCTTTGACCGGGGCGGTGATGGGCTAGGGCTCAATGTCAAGGGGGCCGCAGGCGAGGGGCAGGCCACCGAGGCCGCGACTCCCTGGGCCGATGTGGTGATGCTTCAGTGCACAGCCGACGGTAAGCTGACCTGGGACGCGCCCGCGGGGAGCTGGCTGCTATTGCGTATGGGGCACACAACCACAGGCGCAATGAACGCCCCTGCGCCCGAGGCGGGCCGTGGGCTGGAGTGCGACAAGCTGAGCCGGGAGGCTATCGAGCTGCACTGGGAAAAGGGTGTCGCGCCTGTGCTTGCCGACATGGGGCCGGATTTGGTGGGTAAGTCGCTGAACAATGCGCTGATTGACTCCTACGAGATGGGCAGCCAGAACTGGACCCCCAAGCTGCGCCGGGCGTTTATCGCACAGCACCGCTACGACCCTCTGCCCTGGCTTCCCGTGGTCACCGGGCGCGTGATCGGAAGCGCCGAGCAGTCCGAGCGCTTCTTGTGGGACTGGCGCCGCACGATTGCGGATTTGTTTGCGGACAACTACACGGGGCGTTTTAAAGAGCTCTGTCATGACAATAAGCTCCAGTTTTCGGTGGAGCCGTATGGCAATGGGCCCTTTGATAATCTGCAGATCGGGATGCAGGGCGATATTTTGATGGGTGAGTTCTGGGTGCCTGGCGGCAGTGCGGGCGAGACCGTCAAGATCGCGGCGAGCTGCGCCCACGTGATGGGCCGAAAGATTGTGGGGGCGGAGTCTTTCACGGCGGGCGAGAATGAGGGGCGCTGGCAGGTGGAGCCCTATGGCATTAAGGCGCTCGGGGACCGGATGTTCTCTCAGGGCGTGAACCGCTATATCTTCCACCGTTATGCCCATCAGCCGTGGCTGGATCTGAAGCCCGGGATGACGATGGGGCCGTGGGGCTCGCACCTAGAGCGCACGCAGACCTGGTGGAAGCAAGCGGGAACCTGGCTGACCTATGTCGCCCGCTGTCAGCATCTGCTTCAGTCCGGGCGCTTTGTGGCCGATGTACTGACGTTCTGTGGCGACGATGCCCCCAACGATCTCTATCGCCCCAGCCTGCCGCCCGGCTACGACTACGACGGCTGCGATCGCACGGCGCTGCTGACCGCCAAAGTGGAGAAAGGCGAGCTGGTCTTGCCGAGTGGGGCGCGCTACAAAGTGCTGATGATCCCTGATTCCGTGTGGCTGACGCCCCAGACCACGGCCAAGCTCGCGGAGCTAAGCAAGGCGGGTGCGAAGATCGTGGGCCGCAAGCCCGAGAAGTCTCCCAGTCTGGTGGGCTACCCCGCGTGCGATGCCGAAGTTAAAGCGCTCGCCGCGCAGCTTACTCTGACGACACTGACAGCCGCGCTGCCCGCGCCCGATGTGATCGTGCCTAAGGCGACGCCCTTTGTCTGGCTGCACCGAAGCACCCCCGATGCCGAGATTTATTTCGTCAGTAATCAGCGCTACACGAATCAGAAAGCCACGGTAGGCTTTAGAACTCTAGGCCGCGCTCCCGAGCTCTGGCACCCAGAGACGGGCGCAACCGAGGCCGCTCCACTCTGGCAGGCCGATAAGACCCACACCAATATTACGCTTCAACTCGGCCCTGCAGAGTCGGTGTTTGTAGTGTTTCGCAAAAGTGCAAAGCCCGGCAAGCAGCTCACCAAGATCGAGCGCACGGGCGGCAGTTTGAATCCCCCCCGTCCCCCCGTTCTCGCAATTATCTCCGCACGCTACGAGGCTACCGACGGTGCGGGCGGCGCGGACGTGACGGCAAAAGTGAAAGAGCTGGTCGCGGCAGGCGAGACTGAGATTCCCGCCACCAACGCGCTCTTTGGCGACCCGATCAGCTTGCATGTCAAGCACCTGAAAATCTCCTACACACTTGATGGTAAGCCCAAACAGAAGACCGTCGGCGAGAACGAGATACTTGTTCTGCTGGGTAGCGGTCCGGACAACGCACTCCCTGAGTTCGCGCTCACGGGCGGAAAGCTGCTCGCCTACACGCCTGGCACCTACGCCTTCACCGACCCGCGCGGCGCGATCAAGCAAGTCACTGCCCCCGCGCTCCGCGAGACGGTGCTCACCGGCTGGGCGCTTACGTTCCCCGGCCAAGCGCCACGCACACTCGAAAAACTGGTCTCCTGGACGGAGTTTACGGAGCCCGATGCCAAGTACTTCTCCGGCACCGCGAGCTACAAAACTAGCTTCCCGCACACGCTCGACCCGACCCGCGCGGTGATCCTAGATCTGGGAATAGTGAAGAACTTCGCCGATGTGCTTCTCAACGGCCAGTCGCTGGGCACGCTCTGGAAGGCCCCATGGCGCTTGGATATTACGGAGCTGGTGCGCCCCGGCAGCAACACGCTGGAGGTCAAGATTACCAACCTCTGGGTCAATCGGCTTATCGGCGACGAGCAGCTCCCCCCGGAAGAGGGTGTCGAGTGGACGGGCAAGACCGGCCCGATCAAGGCTTGGCCCAAGTGGCTCCTCGAAGGCAAGCCCCGCCCCACCACCGAGCGCATCACTTTTACCACCTGGCGCTACTGGACCCGCGACGACAAACCCCTCGACTCCGGCCTCCTCGGCCCCGCAAGAATCCTGCTTGTGCCGATCCTGACTGTGTAGATGTTTCTTGACCTCAGGCGGCTTTGGCTGCCTCAGCGAGAGTGTGGAAGCGGAAGCCGTCGCGACCTGCTTGTTTGGCTTGGTAGAGGGCGGTGTCGGCGCGGTGGACGACATCCTCGGGGCGCTCGCCGGGGAGGTAGGAGGCTCCTCTGATACTGAGCGTGATCGGCAGGTCGTTGGCATAGCGACGTTCACGCACGGCACTGACGAGGCGGAGGGCAAGCTTTTGGGCTTCCTCATCGGCGGTGTTGGGCAGGAGCAGGAGAAACTCCTCGCCGCCCCAGCGGCCCAGTAAGTCTCCCGAGCGCAGGCAGGTGCTCAAGTGCTGGCTCAGCTCCTTCAGAACCACGTCCCCTCGATTATGGCCGTGCTGATCGTTGACCTGCTTGAAGTGGTCTATGTCGAGCAGCAGTAAAACAAAAGGGTGGGGGCTCTGGACACTGCGCTCCAGGCAGAGCTGCATCTGCCGTCGGTTGATGAGCTGGGTGAGCGCATCCGTGTCGGCGAGAGTTTGCACTTTCCCCAGGTGCTGCCGGATATCCGAGTTAAGCCCCAGGATACAGATGGTGATCATGCTGGCGATGAAGTATTGAGTAAAGCTCAGCTCAATCTCAGGGGTTGGATGAAACTTACGTAAACCACTGAGATAGATCGCAATATGGGTGGCTAAAAATGCAAAACTGACCCAGCGTGCCCGGTGGCTATCCAGGGAGAGAAAAAGGAGCAGGAACATCACAAACATCCAGCCAAAATTACCTGGGTCACCGTACCGATAGAGGAGGCCCGTCACGGAGTGCTCCAACTGCTCTAGATAGATATGCAGGCAGGTCGGAATGGTGAAGGCCAGTGTCGCTTGCCGCCCCGAGATTCGATTTTTGAGAGTCAGCATCCAGATGATGGTAAAGATAATGCTCAGCAAAGGTAAGCCGTAGTGTGCAACTTGGGTGGCATTCTTAATCTGAGTGTTTTGCCATATAGAAAGCAGCAGCGTCAGGATCCCGACCGGAGTGAGCACAAGTGTCAGGCGGCGGAGTTTCTCCTCGATTAGAGGCGGCAAACTGAAAGGTTCAGACACTTCCGACATAGATTTGTCTTATTTTCGGATCAACTTGTCAGGTTCAACAGAGGCAACGTGAGGAGCACTGTCGAAATTGTGTGTTATGACGATTGATCGAAAAGCGCTGGTGACGCGTCACGATGTGGTGCTCACCAAACCCGATGCCCTGACACCGCTTCAAGTGGGCAACGGGGAGTTTGCCTTTGCCGTGGACATTACAGGCTTGCAGAGCTTTCCTGAGTTTCATAAAAATTCGATGCAGCTCGGGACACAGTCGCAGTGGGGCTGGCGCTCCGAGGCAAACCCAGCGGGCTACACGCTGGAGCAGACCGAGACGCGCTACGGCGGCATCCCCTATCCCGACCAGTCCACCACGCCTGCGGGGCTCTGGCTCCGGGAGAACCCGCACCGCTTGCATTTGGGGCTACTTGGTTTTGCGGGGCTAGAGCTCGCGGCGCTGAGTGAAATGCGGCAGCGGCTCATCCTCTGGGAAGGGCGTATCGAGAGTGCGTTCCAGCTTGCCGGAAAGCCCGTCACGGTTGAGACGCTCTGTCACCCGACGCTGGACTTGGTGGCAGTCAAGCTCTCGCCCGGAGCGCCGCCACTTCAGCTACACTTTCCTGGCCCCGCAAAAGACTGGCAAGGGCACACCGAGAGCGAGCATCACACAACAAAAGCGACGATTCAGACCACCCGCGCCGATTTTGTGCGCGAGAGCTACCACGCGGCGCTGGCGTTCTCCAAAGGCGCGACACTCACTCAGAGTGGGCCACACACGTTTCTGCTCACGGGTGCACGCGAGATTATCCTGGCTTTTTCCGAGATTCTCCTGCCCGAGAAACTACCGAGCATTGTTGAAACAAAGCGCACGACACTGCGCCACTGGGAGCGCTTCTGGAGCACGGGCGGTGCGCTGGAATTAGGTAGCTCCGCGCCCGAGCGTGAGCTGGAAAGGCGCATTGTCCTCTCCCAGTACCTCACCGCGATCCAGTGCGCCGGGTCGCGGCCCCCGCAGGAAACAGGACTGGTGCAGAACTCCTGGCACGGGAAGTTTCACCTGGAGATGCATCTATGGCACGCCGCACACTTCCCTCTCTGGGGTCGTCCTGCGCTGCTGGAGCGCAGCCTGCCCTGGTACGAAAAGATACTCCCACGGGCACAGGCGACGGCGCGAAAACAGGGCTTTGCCGGGGTGCGCTGGCCCAAGATGGTCGGCGATGACGGACGCGAGAGCCCCAGCCCTGTCGGTGTCTTTCTGCTCTGGCAGCAGCCCCACCCGATTTTTTATGCCGAGCTGCTCTACAAGGCCAAGCCGACCCGAACAACGCTGGAGCGCTACAAAACGCTGGTGCACGAGACGGCGGCGTTTCTGGCGAGCTATGCCAAAAACGGTCAGCTTGGGCCGAACTTAATTCCCGCGCAGGAGAGCTATAAGCCCGCCACGACGCTCAACCCGACCTTTGAGCTGGCCTATGTCTGGTGGGCTTTGGAGGCCGCGCAGCTCTGGCGCACACGGCTCGGGCAGATGCGTGAACCCGAGTGGGACAGAGTACGCGACGCATTGCCAAAGCCCATGATTCGCGAAGGAGTCTACACGGCGATTGCGACAGCTCCCTACACAGTTACCCGCGACCATCCCTCAATGACAGCGGCGTATGGCCTGCTCCCAAAAACGCCGCTGATTGACCCAGAGATTATGCACCGCACGCTGCTAGAAGTGGAGAAAACCTGGGACTGGCAAAGCACCTGGGGCTGGGACTACCCGATGCTCGCCATGACCGCCGCGCGCCTCAAGCTCCCCGAGCTTGCCGTGAAGTTTCTGCTCCTAGAGACGCCCAAGAACCGTTATCTGGCCAGTGGTCACAACTACCAGCGGCCTAACCTGCCGCTTTATCTTCCTGGCAATGGTGGCCTGCTCTGGGCCGTCGCGCTGATGGTGAGCGAGAAAGCCTTCCCGGCAAGCTGGACGGTAAAAAGTGAGGGACTGAGTGCGCCAATCTAGCCATCTTCGGGGTTGTCGGCATCGGAGGGCTTGGGGCCGACCGTCATGATCCAGCGGACATCGAGGGCTTCCCACTCGTAGATCGCACCCTCGCCGCCGCCGTTCCAGTAGCGGTTGCCCGTGGGAGAAAGCTCACCGTCGGGGCTGTTGCGGTGCGCGGTGAGTGTCTGGTTCCCGGCGGGATCGTTGACAATGATGCGCTTGCCATCCGAGACATAACCCCGTGCCGTCATGAGATGGCCCGCGGGTGTCACACGCGTGCCCAGAATCACGGGACGTCCTGCACTGAGCTCGGCCTTAACTCGCGCAAAAGTTGCTTTCTCGTTGTAGAGAATCGCGGCAGTAGGGAAGTCGGTCTTCAGATAGGCCAGCATCTTGGCGTGCACTGCGCCGCTATTCGGCTCGCAGACCGCATCGTCTATTTCTTTAATGTAGCCGCCCCAAGCGCTGGTGTGTGGGTAGGAGGCCGAGATAGACACAGGCTTGGGAGGCCGCTTGCCCAGCCCTCCCAGCAGCATGATCATCGCGCACGGGCCGCACGAGCCCGCCCCATCAAAGTCGTCGGGCGAGTCCCAGACTTGCATGACGTAGGGAAGCTTGAGGTTCACGACGGGCAATGCGGCAGGAAGCGGCGCTACCTCGCCAAAGTGCCACGGCGCAGGCGGCCCGGTGGGAGCGCTCCGGCCCCAGGCGAGCTTCTCAGGCGACGGTCGCGTGACGGCAATTTTTGCAAAGCGTCCCTCGCCGCCTGAGGCCAGCGCATCCAGCATCTGATTGGCGTAGACATGGCTCGCCGCGCCCTCTTTGCCCGTGCCGTAGCGCCCCAGAGCGTAGAACCAGCTCTCTAGGATATTGCGCCCGTCTTCAAGGCGGCCATTGCCCATAATCGGAGCGCGGTTCCAGCACAGATAGAGCTGCCGTGCGCCTTCGTTGATGTTATAGCGCAGGTCAGAGGCGAGCCTCTCGCTGTCTGTTCTGCCCGCCATGACCACGCCGAGCACACCGACACGCTCGGCAGTGCGATGGGCTTGCTGCCAGCGGCTCTCGTGCCAGGCGAGCGCGTGCAAAAGTGCTGTAGGAATCCGCCAGCAGCGTGCAGCCTCATCAAGCAGAGCAGGGATCGAAAGCATGGTTTATTTTACCGCCCGTATTGGGTCGCCTCGGTTCATCGGAGCAGTTCGGATAAAATATTTCCATGCGTGTTCTTCAAACAATTCGTACCGGGCCAGACACCTGCAGCTACCTACCAAATCGGCGGTCAACGATGGAGAACTTAGTCGTGGGACAGCTCAGCGCGGCGGAGTACGAACAAAAGATGGACGAAGGCTGGCGCAAGTTTGGGCCCGTGCTCTTTCATCCCGTCTGTGCCGAGTGCAACGAGTGCCGCCCACTGCGAATCCCCGTGGCGGAGTTCTCTCCGAGTCGCTCCCAGCGTCGGGCGCTGGCAAAGAATGCGGATTTAGAAGTGTGCTACGGGCAGCCTGTCGTAGACGACACACGACTGGCGCTCTACAACCGCTACCACACGAAGCAAGAGATGCAAAAAGGCTGGCCTGAGGGCGAGCGATCCACCGAGGACTACGCCTTCTCTTTTGTCCATAACCCGATTCCCACCGTGGAGATTAGTGTCTGGGAGGGGAAAATTCTGCGGGCGATTGTCTTGACGGATGTGACACCGAGTACGGTCTCTGGGGTCTACCACTACTATGAGCCTGAGGCGGAGAGCCGCAGCCTGGGGACTTTTGCAATGCTTCAGACCATTATCCTGGCCCAAAAACTAACGAAGCCCTGGGCCTACTTTGGCTACTGGGTGGCGGCATGCCCGAGTCTCTCCTACAAAGCCAACTTTCAGCCCTGTGAGATTTTGACCGAGACGGGGAACTGGGAAGCGTACTCCTCGTAGAATTACGAGGTTGACTGCTAAAAATACGGGGTATAATAGCCTGTATTTTTAGCAGGAGTGGGAATCATGACCAACAAGGTTTTTCTTACGGCGCTAGCAACCCTCGCACTAGCAGGTGGTGCACGGGCACAGATCGTTTACGCCAACGATTTTGAGGCAACGGAGGGTGGTTTTACCGTAGGGGGGCTCGTTAGCCATCCTAATACGACGAATGCTCTGGGAGCGACCTCGCAGTTTCTCGGGCTGTTCTCTGATAATCTGGCCACTACCCTGACACTAACCGGATTGGTTCCTGGGACTCTCTACGATCTGACCCTGGATCTTCTCGTGAAGGGCTCTTGGGATGGCAACGATGGAGTTGTCGGGCCGGATATTTGGCGCGTGATGGCTGGTGGGGGCGTGCTGGTGGAGACAACATTCTCCAATGTGGCTGGCTCCAATCAGTCTTTTTCACCAGGAAACTCGATTGGTGTCGCGAACAATGTGCCGGGCACGGGAGCGGAGTTCTCAAACGCGGATGTCTATGGGATCTTCGATGGCTACTCCCTCTACAGATTCGATGCCGTTTCTAATCCGCAGATAGAGTTCACGGCGGCCAGCGATACGGTAGTCCTGACATTTGAGGGGCAGAATCTCCAGGGTGTTTCTGATGAGTCCTGGGCGATTGACAATGTGGCGGTCACGGGTCCTGGGGGCGGGCCGGGAAATGCGATTCCTGAGCCCGGCGCACTGGCACTGGCTACTCTGGGCGGGCTGGCGCTGCTGTGCCGTCGTAAGTAGCTGAGACGTGAGAGTTGATCTTCTCATTACAGATGCCCGTGTCATGGATGGCACGGGCAATCCCTTTTTTTACGCCGATGTTGCCGTGGCGGGGGAGCGCATTGTCGCCGTGACTGCACCGGGGCACTTTCCTCGGGAGAATGCCACTCAGGTGCTCTGTGCGTCGGGCAAGGTTCTCTGTCCGGGCTTCATTGATATCCAGAGCCACTCGCTCCATCCCTATCTTACGGAGGGACGGGGACTCTCGAAAGTTACCCAAGGCGTCACGACGGAGATTCTAGGTGAGCTCTGGACTCCCGCACCGTTTGGGGGCAGACGAACCGAGCGGCAGAGCGACACTCAGACCTGGCGGCACTTTTCAGACTGGCTGAAGCACTACGAGGCCCGTGGCGTCTCCGTGAATGTGGGTAGCTTTGTCGGTGGCGGCAGCGTTCGAGAGTGGGCTTGTGGCTGGGACGCCGCTGTGCCTTCCGATGATCAGCTAGAGCAGATGCGCCGTGTCACGGCGGAGGCGATGGAAGAGGGGGCATTTGGAATCGCACCCGCGCTGATCTATCCGCCCGACTCCTACTCCACCGACCATCAGCTTACTGAGTGCGCCAGAGTGGTCGGGCGCTACGGGGGGCTCTATATCGTCCACCTGCGCTCCGAGGGCGATGGCCTGCTGGAGAGTATTGAGGCCACTGCGCAGCTCTCGGAGCTCTCAGGCTGCCCCGTGGAGATCTACCACTTGAAAGCGTCGGGCGAGCGTAACTGGGACAAGATGCCCCGCGCTATTGAACGCATCAGTGAGCTTCGAGAGCAAGGAATAGATATTACGGCGGACATGTACCCGTATGTCGCCAGCGGCACAGGGCTCTCGGTGCTGATTCCCACCTGGGCGCACGAGGGTGGGCGCCTCTACGAAAACCTTGCCGACCCCGCCATGCGCCGTCGCATCCACGCGGAGATGAGCGCACCGCAAGCCGCAACCGGCGACTTTGCCAGTAGCGACCGGGGCGGCCATGTCATGCCCCTCGGTTTTTTGCAGGACGAAAACAGGCGCTTTATCGGGTTGCGCCTCACGCAGATCGCCGAGCAGCTTGGCTGCGACTGGGCAAACGCCACCATAGATCTCCTTCTCTCGGAGAACCAGCGCATTGGTACCGTGTTCTTCTCGATGTGCGAGGAGAATCTGCGGCTCCAGCTCCAGCAGCCCTGGATAAAAATCAGTACCGACGCGGGTGGCCTCGACCCCGCGACTCAGGCCACACCCGTGCATCCCCGCGCCTACGGAACCTACACGCGCGTGCTGGGTAAATACGTCCGCGACGAGTGCCTCCTCACCTGGGAAGACGCCATTCGCAAGATGACTAGCGCCGTCGCCGAGCGTCTGCGCCTTCGTGATCGAGGCCAGATACGCGAAAACTTCTTCGCCGATTTAGTCATTTTTGATCCCGCCACCATCTCTGATCGCGCGACTTTTACCGACCCACATCAGCTCTCCATCGGCATTGAGTGGGTTTTTGTCAATGGCAAGGCCGTGGTTCAGAACGGGGCGCACACGGGAGCGTTGCCCGGAAAAGCGCTACTCAGGGGCGGCTAGCGCACTTTTGCAGGCTTATTGGGCGCTTCTGCGGGGCGCTCGAAGTCAGTGTCAAGAACAAGAAGGGGTCGGTTGTTTTGTACCTGAGTGAGTGTCAGCACCAGCTCCAGGTTCGTACTCTTCTGACGCATCTGGAATGCCGTCTTGATGCCATCGGTGAGCCGCCAATCATTGAAGTAGGTGAGCGTGCTGATCTTGCCCTGCGGAGTTGCCTGAACCTGGTCTGTACGTGCCAGAAGAAGCGTAGTGGCATGATGGTACTGAATGATTGCTGCACTGCCGTCTTTGGGCCAGAGACGTAGCTTGTAGAAGCTGGCTGTGCTTGCTTTGCTCAGCCCTAGGTTCTCCACTTTCTTAAAGTAGCTACGCCAGCTCTGCGGTGCGCTGCTCTGGAGCGCTTGTAGCCGGAGCTGAGCGAGCTCCTCCCCCTGTAAGAGCCGTAGGCCCAGGTTTGGGTCGCGGGCCCAACCCTCTTTGCCATCGTAGCCTGTTGCGACTTCCCCGAGCTTGGGGAGAACCATGCGCAGAAGAAATTTCTGGGGCGCTTTGCTCTTTATTTCGACGGTGCCGAGCTGTTGTCCGGTAAGCTGCACGGTGCCAACCGCGACGGAGCTGGTGAGCTTGTTGTAGGCGGGGCCCCCCGTGTTCTTGACGAACCCATCGAGAACTTGCTCAGCGGTGAGCTTAGGTACCGCAGTAGGAGAGGTTTTACGTTGCATCGGTGGAATGATACCGTATCTTTTTTGACAAACAATAGTTCTTACTGCTATTTTCGCTGTTTAGGTTCAATCGCCATTGACACTTATAAACACATTGCGTTATAATGCCCCGCATAAGAGAGTGTAGGCTGAAATCACTGAGCGTGTTTTAGAGATACGTGAAAGAATCATCGCGGCGGCAGCCCGTGCGGGGCGCTCGCCCGACGAGATCACACTAGTAGGAGTTAGCAAACGTCACTCGGCGGAGTCCGTGCGTGCGGCATGGGCAGCGGGAGTGCGTGAGTTCGGGGAAAACTACGTCCAAGAGGCGCACGAAAAATGTGCGCAGTTGAGCGATCTGTCCGAGCTTCGTTGGCACTTGATTGGAAGCTTGCAATCGAATAAGGCACGGCTTGCTGTCTCACTCTTCGAGATGGTACAGACTGTGGATCGTCTCTCGCTGGCCCAGGCACTCTCGCGGGCGGCAGTCGAGCGACAGAAGGAGCTGTCGGTGCTTGTGGAGGTAAACCTTGCGGGAAGTGCGAACCGTGCAGGGGTTACTGAAGCGGACGCACTGGCGCTGTGTGAGCAGGTTTCGGTACTGCCGAACCTGCGACTTTCTGGGTTTATGGGAATGGCGCCTCTCTGTGCGGACGCGGAGGCGACACGACCCCATTTTGCCCGGTTGCGACAGCTCTTCGAGGGGTTGCCTGATGCACAGAGGCAAGTACTCTCGATGGGAATGTCGGGCGATTTTGAGGCGGCAATTGCCGAAGGAGCCACTCTGGTGCGGATCGGGACAGCTCTTTTTGGTCAGCGTCCGTCAGTAGTGTAACACTGTTATAAATTTTGGAGTTAGGAGCGAGGATCAATGTACAACAACGCCTACGAGCGTGACGAGGAGCAGGATGAACCTGCCGGGGGTGGGTTTAAAGAGCGGCTACGGAGTCTCTTTGGCCTGCGTCCCCCCCACACGGAAGTGGAAGATGACGAAGGGTTTGAGGATCCTGAGCCAATTACGCCGCGTGCTAGCCAGGCACTGCGCTCGGGCACTTCCGCAACAGCGACAGCAACGACGACTACAATGCCAGCGGCCATGACCACTCGTAATACCACTTATCGCCTCTCAACGGTGCGTGATGGTTCCATTACTATTATGCCCGCGGGTTCGTTCGCCGATGTCCAGAAAGCGGCTGATCGTCTCAAGCAAGGGGAGCCCCAGATCCTTAATTTGGAGAAGACCCCGCCTGAGGTTGCCGAGCGCCTGATTGACTTCCTCAATGGCGTTACTTACGCACTTGATGGGTACGTCGAGAAGATCGCAGAGGGAGCGTATCTCTTCACGCCCGCCAATGTCATGATCCATGCCGACAAGCCCGGGGAGACTCCCAAGCCGTTCTTTGACCGGCTGTAGATGAATCTCGCCGTTATTGGAACGGGGAAATTGGGTGGGGCGATTCTGCGGGGCTGGGTGCGTGCCGGGCTCGTTGCTCCTGCGGAGCTCACCCTGCCGGATCGGGCTTCGGGGCGCGTTCTAGCCGCTGAGCTGGGCGCGTGTGTGGCGGGCTCCAACTCGGAGACGGTGGCAGGAGCGGAGGTGCTCCTGCTGGCCGTCAAGCCCTATCAGCTTGTCTCCGTGCTCACGGAGATCCGTGAGGCGCTCTCACCAGGTTGCATCGTCGTCTCGGTGGCGGCAGGTGTCCCCACGAGTGCACTGGAAGCGGCTTTGCCTGGCAGGCAGGCGGTCCTGCGGGTACTTCCCAATACACCAGCCCAGATAGGCGCGTCGGCGTCGGCTCTCTGTCGGGGGAAGTTTGCCACGGAGGAGCAGACAGCCACCGTCGTACGGCTCTTCTTGGCACTGGGGCTCTGCCTGGAAGTCGCAGAGAGCCAGATGGATGCCGTGGTTGGCGTCGCCGCTTCCGGGGTTGCCTTTGTCTATCTTTTTCTGGAAGCCCTCACCGAGGGAGGAGTACTGATGGGCTTATCGCGACCGGCTGCCCGTCAGCTCGCCGCACAGACACTGATCGGCGCGGGGCGTATGGCTCTTGAAACCGGCCAGCATCCCATGGAGCTCAAAGACGCCGTGACGACCCCAGCGGGCACGACGATGGCGGGAATCGCAGTGCTGGAGAGGGCAGCCTTTCGTGGAATTGTCATGGAAGCCGTCCGCACCGCCACCGAGCGCTCCGCTGAGCTGGGCAGATGACACTTGAGCTTTGCAGATGACACTCGAAGAAAAAGTCGGGCAGCTCTGTTGCTTTGGCTGGCACGGTCGCGCGGCACTTGACGACCAGGCACGTTTTTGTGTCCAGGAGCTACACGCGGGCGGTATGATTGTGATGGGGCGCAACCTACATGACACAAGCCAGAAGCCCGTGCCCCACATTGATGCCGTTGCCGTCCGCGCCATGCTAGACGAGCTCCAGAATCTAGCGTGCACTCCCCTACTGATCGCAACGGATCAGGAAGGTGGCCGTGTAGCCCGCTTTGGCACGGTGCCCTTTACTCGGATGCCAGCCGCCGCCGCACTCACGACACCCGAGGAGGCGTATCGTGCCGCCTACCAAACGGGACTGGAGCTGCGCTGCGTGGGCGTGAATACCAATTTTGCTCCCGTGGCGGATATTAACTCTAACCCCACTAACCCCGTGATAGGGGACCGGAGCTTTGGGGCGACGGTTACGGAAGTTGTCCCGTTTGTTGAGGCTCAGGTGCGTGGCTACGGTGCAGCGGGGATGCTGGCCTGCTTGAAACACTTCCCGGGCCATGGTGACACCGCCACGGACTCACACTACGCTCTACCCATCCTGCAGCACACGCTCCAAACCATGCAAAGCCGTGAACTGGTGCCATTTCGGGCAGGAATCGCTGCCGGAGTGCCCGTGGTGATGACAGCGCATATCTTATTTCCTGCGCTAGACACCGAGGTGCCCGCGACCATGAGCCACGCTATTCTCACGGGCCTGCTCCGCGAGACACTGGGTTTTGGGGGCCTGATTATCACTGACTGCCTGGAGATGAAAGCCGTCGCTGAGGGCTGGGGAACGGCACAGGCCGCGCTGGCCGCGATCAAGGCGGGAGCCGATATGGTGCTGGTCTGCCACACGCTAGAGCGACAAAAAGAAACCTACGAGACGCTGCTTGCCGCCGCCCGCTCTGGTGCGCTGCCGAGGGCTCGCCTCGATGAGGCCGTGGCGCACGTACAGGCGGCAAAAGCAAACCTGTCCAGCCTTCCTTTTGATCCTGTACTACTTGGGGGAAGGCGACATGAGCAGGCCGTTACGACACTTGGCGCGGACGCGCCACGGTAAAGCCTGCCACATCTAGCCCGCGCCGCAGAAAAGGATGCTCCCCGACCAGCTTCCAGAGCAGACCGGTTTTGGAGTTTTCCCAAGCAAGAAGCGCCATGCCCAGATCAATGCCGATCACATCGGTGTCGAACCAGCTCTTGTCGGCGTTGAGGGCGTTGGAGAGGCCGTAGCGCCCGGCAATTTTGTCTCCGAAGCGCCGCTGGAGCGAAGCGAGGGCTTTGCTCGTTTGCTCCGGAACGAAGAGAATCCCGGCTAAGGCAGCCGTCGGTGCGACCGTGCCGTCGTGATCGCCTTCCCGTGGGGATTGCGCACCGTAGCCAATGGGAGGAGGCTGATCACACGCCGTGATGCCCCAGATGCCCTCGCGGTAAGTCACATATTTCTCCGCGTTCTGGGCACAGAAGGCGATATTTTTCTCGTGGGAGCGCGTGAAGATTTTCCACCAGTCGCGCCCTTGGCGATCCTCCAGGCCCTTTAGGTTGACATAGCCCGGCGTCATCTGTGCCCAGAAAGCGGGCACGGCAGAGTTTTCGGTGAAAGTCAGGGCATCCCAGGCGGACTGTGGGAGGGAATGCTCGGGAACACCTAGTGCTAGGAGGTAGAGATAGCTCGCCTCCGTGTAGCCCGTCCAGCGTGCCTCTAGGAAGCCTGACTCCGGCTTCCAGCCCATGCTCGGCGCGGACGCGGCGTTCTGCATCCAGCGCCAGTCCGCCCTGGCTACCAGTGCATCGGCACGCTCGGCGCACTCTCCGCCAAAGAAGCGTCCCGTCGCCAGTGCTCCCAGAAAGAGCAGCGTGGAGTCAATGGAGGAGAGTTCGCAGCTCCAGACCCGCTTGCCCTCTCGCCAGTCAAGAAAATGGTAGAAAAAACCTTTGTTGGGAGATACTCCCTCGCTGAGGAAACGTAGAGTCAGAAGTGCGCGTCGCTCGGCGTCTGTCTTTGTTACCCAGCCCCGGCTTACTCCAATGGGGAGTGCCGCGAGTGCATAGCCTGTCGCGGCAACCGATGCCACCGTGTAGCTGTCGGCCTTTCCAATGTTCTTTGCCCGGTCTTTGGTGAGCCCGGTTTCCGGGTGTGTCTCGTGCCAGAAAAAGTCAAACGCACGATGGGCAAGTGTTTCCAGAGAGAGGCCAGTCTTCGTCATCGGCTAGTCTTCGTCATCGAAGGGTTCATCATCTGCGGCACCGGAAGTATCCGTGTAGTTGCTGATCTCCTCGCCACGGAAGACGGTGATCAGAAAGTCCTCACGGTCGAAGTTGGGCAGATACGACTGCGCAATATCATCATCTATCTGCGCGATGAGGCCCTCTTCCTGGTCAATAGGCAGATCCACTTCCAGAAGTAGAGTGCCGTGGATCGTGTCATGGGCGTAGTGCAGGTCAATCTGCCCGATGCGCCGGTCTTCATCCCAGATGAGATAGACCTCGCTGCTCTGGGTGCGGACAAGCCGAATGAGCTTGTAGTTTGTGGGGACGCGATCTTCGTTCATACCAGACAAAATAATACCGCCGGGTGAAGCGTTTCGCCCGGCGGTAGTCTTTTTCTTTTTAGGCCATGCCCGGTTCGAGGCGTGGTGGCCGTGTGTTACTTGGTCGCGTCGCCGAGGGTTCGCCGGGCTCCGATGGTGCCGGCGGGGCGGGTGGCTCCTGGGGCTTGCTCGGTGGCTGTGGCTTCCGTCCGCCGGTTGTGGGGGCAATAGCATCCTGGATTAAGGCCAGGAACTCGGTGCGATCCAGGGTCTCGCGCTCCACAAGAGCATCGGCCAGCCGGTCGAAGACGATACGGTTTGTGCGCAGAATATCCTCGGCACGCTGGTAGTTGCGGTCAATGATGCTCTGAATGTCTTCGTCTACAATCTTAGCCACTTCGTCCGAGTAATCCCGCTCCTCCATCATGCCGGTGGGGCCAAGGAAGTTTCCTCCGTGGCGCTTGCCGATCTGGCGATTGCCTAGGCGCTCGCTCATGCCGAACTCACAGACCATGGCGCGGGCGATCTCCGTCACGTTACCCAGGTCGCTTGATGCACCCGTGTCTAGGCCACCGTCTTGGCCGTAGGTGATGATCTCCGCGATTCGTCCTCCCAGCGCCATGGCGATCCGGTCCTCCATCTCGGCCTTGGTGTGGTTGTAGCGGTCCTCAGTGGGCAGTGTGATCGTCACCCCAAGGGCACGTCCCCGCGGCAGGATCGTCACTTTATGGAGGGGATTGGCATTCTCCAGCAGCTCCGCTACGAGAGCATGACCTGCTTCATGGATAGCAGTTCGACGCTTGGCCTCCGGAGTCATCAGGCGGTTCTTGCGGGCGGGGCCCATCATCTCCCGGTCAATGGCTTCCTCAAACTCAGCCATCTCGATACGGGTTTTCTCACGGCGCGCGGCTAAGATTGCCGCCTCGTTGACCAGGTTAGCCAGCTCAGCGCCTGCGAAGCCTGGTGTGCGCTTGGAGATGCTCTCCAGGTTAACGTCATCGCCCATGGGCTTACCACGGGTGTGCACGGCCAGAATCGCCTCACGGCCTTTCTGGTCGGGTGCATCTACCATCACTCGGCGGTCAAAACGTCCCGGGCGCAGAAGGGCGGGATCAAGAACATCGGGGCGGTTGGTGGCAGCGATCAGGATAACACCCGAGTTCGGATCAAAGCCATCCATCTCGACGAGGAGCTGGTTGAGGGTCTGCTCACGCTCGTCGTGGCCCCCGCCCCAGCCTGCTCCACGCTGCCGACCAACTGCATCAATCTCATCAATAAAGACGAGTGCTGGGCGGTTTTGCCGGGCGGTGTCAAAGAGGTCGCGGACACGGGAAGCTCCCACCCCGACAAACATCTCGACAAAATCGGAGCCGGAGATATGGAAGAAGGGAACACCTGCCTCCCCTGCAATAGCACGTGCCAGCAGGGTCTTGCCCGAACCGGGAGGGCCCAGCAGTAAAACTCCCTTGGGAATCTTAGCGCCAAGCGCCTGGAAGCGACGAGCATTCTTCAAGAAATCGACGATTTCCTGGAGCTCTTGCTTCGCTTCGTCCACGCCAGCAACATCGTCGAAGGTTACTTTTGGGATGTTCTCATTGGGGCGACGGATCCGTGATTTGGTAAAATTCAATGCCTGGTTGTTGCCATTTTGGGCCGCGCGGCTAAAGATGACGTAGATCACCACGCCCCCCAGCACGAGAGCCAGGATGGGGAAGAGAGATGCCAAAAGGTAGTCCATCGGGCCTTCGGGAATCTGGGAGAACCGAACATTTTTTTCAGTAAGTAGCTTACTGAGGCGGCTTCTCTCCACATCACTGGAGATGAGTGTTACCTGGAAATCAACCTTGTTCTCTGCAACTCCGGGCGTCGGGACAAACTTGCCGATAAAGATGTTCTTTTGGAAATTCCCCGAAGCGATAACATTGCCCTGGTTGATTTTCTCAATGAACTGACTGTATTCAAGCTGCTGCGGTTGGGGGAACCAGGGTAAGGATGTACGCGAGAGTGTCACCTTGACGAAGAACGCTAAGGTGAGCGCGAAAACAACCAGTAAACCTAGCCGTAAAGTACGGTTCAAACGGAAAGCCTCCTCGGGATGCCTGAGCCTCTAAAGTGCCTGAGCCACCCCGCCAACAGTACGGGTATTATACCACGCAAGCATTATTGGGCTTCGCGGCACTTCTCTCCACTCGCCCTCTGTACCAATAAGTACGCTCGCCTTCGCGAGAGGGTTCCCACAGAAGGTATACTCAGCGCTGTGCAGGAGGTTTTCTTTGTTCGCAGTCCGTCACCCGGTGCAGTGCTGCGCTTTCTGGAGCGGCTTGCACGGCGGGGGGAGGCTCTGCCCGATGCTGTCTGGATCTCCGATGCCACAGGGGAACCACCGTGGCGGGCACTTTCTGGCGACGGCTTGGAGGGGGTTGCTCCACGCCTCGCCCAGGCGTTTCCGCCTGAGGTGCTCTGGGTAGGACGGACACGTGAGGGCTGGCAGTGGCGACGGTTTGCCGACGACGGCACCCAGGAGTCGGGCACCCTGGGCAAGAAGCGCCTCTGGCAACCAAGCTCGCCCCTGGAGCGGTGGGGGAAGCCACTGGGACTTCCTCTGGCACGGCTAACGCACCCCCCTCGGATTCTGGACTATGCGACCGTGGCACAGCTAGACCAGCGCAGTCTCCTCCAGGAGGACACGCCCCGCCGCTACCACTTCTCACTAACTGAGGCCAAGCCAAAGTGAGCCTGCAATTTCGAGAACTGGAGCCTGGCGATATCGCTCTGTGTACGGAGTGACGACTCCCCCCGCTAAAGCTGGGGGCTTCTTGGGAAATCCATGAGGCAATCCTCTTGATTAACTCCCAAAGGCTCCGTCCGAGCCGTAGGCAAA
>NZ_JAYVPL010000018.1:0-32459 GCF_043757465.1 Armatimonas sp.
TGGCATCTGATTTTTCGGGGAGAGAGTTTTGGGTTTTCATAACTCCCTCCATAGCAATTTTGGTTCCATTGGCAAAAAAAGTTACGGGACAAGATTAGGTTCAGGCAAGGCTGTACATGAACCTCGATCAAGTAGAGAAGCGCAGGCTCCGCGCCGAAGCCGCCTTGCTGTGCCCCCAAATCGTCAAGCCCTCACGCGCCAAGAACAAGTACGACGATGTGGTGCTGTATCTGCTGACCTACCACGGCGTGCTCTGTCCGCAGGCCCGCGATCTCTTCTCGGCGGGAAGTGTGGCGCTGCGAACGGACAGCCAGCGGGGCGGAAACTACGTCCAGCGGGCGCGTCAGGACATCGAAAAGGAGATGGAAGCCGCAGCACTTCGTCTGGAAGACTCTCTCTTCATCGAATACTGGGGCAGGAGCATCCCGCCTGAATCTCGTATCGCCGAGTGGCTCCAAGCAGCGGATCGGCTTGCCGAAACCTGGAAACCCTCCGACGTGCTGTTTGCCGCCAGAAAGACAGAGTAAGCACCTGCGCCAGATACGCCGCTGAGATCGGGGATCGGAAATCGTCGGTAATGAAACTCGAGGTTTGCAAATTCATTGGGCGGCGAGCCGAGAGAGAGCCGTGGGGGCCGCTCCCGAGTCGAGGTACTTCCGAATCCGAGTGGCACACGCCTCAGGGGTGAGCTGCGACGTGTCCACTTCCAGATCGTAGACACCGGGCTCGTGCACGGCCTTCTGCCAGAGCGCAACCGCCGGGGGAATCGGTGCACCGGGAAGATCGTAGCCGGTGGCAAGGCGGCGCTCCAAGATCACCTCAAGCGGACAGCGTACCCCAACAAACAGAGCGGGTAAGTCGGTGAGCAGCCGGGCGCACACGGGCAGAATCCCCAGCGGCTGCGAGTAGCTGTCGTGGTGCCCCACATCCACCACCACACTCAGCCCCTCGCGACTATGGGCGGCAATTGCGCCGTAGAGTGCCCGGTAGAGAGGGGGGAGAAACAGCTCCAGATCGGGACGCTCGCCACCGGGCCGCAGGCCCATTCCCGGCTTCAGATGCGCAGGCGTCATCGCCATAAAGTGATCTACCCCAAGGTTCATCCAGACTCCCGGAAAGCTCACCTGAATCGCCGCCGCAAGGCGAGACTTCCCCGAGCGCGGGGTGCCATTGAGGATAATAATCTGTCCGGTAGCCTGTGAAATCACTATGGGTTCCATTTAAATGCTGAGCTGGCTTCGCACCTTAGATATATCCACACTTCCCACCCAGCGCACCACTTCCTGCCCCTCGCGAAACAGCAAGAGGGCCGGGATCGCAAGCACGTCGAAGCGCACGGCGGCGGGCAGTTCCTCGTCCACATTGAGCGTAAAAACACGCAGCTCGCCTTGCAGCTCCCGTGCCAGCGCCTCGAGCTGCGGAGCCAACCTCAGGCACGCGCTGCACCGCGCGGCCCAGAACTCCACCAGCACCGGCACCGCCGACTCCAGTACGTCCTCGTCGAAGGCGTCGCTGTTGGTCGCCTCCGGCGTGCCCGGCCAGTGCGCGATAAATCCCGTCTCGTCCATAAAAACAAAATACCCACCCCCGGTGTTCCCCACCGGATGGGGGCTAGGGGGTGGGCAGGGGTGGGGCTACTTAGGAATCGGCATTCCCATGCTGGTGTAGGCATCCTCGATCGCCTTGATGTCCTCAAGAGCGATCTTATTCTTAGGATCAAGTGCCTTCGCCTTACGCAGAGTCGCGAGAGCCTGCGGGTAGCGCACACGCGGCGGGACGCTCTGGTCGAGCATCTGGCCGTGGCCCAGCCCGGCCATTGCCTGCGCAGCGGCGAGCTTCAGCTTGGCGTCCTTGGGCTTCTTGGCGAGCGCGGCGGCGGCAGCATCGGACTTTTTCTTCAGCTCAGCAACACTAGGGCCTTTAGGGGCTTCGGGTGCCTTAGGAGCGGTTTTCTCGGGTTCGGCAGACTTGGGAGCGGTCCAGCTCTTGGGTTTAGGCTCCGGGTCGGGGCCAACATCCACGCTCGCCTTCTTGGCCTCAGCGGCATCATCGAAGCCCTCGAAGCTGAGATTATGCATCTTGTAGTAGAGCGCACGGTAGCCGAGCTTAGGCGGCGCGGGTGCGTGGCAGTAGGTACATTTCTTGCCTTCTTTTTCAGCAAACGGGGGCTTGGCCTGTGCACCGCTGATCATCAGCGCTAAGGCAACGCCGCTCAGGGCGACGCGGGTGAGAGAACGAATCATGATAAAACCTCCCAAACAGTAGTGTTTGACTTTATTCACTAAGACGATTCGGCAAAACCAGAGTGCATTCCTGCATGAGTTACTAAAATCGTCGCCCTAGCCCCAGAGTCATGCCACTGGGATGGACGCCCTGTGTGCCGGGACGGTAGCTATAGGCAAGCTCGTGTTAAAGTAGTCGTCTTCATTACAAGTAGAGACAACGGCAGGCTATCTTAGGTTGTGACATTAGTGGTAGAATGACCCGGAATTTCCTCTGAAACAAATGCCATTGCCTCCCATTAGCCGACGGATTGTCGGGCAGATACTGATAGATGCCGCGCTGGTAAGTGCGGCAAATCTGGTATCATTTCTGCTCAAGCACGGTTCTTCGAGTCTTCGCTCTGACAACGCCTATCTGCAGACCGTGCTGGTGACACTGCCCGTGCTGGTGACGCTACGTGTGGTGGCTTTCGGGCTTTTCCGGCTCTACCGTATCCGCTGGCGCTACATGTCGGTACACGATCTCAAGACCGTGGCGGGAGCGACGACGCTCTCAACGGTGGTGTTTTACGGCTTTCTGGGAATGCTCGGCGACGGCGTGCCCTGGGTTTATTCCTGGGGGATGCAGATCATAGACTGGGTGCTGACCATCTGCCTACTCTCAGGAGTGCGTATCGGTTACCGGCTCTGGTCGGACAAGAGCTTGGAAACGCCGTCGCTTCCCAGCCAGCGCGCTCTGATTGTCGGGGCAGGGGATGCGGGCGAGACAGTAGCCCGTGAGCTTCTACGTCGCTCCGCTGAGGGTATTGTCCCCGTGGGCTTTGTGGACGATGAACCCAAGCGCCGAGGCACACGTATCCATGGCCTGCCTGTCCTGGGAACCACGCAAGATATTCCCGCCCTCGCGCAAAAAATAGGGGTAGAGGTGATTCTTATCGCGATGCCCAGTGCGGCGGGGAAAACCATCCGTGACATTGTCGCCCGCTGCGAGTCCGTGCCTGCCCGCCTGTGCCTGGTGCCGGATATTACGGATCTGATCGAGGGAAGTAGTGCCACGGGAATCTCGCGCCTCACCTCAATCCGCGCCGTCAAGATCGAGGATCTCCTGCGCCGCGAGCCTGTCCAGACCGACCTGGCAGAGCTGGCGGGGTATCTGAGCGGTCAGCGCGTCCTAGTCACGGGCGCGGGGGGTAGTATCGGCAGCGAGCTCTGTCGCCAGATCGCGGGGCTTAACCCGGCGCGCCTGCTCTTGCTAGGCCGTGGGGAGAACTCGATCTTTGAGATCGAGCAGGAGCTGATCCGTGAGTTTGGGATCGCGCCCATCGCCATTATCGCGGATGTGAAAGATAAGGATCGGTTAGAGGAAGTCTTTCTCGCGGAGCGCCCCACTGTTGTCTTTCATGCCGCGGCGCACAAGCATGTCCCGCTAATGGAGGCCAGCCCCAGCGAGGCGGTGAAGAACAATGTTCTAGGCACGCGCAATATCGCCGAGGTCGCCGCCGCGTGTGGGGTTCGCAAGTTTGTCTATGTCTCCACCGATAAGGCCGTCAACCCGGAGAGTGTCATGGGCGCGACCAAGCGCATCGGCGAGCAGATCGTCTCCAGCCTCTCCCGACAGCATCTGGGCACTGAGTTTGCCGTGGTTCGCTTTGGCAATGTACTCGGCTCACGCGGCTCCGTCGTGCCGACCATGCAGAAGCAAATCGCACGCGGCGGCCCCATCACGGTCACGGATCCGCAGATGACCCGCTACTTCATGACTATCCCCGAAGCCGTTCAGCTTATTCTTCAGGCGGGGGCGATGGGCAAACACGGCGAGACTTTCTTGCTGGATATGGGCGAGCCCGTCCGAATACTAGATCTGGCACGCGACCTCATCCGTCTCTCTGGCCTGCGACCCGATGTGGATATCAAGATCGAGTTCACGGGTGTACGGCCCGGTGAGAAGATCAACGAGGAGCTTCTCTACGCCAGTGAAGCACGCTGCCCCACGGCCCATACCAAGATCTCCGTGAGTGAGAGTGGAACCACCTCGCCGCTGCTCACGACCGTGGTGGATCGCCTTATCCGCCTGGCTTGTGAGGGTGAGCGTGATACCCTCCGCGCGGAGATCCTTCGGGTGGCACGTGGGGAAGTCCCCACGGTGGAGACCGTCTTTGTTGCAGGAACCACTATCCGCCGATGATCCCCTCTGCCCTCACCGATGAGATTGTGGCTCCAAGTGACCCACTCTACGCACGGCTAGCCGCCGCTGCGCGGCTAGGTTTGCTCCCCGGCTGGCAACCCGTAGACTTTCTGCGCGGCGACCGTCTCTTCACCCGCCGCGAGCTGGCTCCTCTGCTGGAAAAACTTCCCCCTAAAACCGAGATTCTCGTTCTGGGCAACGAGCCACGTGCCTTTGCGTACGGCCCCGGCTGGCAGGTACAAGCCACAAAACACGGCATCACGGCGGCGGAGCTAAGCACGAGCTGGCGGGGCTGGGAGCTCTCGGCAGGGCGCAAGCCGCTGCGCTGGGGGCCGGGCTGGACGGGAGGGATGCTCTTCTCCGACTCCGCTCCGCCCCTGGATCGTATCGGTGTGAGCAAGCGTTTTGGCAGTATCACCTTCGAGCAGTTCTACGGCCAGTACTTCGAGCCCGAGGATCTCAGTGCGCCTAAAGACACCGCCAGTGGGACGCGGCGGCACTTGGCGGGCCGACGGCTGACCTTTCAGAATAGCGGCCCGTGGGAGATCTCCGCGGGCGAAGCCATCAAGGCACTCCGCCTCCCCGACCCCGCGTTTGCGGCGGCACTTCCCTGGTATGTTTATGAGCACGACTGGAGCGCTTTGGGCAGTGGGCGCTGGCTCGGGCTGCCGCGCTCGGCGGCGTATAAAAACTCGCTCTGGCTCAACTACATGGCCGATCTGAGTGTCTCGTACCGCCAAAAAGACGGGACACATTTCTTCGCCGAGTACTTGCTGGATGATATCAAGGCCCCCGCGTTTCTCGGCGGCGTCAAGACGACCCCCCAGCGCACGGGACTGCTTCTCGGTGCGGCGGGTGTGCGCGGCCCGCTTGCCTGGCGTGTGGAGACCCTTGATACCAACCGCCGCACCTACCGTAGCGAGGCGCAGGCCAACTGGTGGAACCAAGGCGACTCTCCCCTGGGCCATCCTGCGGGGCCTAATGCCTCCGTCCTCTTTGCCCGCACCGACTACAAGGCCAGTGCGCACCTGTCCGTTGCCCTGGAAGCGGAGCAGCGCCGTCGGCGCGATGCCAGCCAGCTGGGGCCCACGCCTCTCAACCGCCTGACACTCTTCGTCTCGACCACGCTCACCCCGCAGGCCTTCGCGACCGCACGGCTAGAGCGGGACGGCGCACGGCTCACCCTCGGATGGATTCCGTAACGCTCTTTGTGCAAGACCGGGCGGGTCGCCCTCTTGCCAATAAAGCACTGCGTGTTCGGCTTCAGCTCTCCGGCTGGCGGCGGCTTCCCGATGGCAGCCCCCTTCCCTGTCACGACTGTCTCCAACAACAAGTGCGCACCGATGCCCAAGGAAAAGCACACCTCGCACTGGGCTTCGCTTTCGAAGGAACCTGGCGTGCGATACTAACATCGGGAGATGCGCAGATGCTTGCTCTAAGCCAGAGCGAGGACATTCTCACTGTCTTTGAGCCACCAGACCGCTTCCTCGCCGACGGTACGCCGCTCTGGGGGCCGACGCGCGAAAAAAAGGGGCCGGTGGTGCTGGTGTTGATGGGCTTCGACGCGTCCAACGCATTCACCGCCACACAGATGATGCAGCTCATGGCTCCCGTAACCGACCTGATCCGCGCTGCTGGGGGCAGTGTCGCCATCGTGCGGTTCCCGGACTCGCAGCTCCTCCCCGGGACACTGGCACCACGGGCACAGCAGGCGATTCGCACTCTGGCAGCCGACATGCGGGAGCGTGTCTCCGTGGTGGGAATCAGCACGGGGGGGCTCACGGCCCGAATCGCCCTCACGGATCGCTTGCTCCCCGTGCGTACTCTTGTCACCTACGACACTCCCCACCGAGGCGCGAACCTCAATCCGCAGCTCCAGGCCCTGATCCGCCGCTACGCGGGCCCTGGCATGCAGCGCCCGCTAGACAGCCCGATTACCCAAGCGATCCTACGAGACTACGCCACCAAGGTGCACTGGAAAAAACGCGGACTGGCGGACTGGCCCGAGCAGGTCATCACCCGCCCCTGGACACCGCCCTCGCTCCCGGATTGGCCTCGCTGGTGCCGTACGGTGGCGCTGAGCAACGGTTCCCGTCGCGGAGCCAACCACTCCCAGACGCTCCTTCGGCTCTGGCAGCCCTTCCGTCAGGAACGGGTGCTCGCTCGCCCGGCGGATCAGCAGCCGGGCTCTCTACTCTCTGGTCTGGCAGGATTCTCCACAGCGCTTCCCCTGGGAATCGCCGGTGCGGAGATCCGAGAGCTTCCCACTTTTATCCCCACGGAATCCGCCCTCGATGCCCCCGCAGAGACACCGCCGCCTGTAGATGCTTTCTTCAGTGTTCCCGAGGGCGCAACGCCGCTGCTACATGATCAGCTCAGCGAGGCGGCTGCCCGCTTCTTGTTTTATCAAATTTTCCATTCCGTCTAATTTTCCATTCAGTCTAAGTGGTTGTGTCAAAAAAACCATAATCTTAAGGATGACTCCTGAAACCTCGGAATGGATGCTCTGGCTGGGCGCAGCCGCACAAAAAAGCCCGGATCTCTCGTGCCTTCTCGACACGCAGGGCCGGCTGGTCTATCTCAATCCGACGGCAGAACGCTTTTTGCTAGACCCTCACCTTACCCAGATGAGCTGGCTCTCTTCCCAGGAGGAGCTGACTCCCCAGGAATCCGGCCACTGCCCTAAGATTCTCAGTCATCTCGATGCCCTCAAGGAAGCCGCAGCGAATCAAGGCTGGCAAGGTTTTATCAAGATCCAGAGTACTCAGGAGCAAGAAAGCCACGAGACTTGTTTGGCAGCCACACTCGTCCCTCTGGCGGATACCTCCGGTGAGATCACACGCTACCATCTCAGCGCCCATGAGGTGACCGCTCTTGTAGAAAGTACGGGAGTCCATATCACGGACACCCGTTTTGCCCTGATGATGGATCTCATGGATGATATCGTGAGCCTCCACGATACCAACTTCTTCACTCTCTACGCAACTCCCGCTCTCACACGCATCACGGGCCTGTCGGCACGGCAGACAACCGGTAAGTCGGTGTTTCGCTGGATGCACAGTGAGGACAAGCCCCGCGTCATGCAGACGCTGCGACGGCTGCGGCGCACCGGCGAGGCAACCGTTCGGTGGCGGCATGTCTCGCGCCAGGGTGCATGCCAGTGGCTGGAAACACGGATACGCACTCTGGAGGAGAGCTGGACACCAACACGCTACCTCTGCTCTACCCGCGATATCGGCCCCCAGATCGTTAGTGAGGAGCGGGTTCTCTGGCGTGCGCGCCACGATGCTCTGACTGAGCTTCCCAACCGGAACTACTTCATGGAGCAGATCAAGAAGGCATCGGCCACGCTACCTCCGGAGCACCTGCTGGCGATTCTCTTTCTCGACCTGGACGGCTTCAAGCGCATCAACGACTCCCTCGGGCACGAGACAGGCGATACTCTGCTACGTATCGTCGCCCAGCGGCTCCAAGACACCCTGCGTCTGCATGATATGATCGGGCGTATGGGCGGCGATGAGTTCACGATCCTGCTCAACCCGATCCACTCCGCCGACGAAACGGAGATTCTCGTACGCCGTCTGCTTGCCGCGGTCGCTCGCCCCGTTCTGGTAGGCGGCCAAGAGCTGTTCGTCTCCGCCAGTATCGGGGTTAGCCTCTACCCCGACGACGGAATGGATGGCGAGACCCTGGTGCGCCATGCCGATGTCGCGATGTACCAGGCCAAGCAAACGGGCAACAACTTCCGCTACTTTGACCACTCCATGCACGATGCCACCCAGGAACGTCTGCGCCAAGAACGCTGCCTGCGGCGGGCACTGGAGCAGGGTGAGTTTGAGATGCACTACCAGCCGCAGATGAACCCTCGTACAGGGGAAGTCAGTAGTCTGGAAGCTCTCCTACGCTGGAAGCGCCCCAGTGAAGAGGCCCCGATCAGCCCGGCTCGCTTTATCGCCGTGGCCGAGGAGTGTGGCCTCATCGAGCCGCTGGGCTCCTGGATCATGCAAAATGTCTGTGAGCAAGCCGCGGGCTGGCTCACCGAAAATGGCCTCAGCCCTCTGATCGCCGTGAATGTCTCGACAATCCAGCTCACGCAGCCCTGGTTCCTGCGCCGGGTAGAACAAACTCTGGAAGCAACGGGCCTGCCGCCACGCCTTCTGGAGATGGAGATTACCGAGTCTGCACTGCTCGGAAAGGGCGCTGCCGCGCTGAAAACACTGGAGGGCCTCCACGAGCTAGGCATTCGGCTCGCGGTAGACGACTTTGGCACCGGGTACTCCTCGCTGTCCTACCTCCGAGACCTTCCTCTGGACTGCCTGAAGATCGACGCGTCTTTTTTGATAGATTTAGAAGCCCCTCAGACACAGGCAATTATCCGTGCCATCATTGAGCTATCCCATGCGCTCGATCTGGAAGTTGTTGCGGAGGGAGTGGAGCAGGAGAAACAGCGCGCAATTCTGGCAGACTTGAACTGTGACAAGATTCAGGGTTTCTTACTCTCCCCCGCTATCCCAGCCGCCGCCATTCCGGAGTTCTTAAAGCGCCAGAATGAGGAACGAAAAGTCGTCCTCACCCTGGCTGCGTAGAAACCTCAGATTCGACTGAGGAGCTCGGTTTTTTTCTTATCGTACTCCGCCTGCGAGATCGCGCCTTGCTTTAGCAGCTCGTGAAGGGTGGCAAGCTTCTCGACGGCATCGGAAACACTATCTTTACTGCCCTCGCTTGAGGCCCCTGTTGCGGCGCCACCTGCCGCAGACTTACTCATGGGATCGGCGATCTCGGCATCTTTGGCAGTCTTACCCCCTGGCAACTTGACGCCCTTCAGCTTAATGTGCAGCGTATTGGTGAACGACTCCTTCAGCGCGTCTATCCCGGGGTCGCGGCCCTGACGGCATGCCTTGAAGTAGTTCTTGAGCGAGTCACCCGCAGCCCATGCCACGGCGGCAGTGAGCGGCGCTTGAATGGCCACGGAGACAAAGTAGCCACCGGGGATAAACTTAGCGATCTTGGTAGCTGCATACATCGCCCCATACGCGGCTCCTAGAACGGCGCCTGTGGTGGAGGCAATCGCCCAGCCCATCTGCCGAGCACGCTTGGCAGAGACCAGCACCTGGTAGACACCCGAAAGCTCGGTGGTCATCTTGGCAAAAGTCATGGTGACCACGGCAACATCCACGAAGGGCAGAACCGTGGCTGCCGCAGAGACAGTCGTGTAGGTCAGGACGATGGCATTTGCCTTGCGATCCAGCTCGTCCCAGTCGGGCTCCATGTAGCTCATATCTTCATTCCTCATCGGGGGCCAGGGTGTCGGGCCGCGTTTCTTGTCGTCTTCCTCACCACCAAGGGCTTCCTTGACCTTTTTCTTGGCCTGGTCACCTAGCAGCTTGGCAATGGAAAAAATATTATCACTATCCGGCATATTGGTTATTATCCTACCCTCATAGACAGAGAAACGGTATCCTGGGTTGCATGTCGAGAGTCGTGATGCGCCAGGAGTGGGACGCGCTGCTTTTTTTGCACTGGGAGATCTCTCCAGAGCAAGTGCAAGCACGCCTCCCCGAGGGCCTAACCGTAGACACTTTTAGGGGCAAGACCTATCTCGGGCTGGTGCCCTTCACCATGCGCAACGTCCGTCCGGTCTGGTCGCCGCCCGTGTCGTGGCTCTCTCACTTCCATGAGACCAATGTCCGTGTCTATGTTCGGGATAAATCGGGCCGCGCAGGAGTGTATTTTTTCAGTCTGGAGGCCGCCAACCCCATCGCGGTCGAGCTAGCGCGCGGGCTCTTCAAGCTCCCCTACCACTGGGCCAAGATGACGATGGAGCGCACGGGTTCCCAGATTCGCTACTCCAGTGAGCGTCTGAGCCACCCGCCCCGCCCCGCCCACTGCCAGGTGACCTACGGCCCCCAGCCGGGCACCGTGCTGGGCAGGGCAGCCCCTGGCACCGTGGAGCACTTTCTCATCGAGCGCTACACACTCTTCAGTGTCTCGGGCAAAACACTCCTCTCCGGACGGGTCGCACACCCGCCTTACTCGTTCCAGCCCGCTGCGTTTAGCGATCTTAACCAGACTCTCACCCACGCCGCCGGGTTCGCGCTGGACTCGCCGCCGCTACTAGCCCACTACTCCCCCGGCGTGGCCGTGGATATCTACCCCCTAACTCCCGTCTGACGGGGGAATCAGGAGTGGGCGGGTATACTTCCCCCATGTCAACCATTGTCGTGGTGCGCAAGGGCGCTCAGGGGGCGATCGCAGCGGATACGCTCACCAAGTGGGGCAGCCAAAAAGAGAGCGCGGCTTATGTCGCCAATCACCAAAAAGTGATGTCAGTGGGTAAAGGGTTTGTCGCCTACTGTGGGCCGTCGAGTGCGCGCCACATGCTCAAGAACTACTTTGGGAGCCTCAAGACCACGCCCAAGTTCACCGACCCAGAAGACATCTTCGCCACCTGGCTCCTGCTACACCATGCATGCAAAGAGCGCTACTTCCTCAATCCCAATGAGGACACGTCGGACTCGGTGGAGTCCACGCGCTTCGATACCCTGATCGCCAGCCCTCACGGGATTTTCGGGGTCGGCTCCCACCGGCTGGTGCAGGAGTTCACGCGCTTCTACGCCTACGGCAGCGGGATGGAGTACGCCATGGGTGCGCTCTGGGCGCTCTACGACGACCCCGCGCTGGATGCCGAGGCGCTGGCGACCAAGGCCATCGAAGCCGCCGCCGAGTTCAACGATGCCACCGGTCTGCCGGTAATCTGCCATACGGTGAGGCTAGTATGAAAACAAGCATAGAGAAAACAACGGCGGGCTGGCGACTGCTACGCGGCGACAAGCCCTATTTTGTCCGGGGCGCGGGCGGGGCGCACTACCTGGAGGAGCTCGTGGCGGCAGGGGGAAACTCCCTGCGTACCTGGGGTGCTGACGAAGTCGGGGGAATGCTGGACAAGTGCCAGCGCCTAGGCCTGACCACCACGGTAGGAATCTGGCTAGGCCACAAAGAACACGGCTTCCGCTACACCGACCCCAAAGCCGTCGCCGGGCAGTTCGATGCGATCTGCGGCCATGTCTCCCGCGACAAGAACCACCCGGCGCTGCTCTGCTGGGCACTGGGCAATGAGATGGAAAACGGCCTCGACGACAGCGAGACGGAGGCGATGTGGAAGCATGTCGAGCAAGCGGCGCAGTACATTCACAAGACCGACCCCGACCACCTCACGATGACCGTGGTGGCGGAGATTAGTGACAAGAAGCTGGCGCAGCTCAAGACATTGGCGCCATCGGTTGATATTCTGGGAGTCAATGCCTACGGCGGCGCGGCGAGCCTGCCCGAGCGTCTCAAAAAAGCGGGCTGGACAAAGCCCTACATCCTCACCGAGTTCGGGCCGCTGGGGCCGTGGGAAGTGGGCAAGACGGAGTGGGGCGCGGCGCGCGAGGCCACTAGCACGGAGAAGGGCAAGCGCTACGCCGAGACCTATGCAAAGGGAGTCGCCGGACAGCCGACCTGCCTGGGGAGCTATGTCTTCCTCTGGGACGACAAGCTGGAGGCGACTCCAACCTGGTTTGGGATGTTTCTGCCTAAAACCGGCGAGAGACTAGCCGCCGTTGATGCACTCTCGCAAGCCTGGACCGGCAAGCCTGTGGCAAAGCCCTGCCCCGAGCTGGTGAGCCTGAGTAGCGCCGCTGAGGGCAAGAGTGTCGCGCCCGGCTCGCCCCTCTCCGCCACACTCACACTCCGCACCACCGAGCCGGTGCAAGTACGCTGGGAGCTGCGCCGGGAGAACAATACCTGGCTCACCGAGCTTCCCGGCGCGGCGGGCAAGCCGTTCACCCTGCCCGTCCCCACGGAGCCCGGTGCGTACAGGCTCTTTGTCTATGTCCGTGATAGCAGCGGCGGCGCGGCGACGGCTAATTTTCCGTTTCAAGTGAAGTAGGGATAAACACATGCCTCTGACAATTGCCGCAGTGGGAGATATTATGCTGGGAAGCGACTGGCCCTCGCCCAATCTGCCCCGCAAGAATATTCTGCTGCCCGCCGCAGCGCTTCTCAAAGCCGCCGATATCGCTTTTGGGAACTTAGAAGGGCCACTCTGCGACGGTGGCACGGTGACACCCGGCAAGGCCAACGCTGCGCACAGCTACGCCTTCCGCACCCCGACCAAGTACGGCAAGTGGCTCCAGGAGGCGGGCTTTGATGTACTCTCGGTCGCTAACAACCACGCCAGCGATTTTCAGGGCACGGGCCGCACGCAGACACTCCGAACGCTAGAGCGCCTTCAAATCGCGGCGGCGGGTGCCAGCGGCGCGGCCACTCTGATGAAGGGTGTCGCGTTTCTGGGATTCGCCACGAACCAGGTCTCGCCCAATCTCAACGCAATCGCGGCGGCGCAGGCACTTGTCCGCCAGGCGAAAAAGACCAGTGCACGGGTGGTAGTCTCGTTTCACGGCGGTGCCGAGGGCGCAGCGTACCAGCACGTCCCCCGTGGCGGCGAGTCGTTCTACGGCGAGTCACGCGGCGATCTACGAAGATTTGCGCATGCCGTAATTGATGCGGGAGCCTGCCTGGTGATCGGGCACGGCCCTCATGTGCTGCGGGGTCTGGAGCTCTACAAAGAGCACCTCATCGCCTACTCACTGGGCAACTTCGCCACCTACGGACGCATGAGCCTGAGTGGGCCAGGCGGTGTGACCTGTGTTTTAAGTGCCACCCTCGATGATGCCGGAAAGTTTGTGCGTGGGCGCATTCACCCCCTGCTCCAGCGCGCCCCGGGTGGACCGCAGCTCGATCCAAAGAAACAGGCGATCGGGCTAATTAAGGCACTCTCCCAGACAGACTTTGGCAAGAGTGCCCCCCGCATCGCCCCCGACGGGCAGTTCACTTAGGCGCTGTTTTCTCAGCGCTTTTGAGGCCTTTAGTCAGCTCTCCGACAGCCGCACCAAAGAACTCGCCCACCACACGTTCAGGCACTTCAGCAGTGTCGTCTTTTACGAGTGGCTCACCCAGAGTGAAGCCCGTGCTACTGGGTTTATTGTCCTTGAGCATGGTCACAAGATTTGGTCGCGCCGCCTGCGTGGCAACGGACTGCGCTTTGTTCACATCGCCCTGGTTCATCGCCGCAAGAAATGTCCGAGCGGACTCACGCGCTCGAGATGTGTCACTGGCACAGCCACAAGAGAGGCAGCAAATAAGAGCTGCTGTGGGTAGGAGAAGTACACGCATAGCAAAAACCTCCGCAGTATCCGACACGAGGCCGCATAAAAGGTTGCAGTGGGGTACAAATAAGGAACTTAGCCGCGCATAATTACGGTATACTTAAGGATATTGTTATGCGACCTGTTATTCCTCTCTCTCTTGCTTTAACCGCCGCAACCGCAGGCGGTATCTTCGTCCACAAAACGCAGGCCGCTCAGGCACCACCGCTCTTTACCGAGATCGAGCGCAAGGCACTGGTGACATACTGGAACGCACCGGGGCGCTACTCCGTGGAGGTTGCGCCCGTTGCTCCTGGCAAACCAGGTCCGTGGGCCGTGCGCCTCACCCCTGAGGGCTCGAGCTGGTTCTTAACCTACCAGCGTGCCGTTCTCGGTGGCAAGAAGATTCCCCCGAGCCAGACAGCCAAGGGCGGCGTGGCGGAGTGGGAGAGCTGGATAGATGCCAAGATCGCCTGGGATAAGTTCCAGGCACAAAAGCTCGCGGATGCCGCCAATGGTGCCAATACAGTCACCGTGGCCTCGGCGGGACCGTCGCCGATGCCGAAGCCACAGGCGATGCCATCGTATCCGGGCCCAGCACCCGCCGCACTCTTAGCCGCCGCCGGGAACCCACCCGCCGCATTTCACAGCGCGATCACGCCGATGCAGTACACGATCCGCTTCGACGACAACGACGAGCCCTATATCTACCGAGACAATGTGCGCTTCGACAAAGATCGCTTCGCTTATTATAGGTTTGCCAAGGGCGTGGTCTCCTACGGAAAGCGCGTCAAAGACATCCCGGAGACCGAGCTTGCGATTCTCTTTAACGAGGCGGGCTTCTCCGCCTGTGAGCGCAAGTGCTTTGCACAGGTCAGCGCATTGGAGGGTGGCTTCGAGACCACCCAGACCTACGACACGGGCTACGTCTCCGTGGGATTTATCCAGTTCGTCACGATGGCTGATGGCAGCGGCGAGCAGGATATCTGCAAGGCGCTCGCCCTAGAGAAAAAAGAGAACCCAGCGGCGTTTCAGCAGGACTTCCGCCAGTTCGGCCTCGATATCCAGACCGACCGCACTCTCACCGTCGTGGATCCGGCAACCGGCGCGGAGCTCTCGGGCAAGGACGCCGTCACGAAGATCATCGAGGATAAGCGCCTCACCGCGATCTGGCAGCGCGCGGGCCGTCGCAGTGCCGCCTACCGCGTGGCACAGATCAAGCAGGCCAAGGCATCGTACTGGCCCGAGAACGACCCAATCAGCGTGCCCCTAGCCGATGGTACCAAGCTCACGGGAACCATCAGCGATGTGATTAAGAGCGAGGCGGGGCTGGCGACACTGCTCGACCGCAAGATCAACACCGGAAACATTCGACCTTTTGTAGATATCGTCGCCAAGGTGATGGCCGACAACAAGCTCAAGACCCTCGCGCAAGCCACTAAGTACGAGAAACCGATTGTGGCGGAATTGACCTACCGTCGGAGCTTTTTAGAGGAACCGACACTCGGTCAGCCGCCTGCGCCGCCCTCGCCTAAACCGACCCGGACCGCCCAGGTGAGCCGTTTCGATCTTTTTGGCTGGCTAAGAGACCTACTTCGCCGGTAGAATAAAATCATGAAGCTCAAAGATCCGTTCTCCGGACTCTCGCATGGTATCGGTGCCCTGCTAGGTGTGGCGGCACTCGTCTTGCTGCTGGTCTGGTCACGCGGCGAGCCTTGGCGCGCGACGGCGTTCTCGATCTATGGCGTGACCCTGATCCTGCTCTTCACGGGCAGCGCTCTCTATCATAGCCTGCGCGTCCCAGAGAAAATCGAGAGCATTCTCTATGGCCTGGATCGCACGGGGATCTACTTGCTCATCGCGGGTACCTACACCCCGCTCTGCCTCTTGCCGCTACGGGGCGGCTGGGGCTGGACACTATTTGGGATCATCTGGGGCCTGGCCGTTATTGGGATTGTTGTAGACTGGGCCCTCAAACAACGCGTCCCTCACTGGCTTCAAGCGCTTTTGTTTATTCTCATGGGCTGGGTTTTTCTTATCGCCATCGTCCCTATCGTCAAGACCCTCTCGCTGACAGCGCTCTTCTGGCTCGGACTGGGTGGTCTGATCTACAGTATCGGCGGAGCGATCTGTGTGAAGCACCCCAACCCCAAGCCAGGCCGCGCCTTCCACTACCACGATCTGTGGCACGTGATGGTAATGGCCGCAAGCGCCTGCCACTTTGTCTTCATGAGCCTGCTTTAATACCTTCTTTTATTAGGGGTAGAATGGCACTATGACGGAATCAGAGTTTTTAGCGGCAGCAACGAAAGGCGATGAAACGGCGGCCCGTGAGGCGCTTATCGCCAACCCCGCGCTTGCCAGCGCCTCCACTCCAGACGGTATGCCCGTCTCACTTCTGGCGCTCTACCACGGGCGAAAAGCTCTGGCAGAGCGGATTGGTGAGGCTCGGTGCGAAACGCTCTCGATCTTCGAGGCCGCCGCACTGGGCCGAATTCGCGATGTTTCCGTGCTACTCCACCTGCACCGGGATCGGGCGCTGGAAGTCTCCCACGATGGCTTTACTGCCCTGCACCTTGCGGCGTTTTTTGGGCACCACTACTGCGCCAAGCTGCTCCTCGAAGAGCACGCCGATCCCAACGCGGTAAGCGAAAATGCGATGCGCCTGACACCGCTCCACTCCGCCGTTGCCGATAAGCCCGAGTCCGTGGTCGCCCCCCTAGTGGCGCTCTTGCTCAATGCAAAAGCCAATCCCAACGCCATGCAGGCCGATGGCTTCACCCCACTCAAGGCAGCCCAGCAAAACGGCCATGCCCAGGTGGAGAAGCTCCTGCGAGCCAAGGGCGCGGTGTGAGATGCAAAAGGGCATCCTCACTATTGAGCTAACGCGCGATGACCTAGAGCTCTTGCTAACGCTCCCGGAGAAATACGATCCCGCCCGCGCGTGGCCTCTCCAGATGGAGGGAGAGAGCACCAAAGCCATCGTCCTACGTGCTGCTCCAAAGTTCCTAGAAAAAGCCATTGTCTGGGTGAAAACCCACTACCCTGTCACACCCAGTGAGGGGGAGAAGCTCCAGGAGACGGCACTCAGGGTGGAGGTGACGGGGCTGCGTAGCACCAAGGGCCAGGTGGTCTACTCGCTCTTCTCTGGCCCGGAGGGCTTCCCAGATAAGGCAGAGAAGGCAATTGCCAGTGGGCAGTGCGCCCTCAGCGAGGACAAAACCGCTCGTTTTGTCTTGCCCAAGCTTGCACCAGGAGTCTATGCAGTGACACTGTTTCACGATGAGAACAGCAACGGGAAGCTGGACACCAAGACTTTCGGGATTCCCAAAGAAGGCTTTGGTTTCTCCAACGATCCCAAGATTCGTATGGGACCACCCCGCTTCAAAGACACAGCGTTTACAATCACAGGAGCAGGCGCTGAGCGCACGGTTACGATTAAGGTAGTGCACCTATGAACGCAATTACTGTAGGTCGTGTCACGGTGGGCTGGACTCCCGCCAATGGTCTAAATGTCGCTTTGGATGGTGTTCCTGTGATCCGTCGCTCGACTTTTTATCTGGTAAAAGCGGGCTGGAGCGGGGTGCTCTTCAATCCCACTACCATGCGTTGGATCGAAACTCCCTGGCACAAAGTCGGCCAGAGCTGGCTTGCCGAAGCGAGCGCGGAGAATGAGAGTGCCTTCGTTGCGTTCGAGTGGCTCGTCACCGAGCACGCAGTTACCACGACCCTGCGCTACCGCCTGAAATCCGACATCCCTGCCGAGATCGAGTGGGCGGCGGGCTACGTGAATGCGAATCTATTGGCAGGCACGGCTGTCAGCGGTGACACGCACCTGACCACCGTCCCACTCACCCCGCTCACCGGTTCTCAGGAGGAGCGTCGGCTTGGGCTCTTCTTTACCCGGCTCGCTTTTCAGACAAAGCTTGGGCAAGTCACCTTGGGCTGGCATGGCAGAGAGAAACCCGTCTGTTTCGATGCCCGCAAGGAGCCTTCGGAGTGGGCGCAGGCCGCCCCGATTTTTTGGTTGGGACTGGGCTCCCCTCCCCGTCCGGTGCGCTTCACCGACGGTGAGCAAACCGCTACCCTCACTCTCTCCTTTGCCCCTCTTCCCAACGAGCAACGAGTGACTAGGGGAAGAGGGGGTGCCCTTCAGGGCGGGGGAGATGGCCGCCACAATGTCTTTCTCCCACAGGCCGCCAAAGTGCCGCTGGTGATCCCAACGCCCAAGAAACTCACTGTTACGGGCCCACCCGTGCGCCTAACAGAGAAGACCCGGATCGAGGTTCTCGGCCCCGGAGCCGAGCGCGCAAGAGCGCTTCTCAACGATTCTCTCGTTCCCGTGTCCCAGGAAGCGAGAGGAGTGGTGGTAGGGAAGCGTGCAACAGCGGCGGGGAGCCGTCCGGAGTCCTACAGCGTCTCTGTTCGCAAAGAGCGTATTCGGCTAACCGGCAGCGACGAAGCCGGGACACTCTGGGCAGCGCAGACATTTCTCCAGCTCATTGATACCGATGAACGTGGGCAGGTCGTTCACTCCGTGGAGATCGAGGACTGGCCGACTCTGGGTTTTCGCGGCGTCCATCTCTTCCATGGACAGAATGCGCTACCATTCCATAAAAAGCTCATCTCCCGCCTCTACTCGCCCTTTAAGCTCAATCACTTAGTCATTCAGTGCGAGCAGCTCAAGTGGGAGAGCGATCCGTCGGTGGCTCCAAGCTGGGGTGGTACCAAGGCGGCGATCAAAGAGGAAGTGGCGTTTGCAAAAGCGCACGAAGTGACACTGACGCCGCTCGTGCAGAGCTACGGGCACATGGAGTGGCTCTTCAACAAGCCGCAGAACCGGGCGTTTGCAGAGGATCCCGAGCTGCCCTACGCCGTGAATATCTCCAATCCCGCTGCCGTCGGGTATCTAGAGCGCCTGGTCGCGGAGGCCGATGACTTGTTCGGAGCCCCCGCGTTCCATGCGGGGCTCGATGAAGTGACCATGCGCGGTCGCTTCCCGTTTCGCTCAGCCCCGCGCACTTTTTCGGAGCTTTTTGTGAGCAACGCCAAGCACTGGCACGCTTTTCATCGCAAGCGTGGCAAAGAAATGTGGATGTGGGCCGATATGGCGCTGCATCCCTCGGAAGTCGCGCCTTGCTTTGGCACGGCACCGAGCGTCGCCGATGCGAAGGCACTTCGTGACAACCTGCCTAAAGATATCGTGATGTTCGACTGGCAGTACGGGGCGCACGACAAATTCCCGTCGCTGAAGACACTGCGCGAGGCGGGTTTCGCCAAAGTCGTAGCCTGCACTTGGTTCAACCCAGGTAATGTGGCAAATTTCTCCAAAGCCGCTGCGGAGGTAGGAGCCTGGGGGGGCTTGCAGACGACCTGGTGTGGCTATGAGTCCAAGGCCGAGGTGGCCGATGGCCCGGAGCGGCGGCAGTTTGTGGCGATGGTGCTGGCAGCGGAGCACTTCTGGAACGGCGGCGTGACCAAGCCTAGCTGGGATGCAGGGGAAATCTTCACCCGGCTGTGGAGCGAGAATAAAAACAAACCACAAGCACCTCGTGCGGGCTCGGTCGCGGTGCTTCCTGGCAAAGCCCGCGAGGCACGCCTGAGCGATGGCGTTCTCTATCGTCTGTCGTCGGTGCTGCTTGCCGGAAAGCTCACCGAACCCGCGCCGCTCTCGCTCACACTGGAGCTACCGGGGAGCGAGCTGCGGCTAATCGTCGCGGCCACGCATAAAACCGAGCGCGGTACGAAAGTGGGCGCGGTGACGGTTCAGGGGAAAGAGACCGCGCTAGTCTATGGAGTTAATATCGCTGCAGACGGCGATCCGAGCGCACTCTCTGATCCTAGTGCTCGCACGGTTGCTCCCGGTCTGCGGAGCCTGACGGTTTCGGGAGGAGGCAAGCTCACGATCACCAGCGCAAACGGTGAGTCTGGGCTGATCGTCCATGCCGTCACGGGGTTGGTATAATCCCCCCATGTTGTGCGAAAAATTTGACAATCCCGGTAAGGTGAGCTTTACCACGATCCCGACCAAGCGTGATGGTGACATGACCGAAGCGCAGGCGCTAGTGCGCTTTGCCAAGCAAGCTCTGGAGCTAGGCAAGCTTCAGGAATTGCTCTCTGCCGCCGGAACCCACGCGCTTCTCGTGGTGCTTCAGGGGCGGGATGCCTCGGGCAAAGACGGAGCGATAAAAGGTGTGGCGGGCGCGATGAACCCTGGGGGAACACGTGTGGCGGCGTTTAAAGTGCCGACCCCTGAGGAGCGTGCCCATGACTTTCTCTGGCGCATCCACAAGCAGACCCCCGGCAAGGGCGAGGTAGTCTTCTTTAATCGCAGCCAGTACGAAGACATTCTGGTGGTGCGCGTCCACAATCTCGCGCCCGAGGCGATCTGGGAGAAGCGCTACGAGGATATCAATAACTTTGAGAACTTGCTCACCGACAACAATGTGATCGTGGTGAAGTTCTTCTTGCATGTGAGCAAAGACGAGCAAGAGAAGCGGCTTTTAGAGCGTGAGTCCAACTCCGAGAAATCCTGGAAACTGAACCCCAGCGACTGGACAGAGCGCAGCTTCTGGGACGACTACAGCGCGGCCTACGATGATGTGCTGGAGCGCTGCTCCACCCCGGAGGCCCCCTGGTACGTGGTTCCCGCCGACAACAAGTGGTTCCGAAATGTCGCCATGGCCGAGGTACTGATCGAGACCCTCAAGCCTTACAAAGCAGGCTGGAAGGCCGCGCTGGAGAAACTCGGAGCGGAACAGAAAATCGCACTGGAGAAGATTCGAGCCGGACAATAGTAGCGCCCGGCTAGCCGAGCTTGCGAAGTTTCTGATCAAACGCCACAGCTCCGATAATCAGCAGGCCGATATAGATGTTCTGGTCGAACGGGTCTACGCCCAGCAGATTCGAGCCATTGCGCAGAACTGCTATGAGCAACGCTCCAAGAAGCGTGCCCGAGACACGGCCCTCGCCGCCTGCCAGGCTCGCGCCACCAACAACGACAGCAGTGACGACATCAAGCTCGTAGCCACTGCCGCCCGTGGGGTTGCCGGAGCTGAGGCGGGCGGACTCCACAAGCCCCGCGAGGCCCGCCAGTGCCCCCCCGATGGCATAGACCGCAAGCTGTACCCGCTCCACGGGAACACCCGAGACACGGGCGGCCTCGGCGTTGGAGCCAATAGCGTAGACATAGCGGCCCAGCTTGGTGTAGTGCAAGATAAAGGCGATCAGCCCAGCCACCACCACCACCAGAATAAGCGGCATCGGGACTCCCAGCACCTTACCCGCAGCCAAGGCATTGAAAGTGTCGGGCGTCCCATCCACCGTGACGCCCTTGGCAATCCGTAAAGTGACGCCGCGTGCGACGAGTAGCATCCCGAGGCTGGCGATAAAGGCGGGGACTTTCATCTTTGTGACAATCACCCCGACCAGCCCGCCCGAGAGCGCCCCGATTCCGATCCCCGCTAGAATTCCCAGCGGCACCGACCAGCCGGACTTCACCATTAAGTATGCGGAAGTGACGCCCGAGAGCGCGAGCACGCTGCCCACGGAGAGATCAATGCCTCCCGCGATAATCACCAGTGTCGCCCCCATCCCGATCAGCAGTAAGTAAGCGTACTGCCCTGTCACGCCGTAGAGGTTGTCTAGGCTCAGAAACGACTGGTGCCCGGTAGCCTGCGGCACGCGAATGGCAAAGAAAATGCAGAGTAAAAGAAGCGAAACAGCAGGCAGTAAGCGCTTAGCAAGTGTCATAGTGCGATATCTTTTCCGGTCATCATAAAGTGCAGCACGCGGTCAGGCGTGGCATCGGCGCGGGCAATGTCAGCCACTAAGCGCCCCTGGAAGAGCACCAGAATCCGGTCGCTCATCCCGAGAAGCTCAGGAAGCTCGGAGGAAACCAGCACGATGGTTGCGCCCTCACGGGTGATAGCGTTCATCTGCTCGTAGATCTCAACCTTGCTCCCCACATCCACACCACGCGTCGGCTCATCAAAGAGCAAGACCGATGAGCCCGCATGGAGCCAGCGCCCGAGCACTCCTTTTTGTTGGTTGCCGCCCGAGAGCGTCCCCATGAGTGTTTCCGTGCTCGAAGTCTTGATCCGCAGACGCTCGATCTCGGCCTTGGTCGCGGCTTTGTCTGGGCCATGGGAGAGCCACGGCCCCGGCGCGATCTTCTCCAGCCCCGCAAGAGTTACATTGTGACGTACCGGCAAGCCCAGCGCCAGCCCTGTGCGCTTACGGTCTTCCGTGAGCATCCCGACGCCCGCCTTGATCGCCGCCCGTGGGCCTTTATTGAGCGGCAGTGGCTTGCCGTCCACAAAGACGGTTCCAGCCATGTGCCGCAAGCCAAAGATCGCCTCCAAAAGCTCCGTGCGCCCGGCTCCCATTAATCCGGCGATCCCGACCACTTCTCCGGCAGAGGTCGCGAACTGCACGCCATCCAGATCCACTTTGAGCCGCTCCGCACCGGGGGCGATGGGTTTCCGGGGGTAAAAGTCTGAGAGCTCTCGCCCCACCATGGCACGCACCACGGTGGAGGTATCCGTCTCGCTAATATTGGCCTCGTAGACCTTCAGGCCATCACGGAGCACCACCACTCTGTCGCACAGCACGAAGCACTCCGGTAGTCTGTGGCTGACAAAAACCATCCCGATGCCACGCTCTCGCAGTGCGCGCAGTGTGGTGAACAGCTCCTCGATCTCTTTCTCACCCAGCGACGATGTCGGTTCATCTAAGAGTAGTAGCTTCGCTTCCTCGGAGAGTGCCTTGCAAATTTCTACCGCCTGTCGCTGCGCCGGACCAAGCGTCCCCACCAGTGCATCGGGGTTAAGATCAAAGCCGTGGCCCGTTAAAAGCCTTTGTGCCTTCTCACGCATCGCCTTGTGATCCAGCAAGCCACTGCGCATCGGCTCCGCGCCTAGATAAATATTCGCGGCCACACTCAAGTGCGGCGCAAGATTCAGCTCCTGATAGACCGTCCGAATCCCTAAATCACGCGCCTTCGCGGGAGAGTCTAAAGTCACTGGCTGTCCGTACCAGCGCACCTCGCCCGCCGTGGGGGTGTGCACGCCCGTGATAGCCTTGAGCAGCGTGGACTTGCCCGCCCCGTTCTCGCCCAGCAGCGCGACGATCTCTCCGGGGCGCACCTCAAAGTCCACGCCCTTGAGCGCCTTGACCTCGGTTCCAAAGGACTTCTCGATCCCGCGCATGGTCAAGATCGGTTCGTTAGATGACATCATAATAAAATATACCTATTAAACGTCAAGAAATGCAACTAGATGGGCTTGCATGTACACTGAAGAGCCATGAAACTCATCAACCGTGTTGCGCTGATCTACCTGGGAATCGCAATTCCTCTCGGAGGATTTTCCGTCTACCAGAGTGCTGAGGCAAAGCAGCGTACGGATCTTGCCTGGGTCTGGCAGGGCGAAGCGCAGCAGCTCCAGCGACAAAGACAATGGCAGGCAGCCGAGTGGGCATGGAAAAGAGCGCTTTACTATGAGAAGCCTAAGAGCCGAGGGCATCTTTTCCTCTCACTTGCCGCTCTCCACCAGAGGCAAGAGCAAAACCAAAAGGCAATGGATTGCTACCAGAAGGCGCTCCTCTATGAGATTGGACGCGAGCAGAGAGCCGATGCGCACTTACAGCTTGGTGATCTTCTGGACAAAAAGGGGGAGAGTGCTGCCGCTGTGCCGCACTGGCAAGAAGCCGCACGCCTCACACCGACCGGGATGCCGCTGATGGCGGCGGGCTACACCGTTCACAAAGAAGCCGAGGCTCGCTTGACAAAAGTGAAATAGGCCGTTTGGCCCATGACTGACGTGGGGCGCTGTGATACCAAGAGTCACGATGTTACGCAGCCATGAAGATGACGACCTTAACGCCCGGCAAAACGCCACGAGCGAGCGCTCCGCCGCCGCGATGCTGGATAAAGAGACGGAGCGGATGCTTTATGTCCTCTACAAAGAGCACTTTGCCAAGGCGGATGCCGAGCGGCACTGGAACCCGTTGAGCTCGATAGAGTGGCAGGCAGAGACCCCCGCGCCAAGCCCGGCGCTCGTAGACGCGACACTTGCGCTCTGGCGGGACGCGACACTGCTTCCAGACTACGCCGCGATCAATCAGAACTTACTGCGTGCCAGCCGGGGCCGGGCGTGGTTCTGGACGCACTGGAGCTACGAGGAGAGCAAGCACCTGATCGGCCTGCAAGAGTGGCTGACACGCAAAGGGGGGTGGGATGCCACGGAGCTCGCCACCGCCGCTGAGGAGCTGCTCACGCGCTACCGCTGGGAGCCCCCCTGCGACGAAGCCACGTGTGTCTGTGTGGATGCGCTCCTCTACGAGCTGAGCCAGATCGAGAAGCTCGAAGCCCTCGCGGCGCTGGCTCGCAGTGAGGGCGAGAGTGTCCTCACGGAGCTGACAGGCTTTCTTATCGCTGACGACCAAGCCCAGCGCGACTACCTGGCTGAGGCACTGCGGGTGATCGGCAAAGGCTACCCTGAGCGCCTCAGCGCGGCCCTTCAGAGTATCGCCGCCAGCCACGAGGCCCCCGAGCTGGCGGCAGAGCTACACACCTACCTCGCGTAAGCCTACTGACCTTGTGCGAGGGCGAAGCCGGGGATACCATCAAACTCGTAGAGGTTCTCGGTCTTGATGAAGTCAAGGCTTGCCATGTCCAGGCCCGCCAGAAGCGCTAGGACATCACCGTGATAGATCAGCTTGGTTCCCTTTGCAGTAAACCGGCAGCGCCAGTGGTCGGTGCAGAACGTCTCCGGGAAACCATCCGGCCAGACTTTGACGCCCCGGTTGGTCAGGAGCACCAGCTTCAGCCGAGCCGAGCCAAGCTTCTGGAGCCGTAGCGCCAGCTCCTCCGGGCAGGTGCCACGCCAGTGCAAAAAAACATCCACTCCCACGAGCTCTTTGGTCGCCTTGGGACGAGGAAGAGCAGAAGTGATGAGCGCTGGTGCCTCTTGCTCACTCGCTTCCGTGTAACAGGCAGAGGGAAGAAGAACCGGCACCTGGCCCAGCCGCGCAATCACGGCGTCTGCGAAGGCTTGCGTTCCCACACACTCACCGCTTGTCTCGGCGCGGAAGATATCTTGCGTGTGAATCCCCTCTTCCAGGGTCTTGAGCCAGGCATTGTGCACCAGAGTAGCGGTGTCGGGTAAGTTCAAGTGGACGAGCATCTGGACAGCGGCCTGAAGCAAGCCCGAGGGGTTGGCGCAGTCTTGTCCCGCAATATCGGGTGCACTGCCATGAATCGCCTCGAAAAGCGCACCGTGCTCGCCAATATTCGCGGAGCCAGCCAGCCCCACGGAGCCCGCGATCTGGGCGGCGATATCGGAGATGATATCCCCGTAGAGATTACTGGTCACAATGACATCGAAGCGCTCGGGAGTGTCTGCGATCCGGGCTGCGCCAATATCAATGATCATGTGCTCCGTTTGAACATCTAAGTACTCCAGGGAGATTTCCTCAAAGACCTGGCGAAAAAGTCCATCGGTGAGCTTCATGATATTGTCTTTGGTCATACAGGTCACTTTGGAGCGGTTGTTCTTTCGGGCGTACTCAAAGGCGTAGCGAACAATCTTCTCACAGCCAGGGCGACTGATCAGCTTGAGGCACTGCACTACCTCATCGGTCTGACGGTGCTCGATCCCGGCGTAGAGGTCTTCCTCGTTCTCACGAATAATGACCATATCGAGCTTTGGGTGCCATGTTGCTACAAACGGAGCGTAGGCGACACAGGGCCGCACATTGGCATAGAGTCCCAGCGACTTGCGCAGGGTCACATTCACGCTCTTGTAGCCGCCGCCCTGCGGGGTCGTAAGAGGCGCTTTGAGCAGCACTTTTGTCGCACGAATGGTCTCCCATGCCTCGGGCGTGATCCCTGAGCTATGCCCACTCTCATACGCCAGCTTACCCAGCTCAACGTAGCGCCACTCCAGCGGTGCTCCTGCCGCCTCCAACACCCGCTGCACTGCTGCCATTATCTCGGGGCCGATTCCATCACCACTTGCACAGGCCACTACTTGCTTGTTCATCATGAACCTCCTGTGACTATAATAACACGAAATTAAATACACGACAATATTTTCGTAATATTTTTTTCGCGACTTAAGATATAATTTGCGTACTATGGCAGGCGAGACGAGCTGGACTTTTTTAACGAATCACTCTCATGTACTGATCTGCCTCGCGCAGGACAGTGAGACACGGCTGCGCGATGTGGCGGTGCAAGTGGGCATCACCGAGCGCGCTGTGCAGCGTATCGTCACGGAGCTGGAAGAAGGCGGTGTCTTAGTGCGCCACCGCGATGGGCGACGCAACCGCTACGAGATCAATCCCGAGGCTTCACTGCGACATCCCCTTGAAGCGCACCGAAGCATTCGTGAGATCATCGCTCTAGGAAAGAAGTTAGATGTAGATCTCTAGAGCGACGTGAGGTTGCTGATCGTGAGGTAGTACTCTTCGTCAGCAAGAGCAGCGCTGGGATCAACACGAAGGGTACGGGGCCAGCCATCCGCGGTAAAGTCCACCTCAAGGACGTCGGGCTTGCTCTTATGCGCTGCTTCCAGAGCATCGAGCACTTTATCAATCGTGCTATAGGCCGCCAGATGTACCGGCGCATCTACTGCGACCCCATCGCGCACGGTGATTGTCGCCGGGCGTGTATACTCCACCGGACAAAAACAGCTTTTACTCACCGTGAACGAGTAGGAGCGCAGGTTCCGCGCCGCCCAGTTGGTTCGTGCCTGAGCCAGCTCGTTGTCAAAGCTTGTCAGCGCGGGGCTCCCACCACACCCAGCTAGAACAGCCAGCCCAAGGATAAAATTCGTTGTTCGCATCACGCCTTCTCAGACTGCAACCCATGGCTTTACCTTCAAAGATACCGATTTACAGCGGCCTCACCTCGGAGATCGTGAGATTGTACTCATCATCGCTGGTGTCCGCACGGGGATCAACAGAGCTCGTACTCGGCCAGCCGTCGGCAGTGAAGTTGACCTCCAGCACATTTGCCTTGCTCGTGTTGGCCGCTTCGAGCGTCTCAAAGACTCTCTCAATGGTGGCAAAAGCGCTTAAACGCATAGGGGCATCTGTTATCCCCTCACGCACGGTGATCGTCACCGGACGGGTGTTCTCTTCGAGGCAGAAGCAGCGCACTTGAACCGTGAACTTATAGGAGTGTAGCCCCTTCGCCACCCAGTGAGTACGTGCTAGAGCAAGTTGCTGGGGAAATGTCGCCATCAGAACGCGCGGTTGCAACACATCAGCCTCCATAGCGCTCCCCCCACACCCTGCAAGGCAGCTGAACACCACCAGTGCCAAGCACGAGCGAAGCCGCCCGCATTTTTGGATAATCGTTGTTCTCTCCATCATTTTTCCTTTAGACCTCTTCTTCAGCAAGAGTATCAACGTGGTCTGCCAGGTTCCCTCATTTATTATGACCAAAACAGAGCGGAGGGAAGAAGTCTACGGGGAACTCTTGAACGTGCTGGGTAGTTAAGGTATCCTGAACCAAGCAAATTTGCATTGGAGTTTTTTCTATGATCTCTTCCCGACGGCGCTTCTGCGCTATTCTAACTTTTGGACTTCTGTTCACCGGCTGCGCCCAGCAAGAGCCTGCTAAAGATACGGCAAGCACTCCCGCATCTACAGCAGCCTCCTCAGCGGGTGGCGAGGCGATTGCGTCGCTCAAGGTCGGGCTGATCACCCCCGGCAAGATCAATGATAAAGGCTGGAGCCAGCTCGCCAGTGACAGTGTGGAGAAGATCAAGGGGGAGATCACGGGCACGGAGATGGTTCCGGCTATCGAGGATCCGGGCCAGGCCAATGTCGCGGGCGCGGCGCGTGATCTTGCCAAGAAGGGCTGCAACTTAATCTTCTTCCACGCCTCGGAGTACGACGATGCGGCGGCGAGCGTCGCCAAGGAGTTCCCCAAGACCTACTTTGTGGTGGTCGGAGGCCGCTCCACGGGTGCGAATCTCAAGCCCATTCAGTTTCAGGCGGGCGAGGCTACCTACTTGGCCGGAATGCTGGCGGGCGGGATGACCAAGACCGGAAAAGTCGCCTGCATCGGTGGCAGCGAGATCCCGATTGTGCAAGAAGCCTTCGCTTCGTTTGAAAAGGGCGTGAAAGCAGCGAGAGCCGATGCCGAAGTGAAGATCGTCTTCACCGGGAGCGGCGATGATATTGCCAAAGCTAAGCAGCAGGCGCAGGCGCTGCTCGATAGCGGCGTGGACGTGCTCCACCACAACGCCAACGCCGCCGGGCAAGGCGTCGCGCAGGCCGTCACCGATAAAGCCGATGCGATGTTTATCGGAGCCAACGCGCCGCAAGACGATCTGGCAACTCCCAAGAATCTCGGCTCGTTCTTAGTGGACGCGCAAGCCGCTTATCTTCTCGCCGCCAAGGCTGTCAAAGACGGCAAGGCAACGGGGGCGTTTCGCTACGGACTGAAAGACAAAGTGGTCGGGTTGCACTACAACGACAAGTTCGCCGGAAAAGTCCCTGATGCGCTCAAGGCCAAGATCGCCGCCGCAGAAGCCGATATCGCCGCCGGGAAGGTCGCGCCGTAGGGTTATGCCCCTGCTGGAAGCCCGCGCCCTCACCCGCCGCTTTGGAAGTTTCACCGCGCTCGACGGGGTGGATTTTGACCTGCGTGCTGGAGAGATCCATGCCGTGCTGGGCGAGAATGGTGCGGGCAAGTCCACCTTGATGAATGTCCTCTCGGGGCTCCTGCGCCCGAGCACAGGTGAGTTACTCATTGATGGCCAGTCCGTGCGCTTTGCCTCCCCCGCCGATGCCAACGCGCAGGGGATTGGCATGGTGCATCAGCATTTTCTGCTCGTCCCTCCGCTCTCCGTCGCGGAGAACTTACTTCTTTCTGCCGACAAAGCCAAGGGGGGGCCGCTCTCCTGGCCCCTGAAAAGCGTACTCACCGAGGCGCAAGCCCTCGCCAAGAGCCTTGGCTGGAGCCTTCCCTGGGACGCGCTCGCGGGCAGCCTGCCGGTGGGGACACAGCAGCGCATTGAGATATTAAAAGCCCTACGCGGCCAGACGAAGATTTTGATCTTCGACGAGCCCACCGCCGTCCTCACCCCCACCGAGACTCCCGAGCTTTTTGCCACGCTCCGCCAGCTCGCCGCCGAGGGCAAGGGAATTGTCTTTATCTCCCACAAGCTCGACGAAGTTTTAGCCCTCTCAGAGCGCGTCACGGTCTTGCGGCGCGGAAAAGTGGTCGCCCGGCTCGCCACCGCCGAGTGCGACGCCGGAATGCTCGCGGAGGCGATGGTGGGCAGCAACCTCTCCCCAACCCCTCTCCCGGACAGTTGTTCCTCCTTGGGAAAGGGGGCAGGGGGAGAGGTACTCACTGTCCAGAACCTCACACTTGGTAAGCTCAAAAACCTCTCCTTCAGCGTCGCGCCCGGCGAGATCCTAGGCTTCGCGGGCGTGGACGGCAACGGTCAGACTGAGCTTGCGGACTGCCTCTCGGGGATGCGTAAGCCCGAGAGTGGGGAGATTCGGGTGGGTGCAATGCGGCTCTCTCCCGCCCCAAAAGCCGTTCGTGAGGCGCAGATCGGCGTGATCCCAGCGGATCGCCAGAAACGAGGGCTGGCGCTCTCGATGACCCTTACCGAAAACCTCACGCTCGGGGTTCAGGACAGCCCCGAGTTTCGTAAGAGCATTTTTCTGAATGCAAAGGCGCTTCGTGCACGCGCCGAGCAGCTTATCCAGCGCTTCGATATTCGCACCGAGGGGCCGGAGTCTAGGGCCAGTAGTCTCTCGGGCGGAAACCAGCAAAAAGTGGTGATTGCACGGGCACTGGCGGGCGAGCCCAAAGTCGTGATCGCCGTTAACCCAACGCGCGGCCTGGATGTCGGGGCGATTTCGTATGTACATACAGCCCTTCGCGAGGCGCAGGCAGCGGGCGCGGCGATTGTGCTGATCTCCACGGAGCTGGATGAAGTGCTCACGCTCTCGGATCGGGTGGCGGTGCTCTTCGAGGGCAAGCTCAGGGGCATTGTCGCCCCCGAAACCCCACGTGAGGAGCTGGGCCGCTTAATGGGAGGGGCAGCGGCGTGAAGCTTATTGCCTGTGTTTTCGGGGGCTTGCTACTGCTTGCCGCCGTGATTCTGGCGGCCAAAGCCTCACCGCTTGCGGTGGCGGCGGCGCTGGTACGAGGCGCATTTGGCTCGAAAGACAGCGTCGCCAACACGCTGATTCAGACCACGCCGCTCTTGCTCACCGGGCTCGGGGTCGGGCTGGCGTTTAAAGGCAAGCTCTTCAATATCGGAGCCGAGGGGCAATTTCTTCTCGGAGCGGTCTTTGCGATCTGGGCCGGGACACAGAGGCAGCTCCCGACTCCGCTTCTTTTACCCCTAGCGCTGGGTGCAGGCGCAGTGGGGGGAGCGCTCTGGGCAGGGCTCGCGGCGGCGCTCAAGCTCTGGCGAGGCGTGCAGGAAGTGCTCTCAACCCTGCTCTTGAACTTCGTCGCGATCCAGCTTGTGGCGTGGATGGTGCGCGGCCCGCTCCAAGAGGCCGTGAAGCAATACCCGCAGTCCGACAAGCTTGCCATCTCTAGCCGACTGGCGTTTTTGTGGCCGGGAACGCAGCTGCATCTGGGCTTTCTGGTGGCGCTATTTCTTGCTGTTGTCGTCTGGCTCTACCTCGCAAAAACCGCAGCGGGGTTTGCCCTACGCACTGTGGGGGCAGGCGCAGAAGCCGCAGAAGCGGCGGGAATCTCCGTGGCAAAGACAACCTGGGGGACATTTCTGCTCTCAGGCGCACTCTCCGGGCTGGCGGGCGCGATCCAAATCTGCGGCGTGACCTACTTTCTGGCCGATCCCTACTCCAAAGGCTACGGCTACACCGCCATCGCAGTTGCACTGCTCGCCAATCTCTCGCCGCTCTGGACGATTCTAACCGCGCTGTTTTTTGGTGCACTCACCGCGGGTGCGACCGAGGTGCAAAGTGCGGGAGTGTCGTCGGTGGTGATTCAAGTGCTCCAAGCCGTCACACTGCTCACCGTACTTACCTACGGCTGGCTCAGGGAGCGTGGAAAGTGATCCCGTTTCTTCTACAAACCCTCACTTTCGCAACCCCGGTGCTACTGGCAGCACTGGGGGCGCTCTTTGCGGAGCGGGCGGGCGTGGTGAATATCGGGCTAGAGGGTTTGCTTCTCGTCGGAGCACTGGTAGCGGTTCTTGTCTCAGCGGCGACGGGTCAGCCGTACCTGGGCGTGCTGGCGGCGGCGCTAGCGGCAGTGTCAATAGCGGGGATTTTTGCCCTTTTTGCCATTGGCCTGAAGCGCGACCAGGTGATTGTCGGTACCACGATCAACTTTCTGGCACTTGGCGCGACCGGGGTTTTCTACCGGGCTCTGAAAATATCTGGCGAGGTCAAGACACTTCCCGTGCTCTTTGGCGATGGCTCAACAGCAATCAATGCCCTTACATTGCTGGGCTTGCTTCTGATCCCCGTGGCGCAGTGGCTGCTCTACCGAACGCGGCTTGGGATCATGGTGCGCTCCACGGGGGAGAAACCAGAGGCCGTCGCGGCGGCAGGTATCTTTGTGAATCGGCTACGGACACTCACCATTCTGGTGAGCGGCGCACTCTGTGGCATGGGGGGCGCATCGCTCTCGATTGGGATCGCCAACACCTTCACCGAGGAAATGACCGGGGGACGCGGCTTTATCGCGCTGGCGGTTATTGTCTTCGGGCGCTGGAACCCGCTGGGGGTGCTCACCGCTGCGCTTCTCTTCGCTGCCGCCGATGTCTGGCAGACAAGGCTCCAAGCCCAAGGCACGCTCCATATTCCCTACCCGATTTTTCTGGCTCTGCCCTATGTCCTGACATTGCTCGCCCTCGCAATTCGCGGTGCTAAGGTCAAACCCCCTGCCCACCTCGGCGAGCCCTTCGAACAAGGCTAACGACTCACTCACGCGACGAGCGCTCCCGCAGGCGCACAGACTTTGGGGCTTGTCAAACCGCGACAAGTCTCTTTTCTCTTTGCGGCTACCAAAAGCCCGCCTCTCAGGGCGCGAGCAGCTCCTGCCAGGACTCCACCTCGGGCAGGCGATCCGCCAGCACTTCCAGACGCACCAGATCCGACTGCTCCAGCGCCGACTCCACCTCCACACTCGCAGCACCGAAGCGCTTCGTACCCCACCGCAGAATCAGGCTCAAGGTTTGAGAAACGCGCCCTTCCGTACGCCCTTTTTCGATGCCTTTCTCGATACCTTTTTCTTCGCCTAGCTCAATCCACTCATTTGTCAGGGTTAACATCGTATTCAATTCCTCTCGGGGCAAGAGCCCCACTTCGCGCTGGAGCTCCACCAGCTCCGGTCGTGTCATCTGCAAGTACGTTCGCACAAACCCGGAGATGAGCTGCGAGCGAGCCGGGTCAAGCCGCAACGTCGCAATCAGACGCAGGCACTGAAGCTTCACCTTCACCCGGTCACGTCGCGCAATCTGCATCTTGGACATCAGTGCCGCCGCTGCCGGGTTGGGCGTAGCGAGGTAGTCGCGCCACTTCAGCCGGTTAAGCTGGATCACCCGGAACTGGAAGCGATTGACCACAAAGCCGGGGAAGTCAATCTGGTGCTTGCCCGGCTGAAGCTTTCGGGGCCGGTCGAACGAGTAGACCACCACCGGATAGATCGGCAGATCGAACTTCTCGTAGAACCTAGCAAAGTACTTGAACATCCGCTTGGGAAAGCCCGCCTGCGGACTCGACTGGTTCTCCACGATCAGCAGAAAGTACGCCTCGCGTCCCTGGAACCGTGCCTTGACCACAATATCGGACTCGTAGCGTTTGCCCTCCGTGATGTCGGTGAAGACCTCTTTATCCAGAAACTCG
>NZ_JAYVPL010000019.1:0-8878 GCF_043757465.1 Armatimonas sp.
TAGGAATCTGACTTTACCATCTTGATCTCTTGTACCCCCTTCGCGGAGCCGGAGGGGGTCGGCGAAGCCGGGGGGAGGCAAAAACTGAATAGCCGTGGCACACTCGGGAAAAACACAAGTGACGACTAAGCACAAACCTGGTATTGTGGTAGGGCTATCTAAAGCCTTTTAATCGTTTTTTCATTCGTGCAGGTCATGATGTATTCAGGAATGCTGTATTCCACAAGTGAGGTGAACCCGGAGTGTTAAGGAAGCTGATTTCCATTGTTGTTGCCCTGGCTGTACTGGGCGGAGGCGGCTACTTTCTAAGTAAGCGGCTGGCAGGAGCTAGTGCGGCAGCGCAGAAAACCCAGTACAAGCTGGGCAAGGCGGAGACCGGCAGTGTCAAAAAGACAGTTTCTTCCAGTGGGACGCTTCAGGCATGGAAGGTCGTGGATATCAAAGCACGTGCAGGGGGGGAGCTTACCTACCTGGGCGTTGATATCGGCAGTAAAGTGACTACGGGCCAGCTTCTGGCACGCATTGACCCGCTTGATGTCCAGACGCAGCTTAATTTGGCGAAGGCCGATGAGCGTTCCGCCTTGGCCCGCCGCGACCAGAGCCAGAAGACCTGGCAGCTCCAGGTGGCGCAGAGCAAGATCTCGGTGCGCGATGCCCAGGTGAGTGTTCGCTCCGCGGAGGCGACTCTGAGCGCATCACAGGCAAACCTCGCGGCATCAAAGGCGCGGCTCTTAACGTCTCGTCAGCAGGCCGAGACCCAGCCCGCGCTGACCAACTCCGCCATCGCCAATGCCCAGGCAAGCTACGATCAGGCCAAAGTGCAGCGTGAGCAGCTCGACTCCACAACACAGCAGCTACGTGCCGCCGCTGATGCTGCCTACAAGCAGGCCATTGCCAATCGAGACAATGCCCGCTTATTGCTCGACCGTCAGAAAGCACTTGTCGAGCGAGGCTTCGTCTCCCAGCAGGCCGTGGACAGTGCGCGGGCAAGTCTTGAGGTAGCTGAGGCGACTCTTACCTCCGCTAAGATCAAGCAGGATACCGTCGGTAGTGAGCTACGTGGCTCGCTGGAGTCCGCGGATGCCCGTGTGGCCCAGACCAAGGCAGCCCTCGATCAAGCCCAGGCAGGGATTGCGGATATCTCCAACCGCAAAAACTCCGTTCTGGAGGCAGAAGCGTCGGTCAAGCAGACCGAGGCCGCTGTTAAACAGAGCGAGGCGGCGCTGATGCGTGCCAAAGTGGCGCTGGATCAGGCTCGTACCAATATTGGTACCAACGATGTTCGGCACTACGATGTGGATACCAACAACTCCTCCATTGTGCGGGCGACGGCGAGCCGCACCAATGCGGAGACGACACTTCAGCGCACGGAGATCCGCTCCCCGATGGGTGGTGTCGTGCTTGCCAAGACCGTGGAGCAGGGGACGATTATCGCGTCCGCTATGGGAATTAGCTCCGCAGGCGCCAGCATGATGACAATCGGCGATACCAGCCGGATGTACGTGGATGTCGTGGTGGATGAGACAGATGTCGCCAATGTGGACGAGGGCCAGAAAGTAGATGTCTCTGTTGAGGCGTACCCAGGAACTAGTTTTGAGGGGAAAGTCATTCGTGTTGATCCGCAGGCCGTGGTCAACCAGAACGTCACCAGTGTCCATGTTCGGGTTGAAGTAGATAACTCCACCCCGACGTTCCAGCTTCTCAAGCCGGGCATGAACACCACGTGCCAGTTTGTGGTTAAAGAAGTGAGCAATGTTCTGGTTGTCTCCAACGATGCCATCAAAGACGACGATGACGGCACGAAGTACGTGGAGAAAGCTACGGGTGGCAAGGCCGCCCCGCCCGATGCCACAACCGGCATTCCCGCCGAAGAGGGTACGATGATTGATGTCAAGATCACGAAAGCCAAAGTGGAAGTCGGTACGGTCGGAAACGATACTACGGAGATCACGTCTGGCCTCGTCGAGGGCGATAGTGTGGTGACCCAGACCATCGAGCCGGAGCCACCCAAGGCCGCGGGCGGATCACCCTTTGCCAACAACCGTGGTATGGGTGGCGGCGGAGGACGTCGGTAATGGCAACCGCAACCTCTCCCGCTCCTTCGCGTAAAGAAAGCTCTGGTCTCGGGCGGGGCAATGCGTTTCTGGTGAGCCTCCAGATGGCCCTGACTGGCTTGGGGGCCAACAAGCTCCGCTCCTTTCTGACCATGCTCGGGGTAATTATCGGAGTGGGGGCCGTTATTGTCGCCATCTCCATTGGGGAGGGGAGCAAGGCCGCCGTCGAGGAGAGCATCCAGAAACTAGGGAGCAATGTCCTGACGGTTCTGCCGGGCCAGCAGCGGCGTGGCGGGGTGAGCATGGGCTTTGGCTCCCAGAGCACGATGAAGCTCTCGGATGTGGAGCTTATCAAGCGTTCTTGCCCCTCCGTGGGAGATGCCTATCCCTCGGTGAATAAATCATCCACGATCAAGGCGACTAATAAAAACACGAGTACCACGGTCAATGGCAACGGCCCCTCCTATCCTACGGTGAGTAATCACCCCGTTCAGTACGGACGCTACTTCACCGCCGATGATGTCCGCTCTCAAAAACGCGTCGCGGCTCTGGGCTCGACCACGGCAAAAGACTTGTTTGGAACCGCCTCGTCCGCGCTGAATAAAACCATCCGGATCAATAGTCAGAGCTTCAAAGTGGTGGCGGTCATGAAAGAAAAAGGCGGCATGGGCTTTCGCAACCCCGATGATGCCGTCTATGTGCCCGTTACCACCGCGATGCGCCGCCTTTTTGGGATTGAGAATGTCAATAGCATCACGGTTCAGGCCAAGTCCTTCGGACTGATGAGCCGTGCACAAACCGAGCTGGAGAAAGTGATGCAAAAGCGCCTGGGGACAAGCTCCACGGGCAACAACTTTATTATCTTTAACCAGGCCGATATCGCCGCCACACAAAACGAGCAGCAAGATACGTTCGGAAATCTGATTAAGTATCTGGCGATTGTCTCGCTCGTGGTGGGCGGGATCGGGATCATGAACATCATGCTCGTCTCCGTGACCGAGCGTACTCGCGAGATTGGTATTCGGAAAGCCATTGGCGCACGACGGCTGGATATTCTGACTCAGTTTCTCTTAGAGGCGCTCTTTCTCTCCCTCGTTGGGGGATTGATTGGGGTGGCGATGGGGAAGCTAGGAAGCGATGGGATTGCACAGGCCAATGGCTGGCGTGTTCAAGTTTCCTGGTCCTCTATTAGCCTCGCATTTGGCTTCTCCGCAGTGGTTGGTATTTTCTTTGGTTTCTATCCGGCGCTAAAAGCGTCGAATCTCTCCCCTATCGATGCACTTCGATACGAATAGTTTCTTTGAAAGGTTTCAAATCATGAAAAAATTAGCGTTGCCTCTGGCGGCGGCTTTGTTACTGACGGTCTCAGGCGCGGTGCGTGCTCAAGGAGGCCCTCCCGGCGGCGGTATGGGCGGGGCCGCTCCCTCCCCTGAGATGATGGCGATGTTTAAGAAGTTTGGGGAGTGGCGCGACAAGAATAAGAGCCTCTCCAGTGTCAATCGGACACTCGGTGCGCTGGCGGAGTTCGAAAAAGACCCGAAGACGGCGCTGACAAAAGATCAGGCTAAGAAAATTCTTGCTGTGGTTGGCCCTTGGAAGAGCAAGCCGATCATGACCGATGTCAATGCCAAGGACATGCTCAAGCAAGTGGGTGCGACTTTCACGCCTGCCCAGGCCAAGAAGCTTGCGCAGATCATGAGTGAGCGTGGTGGCTTCGGCGGCGGCGGTGGCGGTGGTATGCGCATGGGCGGCGGTGGCGCTCCGGGTGGCGGCGGTGGTGGCATGGATGTTGCCACGATGAAGAAGCGCTTCGACACGATGATGAAGGGCTACAACCCGCTCAACTTCAAGACCGTTCCCGAGTCTCCGATAAAAGAGCGCTCGATCAAGCCCGTCAAGGACGCGCTTGCTGCACTGGATAAAAAGGCGAAGTAACCTCTCTTTTCCCCAAGCCCCCTGCGCCTCAAGTGCGGGGGGCTTTTTGTTTTTTCCAGACGAAGCGTGCGGAGAGGCCGAGAATCAGTAGCGCCTGTACAACTTGAGCGAGCTGTTTAGGGGTTTCGGTGGCGAAGCTCATCTGATCGGCTCCGGCTCCGAGCGCTCCAAAGAGGAGTGCAGCAGGCAGGACGGCCCAAGGAATACTCCCAGCCAGAAGTGCAACCGCGAGGCCATCGAAGCCGTAGCCGATACCGTAGAAGTCGGCGGGGAAGCGCCGAAAGGGCACGACACCGAGTACCACGACCGCACCCGCTAGCCCGGCCAGCGCCCCCGAGAGCAGAAACGCCCGCAGGGTCACGCGCTCGACGTCTACGCCCGCTGCCTTTGCCGCATACGCATTCTGGCCCACGAGGCGCGTCTCGTAGCCCCAGCTGGTGCGTGCGAGCGCCCAGGCGACGCTTCCGACCGCCAGTAGTCCTAGTAGCAGCCCGACATGCACATCATGGCCCGTGAGCAAGCGGGGAAGCGCGGCAGATACCTCAGCGGTTTGGGGGGCCTGGCCGCTGGTGTCTTTTAGGGGCACGGTTGCCAGCCAGCGCGTGAGGTTGCGGGCGATGTAGTTGAGAAGTATGGCCGTGATGACCTCGTGTGCCCCACGTCTCAGCTTTAGCCACACCGGGAGCCACGCCCAGCAAGCGCCGCCCAGTGCCCCGCACAGCAGCCCCAGTGGCACCGAGAGCACGCCTGGCACCAAGGCACCGACAACGGCTCCGGCAAGTGCTCCGACAGCCATCTGCCCCTCGGCTCCAATATTGAACAATCCAACAGAAAGCCCCACCGCCACTGCGGTCCCCGTGAGCAAGAGCGGCGTCGCCTGCCCGAGTGTCCGTGCCCACGCATCGGGCGTGCCCAAGCTGCCCTCCCACAGGGCCTTGTAGGCTTCGGTAGGACTCTGCCCGATCAGCGCAATCGCCAGTCCACCGAGAAGAAGCGCCGCAAGAAACGCGAGAGCAGCTCTCACAACTCCACTCCGTGTGCTCCCGTCATCAGTGCACCGATGCGCTCCTCGGTGGCTTCTGCGCGATCAACCACGCCGACCAGCTTGCCTTCGAGAAGCACGGCGACGCGATCTGAGAGCGTAAGCACCTCGCTCAAGTCTAGCGACTGAACCAAGACTGCCGCGCCGTTGTCGGCGGCCTCGCGCAGGCGCTCATGGACAAAGGCAGTGGCGGCAAAATCGAGCCCACGCGTGGGCTGAGAGGCGACAATAACCCTGGGATTTTTCGAGAGTTCTCTTGCCAAAACGAGCTTCTGCTGGTTGCCACCCGAGAGCGAGTGCATCGGGGCGCTGGGCTGCTCTGCGCCCCGCACATCAAAAGTGGCGACGCACTCGGCCAGAAACTCTCGCAGGGCATTTTTTTTCATCACACCACCCACTCCCCGAAAGCTCGTTTCACGGTGCCGACCGAGCACGATGTTCTCGGCGAGCGAGAAGCTCTGCACGACCCCATGGCGGTGGCGATCCTCAGGGATAAAGCCAATAGCCGCTTCTTTACCACCACGCTCAATCGTCCCGCTCTCAGGCTGACGTAGCCCCACAATCACCTCGATAAGCTCCGTCTGCCCGGAACCGTCCACTCCCGCAACTCCCATAATCTCTCCTGGCGCGACGCTAAGTGTGAGGTTCTCCAGTGCCACGACGCCCCGGTCGTTACGGACGGTGAGATTATGGAGCGTGAGGCCCGCTCCCTCGCTTGCCCGCTCCCCGCTCCGCTGCCCCTCTTCCCGTGAGCTTCCCACCATTGCCACGGCTAGCTCCTGCGTCGTCGTCTCGCTTGTCTTTGCCGTCAGAATGTGCTTGCCGCGCCGCAGAACGGTCACGGAATCAGCGTGAGCCATCACTTCACTGAGCTTATGGGTAATAAAGACCACGGTCACACCAAGAGCCGTGAGGCGGCGTGTGGCGGCCCAGAGATCGCGTGTCTCGGGAGGGGCGAGCGTGGCGGTGGGCTCATCGAGGATCAGCACGCGGGCTTTGCGGTAGAGCGCCTTGAGAATCTCAACCCGCTGCTGCGCTGCCACTGAGAGCTCCTCCACACGGGCACGGGGATCCACTGCCAGTCCACTCTCCTCGGCGAGGCGCTGGATCTGTGCATGTGCCTCGGGGAGATTGATTTGCATGCCGTGACATGGCTCACTGCCAAGAATTATATTTTCCGTGACTGTAAACGGCGCAATCAGCTCAAAGTGCTGCTGCACCATCCCAATTCCTGCGTTAATGGCGGCCCGTGGGGAGGAGAAGCGCGTGGCGCTGCCCTCCAGTCGTAGCTCACCCGAGTCGGGTTGGAGTAGTCCAAAGAGCACGCGCATCAAAGTGGACTTACCCGCGCCATTCTCCCCGATAACCGCAATCCGCTCACCTGGCGGAAGCGCCAAGGAGATGTCCTCGAGTGCCGTTACCGCGCCAAAACGAACCGTGATGTTGGCGAGCTGGATCGAAGGAGCTGTCACGCGTTTAGTATAGCACGGTAGGCTGCCAGCACGATCTGGGCATGCGCCTGCCAGGTGTAGGACGGTGTGGTCTGGTAGCGTGCCTCGGTAAGCGCCACAGCCAGCGCTGCGGGGTCGTGTGGATCTGCAAAGGTGGCGGACTGCCCCAGGACTTCACGGAGCACAGGAATGTCGGCCGCAACCACGGGGCAGCCCTGAGCCAGCGCCTCCAGGGGAGGGTAGCCGAAGCCTTCATAGAGCGAAGGAAAGCAGTAGACACTTGCTTCTGCATAGGCGGCACGCAGCTCGGTATCGGTCAAGTGACCCAGTGGGAGTGCGTTGGAGGGCAAGATAAGGCGTTTTTTTCGCCCACTTGCAAAAGTTTTTCCAACCAGAGCAAGTTTTTTTTCCGGATGGTATTTCATGGCTGCAATCAGTATCTCCAGGTTCTTATGGGGCTCGCTTGTTCCCACCGCCAGCACAAACGGATCCGCGATGCGCTTGCGCAAAGCGGAGCGTTCGGCGGGTGTGGCGGGAAGGCTCCAGAACGTGTCCAAACCTGGATAGGCCACGGTGAGCTTCGTTGCCTGGACACCCGGCACTAATGCCAGAATTTCGCGTTTTGTAAACTCCGACATGGGCAACACCCGCGTGGCATTTCGGAGGGAACGGGGAATCGCCCAGCGCAAAAATGCCGCCCGGAGAGGGGAGAAGCTCCTCGGCCAACGCAAAATTCGCAAGTCAGGGACAGTTAAGATGCTCGGGGTGGGCACCGAAAACGGCAGGTAACCAAAGGGAGAATGAAAAAGATCAAAAGGGGCGGTTTTGTGCAAGCGCCTGAGAAAAGCCGTCTCGCGCAGGAGCCTGCCCAGCGGGTGGCCAGCGCCCCCGCCGGAGTGTACGGTGAGAGGAACAGGGATCAACGGAGGCGGTAAATCGTCCCAGCCAGGTGGAACCAGGCAGCGAATCTCCAGCCCACTCGTGTGGGCTGCTAGCGCCTGAAGCAGGCCAATTAAGTAGCGTGTGATGCCTGTATTTTCTGCCAGAACAAACGGACAATGAAGGAGAACACGCATTATCGCATCCTATCATGCAGAACATGCTTGACTCTGGAAAGGCCTTGGCTTTAGCCTATAGAGCGCAGAAAGTCAAGTAACTTCTGTGTTATACTGATTCTGCTGTCGCTTGTGATCGGATTAATTATTGCGCTTCGAGCGCGTTGGCTTTTATGATCTGTGGCTCAGTAAGGGGGAAGGTGACAGGCCGTTATAGGCGTTGGCCTTCGTGGTCGTTGAGATAAGTGGCTAACCTTCCTCCGCTCCCTCTACGAAACTCGCTGAAGAGATCTTAGCAGCGGAACTTCTGTTTGTGACCGATAATTCCACTTTCAGGACACAACACCCTTCCGGGCTTCAGCCCGTCTCCTTGCCTACCGTGTCCGCCCTGGGCGAGTGTGACAGGGCTGCACACGAACCAATGAAGGCAAGCGACACAAAACCACTCTGCTAAAATTCCTGAATATCTTGCAAGAGCGCCGTAGAGACAGCCTAGCGCAACGCTACGCAGGTATTAAGCCGATGAACTTAAGTCTACGGAGTGACATTCAGACAATGAAACCATTAACAGGCCATTTAAAGACGCTGCAAAGGCAAGATAAAAGCAATATGAAGGCAGTTATTATGCAATAATAGGTTTAATAACGTGACATTTAGGGTATAAACCATTTGTGCGCATCGCGCTGCTGGCATTTGTTGCTACACTCCAAGATTTGTTGAGTCAAACAAAAGACCGTAGAATGGGTTATCACACGACATTCTGGAGGCCCTGCTTGACTCTGATTGATTTTATCACTGAACTGTTCTGCCGAGTAGATGATGATATGAAAGATGTCTGGAAAGACCCTCGAAGTCATCTTTGGCCCAGCGAACTGGTTTCTATTGGTGTTCTTTATGTCCTTAAAGCGCAAAGTCAAAGCCGCTTTTATCGGTGGCTTAGTAGTAATTATTTGCATCTATTTCCAAGATTACCAGAACGAAGTCGCCTTTTTCGTCTTCTGCGCATCTATCAACATTGGGCAGATCGTTTTCTTGCGAATCCAGGTATGATGTTAATAAGTGATAGTTTAGGAATTGAATTGATTCAACCTCGTCGTCAAGGACGTAGTGAACAACAAGTTGGAGAGAAAGGTGTTTCTAACCATTTGTGCGCATCTCGCTGATGATTGTAAATGCTACTCATTGACTATCATACAGATACAGAAACAACTCTCTGTCGGGCTCGCTCCGCTCGTTCGGGAGAGACTTTCTTAGGGCCTCCCGCTATGAGTTGGCATTTTTTTGTCATACTGTCGCTATTTGGTTAAGAAAGAGGTATCTAATGACGTTACTTGCAGAAAT
>NZ_JAYVPL010000020.1:0-31722 GCF_043757465.1 Armatimonas sp.
TTACAGCCTTCAATCTGGCTCGTTATTTCAACCTCGTCTTAGGACGTGATCTGGCTGAGGTCGCTCGATATGCCGTCTGAGAAATTAGCACACCCCGTACCATTATAAGGGCATGACCGATTTCATCAAGGCTCTGGATATGTCTCAGCTCGTCGTAACCGCACTCTGACAAGGTTCCTGAACGTTGAGCCATCTCCCCGCGCTCCGTTCGTTCCTCACTCCACGCGACCCTCTTCCTGTTTCCCGCTTCGCGGAGGAAGAGGGTGAATCTCTAGAGGCCCATTCATGGGTCTTGCCGCAACAGCAGGCCCATTTATGCGCCTGTCCCCAAATGCGTCCGCCCCAAAAAGGAAATCCCACCGCCGCCGCCGAACGGTAGCGGCATGAGCGACGAGAAGACGACCGACGATTACGCGCTGAAGGCGAGCGAGAAGCCGCGTGTGGCCGCGCCGGAGCTGCCGTACCTGCCCCCCAAACCCAAACATTACTCCCCGAAGATCGGCCTCATCGCCTGCGGTGGGATCACGCAAGCGCACCTGAGCGCCTACAAAGCGCAGGGCTACAAAGTCGTGGCGCTCTGCGATGTAGATATCGAGAAAGCTGAGAAGCGTCGGGCGGAGTTCTACCCCGAGGCGCAGGTGACGACGGACTTTGAGGACATTCTGCGCGATTCCGAGATTGGAGTCGTGGATATTGCGTCGCACCCGCGCGAGCGTATCCCACTGGTCGAGGCGGCGCTGATGGCTAAGAAGCACGTGCTCTCCCAGAAGCCCTTTGTGCTGAGTTTAGACGAAGGCGAGCGGCTCTGTGCGCTCGCCGATGCCAACGGGGTGAGGCTGGCGGTGAACCAGAACGGGCGCTGGGCGCCGCATTTCTCTTATATCCGTGAGGCCGTGCAAGCCGGGCTGATCGGCGACGTGATCTCCGTACATGTCGGGGTGCACTGGGATCACACCTGGGTGAAAGGCACGGCGTTTGAGAGCATCCACGACCTGGTTTTCTACGACTTCGCGATCCACTGGTTCGACTTCGTGAGCACGCTGATTCCGGGCAAAGCACACTCGGTCTACGCCACCCGGGCTCACGCCGCCGGGCAGACTATCGGACCTCCGATGCTGGCCCAAGCGCTCGTCCAGTTCGACGGTGGGCAAGCATCGCTGGTATTCGATGCTCATGTCAAGCACAGCTCGCTGGACCGGACGTTTGTCGCGGGAACCCAAGGCACCCTCACCAGCACCGGCCCGGATCTCGGAACGCAGACCGTCACACTGATTACGGAGGCGGGAATCGCCACACCAGAGCTGACCGGGACGTGGTTCAACGACGGCTTCAAGGGCACGATGGGTGAACTCCTCTGCGCCATTGAAGAGAACCGCGAGCCGCGTAACTCGGCGCATAGCAACCTCGCCAGCCTCGCGCTGTGCTTCGCCGCCATTGCCAGCGCCAACACCCACCTGCCTGTCACTGTAGGTAGTGTCCGTCACCTGCCAGAAGGAAGTGTCCCCCTTGCCTAAGATCGCGATCTACCACGAACCGAGCTTTCCCCTCAACACCGTCAGCGCCCAGCTCGAGGTCACACGCCTCGCCGACGATCTCCGTGCCGCTGGGATCGAGGTCGAACTTCTGGATACGGCGGCCCTAGCGGACTCCCCCCGATTCAACACCACCCGTTTCTCGGCCCTGATCCTCCCACACGGAAACAACTATCCGGAGTGGGCTTTTGACTTTCTTCGCGCTTTTCACCAGCTCCAAGGCTCACTCATCACCACTGGAATCCCCTTCACACACCCCGTCGTGCGGCGGGGCAACGAGTGGGTTGATCTTGGGCACCAGGATGCGCCCGCCCGCTATGGTGGGGGAGGTATCGGACTCGCAGGGTTTGGTGGACCGGGCAAGACTGTCGCCCCCGCAACCATCGCGACCGGCGATCCGCTACGGCTCAAAGGCATTGTCACCGAGACTGCCGTGCCGCGCCCTGCGCCACAGTGGCTCGATCCCAAGTCGCTCCCCAAAGGCGTGCGCCTCATTCCCGCACTGGGTGAGCCGGATCGCCCCTTGGTCGCGCTACTGGTGCACGAAGCGGGAAACTTCAAAGGCTCGGTCGATGCATGGACCTACCGCCTGAGCCAGCGCGACCGTGAGGGCTATGAGGCCCGCCAGCTCATCGCACGAGCCACGGTGATGGTGCTCGCGCTCAAGGGAGCTCTGACAGAAAGCGAGAAGGAACGGGCTTTTGCTAAGCTCGATGCCCTGCCGCGCCCGGCAGTCTACACAAACATCGTGCTTCCCAAAGTGCCACGGCGCTACGCAACCTTCCAGCCCAAGATGCCGCCGCCCGCCCGTCAGCTATTGGTGGCCGATATCCGCAAACTCACACCCGATGAGAAAGTGCTGCTGTTCTCGCTTCAGGGCCTAGTGAACCGCACGAAGCCCCGAATCTACTTCCTCACCGACGACGACGATGCGCTCTGGCTGGACGAGCTGCAAAAGCAAGGCGCGACTGACAAGCCGCTTACCGTCAGTGATCCGTTCTCGCTTCTGGAGACTTTCAAGAAAGAGTACCGCGGCGCGGTACTCTGTGACGCAAAAGTCTACGCCTCGCCGTGTGTTGCCGTAACACTGGCGGGGCAAGAGAACCTGCTGGTTTGCAAGACACCCGAGCTGGCAAAACGGCTGAAGCTGACGGTGAAGCAAGACCTGCGTGGGAAGTTTTCGGGCAACGCCGCTGCGCTGCGCTATATCCGCACCAAGCTAATCTCCAAGCAAGACCCCTACTTGACCTGCAGCCTCGACCCGTCGCGCTTCGATCAGGGCGGGCTGGACCATCTGATTGCCGCCAAAGCATCGGTGTTCTGGATCACAGGCCCCAAGGCGGCACACCTGCCTGGCGCGGACATGGCGGCGGAGCTGGAGGAGCTGCGTGCGTATCTGGCAAAGCTTCCCCTCGGAGCCGTGGTGCGTGGGTTCTGGTGGCACGGCGACGGCATGGGCCTGCAGGAAGACGATGGCGTCGCGCTGGGGAGCCGCTTTGGGAAGATCACGCTGGTCAGCGATCTGATCACCAATCTCTCGGTGCACAGCGGTGTCCCCGCGACAACACTCAAGCAAAAGCCACGCCCTGCGCCACCGAAGTTCGACCCGACCAAGGTCTATGTCTGCTTCACCATGAGCGATGGCGACAATCTCTGCACCTGGCGTGGCTACTTCCGCCGCTACTTCGAGGACCCGGTGCGCGGCCAGATTCCCGTCGGCTGGGGCATGGGGCCGACCCTCCTTGATCTTGCTCCCACTTGGGCACGCTGGTACTACGAGCACGCCACCCCGAACGACGAGTTTATCTGCGACGTTTCTGGTGTGGCCTATATCTACCCGCCGTCGTGGGGCACGGCGCTGAGTAAGACAGACCGCGACGCGGCGTTTCGCTATTTTTATGGCCGCACCCAAGAGTACATGGCGAAGATGGACATGAACACGGTGCGCCTGATGGACGTGGACGCCGCCGATATCGCCAAGGTCGGCACGCTCATGCCCAAGACCACCTACCTCCTCCCCGACTACGGCCACGCAGGAGTCACGAACTACCACGAGCTGACCTACAAACTCCCCACCGGCCAGAGTGTCTTCCGCGCCGCCACCAGCGGCAGCGGCCCGGAACACTTCGCCCAGCAGATCCGCGACCGCGCCGGGCAAAACCGCCCCGCGTTTATCAATGCCTTCATCTGGAACTGGGGCTCCAAGCTCGGCGATCTCAAGAAAACCCTCGAAATCCTCGGGGACGGCTTCGTCGCCGTCACGCCATCGCAGCTACAGGACCTCTATAAACAAATGGAGAAGTCATGAATGTTCTCATCACGGGCGCGACGGGGATTGCGGCGGCGACGGTACGGTTGGCGACGGCGGCGGGGCATCGGGTCTTTGTGACAAGCCTAAACGCCGATGACTGCGTAGCGCTGGGTGTACCGTATCTTGCCGCTGATCTGACGGACTCTGCGCAGGCGGACGCGGCGGTGGCGGTGGCGGTACAGACGCTGGGGAGCCTTGACGGAGTGTTCTGCGTGGTCGGGGGCTCCGGGCGGCGCTTTGGGGATGGGCCACTGGATGCTTGCACCGACGAAGGTTGGAGCCGGACGCTGGCGCTGAATTTAGACACGACGTTTCATATCGCCCGTGCAGTTCTGCGGCAGTTTCTCGCCCAAGGAAGTGGGGGGAGCATTGTTCTCACGGGCTCCGTTCTCGCCACGCACCCGGAGCCGGGGAAGTTTGCGACCCACGCCTACGCCGCGAGCAAAGGCGCAATCACAAGCCTGGTCACGACGCTGGCGTCTTACTACGCGCCTCAGAAAATTAGAATCAATGCGGTCGCGCCGGGCCTGGTGTGCACGCCCATGAGCCAACGGGCACAGAGCGATTCGGAAATTCTGGAATTCATAAAAACCAAACAGCCGCTTGCGGAAAGCTTGCTCGATGCCGATGCGATCGCAAAAGCCGCGCTATTCTTACTGAGCGAGAGCGCAGCGCAGATCACCGGACAGACGCTCACAGTAGACGGCGGCTGGTCCGTATCGTAGAATGAGAGCGATGAGTCCTACCCTTTCTTATTTGCAAGCGTGCGCAGCGATGGTCGAGACCGTGGCGGCACAAGAAGCCTCGATGCAACAAGCCGCCGCACTCTTCGCCTCCACGATCCTGACCGGGCGCATGGTGCATGTCTTTGGCTCAGGCCATAGCCGAATGATGGTCGAGGAGATGTGGCCGCGCTACGGCTCGTATCCAGGCTGGAATCCTTTAGTCGAGCTCTCGCTGAGTTTCCATAACTTAGTCGTTGGGGCCAACGGGCAGCGCCAAGCGATGTTCCTGGAGAACGTCTCCGGGCTGGCGGCGCAGATCCTGCGCAACTTCGATCTAAAAGCCACGGACTCCGCGCTGATTATCTCGTCGTCGGGGTGCAGCCTCGTGCCCGTCGAGCTCGCCGAGCTTTTCCAGAGCCAGGGGATTCCTGTGGTGGCAATCGTCTCCAAAGTCCACGCGGACGCGTCGGCGAGCAAGCGCAGCGATGGCAAGAAGCTGATGGACTTCGCGGAAGTTGTCTTAGACACGGGTGCTCCCATCGGCGATGCGATGGTGCAGATTCCGGGGATGGAGATGAAGGTCGCGCCAGGTTCTACCGTGGGCGGCGCAATGCTGATCAACTGCATGAAGGCCGAGACTGCCAAGCTGCTCACCGAAGCGGGCCAGCCGCCTCGAGCGCTTGCGGGTGCGGTAGTGGTAGGCGCAGAGCGGAGCGTGGAGATCTTCCAAGCCGCCTACGACGAGCACGCGCACCGGCTTGCCAAGCTCTTTGAAAACGTCGGGCGCTAGCCGTGCCAGAGTTTGCTGTCGTTGAAGTAATCTGGGGTTTTGGCGGCAAGCTCGCGCCCATCGCGTCCGGGCTGCGTGTACTTGGCAAAGAATACCTCCAGCCGCTCCCGTAGCTCTTTCACTATTGCGGCGTTCTTGGGATCACCAAGCACGTTCTTTGTCTCCCGAGGGTCGCGCTCTAAATCATAAAGCTCATCGCCGGTGGCTTGCGGGGCGTAGCGGACGATCAGCTTCCACTTGGGTGTCCGGATCATGCGTGCTGTACCGTACTCACAGAAACTTGCATCGGTCCACTTCATGTCCACGGCATTTCCCAGCAGGCCGAGATAGCTGTGCCCTGGACCGTCGTAGTTGTTTACCGAAACGCCCGCCGCCCCGAGCACTGTCTGAAACAGATCGCAGTGACTTGCGGGAGCGGCGCTCACCGTGCCGGGGGCGATCTGCCCGGGCCAGCGCAGGACACACGGCACTTGGATGCTCTCATCGTAGAAGTTTGGCGGCTGCGTGGCGTTGCCCTTGAAGTACAGACCGTGGTGGCCGTTCATGTGCCCGTGATCGCCCGTGTAGACCACCAGCGTGTTGTCCAGCTCCCCGATTCCGTCGAGATAGTCGAGAACTAGGCCCACTTGCTCATCTATCATCTCGACGGCGGCGTAGTACTGCTCCAATCGCCGCCGATGCTCTTTCGCCTCCGGGAGCTTGCCCGGCACCCGCACCGCGTTACCCACATACTTTTCCTTGGGAATGTCCTCAAAGGTGTCTTTAGCATGGCTCGTCACCAGCCGTTCCGGGTGCTGCGTGAACGGCGAGTGCGTGTCCACGTGGCCGACAAAGCAAAAGAACGGACGGGATTTATCGCGCCTTTCTAGAAACTCCAGCGCCTTTTTCGTCACAAACGGCGCACGGTGGCCTGTGTGCTCCACGGGCACGCCGTTGTGCATAAACTTGCAGACGCCTTTATGGGGGTACTGCTCCTTGTTCTCCCCTAAATAATCGTCGAAGCCCGGCTGCTTCTCCCAGCTCGCGCCACAGTGCCATTTTCCAAAGTGCCCCGTCTGGTAGCCAGCGCCTTTGAGGCGCTCCGCTAAATTGACCTCGCCCTGCAAGCGAATCTGCGGACGCGTCGGTTCCTGAATCCAGTCGTGAATCCCGTGCTGGCTGGGCATACGCCCCGTCCAAAAACTCGCACGGGCGGGCGAGCAGACCGGCCCCGGCGTGTAGGCATGGGTCATGCGCGCTCCCGTGCGGGCGACAAAGTCCATCGCGGGGGTGTGTAGCTCTTTATTGCCCGCACAGCCCATCGCCCACGATCCGTGGTCGTCGGTCAGAAACACTAAGATATTGGGTTGCTTCATCGTCATTACCTAAGATTATCTACCAGCATCTCGGCTGTCGCTAAGTTGGTTGCGAGCGGTACATTGTGAATATCGCAAACTTTCATCAGAGCCGAGATATCTGGCTCGTGCGGGTGCGCGGTGAGCGGGTCACGAAGAAAGATCACGGCGCGCACCTTGCCCTCGGCGATCAGTGCACCGATCTGTAAGTCTCCCCCACGCGGCCCCGAGAGCACCCGCCGCACGTCGAGGCCCGTCTCGGCTTCGACAATCCCCCCCGTGGTCGCGGTCGCCACTAATGGCAAGCCCTCAAGCTGTGCTTTGTGCCGCCGCACGAAGTCCGCCATCACGTCTTTTCGTCCATCATGGGCGATCAGCGCCACATAGTCCGTTGGTTGCATGCGGCTATTTTACCTGGATCGGAAACGGTATACTGAAAACATGGCCTACTCGAACTTCACCGATCTCTCTGTTTTGCGACGGGAGTTTGGCCTGAGCGTTACCTTCCAGGCCCGACTTTTTGAAGGGGAGTATGCAGCGACACCCAGCGACTTTCTCCGAACCGCGCTCTACGAATACGAGCCTCTCGCGCTAGCGATTGGGACAGAAAAAGCCCGCTCAGAGCTGCTCATCATGCCTATTCTCGCCGAAGTCCGTCGCCAACGAAATCGGGAGATCAGCTTATTCTCGGGCGTGGACTTCAATGTAGATGCCGAGCGCGGGCTCAATGGCTACTGCGACTACCTGCTTTCTCGTGACAGCAACCCCTACTCTATCCATGCGCCCGTGTTTGCCGTGGTCGAGGCCAAGAACGAAAAGATTAACCTTGGCCTCGCTCAGTGTGCGGCAGAGCTAATCGCCGCCCGCATCTTCAATGAGCGCGAGGACAACCCACTCCCGGTTCTCTATGGCGCGGTGACCACCGGAAGCAACTGGCGTTTCCTGCGGCTTACGGGCGATTACCTAGAGATAGACGGCGACGAAGAGTACCTGCACCCCATCGAGCGCCTGCTCGGAATCTTGCTCACGATTGCTGGCTAAAACCCCCTTCGCGGAGCCGGAGGGGGTCGCGCGAAGCGCGGGGGGAGGTTATTTTGCCTCTTCTGGCGAGTGCTCACGGAGCCAGACACGCAGCGGCACGTCGTCGTCGGTGGGCGAGAAGAAGCCGTTGCAGTTGGTACCGTAGCCCAGGAGCTGCTTGCGAATCGGGTCAGACTGCGGCCAGAGGTCTTTAACCGTCATGTCGTCTTTGGTGCGAATCCACCGGTAGCCGTAGCCATAGAAGAGAATCTTGCGGGTGACATCGCTCCAGTTCGGGCTCGCGGTGTGCCAGAGCCGACGGTCAAAAAACACGGCAGTGCCGGGTTTAACGCGCACCGGGATCGCGCCCTCAGGCTGACTGAGTTTATCTGTGGGGAGCGCAAGCGTGTCGTTTAAGTGACTGCCTGGAATGATCCAGAAGTTGCCCCGCCCCTCCTCACTGGTGTCCGAGAGAAAGTAGGCCACCTTCAGCGAAAGGCGCGGGCGTGGGTGGCTCTCCATCTCCTGGTTCACGCGCCCACTGTCCTGGTGCCAGCCAAAAGTCTTGCGGTCGCGTGCCTTCCCTGACGGCGGCGTGATGATTAAGTGCGCGTGATATAGATAGATATTCCAGCCCAGAATCCCCCAGACTTTGGGCAAGATCTTCTCGTAGTCCACTAAATCCGCGAACTCCGGGGCATCGGGGATGAAGTTGGGATAGAAAAGTGCCGCGCTCGGATCGAAGCCGTTCGTGAGCTTCGTTGTATATGCCGCATCGGTGAGTGTGGTGAGGCGTGTGATCTGGTCAGAATCAAGAGCGTTCTCCACAATTAAGTAGCCCTGCTCGTTGAAGTGCCGCCGCTCATCGTCGGTGAGGCGAAACTGAAGTGCCGTTGTTTCCATCATGTTGTCCTCCTTGGTCTCCGTCTACGGATTGTCCCAGCTTCCGCCCGCCAGAAAGCCCCCGTCAATAGCGATAAGCTGACCTGTGATGTAAGACGATGCGGGCGAGGCGAGCAATAGAGCAGTGCTGACCAGATCGTCGGGGACACCGAATCGGTGGGCAGGAATGCGCTGCATCAGCCACTTGACTTTCTTTTCGTCGGACATCATCCCAGCCTCAGTGAGCGGCGTGACAATAAAACCAGGGCAGAGGCAGTTGACCTGGATATTATCCTTGGCCCACTCCACCGCCAGTGTCTTGGAAAGCTGCGCGATCGCGGACTTGGTCATGCCGTAAACGGCCACATTGCCCAGCCCAATGTAGCTGGTCATCGAGCCGATCTGAATGATCTTGCCACCACCGTTTTTCTTCATCAGCGGATACGCCGCCTGCGAGAGAAAAAAAACGCCGTCTAAGTTCACCGAGAGAATGGTTCGGTAGTCGTCCTCCGTGAAGTCGGCGGCGGGCTTGCGGCGGTTGATCCCGGCGTTGTTGACGAGGATATCCAGTCGCCCTAGCTCGCTCTCGATCTGCGCAATTAGTCCCTTGCACGCCTCAGGCGTAGACAGATCGGCGGGCATGATCACGGTCTTGTCTGGTAGCCCAATCTCTGTCGCCAGCGCTTCAAGCTTCTCTCGTCGTGTCCCATTGAGGATCACAGTTGCGCCCGCCTCCGCGTAGGCCCGCGCAATCGCCGAGCCAATGCCACCACTCGCACCCGTCACCAGTGCGATCTTGCCATCTAAACCAAAAAGTGTCTCTAAAATTGCCATATACTTACCCCCTCCCCCCCGCCCAGCGGGGGAATAAGAGGGATTTTCCTTTCAGTTCCCCCGTCGGACGGGGGTTAGGGGGCGGTTAGCAGATTCAGCTCCGCTACCGCCGACCAAGCCTTACCACCGACCTCGGACTTTGCGACCAGACGGACGAAGCGTGCACGGGTGGGGTTGGTGAAGAAAACCCGCTGTAGCTTGGTGGTGTTGGGAAAACTCCCCGTGTGTGCAGGGCTCCAGCTTCGCCCATCGCGACTTACTTCAAGCGTGTAGTTGGCGATGCGCCCATTGGCCTGGCCCTGGCGCGGGAGATACTCGAAGCCCAGGAGTGTTTGCTCATCCTCCAGGTTGATGGTTAGGGTGTGCGGCGGAGCGGGCTCGCGCTGGCTCCACTCGGTGTGCCAGAATGTCTCCGAGTCGCCGTCAAAGGCGTTCTGAACATCGCCCTCGCTGGGCTCGACACTATCGGCGCTCACCCGCCAGCCAGAGCGGCTCAGGCGTGCCACCGGAATGATCTCGGGCAATGTCGTGGTTATCGTCTCGCTGGCAGGGAGTCCGGCAACGAGGGCACGCACCACAAGAGTCGTCGCGCCGGATGCTAAGAACGGCCCGGTGTAGCGCTGCTCCGGGCCACCGTTAAGGCTGTAGTTTAAAACGGCCTCGGGCAGCTTGTGGGAGATCGTCACCTGGCCATCTTCCCCCCGTACCACCAGCGGGGCAGCGGTAATCGGCAGGCGGCGGCGGGCCACACTGGCAAGCTCGCCGAGCTTCGGGTTGTAGGGGCGCAGCGAGAAGCGCAGCCGTGCGGTGGTGTCGAGCTTGCACAGGTACTTGCCCAGCGGGCCGGGGCCACACGATGCCCCCCCAAGCCCCATCTGGAGCCAGTCTATACAGAAATTCACCTCGCTGCGCGCAACGAGCTTGTTGTACTTCTTCTCTTCCCCCTGCCGATGGCGAGCGTTATCGAGATCCTCGGGCAGAAAATGACTCGCGGACATCGCCAGCGGCTCGTCCTCGGCGACAATTAAAAGCCCTGTTTTCTCCTTGTCGAGTAGTGCGGACCAGCGACAGTCCTCTTTATTGCCATTCTCCTGGGGGCGGACATAGGCGATGTACTGATCCTTCACCAGCCCACTCCACAGCCCAATGTCCATTGCCGCCTTACGATCCGGGTAGGACTCACTGGGGCCGTGCCCAAGCCAGGTAAAATTGCTATAGCTGACCGGAGCGGAAAAGCGTGCTCCCAAGCGCGGCAGCGACGGCAGGTTCCCAATCGGATCGAGCCGCCAGTCCACCAGCACCGTGCCATCGCGTAGGAGCGTGTAGAGCGCCGTCTGCTCAAAGCCATTGCCCTTAAAGCCCAGCCACTTCGCCTTGACCGTCACCGTGATCGTTCCCCCATCAGCGGAGTTCTTATAGCTAAACGACTCCACGGTCGGGGTGAGGCTGGAGAGCCCCGATTCGAAAAAGCTCGTCCGTAGCCAGCTATCGTTGTCGGTCAGGGCGCGGTAGACATTGAGCGAGAGGCCACGTCCCGAAAGAACAAGCTTCTTGTTATGAGTGAGTTTCTCTAAAATCCCGGTGTCACGATTGAAGACGAACTCAAAATTGGCACCATTACGGGAGAAAGCGATACGCCCGGGGCCAAACTTCTGAAGATCAATGATCCACTGCCCGCGAGCATCGAGCGGTGCCAAGGCAATAAACGGTGCGGGACTCGGCTGCCACGGGAGCTTGAGTTGCTCCCAAGCAATCTCATAATTCTCCTCAGCCCATTCCATCCGCGTGTTCACCAAGACGGAGACCTTAACAAAGTACTCGGCACCAGGCTTGAGATTGGGTTTCTTCAGTGGCAGAGTGGCACTGACGCTCTCACCCGCCGGGCAGCTTAGGGAGGGCAAGTTACCGCTGGCAATCTTCTGACCGTCTTCGGTGACCACGTAGTGCAGGGTGTATTCCTTAAGATCGGTGAAGCTGAACCTGTTGGTGACACGGATGCGGCCCGTAGCCAGATCCTCGGCAACAATCTCGATATTCTGGTAGCACTTCTTGACTTCGTAGAGTTTGGGCGTGATCGTGCGGTTGGGTGTCACCAGCCCATTACAGCAAAAGTTACCGTCGTTGGGCTTATCATCAAAATCGCCGCCGTAGGCAAAATAAGACTCGCCACCGGGTGCTTTCTTGGTCAATCCCTGATCCACCCAGTCCCAGATGCAGCCCCCCATAATGCGGGGCGAGCTCTCAAATGCCGCAACATACTCCACAAGATTACCGACCGCGTTGCCCATGGCATGCGCGTACTCACACACAAAGAAGGGCTTGCCAGACTTGCGCTTGCCCTCACCGATAATAGAGTCAACGGTGGGGTACATCACACTGTCTACGTCCGTGACGGAGTTATCACGCTCGTAGTGCACGGGCCGCGACGGATCCAGGGTGTGCACCAGCTTGGCGGTAGCGGCAAAGTTGATGCCCGGTCCAGCTTCGTTGCCCAGCGACCACATCACGATGCTCGGGTGGTTCTTGTGGGTCTGGAGCATGCGCTCGGTGCGGTCTAAGTGCGCTTTCTGCCAGGCCACATCATGCCCGAGGCTCTCTTTGCCGTACCCCATACCATGGCTCTCGATATTGGCCTCATCAATCACATAGAGTCCGTAGCGGTCACACAGATCGTACCAGCGGGAGTCGTTGGGGTAGTGGGAGCAGCGAACGGTGTTGATATTGAAGCGCTTCATCAGCCGAATATCCTGAACCATGCGTGCTACGGAGAGCGTGCGGCCTGTATCCGGGTCGTGCTCGTGGCGATTCACTCCCTTGATCTTGACGGGCTTGCCATTGATGGTAAAGACGCCTGTTTTCCACTCGATCTTGCGGAACCCCACGCGCGTCGAGGTTGCCTCTTGAACCACTCCACTATCATCTTTGAGCGCTAGCACCACCGTGTAGAGAGTGGGCGTCTCCGCCGTCCACTTCGCCGGGTTCTCCACTTTCAGCCGCACCTCAGCACTGCGCTCCTGGCCGCTGGGGAAGCTATCGAGCAGCGCCTCGGTCAGCCCGATTCGTTTGCCCGCTTTGTCGTAGAGACTGACCTCAACTTTACGGCTCCCCGAACGCTCACCAGAGAGATTACGCACCCAGACCCGAGTCTTGAGCGTGGCATCTTTGTACTTTGCATCGAGCTCTGGCTTGCAGAAGAAATCGCGAATCTGCACTTTGGGAGTGGCATGCAGCCAGACATCGCGAAAGATCCCTGAGTAGCGGAACATGTCCTGGTCTTCTAGGTAGCTGCCATCACACCAGCGATAGACTTCCACGGCAAGTAAATTCTTGCCTGGCTTGAGGTACTTGGTGAGACTAAACTCCGCCGGGTCTTTGCTGTCCTCGGAGTAGCCCACTTTCTTGCCGTTCACCCAGAGATAAAAGGCACTATAAACTCCCCCAAAACGAATATAGACCTCGCGGCCCTCCCAGGTCTCGGGAACTGTGAACTCCGTGCGATACGAGCCGACCGGGTTGTAGTTATGAGCGATAAACGGAGGGTTCTTAACATGGGGATAGGTAATATTGGTGTAGATCGGGATACCGTAGCCCTTAAGCTCCCAGCACGAGGGCACCGCAATCGTCCCCCAGCTCTTATCATCGAAGCTTGTCAGAAAGAAGTTCTTGGGGCGGTCATCCGGCTTGCCGACCCAGTGGAACTTCCAGTTGCCGTTTAGAAGCTTAGCAAACGCGCCAGGAGCCTCGCGGGTCACCCCCCCGGCGGCCTTGACACTATCGAAGCTAGCCATCTCGGCGCGGGGTGCTTCTTTGTTGATCCCCACCACCGCCGGGTTTTCCCAGTCGAGAGTCTGAGCATGGGACATACCCACAACAAATCGCGCAAGCAGCGCAAGGAGCACAAGCGGCGCTAAGACGGAACGCATCATGGCTTCATTGTAGCACGTCCCACTCTGAGCCCTTCTTTCCCAACACCAAGCCCATCCGCGACCCGGTTGATGTAGTTAAACCAGGAGGCAATCAAGTTCACTTGCAAAATCCCGATGTCATCAAGGCCCACGGCGCGTAGGGTTTCTAAGTCGTCGGGCAGGATCCTGTAGGCATGGCGCGTGAGCTTCTCGACATAGCCCAGTATCGCCACGTCGCGCTCAGAGAGCCCTGGAGCCGTGCGCCAGTCAGACTTAATCGCCTCGGAAAGATCACTATCGAGTGTCTCGACACGCAGAAACTCCGCGTGAGACTCCGTTCAGTAGAAGCACGCATTCAGCGACGAGACCGTGGCGGCGATCAGCTCGTGCTCGCGGCGTGAGAGCGGAAGCTCAGGGCTCATCAAGACACCAAACGTGGAGAAGGCATGCTTGAGCGCCTCGGGAATGAGCGAGTGCGACGCCACAATGCTCTCATCGAGCACGGCCTGGGGGAGGTGTTGCGCACTCTCGGGGCTCCCGCCATACGCAGCCGGGTAGAGCGGGCGCTGCGCCATCATGGCCTCGCGCACGGCTTCGGATTCTTTTGGGGAAACGGTCTTGATCCACGGCATGTTTTATTTCACATCAATCTTGGCGGCTTCGATTTTTGCGGGAATAAAAGAGCGATCCAAGATATCCTTGAGAGGAAGCGCCTTCTTGATAATTCCGGTTTTCACGGCCATATCCATGATGATCTGCATCTCCGGGTCGGTGGGCGTGAGCTGGCGGTAGCTGACGCGGCCCGGGTCGTTGAGGACGAATTTAATAAGCTCCTCTTTTTGCTTGAACTTGGGCGCGGCCACTTTGGCGGCCTCGCTGCGATGAGTCTCGGCCCACTCCCCCGACTCGGCGATTCCACGGACGAGATCACGGACGACCTCGGGCTTGTCTTTGGCCAGATCGTCGCGCACGACGAGGACGCAGGAGATGAAACGCGGCCAGATGTCTTTAGCATGGTAGAGCACGCGGCCCGTGCCATCAAGTTCGGCCTTGGCAGCGTGGGGTTCCCCAACAAAGTAGGCATCAATGGATTTTTGCGCCAGTGCTGTAGGCATATCCGGGGGCGGCATCTCGATGAACGTTAAATCGCTCTCTTTGAGCCCCTGGTCTTCCATAAGCTTATGGATCACAAGATACTGGTTGGAGAACTTGCTGGGAATGGCAATAGTGCGGCCTTTGAGATCGGCGAGCGACTTTGCGGGATCGTCTTTGCGCACCATCACGGTGGAGCCATCACGGTGGCCCAGGTAGACAATCTTGCAGGGGACGCCATCGGCTTTGAGCTTCATGGCCATCGGGGCAATCATAAATGTGGCCTTGAGCGCACCGGTGCGCAGAGCATCAGCGACCGTGGGCCAGTCTGTAAAGCGACGGGACTCGAACCGAGTCCCTGAGGTGCTGGTCTCCGAGGCAAAGGCGGTGACCGGGCACGTCAGATGTCAGGTAACGGGCAGAAAGCCCACTTCGAGCGTCTCGCGTGGGGCCTTACCCGAGCTACCTTCGTGAGGAGTTTTAGGCGTGCAGCCTGCCAGAAGAAGTGCCGCCGCCAGTCCAAAAAAGTGAGAACGTTGCATGCGGCAATTGTATCCTCTTCTGTTCTTTGTCTGTCAATTTCAACGGCTCAGGGCAGGGAATTTGCACATCTGGTACAATTGGAACAATCTAAAATCCGTGGATAACTTTTTAAAGCTGCTCTTTGCCCTCTTGCTCGTTTTCTTGACCGCCTTTTTTGTGGCGGCAGAACTGGCCCTTGTGAAAGTGCGTACAACACGCCTAGAGGAGCTGGCGGCGCGTAAAGTGTTCGGAGCCGAGCGTGCCCTGGAAGCGGTGCGCCATATCTCCCACTACCTGCACGCCACCAAGTTTGGGGTCATGGTTTGCGCCGTGGTTCTAGGCAGCGTGGGGCACGATGTCGTGCATGCGTTTCTGAAGCCCGTGATCCATAGCCTGCCTGCCTGGGTGGTTACTGTGCTGATCCTGGTTATCGTCACCCTGGTTGAGTTTGTTCTGGGCGAGCTCGTGCCTACCACGATGGCGATCAAAGACGCCGAGAAGATTCTGCTGAAAACAATTATTCCGCTGGATATTTTCTACCGTGTCTGCAAGGCTCCTCTGGCCGCAATGGGTAAGCTCTCCTCACTGATTCTGCTTCCCTTTGGCTACCGAAGTGGGCACAACGACGAAGGGATGCACTCGGAGGCGGAGATTAGGCTGATTGTAGAACAAAGCGGTGAAGGGGGTGAGCTGGGCGAGGAAGAAGTTGGACTGGTGCACCGTGTCCTAGACTTCGCGCACCGACAGGCCAAAGAGATCATGGTACCGCGCCCGGATATTGTCTTCCTCTCCACCGACAAGCCCCTCACGGAAAATCGTAAGATCGCGGAGAACTCCGGCTACACGCGCTTCCCCCTCTGTGAGGAAGGCTCCACCGACGAGATCATCGGGATGATTCATATTCGGGATCTGTTGCGCTTCAAGAGTGGCGACCTACTCAGCATTGTGATTGACCTGCCCCGGGTGCCAGAGACCAAGCCGATTGATCAGCTTCTGCGCGAGCTCCAGCGCCAGCGCCAGCACATGGCCGTGGTCGTAGATGAGTTTGGAGGCACGGCGGGAATCGTCACCCTCGAAGATATTCTAGAGGAAATTGTCGGCGATATTATGGATGAGCGCGACCCGACACGGCCCGAGATTGAGTCCGGCAGCGATGGGACTTATCTCGTGGATGGCCGAATGCCTCTGGAGAAGTTGGAGCGCCTGCTGGAGCTGACGGGGCCCGATGAGGAGCCCGATGTCGAGACAATCGGGGGCTGGATACTTTCCCAGACCAGTGGTGCACCGCGTATCGGTGAGCAAGTGGCCTACGGTAATGCGCAGCTCACGGTGGTCGAGACTACCGGACGGCGTGTACGTAAAGTACGGGTGCACTCTCCAACCACACCTAATCAGGGGTAGAATAGTCGTATTATGGCCCTTTCGCCGCAGCTCGCCTCTATCCAGGAGGAGCCCTCCGCTTCCAACAAGCACGAGTCCACTCGCTCAGAGCGTCCCCCGACCAACGCACGGTGGCTTGGCCTTCTGATCCTCACCGCACTCGCGGTTGTCGTCGGCGAATCGCTAACTGAGCGCGGCGCTTCCCAGGTTGCGGAGGAGCAACGCCTGCTCAGCCACGAGCTTAGGCTCCAAGGTCAGATCAGCAGTGTCGCCAGTAAGCTAAGCGAGGCGGAGCTTTGCCAGGCTGCCTATGTGGGAACCGGGCGCCCCGACTATGCCAAGCGCTTCCGCCGCCTCCGTGAGACACTGGAGAAAGACCTCAGGGAGCTGCGCGCCCCAGGTACTCTCGTGCAGGCGCAGCAGCAGCGCTTCACTCAGCTCCCGGAGCAGGCCAGAGCGTACTTAGGCCACTTGGAACACGCCGCCACGCTCCGCGAAGCACAGCGGCTACCCGAGGCATTTGCCGCTCTTCAAGCCAGCCAGCAGGAAGGTAGCGCCCTGCAGGCCAGCGTCTCTCAGGTACAAGAAAGCAGTCTGCGGGAGAGTCGTCTGCGGGAACAGTCGCTTCGTCTGGACAACCAGCGCCAGCGTGCGGAAGCCATCGGGCGAGCCGCTCTCTTTACTCTGGCCTTACTGGGAGCCTACTTACTCCTGCGCGTCGAACGTCGCCTCCAGATCCAGCGCCTGCGCACGCTCCAGAAAGAGAACGAGCGTCTGCGCGAGCTCACCGAGGAAGATGGTTTGACGGGCCTGAGCAACCGCCGCGCCTTCGATTCGCGCTTAGACATGGAGTGGCAGCGTGCCCGACGCTACCAGCTCCCGCTCTCCGTGGTGGTTCTGGATGTGGATAGCTTCAAAAGCTACAACGACACGTTTGGGCATCCGGCGGGCGATGTGATTCTGCGGCGCATGGCCAGTGCTCTCGCCCAGACCGCCCGGCTCTCCGATACGGTTGCCCGCTACGGCGGCGAGGAGTTTTCGCTGATCCTTCCGCACACCGACAGTACCGAGGCCATGATTGTGGGGGAGCGCCTGCGTGCCCTGCTGCTACGCTCAGAGTGGCCCAACCGCCCGGTCACGGCCAGTATCGGTCTGGCCACCCTGACGGACAGTATGGCAAGCCCCGAGAGGCTTGTGGATGCCGCCGACAGTGCGCTTTACTTCGCCAAGGAGCATGGCCGCAACCAGGTCGTGCACTGGGAGACACTCCCCCGCTAAGCAGCGGCTTCGGTGCGCTGTCCGCCACGGCGGCGACGGCGGCGGCCACGGTTGTCGTCCGTGGCAGGTGCTTCTTTTTCACGGGGAGCAGCACGGGGCGGTTCGGGCTTGGGCGCGGCGGGAGGCTCGTTGCCACCGCCGCCACTGCCGCCCTTGCCCTGCACTTCGCCAACGGCAAAAGAGCGGCTCACGGCGGCGAGGCGGACACGAACCCCGTGCCCAGGCTGGCGCCCCGTCGGTGGCACAAAGACAATGATGCCGCCCTCCGTGATGCCCGCCGCGACCGGAGGCGTCCCATCACTAATGGTCAGCACCCGCGCGTCAATCATCTGCCCACGCTTGATCGTGCCGTAGCGCCGGTCAAAATCGTCTAAGCGCCCCGTGGTCAGCTCGTACTTCTCATGGTGGCCCAGCTCATTGGCACGAATATAGATTCCCCGCTCCAGCGCGTGCTCCAGCTCCTCCAGCTCGGAGCCATCCTCGCCCACCATTGCCGCAGCGACCAGAGGATGGCAGCTCACCAGGAACGCCTCACCCTTCTCGCTGCGTGCACGCCGACGTAGCTCCCGTTCGATATTCAGGGCGACACTCTGCGGAGACGACACCCGGCCCGTTCCGGCGCAGTAGGGGCACATCTCGTCCATCTGCTCGTTGATCGTCTCGCCGGTGCGCTTGCGGGTCATCTCAATCAGCCCCAGCGGGGAGATATGACTGACTTTACAGCGGTTTTTATCGGTCTTGAGCGCACTCTCAAACGCCTGCTCAACCTTGCGGCGATCCCCGGCATTGTTCATATCAATGAGATCAAGCACGAGAATGCCACCCATATCACGAAGCCGCAACTGACGCGCGATCTCACTGACAGCCTCTAGGTTCGTCTGGACAATCGTGTCGTTGAGCCCCTCGGTCTTACCTCCAAACTTGCCGGAGTTCACATCAATCGCCGTGAGTGCTTCCGCCTGATCAATGACCAGATAACCGCCAGACTTGAGCGGAACCCGTCGCTTGAGGAAGCGCTCGATCTCGCTCTCAATGGCAAAGTGCTCAAAAATCGCCTTGTCGCCATCGTAAAGAACCACGCGATCTTTCAGGCTGGGGCCGAAAAAGTCGAGAAGCTCGTGGGCTTTTTTGTACTCAGCGGCGGAGTCCAGATACATCTTCTCAACATCGGAGCCAAACGTGTCTCGGAGAATACGCAGCAGGAGAGTCAGATCGGCGTGGACAAGATTAGGCGCGGGCGTTTTATTGGCCTTGCCCCGAATCTCCGCCCAGGTCCGCTCCAGAAACTCCAGATCCTGGCGCAGCTCACGCTCGGTCTTGCCCTCGGCTTCGGTGCGGACAATCAGGCCGTAGCCAGGCTTGCGAATGCCCTCGATGATCTTCTTCAGCCGATCCCGCTCGCGCGGATCGTCTATCTTGCGTGAGACCCCCGTGGAGTTCTCCTCCGGCATGAAGACCAGGTAGCGCCCCGGCAGCGAGATGCGGGTGCTGACCCGGCTTCCCTTGGTGCTCCGTGCGCCCTTAGTAACCTGCACCAGCACCTCTTGTCCACGACGTACGAGATCCCGGATGGGCGTGTGCGAGCGTGGCCGTCGCCCCCGTCGGTCAAAGTTGCCTTCGTCGTCTAGATCGTCGCCGCCGCCGCCCGGAATGATATCCCCCGCATAGAGAAAAGCGTTGCGATCCAGCCCGATATCCACAAAAGCGGCATCAATTCCGGCGACGATATTATCCACGCGCCCCTTGTAGATGCTCCCCACCACACGCTCATCGCGCTCAATATGTAACTCTATCAGTTGTCCGTCTTCGCGGACAGCGATACGCGTCTCACGCGCGTCGCTATTGACAATAATTTCCTTCAAAACCTATCTCCTATCGGTGCACAGGGCAACACTGCCGCACGCACCAACAAATCAACACTTGTATTTATTCAGAGTCCGCCCCATCGGAGGGCGTCTTTTTAAACGTCCACAGCCGGGCGGCTGTAAAATTCCAGGCGACCACAATCACGGTAGCCACCACTTTTGCTCCCAGCAGCACGAACGGGCTAAACTCGCTCTTGCCCTGTCCGGTCGCGATTATCTGGAGAATCTCACTTGTTTCTCGGTGCGTATGCATCATTCCCAGACGCATTGCCAGCACAATCGCCGACGTCATGATGGTGAGGTTTAAGCCCCAGCCCACCACGTTTGTTGCCAGAAATTTTGGGTACTGCTTCCTGGTATCTCTCTGGCGATCCTGAAAGGTCCAGCGACTGTTCCAGAAATACCCATTGGTAACCGCACAAAGAAAAGAGAGCGTCCCTGCCACCGCCACAGGCAGTCCTACATTAAAGTGCAGCCAATATAATAAGCCCGCATCAATAATAAAAGAGGATAGCCCGACGAGGCAAAACTTGATCAGTTGCCGAACGCCGGGTCGTTGCAGTAGCGATAGCACACGCCATTATAACACGTCGCACTAGCTGCGTTAACCCACACTAGCCCCGCGCCTCCAAAGCAAGCTGGCGGCTCTTGAGGGCTTGTTGCTTAAGTACCGCCTCGATGGCATCTGCTTGCTCTTGGTAGTAGTGCGCCTGCTCCGGCTCCACAGCAGCCAGACCACGCAGCACCCGTGGGAGATGACGCCGTGCGCCCGTCTGATTGGCCTGCTCCAGCACTTCGTGAAATGTTCGACGGGCTTCGGGCAGTCGCTCCTGGCTCTGGTAGAACACTGCCGCCTGACAGAGTGTCTCCAATCGTCGCTCTAAGTCCCCCAGCCGCTCGGTGCGCTCCAGTGCCCGGGTAAACGCCGCCTCGGCTGCCTCCGGCATACCCAACTCGTTACAGATCGTCCCTAGGTGAACCAGCAGCGAGAGTTCCACCTGACGGTCCTCTCCACCACTTGCCAAGGTGAGTGCTTCCTCATTGACGCGTAGCGCCTCCTCGATTCGCCCCCCTTTCAAGTAAACCTCACAGAGAGCAGCGAGCAAGTGAGGGCGGATATAGTTGTTGCCCAGAGTCTTCGCTAGGGCCAGACAGAAACTTAGATCCGCAGCGGCTCCCTCAAGATCCCCCACCTCCCGCTTGATCCCTGCCACATTGGCAAGACAGAAGATCTCGTAATCCGCGAGCTGGTTATCACGCGCCATTTTCAGCCCCGCGAGTAAGAAAGCCAGCGCCTCATCGTAGCTTCCAAGCTCCAGACAGAGCGCCCCTAAATTGTTAAGAACGGCGACCTCCCCCTGCTGGTCGCCCTCGTCCTGACGCAGGCGACGTGCTTCGAGAAGAAGTGCCATCGCTTCGGCGTAGTTGGTCGCTTTGCGCTGGAGCGTGCTCAACCCCAAAAAACAGCTTGCCTCGATCTCCCGCAGTCCCTGCTCCCGGCTCAGTGCGAGAGCAGTCCGGTAGTCGGCCTCTGCCCCCTCTAAATCAGCCTGAATCAACCGACAGATGGCGCGGTAACGGAGTGCTCCCGCCTCGCCTGGCAGGTAGCCCAGCGCACGGGCTGCCTCATAGGTTTCCTCGGCCAGCTCACGGCAGCGCCCGACATCCGTCTGAGCGAGCACCTGTGCCAAGCGATTGGCCGCATCAATACGCTCCACAGGGCTCTTTGCCTCGCGCCACGCCGCTTCCCGTATCTCTAGCATTTAACTCGCCTCATCGCTTTTATCGCTCCAGAGACGCTCAAGGCGCGCCTTAATCTTCGCTTCGACACCGTTTTCCGTCGGCTGGTAGTAAGGCTCTTTTTTCTCAGGGAGCCCCTCAGGTAAGTAGCGCTGCCGCACAAAGCCCTCGGGATAGTCATGAGGAGAGAGATAACCAACTCCGTGCCCAAGTGACTGAACTCCTTTCGCGTGGCTATCACGCAGGGGCTTGGGTATGCCCGAGAACGCCGCGTTGCGAATGTCGTCACGTGCTCGCCCCAGCGCCTTAGTACAGGCATTAGACTTGGGAGCCGCCGCCAGATAGAGGGTCACGTGTGCCAGGTTCAAAGCACACTCGGGCATGCCAATAACCTCGACAGCCTGAAAACCCGCCACAGCGAGGGGCAGCGCACTCGGATCGGCACAGCCAATGTCCTCCGATGCTAGAATGACGAGGCGACGGGCCAGAAAGCGCGGCTCCTCTCCGGCTTCGAGCATACGAGTCAGATAATAGATCGCCGCATCCGGATCGGAGCCCCGGATACTCTTGATGAGCGCGGATGCCATGTCGTAGTGCGTGTCGCCAGACTTATCGTAGCCAAGGGAGCGCTGACCAACGGCCTCCTCGGCGTCCGCCAGAGTAATGACTCCGCTCTGTGCCAGCGCCGCCGCCAGCTCCAGTGCCCCGAGTGCCGAGCGTGCATCTCCCGACGCCGCTGCCGCGAGGAACCCAAGCGCTTGGGGTTCTAGCACGAGTGATCTTGCTCCTAGCCCGTTTTCGGCATCGGTCAGAGCCCGTGTTAGGAGCGCCGCGAGATCGTCCTCACTCAGCGCCTGGAAGGGATAGAGCCGTGCCCGCGAGAGCAGTGGCGCATTGACAGAGAAATACGGGTTCTCCGTCGTCGCGCCGATCAAAATCACAGTGCCGTCTTCGACATGGGGCAAGAAAGCATCTTGCTGGGCCTTATTGAAGCGATGGATCTCGTCCACAAAGAGAAGCGTGCGCTGCCCGTAGGCTTTATGGCGCTCCCGCGCCGCATCGATAAGCTTGCGCACCTCGGCGACTCCCCCCGTGACGGCGGAGAAGCTCTCAAAGTGACAGCGTGTCGTGCGTGCGATCAGCGACGCGAGGGTAGATTTCCCACAGCCCGGCGGCCCCCAGAAGATCGCGGAGCGCAGCTCATCACGCTCAATGGCCTGCCGCAGCGACTTCCCGGCGGCGAGCAGATGTGCCTGCCCAGCCAGTTCATCCAGGAGACGAGGGCGCATACGGGCGGCAAGGGGTGCATCCTGACGCGGTGCAGCTTCCCCTGTGTGTGGGGAGAGTGCTTCCGAAACGGTAATTACGGGTGAAAAAAGATCCATTCCTGCGCCGACTTAAGTATGCCCCACTGTTTGCCTATCTAAACCAGTTTAACATATACTTACAGACAATGCGCCGCTTTGTTCGTTACACCCTCCCCCTCCTGATCTGGATGGGGTTTATTTTTACGATGTCGGGCGATAGTGGCTCCGCACAGCACACCCGGCCTCTGATGCATAGCATTCTGCGTAGACTCGCTCCCTCGCTAGCGACGCAGCTCACTCCCGCCCAGGTGGATCGGATTGATTTTAACATCCGTAAGACGAGCCATGTTCTGGAATACTTGCTCCTCGCACTCCTGGCCTACCGCGCCGCTCGAAGCGGCAGCCCCCACTTTCGTAGCCGCCACGTAGTTCTCCCGCTGGTGCTGGGCATCGGCTTTGCCGCCAGTGACGAGTGGCACCAGAGCTTTGTCCCATCGCGCTGGGGAGTGGCCGCCGATGTGCTCTACGACAGTTTTGGGGTCACTCTGGGGACACTGCTCAGCCAGTGGCGCGAGCAGCTCCAGCACGAAAAACAAAGCAGGCTCGCTCTCCGAGAGAGCGAGCCTGCTGGGAGTAAATCCGCCTAGCGTTTATTTTCGGCGGCGCAAGAGAGGCAAGCCAGCCAGGCCCAGTGCGGCCAGCAAAAGTGTCCCTGGCTCGGGTACGGAGTTCACGCCGCGCGCTCGACTTGTTATGGTGCCTGTCGTTGACGCCAGAGCCCCTGGCTCAAGCGCCGTCGCATTCTGCTCCGTTTCCACCGACACGGGCTGCTTCACGGAGCGCACCACAGCGCCCGCAATTCCTGCAAGCGGCAGAAGCGGCAGTCCTGTGCGAGCAATCTTGTTGAGTGGCGCCGGAACGGGCTTGGGCTCAATAACAGGCTTAGGAGTCGGCTTGACAGTGGGTACTACCGGCTTAGGAGTTGGCTTAACAAAGACCGGGTCTGGGGGCAGGTTTAACGCCACTTCGCCGCCCGGGAGGCCTTCGAGTCCCGCTGGTGCTTGCAGGTTAGAAGCCACTTGCTCAAGACCACTGGGAACCTTTCGGCTGCTCACCGTACTGGGCTTGGGCTTCTCTTTCAGCACAGGTGCCTTGGGCGAGAGGGGGTTAGAGCAGATCCACTTCAGAACCGGGCTGCCATCACGGGTCGCCCAGACACGGGTTCCCTTCTTGAGAGACATTTTCTTGCCGTAGATCAGGCCCGTTTTTGTCACACCATAGTTGGTTACCGGAGTATCCTGGGGCAGAATATAGGGAACCAGCGCATCTTCCACAAAGCTAACAACACGTTCCTCAGGTAGGCCGAAGTGCTTGGCGATATTGCTGCGGAAAATCTTATTGGTCTTGAGCGACTCCACCAGAGCATCGGTAGTGAGCACGGGCTCGTTCAGGAACCGGTCTCGCCCCGAAGTAACACGCTGAGATGTAAAAGCGGGCAACACCACTCCCGAAGGAGCACTGGTATCTCGACGCTGTGCATACGCCGTATTCGTGTTCAAAACACCCTGCACGAGAATCAAACTCAAGATTGTATAGGTATTAAAGAGGGTCTTCATTTAGGTTTCTTCCCTTGTCGTTGAAGAATATCACAAAAAGCTTGCCACAAATTCGGGCACGGTAGAAAACCCGTATTTATACTGCCTCAAACCCGTATTTTTACCACTGATTGAGTTTATTAGTTTATACAGCACAGCACTAAGGGCAGAACATGCCTCTGGATTCTACCGATCTCAAGCGCAGCAATAACCTCGCCCTTAGCGGCATTAGCAGCCTCGGTGTTCCGAGCATGGACACGCGCGAGAGTCTGCCCAAGTGCCACAGGATCGCCCACCTGGATAAATAGCTCCAGTCCCACTGCCGGGTCTATTGTGTCCTCTTTGCGCACTCGTCCCCCACCCAGCCGAACGACCAGCTCGCCGAGGGCTTGCGCGTCAATGCGCTGGAGATACCCCGCCTCGGTTGCAGCAACGAGTTCACTGTAGGGTGCCTGAGGAAGCGGCGCTCCGCTCTCTGCCCCCTGGGCCGCCACCAGTGCCTCCCAGACATGCCGCGCGGCCCCGGACTCCAGCGCACTTTGTGCTCGCCGCTGCCCTTCTTCGAGCGCGACTCCTTGCGCTAGGGCGATGCCGTGCGCCGCCAGAAGCAGGCACAGCTCCCGCAAGCGTGGCTCCGCTAGGGCAGGGCTCTTTAGAAGCGCACTCGCCTCCTGCACTTCCAGCGCATTGCCAATCGTGCGTCCCAAGGGTTGGCTCATGTCCGTCACGAGCGCCGTCGCCCGCCGTCCGTTTGCAACCGAGCCCGCCACAAGCGCCTCCGCCAGCGCCACTGCCTCCGCTTCTGTTTTCATCAGCGCGCCACTGCCCACTTTTACATCAAACAGAAACGCCGGAGCCCCCCCCGCCAGCTTCTTGGAGAGAATCGAGGAGACAATCAGCGGCAGGCACGCCACGGTCGCGGTAGCATCGCGCAGTGCATAGAGCTTCTTGTCCGCCGGTGCCAGAGTCGCCGTCTGCCCGACAATGCACGCGCCAATCGCTCGCACCTGCGCGAGCATCTGCTCCGCGCTCCGCTCCACGGAGAGCCCCCTAATTGCCTCTAGCTTATCGAGAGTCCCTCCTGTGTGACCTAGCCCACGCCCGCTCATCTTGCAAACCGGGACGCCCGCCGCCGCCAGAATCGGGACGACGATCAAGCTGGTCTTGTCGCCGACCCCGCCGGTGGAGTGCTTGTCCAGTGCGCCTGGAAGCTCCGTAAGATCAAGCTGCTGCCCGGAGCGCGCCATCGCCGCCGTCAATGCCGCCGTCTCGTCCGCGCTCATCCCCCGCAGGTAAATCGCCATAAGTAGCGCGGCTGCCTGATAATCAGGAATCACGCCGCTCGTGTAGCCCTCAATGAAGAATGCAATTTCTTCCGCCGTCAGCACAGCGCCGTCGCGCTTTTTGGCAATAATTTCAGGGACATGCATACTGACCAGCATACCCTGCCTTCCCCTGTCTCTCTCCCTGCCTTCACCCGCTCAGTAGTGGAAGGGATCGCATTCCACCGGTATGATGCCGTGACACACCCTAGGAAACAAATGTTAATGAAAAAAGCCTTTACCCTGATTGAGCTTCTAGTTGTTATCGCCATCATTGCTATACTGGCCGCCATTCTCTTTCCCGTCTTCTCCAAGGCGCGGGAAAAAGCGCGCCAGACCTCGTGTGTCTCCAATGTCCGCCAGATGGGTACTGCCTGGATGATGTATGTCCAGGACTACGACGAGACCTTTCCCCCCAATAACTCACCCGTCGCGACGAATGCCGAGTGGGTGCTGCGGCCCGGTGCGGCGTTTCCCTGCAAGCCCTGCCGCCCCATTAACAAAGTCACTGGGTTGCCCTACGATCCCCGTGTCTTTGCCATGCCCTATGTCAAAAATGATCAGATGTTCCGCTGCCCCAGCGATGTAGGCATTCCCACCAGCATCGCCGCCGAACCCACAGCAGGAAAGCCCGTCTGGAAGGCGGAAGGCTCCAGCTACTGCCTGAACACGGTGGTCACCCGCCTGGGGACACTGGCAGCGATTCCTGTGCCATCCGACACGTACATGGGCGCGGAGATCTACGGCTGGCACGGCGATGACGCGGCGAACCGCTGGTCGGTGGCCACGGGCCATCCCAACCGGGTCACCTACTTTGTGGACGGCCACGCCAAGGTAGTGGGTGAGGCGTTTATCAAGCTCCAGTGCTCTCCGCCCGCCGCTCCGGAAGTCGGCCTTGTTCCTTAAACGAGTGCCCCTGCTTCTGGCCCTTGCCGTGATGGGATGCACGCAACCAGGAGAACACTTGCTGGGTACCGAGACCCCGATGCGTCCGGTCTGCACGATCTCGGCTCTGAAGAGCGCCACGGCTCCCATCACTCTGTTGGGAACCATGACGGACAAATGCCCCACCGCGGCCTGCTGGTTCCACCTGAAAGATGCAACAGGGATCATCAAAGTGGATGTCAAAGCCGCAGGATTCACCGTCACCGATGTCCCCAATGGTACGGAAATGCGCGTCTTCGGCCGCTACAGCAAAGAGACGGGTGAGGTAGAAGCCACCGGGCTGCGTTGGTGAATTGGTGACGAGGTGAAAAAAAGTATCGTGGGGATTGCTGTGATCGGGCTCCTGGGCGCTTGCCTCGGGCTGGCCTATCTTCTCCACGATGGAAGCGGCGATGTTAAGACAGCCTATGCGAGGCCCAACCCGTTCGGCCCGCAGAGCCAACCCATGGTTCCTTGGCGCGCTCCCCGAGCCGATTTAGATGCCTTTTTCCCTGGCGCAGCCCTCCCCGACTCCGCCGCTCCCCGAGTGCTCGCGCTCTCGTCAAAACGTGCGGAGATTATAAGGCGACTCGGCAACGAGACACCTCTAGACTCCAACGCGCTCTTTGTCTTCCCCGTGGAAGGACGAGGTGCCATACTCCTGCGGCGGGCGCCAGGTGAGTTCGGGGCCATTGAGGTCGTGCTGGGTGTGGATACCGAGGGGAAAGTGGTCGGGCTTCGACTCCAACGTCACCGGGAGCCCCCTGAGATTGCGCGTGCGCTGACCGCGCGACCTTTTCTGATGAGCTTTTCGGGTAAAACAGCCCAGAGTCACTTCGAGCTTCCTGCACAAACCCCTCCCGTCGCCGAGAGATCCGCGCGGGCAGTGCTCCGTGCTGTTCGCGCTCTCCTGATCGAATACGATGCTGGCACTCGCGCTTAAAAATCTCACCCGGCGCCCCTTGCGCTCCCTACTCACCCTGAGTGGGCTGGCGAGCGCGGTCGCTTTTCTGGTCTGCTTGCTGGCCTTCTCGGAGAGCTACCGCGCGGGGCTACGGCGTGAGCTGGACGGGATGGGCATGCAGCTGATGCTGGTTCCACTAGGCTGTCCTTTCGATGCCGCTGCGCAGGTGATCAAAGGCCACGGGCTCGAGACATCCCTGCCAGAGAGTGCACTGCTACAGGCACGCCACGATCCTGCCGTCGCTCTGGCATCTCCCCTCTTTGCCGCCGCACTGCCCCGCCCCGCGCTGGGGCGAACGGATCTCTGGGTGGGGGTGGACGACACAGCTCGGACGATGCGCGCTTGGTGGAAGCTCGCAAGTGGCCACTGGCCAACAAAGCCTGAGGAGGTTCTCCTCGGAGCTGAGGCGGCGATTACGGAGCTGCGGCAGCCCGGCGATAAATTTTACAGCCCGGAGACGGGGCGCACGTTTACTGTCTGTGGCGTGCTGACTCGTAGCGGCACCAGCGATGACAGCCAGTTCTTTGTGCCGCTCGCCACGGCACAGGCAATGTTCGGCAAACCCGGGCGGCTCACCGGGATCGCGCTCCGTCTCACGGACCCAGCACAGCTCGGAGCGGCCTCTCGCCGCCTCCAGGAGATTCCCGGTGCTCAGGTCGTGACCCTCACGGAGATGATCGGAACCTTCCTGAATCTTATGGGCGCAGCGCGGGCTCTGATGCTCGGAGTCGCGCTGGTCGCGGTGGCGATTGGATCCCTCTCAGTCTTCAATACCATGCTGGCCGCGACCCTGGAGCGCACCCGGGAGCTGGGTGTGCTACGGGCGCTGGGTGTCTCCCGCTCAGGCATCTTCGCACTCCTCGCTTTCGAAGCCCTACTACTCACCCTCCTGGGAACCCTGGCCGGATTTCTGCTGGCACAGCTACTCGGCACCGGAATCGAAGCGCTTGTCCGGCCCTTTTTGCCCCTGGCACCCTCTAGCCCGCTTCCTCCCCTCACCGTTACCACTGTGGCCCAGTGCCTGGCGCTGATGAGCACGGTGGGGCTCGTGGCAGGAGCATTCCCCGCCTGGCGTGCGTGCCGAATCCACCCCGCAGAGGCACTTAAAATTACATGATCCGACTTGCCTTGATCAATTTACTGCGACAGAAGACCCGCTCGTCTGTCACGGCCCTAGGCGTGGCCGTGGCCATCGGAATGCTCTTTCTTTTGCTCTCGTTCCAGCGGGGCTATCAAGACGGTCTGCACAGCGAGTTGGATCGGCTCGGGGCGCACCTGATTGTCGTACCTAAGGGCTGCCCCTACGACTCCGCCTCCATTGCTCTGCACGGTGCAAGCTGGCCCTGCTACCTCAAGTCCACCTACCTCACCGAGGTAGAGCAGACACCTGGAGTTGGTGTGGCGGCACCCGTATTGATGAATGCCTACTTCGATTCCCAAACGGGTGCCCAGAGTGTCTACTGCGGTGTGACCGAGCGCATTCTGGGTCTTCGACCACACTGGCGCTTTGCCCAAGGCGGCTTCCCAAAGCTCTCCGGCGGGATTTTGATTGGTGCGGAGCTGGCCAAGGCCCGTGGCTGGAAGCTTCAGGAGACTGTGGCGCTCCCAGGAATTACGGGGAGACAGGGAACCGTGGCGGGCATTCTCGCCCCTACCCAAGGCCCCGACGATTTTTTTGTCTACTTGCCACTGCCTGATGCCCAGAAGCTCTTTGGACGACCCGGTGCACTGACCCATATCCTGATCCGTCTGCAAAACCCCGATGAGGTGGACAAGGTTACGGCGGCGCTACGGGGCTGTGATGCGGGGCTGGAGATGACGGTTGTCCCACTTGCCCATCTCTTTGAGACCATTCAGGCGCTGGTGCGCGCCACCCGCCTCCTGCTGGGCTGTATCACGCTTGCGGCACTGCTGGCGGCGGGCGCAGGGGTCACCAATACGATTCTGATGGCGGTGTCCGAGCGCACCCGGGAGATTGGCATCCTGCGGGCGGTCGGCGTAACTCCGGGAGCGGTCTTTGGACTGATCTGGCTGGAGACCGTCGCGCTCTGTTTGTTGGGTAGCTTCCTCGGAATCGGACTAGCCCTGATCGCGGCCACGGGAGTCGAGTCCTGGCTGCGTCATCTTTTACCCTACGTCCCCACCGACCGCCTCCTCTCCCCCCATCTCACGTTGGTGCTGAGCTGCCTGATAGTCGCCCCTCTTCTGGGCACACTGGCTGCCCTCCTGCCCGCCCTGCGTGCAGCCAGACTCTCGCCCGCTCTGGCGATTCGGGAGGCACGATGAGCCTGATCGAGGCACAGAACCTGACCCGAATCTTCCGGCGAGGTGCAGAGGATGTCCGGGCACTCACCGAGGTGAGCTTCCACATTGAAGAAGGCGAGTTTATCGCCATTGTTGGCCCGAGCGGATCGGGAAAGTCCACTCTGCTCCAGCTATTGGGAGGGATGGACTTGCCGACCTCGGGGAGCCTTTGCTTGGCAGGCAAAGAAGTCTCTCGTCTTTCTGATGCCGAGCGAACACGACTCCGGCGCGACACCCTGGGCTTTGTCTTCCAGGACTTCGGTTTATTGCCTATCCTGACGGTCGAGGAGAACATCTCTCTCCCCCGGACGCTGGGGAAGGCATCCCCCGGCCCTCCGGTGGCCGAGCTTCTGGAGCGGGTCGGGCTGAGCCACCGCAGGCACCACCGCCCCCATCAGCTCTCCGGGGGAGAGATGCAGCGTGTCGCTATTGCCCGAGCCCTGGTACGCCGCCCGAGAATCCTCCTCGCCGACGAGCCAACGGGGAACCTCGACTCCACTACCGGCGCAAGCATCCTCAGCCTGCTTGAGGAGCTGAACCAGAACGACGGCATCACTCTCATTGTCGTCACCCACAACGAAACTCTTGCCGCTGCCGCTGGCCGCCGCTTGTCCTTACAAGACGGTCGCCTGCAGGAACAGAATTCCTGACCGGATTAGGTACAATCGAGTCAGTGCTGTTTCGCCGTCGTTTCGGATTCAATACCCCGGAAAAAGCCACGCCCGAAGGAATCGTCGGGATCGGTGGGCCACTGGATGTCGCCACGCTCCAGTGTGCCTACCGTCAGGGAATCTTTCCGTGGCCGCACACGGGCCTGCCCCTGCTCTGGTTCAACCCTGATCCCCGTGCCGTACTAGACTTCGACGAGTTGCACATCCCCGAGCGTCTCGCTCGCCGCCGCAGGAAACTCGCGCTACGCTTCACGGTGGACATGGCCTTCGACCAGATCATCACGTCCTGCCGCAAGGCACCACGCCCCGGCCAAGAGGGCACCTGGATCACCCCCCGAATGATCAGCGCGTTTCAAGCACTGCATGCTGCCGGGGATGCCCATAGTATCGAAGCCTGGGACGAGAACAATCACTTAGTGGCCGGGCTCTACGGCGTCACGGCGGGGGGCGTTTTCTCCGGCGAGAGCATGTTCCACACGATCAGTGACGCCTCCAAACTCTGCGTCCTCTTTCTTATTGAGCATCTCAAAACGCGCGGCGCAACGTGGATTGATATCCAGACCATGACCCCCCACTTTGCAATGTTTGGTGCCAAAGAGATCTCCCGCGCCGACTATCTCACCCGCCTCGCCACCGTTCAAGAGACGCCCCTGCCTCTCTTTGACCGGGAACCAGAGAACCGACACTAGCGTTGTGGAAAGCACCATGCAAACGCCCCCTTCCCTTACGTTCCCTCGTGTCCAAGCCGACAACCTGGAGGGCAAGAAGCTCAGCTTCCCACAGGACTTCGCCGGAGAGCTGAACCTCGTCTTTGTGGCCTTCCAGCGCAACCAGCAGCGCGATATTGACACCTGGGTGCCACTCGCCAAAGAGCTGATGAAAGCACACCCCAAGCTCCGTCTTTATGAGTTCCCGGTGATCGGTAAGATGATCGGGCTGATGCGCGACTTTGTCAACAACGGCATGCGGCGCGGCATCCCCGACCCCGCCACCCGTGCCATAACCATCACAATCTACTCCGACAAAGGCGCATTTATGCGTCCGCTTGGCCTCAAAGACCAGAAGAAAATCTACGCCTTTATCGTCACCCCCAAAGGCGACGTTCTCTGGCGCACCGAAGGCCCCCGCACCGAGAGCGGTGAGAAAAGCCTCCGCGAGTTTCTGGACAAGGTGAAGTAAAGTGCGCTATCCGCCCACCAGTTTTGTCCGCCCACACGAACGTGGGCGTCAATGAGCCTGCGGCTGGAATGTCGCTCCGCGACTAATAAACTCGGGGGTCGCTTGCGACATTATGGCCAGAAGATTTAGCCCGAGCTATTTGGGCTGAGATGAATCGCATACGGGTACATTCCCCGGAGCTTGCTCCGTGACCGCTTGGGATACGTGGGCATCTCTTAGGATGCCCACTTCTTCTGTGGCTTCGGC
>NZ_JAYVPL010000021.1:0-31284 GCF_043757465.1 Armatimonas sp.
CGCGTCAGGCAGGTGCTTGCCCGCTCGCCACTCCACAAACCAGGGCGTGAGCTGGTAGTGCCAGCCCTGCTCTTGCCACAGGTGTGCCCGCTCCAAAAACACTGGGAGTGTAGGAGCCGCCACACTCACCACCTGACGAATACCCTGCGCGAAGGCCGCCCCGCGCTTCACACGCCACTGCCGCCATGTCTCGGCGAGCTCCTCACTGTAAGGGACCAGCGGCGTGAGCTCCTCGCCCATCAAACTGAGCGGCTCCAGGTGAATATCCGATGGATCACAGCCCTGCTCACGCAGAAATGCCTGGCGATTGGCAAGGCTGTAGCCGAGCTCGCCTAGCGCTCCGTAGACATAGCGACCCCGCTCAGGGTCGCTCGCCTGCCCATAGCCAGGCGGTAGGACATCCCGCAGGACGAGTCCCGCCAAGCCGGGCACCTGTGCTGCCTCTGTCACTCGCTGCCGCGCTCCTTGGACATTGCCCACATCCCCCAGATCCAGCCAAGGCAGTCCCGGCTCTTTCACGCCACGGCGCAGGGCATACTGCACCGAGGTCTCGCCGCGTGCGTTGCGGTCCGTCTTTCCCTCGCTCCCACGGAGCACAGAGACCACTCCGAAGATAGGAAGGAGTCGTGGTCGCGCCGCTGCCTCAAGAATGGCCGGGCTCCCCTCCACCCAGAGCGCCGTTGCCCCTGTTGCCCGAGCCGCCTGGACGACAGGCTCGACATCCTCGGTGCGGCTTAGACGCACGAAAAGGGCATGTCCGGCAAGAGCAAGGGGTTCTAGTGTCGGCTCGGGTGTCCAGTTATGGAGCGGAGTCAAGGGATTCTCGTTGGCCTCCCCGACACCAGGAATCACCAGGCTCCACCAAGGGCTACAGGAGACCATAACCCGCTGGTTGTCCATTCGCAGGTCGAGTTTTTCTTTCTGGTACTCGGGTGTCTCGCTAAGCCGTGCAAGCTCATCAATCGCCTTGACAACGACCCCCTGGAGCACAAGCGGGAGCTCGCTCAGGGAGACTTCGACGCCCTGCTCACTCAGGTTGCGCTGCTGGGCCTGAACGGCCTTCTGGCGTAGCGCGGGGGGAAGTGCCGCCGGGTCGTTGTCGTCAAACTCCAGTAGCTCGGTGGGCTGAAGGGCGGCAATGCGTCGGTTGAGCTCCGCCTCACTGCTGGAGTCCTGGAGCCGCCGCAGGAGATGGGCGTCTTCCAGGTGCGCACGACCCGCCTGTAGTGGCACGGAGTCAGGCGCGAGAATATAGTTCCCGGCGAGATCGCGGACGCTGGCTGTCGCCCCGAAGCAGAGAGATTGCAGTAGTTCGCCCGCCGCCGCCCGCCTGCCTCGCACAAAAACGGCGTGCTCTCCCAGACGCTTGTCCACACGCAATGGTTTGCCTGTCGCCTGTGCGATCCGCGCCACCAGGGTTGCAACCGTCAGCGCACTCCCCTCCAGCGAGACCGGCGCTGTCAGTCGGCTCAGCTCGGGCGGGAGGCTCTTCAGTCGGTTAGGAACCTCAGCAGTGACACTATGACTATTGTTTTCCCGAAAGAACTCCTCCAGGCTCTGATTGCTATCACTCGCTTCCTGCGCATGGATCGTGGGCGCTACGTCCGTCGAGCTATCTGCTCGTCGGTGAAAGACAATGGGAAAGCTACGGCCTCCCTCCAGTAGCTTCCCACGCACGTTGCCAAGGAGCTTCACCCGAATGCCAACCCCTTGCTGCTGCTCCGCAGTGAGAGGCATCTCTTTTCCGGGCAGTGGATTGCCAGGTTCCTGTACCGAGTAGGCCAGCGGCTTGGGCACGAGCGCCTCAAACAAGGCGTACTGGGGACGGCGCAGGTCGGAGCGGCGGAGCCCTTGCTTGCTGGTGGCCCGACGCCACTGCTCCGGATCGCAGGTTGCCAGCAGTGCCAGCACCGGGGCCTCGCTTGCCAGAAGCGCACTCATGCCGGGAATAACTGCACCCGTAGTGTCTTTTGGGGGAAGGAGGGGCTTCCAGGTATTCATGGTCTGCGGTGCCAGTACCGTGACACTGCCAAAGCGCCGCAGCCGACCCTCTGTGTAGGTTGCCAGGCTCTCAGGACGCCAGCCCTCCCGTGGTGCACGCAAGTTGCCTTGGTCATCGCTATTCGCCTGCCAGGAATCGAGGGAGATCAGGTGCTTTTCCGGGGCGACGGCCAACAAAACCCCATGGCGCTCTGGGGTCCAGCGCACCTGGGGAAACAGTGTCGCAAGGGTCGGCCAGTCTGGCGATTCCTGAACCAGAGCGAAAGTGGGCAACATACTGTAGTTTAACACGCCTACGGAACCTCCAACTAAGACAGACCCAATAGTTTCATACATGGTATAATCTGCGCCGTGAGCCAGACAGCGCTGTATCTCGACTATGCCGCCACGACCCCCACCGATCCCCTGGTGCGTGATGCGATGCTCCCCTTCCTTGGGGAGAGCTTTGGCAATCCCTCTTCGGTTCACCGTGTGGGCCAGACCGTGCGCCGGGCTTTAGACGTGGCCCGCGATGCGCTTGCCGCCGCGATTGGTGCACAGTCCGGTGAAATTTGCTTTACGTCGGGTGGGACGGAGGCCAACAATCTGGCGCTTTTGGGCGTGCTCATGGCCGCCAAGGAGCAGGGCCGGAACCATCTGATCACTACCCCCGCGGAGCACCACGCGGTTCTCGACACCGCACTTTTTGCACGAGAGCTAGGCTTTGAAGTCACCCTGGTGCCCGTAGATGAGTACGGGATGACGCATCCCGAGGCAATCGCCGAGGCTCTTACCGCCAAGACGGCGCTGGTCTCGGTGATGCACGCCAACAATGAAGTGGGGACGATCAATCCGATTGTGGAGATTGCCGCGCTCGCCCATGCGCACGGGGCGCTCTTTCACACGGATGCGGTGCAGACCCTCGGTGCACTGCCTCTTGATGTAACGGCGCTCGGGGTAGACTTGATGAGTGTCTCGTCGCATAAGATCTACGGCCCCAAAGGCGTCGGGGCGCTCTACATTAAGAGTGGCGTGAAGTGTGCTCCGCTCTTCCATGGCGGGAGCCAGGAGCGCCAGAAGCGTCCCGGAACCGAGAATGTCCCGGGAATTGTGGGTTTCGGCAAGGCAGTCGCCCTCCTGCCCGAGTGGCGCGACGAAGTGGCGGCGCGGCTCGCTCCCCTCCGCGACAGCTTTATCGCCCGCTTTCCGCTCGCCTCGCTCAACGGCCACTCGACACAGCGGCTTGCAAGCAATACCAACCTGTCGTTTATCAAGCCCGATGGGGAGACCATGCTCCTGGCACTCGATCTCTGGGGCATCTGCGCCTCGTCGGGTTCCGCGTGCTCCTCGGGCAGCATTGATCCCTCGCATGTCCTGACCGCCATGGGCGTCCCACGTGAGCGAGCGTTAGGGGCGGTGCGCTTCTCCCTGGGCCGACACACAAGCGCCGAGGAGCTAGAGAGAGCCGTAGGGATTATCGAGCGGCTCGTGGCCTCGCAGGTCTAGCCCGCTACGGCTTGAGACTCGCTACGGCTTGAGAAACGTCACGATCCCAATCACCACCAGAAATGCGGCGAAGGCGAGCTGGAGTGTCTTGGGGTTAGCGTGTCGTGCCAGCCTCTGCCCTAGAGACATCCCAACAATGGCAATCGCGAGGAACGCTCCGGCAAGCCCCCAGCCGATATGGACATGCCCGATATAGCCCACCAAGGCCGCGGCGGCATTTCCCGTGATGATCCAGACGGATGTCGCAGCAGCACGTTTCAGGGTGAGTGTTGTTGCCGTGGTCAGGGTAGGGACAATTAAGAACCCTCCCCCCACCCCGACTAGGCCCGTGAGCATCCCCATCAATAACCCGACAATTGGCGTGATCCAGAACGGGATAGTGCGAGGCTCTTTCGTGTGGGGCGGAGCCATCGCCCGCAAGTACATCGCTTCCGCGGCGGCCAGCACCACAGCTCCAAAAAGTAGCTTCAAAGCAAGCTCCGGCACAAACTTAGAGAGCATTGCTCCCCCCCAAGACCCCAGCAAGCCACTTACCAGAAAAGGCAGCGCCACTTTGAAGTCCGGACGCGCCTCATCGGGGTCGCGCTGACAGCGCCGCAGAGTCATGAGCCCCCCGATCAGTGCCGCGCTTCCCACCACCAGCAAGCTCGTCGCGCTAGCTTCGCGCTGGGGCAAGTGCGCCGCGTACTTAAAGGCGGGGAGCGCCAGAATCGCCCCCCCCGCCCCAAGGGTTCCCAGTGCCAGGCCCGTGAGCACGGCGAAAGCGGCAAGTGCCAGCTCATTTTCTATCGGCAGCATAGTTACTCAGTAGCATTATACGGTTACTCAGTAGCATTATACGCGGAGCAGGGCGACAGCACTCTCCAGCTCGTCGGCTTGGTGGTACGCATGCGGCGAGAAGCGCACCCAGCCACAGCGAACGGCGCCCCAGACACCGTGGGCGTCCAGATGCGCCAGCACGTCGTCGTTGGTGTACCGGGGATGCCGAAACGCGACAATCCCACTGTGGCCGTCGGTGGGGCAGACCTCCATCCCTCGTCCGCGCAAAAGCTGTCGTAGCCGTGTGGCACTCGCCAGCACAGCCCGCTCAATCTCGCCCATCCCCACGGACTCCAGCAGCGCAAGCGACACATCCAGGGCCGCAGTTGCCAGAATCGCAGGGCTACCCTCCTCAAAACGATCCGCACGGAGCCGCATATCCTCGAAGCGCAGCCGATCCCAGTTAAAAGGGTTATTCACCCAGTTCCAGCCGACATTGGTGGGGAGCAGCTCCCCCAGGCGCTCCGGCTTGATGTAGAGTGGCCCGATCCCCGCCGGTGCCAGCAGCCACTTGTGACAGCCTCCCGCAGCGATATCCGCCCCGCAGGCCGTGAGATCACACTCCAGCGCACCCAGCCCCTGGATCACGTCCACCACGAACCAGATTCCCCGCGCCTTGCAAAATGCCCCGAGCTTCTCCAGATCCATGCGCTGCCCGGTTCCCCACTGCACCCAGCTCACCGCCAGAGCGCGGGTATTCTCGTCGCAGGCCGCGATCAGCGCGTCCTCGGAGAGCAGGTCGTTGGTGGTGGCGCAGGCGACAATGCGTGTCTCGACTCCCCGGCTCGCTTGCGCCTGCCAGGGGTAGACCACCGACGGGTACTCACACGCCCCCACCACCACATTTTCTCCGGGACGAAACGGAATCGCCTGGGCGGCAATCGTGAGGCCATGGCTCGTGTTGCGCACCAGTGCAACTCCCTCCGTAGCGACGTTCATCAGCCGAGCCAGTGCCTCGCGCACCCGCTGCTGGCGCTTCAGGTGCGCCCGAAAGGCCATCATTCCGTCGCCGTGGGCTAGCTCTGTGAGTGCCTGCCCGACAGCCGTGGCAGCGCCGGTTGGGATCGGCCCCATCCCGGCGTGGTTGAGGTGGACTCCGTTTTCCACACTCGGGAACTGTGCCCGAAACTCAGCCAGTGTCATTGGTCGTCCTCGCTATCTTCTGCACTCACCGGCGCGGTTTCTCTTTCCAGGCCACGACTCCGTAGGCATCGGCGGCAGTGGTGACCGCCACAAAGCCGGATTCGTGCAGCCGCTTGACCACGCCGCGTGTTACCGTCGCACCGTGGCGGCTGTTGGGATCCCCGATGTAGTGGAAAAGCCGTCCACGCCGGGACAGCACCCGAAACGCCTCCCGATAAAACGCTCCCGAGTAGAGATCCCCCGCGAGTTGCATAGTCGGTGGGTCGTGGATTATCAGATCGAAGGCGGCATCGGGCATCTCTTTGATGAGAGCGAACGCGTCCCCGTTTTTCCGCGAGATATTCGCCTTCGAAAACAGCGGCTCCGACCACGGGTTCTTCGCCACCATCGCTTCAACACCCGCATCCAGTTCGATCACCGTGACATGGGCCGCCGTCTTTGCGGCGCAGATCGCCGTGTAGCCCAGGCCCATGCAGGTATCGAGCACGCGCCCGCTCACCGGCTGGCACGCCGCGATCTTATTCTGAGTGTCCTGCCACGGATCCGTGCGCTTGGTGCGGTGCATGGGAAAGCCCGCCACCAGCACGGTCGGAGCACCCTCAGGTTGGCCCCAGAGCGAGACGGCGCGCCGCGTGGTGGGTGAGAAGATGTAGGCACGTTCGAGAGTTCCGTCGGGGGTGACACTAAAGCAGCCCGTGTCGTGATCCGCCACTTCCCGGACGGCATCCCAGAGCACCAGCGGCCCGTCGGGGAGTTGTACCCCCTCAGCGGTGAGCGCCACCGTGCAGGTTGTCAGGTTCAGGTCGAGTGTTGTCTCCAGCGACTCCCCCTCCGCCTCCTGGGCGACGAGCCAGGGCAGTGCCTGCCAGCGGCAAATAATAGGCGCACTCATCGTGTAAAACTCCAGGCGACGGGTTTGCCGCTCTCGTAGGGCATGACCCCATGAAAAGGCCGTGGGTCGTCGTCAAAGACCAACGGAAGAAAGTGCTTGTCACCCAGCCAGAGCGGCAACTCGCCGCCGAGCAGCTTTGCCAGCGGCTGCCAGCTCAGTGTGCCTTCCTCGTTGCCTGTGCTCACACTGCCGGTAAACGCCGTAATCACAAAGAGAAACCCGAACCAGTCCTCGCCACTCTTGCCAAAACCGGGCCAGGAGAGCGTCCCTCGAAGACACATATCCGTCACGGAAATCCCCGCCTCTTCGTACAGCTCGCGCTTCATCCCGGCGGCGACGTCTTCCGTCGGTTCGAGCTTTCCCCCGAGGCCGTTGTACTTCCCCAGCGCGGGATCGTCGGGACGGGCGTTGCGGTGGATCAGCAAGACCGCGCTGCGATCCGGTGAAAGCACGTAGCCCAGGGTGGCTAAAATTGGAGTGTACGGCATAAACTACCCCCTACCCCCGCCCAGCGGGGGGACAATGAGGAAAGAGATTCCGCATATCCCCCCCGCGGGGCGGGGGATGGGGGGCAAAATCTCATTTAAACGGATTCTTGAGCTTGTCGTAGATGCGCTGCTCCAGGTGCTCCAGCGAGACCTCGCCGGACATGATCCGCCCGACCAGCTTCGTGCCCGCCGGGTTTTTCACCCCAAGGCGGTACGAGAGATACGGCGTTCGGTGGAAGACTTTCCCGACCCGAAGCGCCGCGTCGAACTCCCCGGCCAGCTCCATTTTAACCGCTTCGGTGTAGTGCGTGGTGGTATCTGCCCCGAGGTGCTGCGCGGCGATTGCACCGGTACGAACCGCGTACTGAATCCCCTCGCCAAAGAGCGGCTGCACCACACCTGCTGCGTCCCCCACCAGCAGCACACGCCCGTCTTTGGTGGAGAGCGGCTCAATCCCTGTCCAGAACGGGATCGGGTGTGCCCAGAGCTTAGGCGCGTCCATGCCCGTCGGGTAGGTCATGCCCACGGAGCCGAGCATTGTATGGATGGCGTCCATCAGGATCTTGCCGACGTTCTGTTCGGCTTTTGGCTGGCGTGGGACGAGCATTCCCGCCCCTACCGAGAGGTAGCCCGCCTTGGGAAAGATCCAGGCGTAGCCATTCTTCACCGAGCCATAGTCCAAATAGCAAGCATCCCGCAAAATCGCTCCCCCGTTATCGGGGGCGGGGGGGGCGTACTCATACGGAATCTCCACTTCGCGGGCGATCCCCCAGCGCTTTCCGAGGCGCAGTCCGGCGCGTGCGCCAACAATCCCCTTGGCACCGTCGGCACCGACCACATACCGCGCCGTGAAAGTGTCCTCGCCCGCCGTGACGGTGACGCCGTCACTAGCTACCGTGACCTCACTGACTTTCACGCCTAACTTTAGTTCCGCACCGGCGGATTTTGCTTTCTCCACCAGATACATGTCAAAGCGGGGGCGTTGCACCATCCATACTTCGGCGGGCTTGCCATCACTACACGTCATCTCCGCGAGAACCGGCGACTTACCACGCCAGGTATGGCGAAGCTTGGTCACCGTGAGATCGGTGAATTTTTCGGGTTCCAGCCCCTCGATGTAGCGCACCAGCGACGAGGGAATTCCCCCACCGCAGGGCTTGTAGCGCGGCAGACTCGGTGCACGATCCAGTAGCAAGACCTTCAGGCCAAGCTCGGCACACTTCCAGGCACAGGTTGCCCCGCCGGGTCCCGCGCCCACAACAATCACATCAAAACTCATAATCGCATTATCCGCCGCTATTTCTCCAATGTTACTGCGAAGACCTTCACCTTAGAGTCCGTGGGCAAGGTAATCGAGACCAGCTCCTTGGTGACGGCAATCGGGAAGACGATATGGCGAACCGTGAGCGTTCCTGCGATGTCCCCTTCTGGGCGGTGCTGGCGTGGTGTCGTGAACGCGACCGCATCATCGCTGGCCGCTGGCGCGGCGATATCGCGCAGTACACGGGTTCGGCTTTCAGTCGTGCCATCTTTGTAGCGCAGAATGACAGTGAGATTGCGCTCCGCGCCGCCTGTCGCCGTGGCGGCAATATGGGCGGCGAAGAACGCCGCCTTGGGAACCAGGAGAGCCTGACCATTGCACGAAAGTAGATTTTTCTTCCCATCGGCACTGGAGCCGTAGTGAAAGACAATGCTCCGTGCCGAGACCGATGAGATATCCGAGAAGTACCCTGAGGGAAAAAGACTGGTCTCCTGGTTGAGGCCAAAGCGGTCAAACGGAAACCACTCGGCGGGCAGCGTCAGGCCCGTGCCATCTAGATCGCCATCGCGAGTGCGTGCCTCGCCCGTGACACCATCGGTGTCGTAGAGCAGGCTTAGATCCAGTGGCACTTGCCGCCCCCCTGTGACCGTGATCGGGATCTGGAGCATGTCGCCTGTCCGGCTGATCGGGTGCATGGGGAAGAAGATCTCAGGGGGACGCATGGCAAACAGCGCCAAGACATAGCGCCCGGGCCGCTCCGGCACCGCGATCTCCGCCGTGACATCAATAGACTCGCCGACGGACACCTCACGCTCCAGAAACGCATTGAGAATCGCACGCCCCTGGGTTGCACGCATTCCATCGGCCTGGAACCAGCGCCCCGTGACCGCCACGCGCCCCTTCTCCCAGCGCTTCAGGCCCCGGTTGATGAGAGTCACTTTGACACGGACACTCTTCTCCGCTTCCACTGAATCCGCAAGCTTTGCATCACTCGACAGAGCCAGCCTCGCATCGTCGTCGCCGGGGTAGAGAGCAAGTCGTTGCTCGTAGACCCCCTGGATTGGCGCCACGGCGACAGTACGGGCAAGTACCCAGCGCACCAGGTAGCCCGTCTTTCGCAGATCAGGCGACTCCAGGCGGCGCTCCGGGTAGGCGGGCTCTAGCGGCAACCCGTCTTTGCCCGTCAGCTCGACAAGGCTCCGCAGATCCGTCCATACTCCTGGCTTGAGCGCCTGCTGAACCGTGGTCGCTCCCGAGCCAACCACTTCTTTCCCATCGCCACTGAGGATCTGGTAGAGAAGCTGTGTCTCCCCCGGCGGCAGCGCTTCTTTTCCTAGCCAGCGCAACCGCAGTGTCGCGGGGAACTTCCCCCCGGTACGCAGGAGCGGTGTGAGCGTGGAGTGCGCAAACTGAACGGCGTCCGCGGGCTTCTCCTCGACTCGTACCGGGACACTGATTCCGCTCCGCTCACCGGGGACAAGCAGCTCCAGCCGCAGCTCGTAGCTCCCCGTGGGAAGCGGCTTGTTGTCTGTTTGCAGGGTCGCGATTCCCAAGGAGACCGTGGTTGAGAAGCCAGGCAGGATAGACTCCCGCAGAGGAATGCGGACAGGCCCCTCAGCGATCAGCTTGCCTTCCTGGAACCATCGGTAGGTCACCTGGACGCTATCTTCCAGCGTGATGACTTTCCCCCCAATATTGGTCAGGGTGATCGGCAGAGCGGTCAGGGTTCCCGCCGCGATGCGCCGGGGCAGGTCGAGCGGGCTGAACTGAAGCTGTGCAGGCTTGCTGGGATCGGGGACGGTAAAGAGCCGCCGTGTGAGCTCCACGTAAAAATCACCGTACTGGCGCGAGGGTGCCAGCTCCGTGGCGCGGGTGAAGTCGTTCCAGGAGTCCAGCACAATCCAAGGTTCGCCGCTCTTATGGGCTTTTTCCCAGGAAGCGGCGTAGGTCTCCCCTCCACGACGTGCCAAAAAGGGCTCCTGTCCGCCCGGTGAGACAGTAGCAAAGGGCAGGCCGACGGCAATACTGATCCCGTCGGAGAGCCCGCCAAACTCCGCAGCAAATTTCTGGCGTAGCGCCTCCGCGATCTCGGGCGTGACCCCCGTGGTATCGGAGAGAAAGACAGGGTAGACACTCACGCCGCCCACGCGCACGGTTGCGCGCAGCTCCGGCGGGACAAAGGCAAACCAGCGCTGAATCGCCGCGTAAAGATCCCCCGTCGCCTGTGAACGATCCAGCCAGAGCCCCAGAAGCGGGAACGACTGGCGCTCCAGTTGCATCTCACGGCACGCGGCCACCAGCACGGTAAGTGCCTTCTCCTCCATTGGCCCCGAGGCAACATCCGGACTCCCAAGCTGCGTCAGCGCGACCTCCACACCCGCTCGGCGTAGCTGCCCCAGCTCCGTGCGTGCCCAGCCCACACGATCCGACGAGTACCAGGGGCCGAACCCATTGGCGGGCTGATCCACTGGGGCAAAGGCCCCCGTGGGGCCAATAATCCCCTGCGGCGGAAACGTGAGCTTGGTGATATCTCCCTGGTAAGACAGCAAGAGCCGTGCAAAGAGCCGCCGCTCCCGCACGCCATTGGCAGGCAGCGAGGTCGCGGTGAGCTGGCCAGGATCCACCGGGAGGGGAACGGTAGGCACGATAACCGCCTGCGCGGCGGGTGTGGGAACCGCAAAGCGCACACTCGCTCCCGGCCACTCACCGATCTTCTGCTCACCGTCAATAAAGGGAGACACCGCCGTGGCCTGTAGTGTCAGCGGCCCAAAGCTCTCGGCATTCTCCAGCGCAGCGCCCACGGGGAAGATCGCGGGGGTAGCGACGCCTTTCTTGCGCACTGTCGCCGCGTAGGTAATCGCGGTCTTGGCGGCGAGCTTGCCGTCCACCCCGAGTGCGTCCCAGGGAATCGCCAGCTCAATGGTGTAGCCCCGGTCCGTGTCATCCACACGATTCAGGGTTCCCTGCCGTGTGACGCCGTATTTCACGGTAAAGAGGGGCTTGGGCGTGCCATTCTCCAGGAAGGTAAACCCACCCGCTACCGAGACCAGCATCGCACGCACGGGCTCGTTGCCGACCTTCAGATAGAGCCCCACCCCGTCGTCGTCCTCGATATTTTTCGCCATCGGCTCCTGGTGCACCCCGAGAAGCTGGGCATCGTCTACCTGGAACGCCACGTAGAGATAGTTAGCATCGTAGGTGAAGCGGGCCTCGGCTTGGGGAGTGGGTGCGGGGGTCTGAGCAAGAACCGCTCCCGGAAGAAGTAAGGCAAGCGCCGCAGCGGCAGCAAGTGTGTTTCTGAGCATAGTCATCCGCTTAGAGGGTACCCGATCTCGGAAAGTTACAGCTCGCGCCGTCCTTCGAAGGCTTGAATCAGCGTGGCCTGGTCGGCGTAGTCTAGATCGCCGCCGACGGGGACGCCGTGCGCGATACGAGTGATCTTGGGGCCAAGCGGACGTAGCAAGTTCGCCAGATAGATCGCCGTGGCGTCGCCCTCCACCGTGGGGTTGGTGGCGACCACAATCTCTTTTACCCTGCCGCCTGTCAGACGCGCAAGCAGTTCTCGCACTTTAAGCTGATCGGGGCCGATGCCCTCCATCGGGGCGAGAACCCCACCGAGCACGTGGTACTTGCCGCGAAACTCGCTCATGCGCTCCAGCGCCATCAAGTCGCGCGGATCGGAGACCACACAGATCATCGCCTCGTCGCGGCGCGGGTCGCGGCAGATATCACAGAGCTTCTGGTCGGTGAAGTTGTAGCAGCTCTCACAAAAGCTCACGGCGGCCTTCACTTCCGTGATGGCACGGGCGAGCGTGTGTGCTTCGTCGTCGGAGAGGCGCAGGATATAGAACGCCAGCCGCTGCGCCGATTTGGGACCGATTCCGGGCAGGCGCTCGAACTCGGCGATGAGCCGGGCGAGCGGCTTGGCGTACTGTGCCATGAGTTAAATAACTGCCATTTTTAGAACAGACCAGGGATATTCATACCGGCGGGCATGAGCTTTTGCTGCTCGGCCTCGCGCAGATCCGCCGCCTTATCCAGCGCCGCATTCACTGCCGTCAGTACCAGATCCTGAAGCATCTCGGCATCTCTGTCCTCTAAGACGCTCGGGTCAATCGTGATGCCCATCAGCTTGCCGTTGCCGTCCACCGTAGACTTCACGGAGCCCCCCCCCGCGGAGCCGTCTATGCGTGCGGCATCGAGGCGCTCGGCCATCTTCTCCGCATCTTCGTACATCTTCTTCTGAACCTGCTGGATCATCGCGGCCATGCCGCCTTGATTCCCGCCGCCACCAAGACCGGGGAAGCCCCCCGCCTGGCCTTTATTCTTACCAAACAGATTTGCCATAGGGTTTTATTATCCTTCAACTATCTCCCCACCAAACGTGGAGAGAATCTCTTGCACCAGCAGCTCTGAGAGCGCCTGCGCTTTATGTGAGCCGGGCTTCGCCGCCGCCGCTAGCTCAGGGTCAAGTGCGCGTAGCTCCGCAGACAGATCGGGCGGTGGTGCGGGTTCCGCACCCCAGCTCTTCTTATTTTCGTAGTGCGGGCTACGAGAAGTCTCGGCAACACGCGGCGCGGGCACGGGCGGTGCCCAGAGCGGCGCATCGGAGGCGGGCACGTTGGCGACGCTCTCAAAGCTCAGCGCCTCGACTTCGGCCATGGGGTCCCGGCGCACGAGCTGGCGCGCAATCGCACGTTGCGGCGGCGGCGGGGCGTTCTCATCCAGCACGAAGCGCAAAGGCAGCGTCTCCAGGTCGGGAGCCAGCACGCGTGCCAGGAGCTTTCGGACAAACTCCTGCTGCTTGGGAGCGTTCATCATGTCGTAGTTCATGCGCGCACTGAACGACAGAACAACCGTCTTGCCTTCCACCGCCACTGGAACCGCCCCCTGCATCATGACGCTGGTCTTCATCGAAATTTTCTGTGCCTGGGCAAGAAACTGCGGCCATGCTCTCTGTACGGCAGCAAGACTGATGCGGGGATCAGCCAGCTCCAGCTCTGGCTCAGGAGAGGTTTTTGCCACCACTTCGGGGGCAGGTTTGGCGGGCGGCGGGTCAAAAGAGAGAGGCGCGGCAAACTCGTCGTCGGGGAGCGGGGGGAAATCATTGTCGAGCGGATTAGGCACAACTGCATCAAAAAGACTCAGACCATCGTTTTCCTGAGGCGGCTCGGGCGTGCCATCCACTTCACTATCATCGTCATCAAAGAGCGAGAAGCCGCCCTTCACCGAAACCGTCGCCAGTGGCACGACAGGCGCAACGGGAACCACCACCACGGGCGCTTCAGCTTCACTTTCTTCAGGCTCCAGCTCGGCCTCAAGCTCCGGCTCAAAGTCGTCTTCATCATCGAGCGCGACATCATTGGCAAAGTAGCCTGCGCTCAGGCTCGGCGCTTCCTCGCTCCGCTCCAGCGCGGCTTCCAGGACGGGGTCAAGGCCCTCGTCGTCCGGTTCTGGCGCGGGCACGACAACGGGAACAGCAACCTGAGCAACCTGCTTCGCAAAGACAATCGGTGCGGTGGTGAAGGGCTGGTCGGGTGCCTCGCCAATCGTCATCAGCTTGAGAAAAGTCAGCTCCGTGAGCAGACGGTGCTGGTTGTTCCACCGGGTCTCACCCTGGGCTTCATTGAGCAAGTCAATCGCCTTGAGAAGCTGCTGAGGCGCGAAGTGGCGCACCTGACCCTGGAGCCGCGCCACATCCTCAGGAGCGAGCTCGGAGGCAGCGGCGGGGCCACCAACGGCGATAAGCAAGAGATCGCGAAAGTGAGACGCTAAAGCTTTGAGAAGGGTTCGTGCCTCTTTGCCGGAGTCGAGAATCTCTCCCGCCAGCGCCAGGACGCCGGGCGCATCGCGGCGGGCCACACAGTCCGTGACGCGGGCAAGCTGCTCGGTGTCTAGCGTGCCTAAGATGCTCTCTACGGAAGCCGCCGTGATCTGCTGGGGCGAGAAAGCGAGGACTTGCTCTAAAAGGGAGAGCGAGTCCCGGTAGCTTCCCTCCGCTCCCCGCGCCACTAAGTTAATCGCCTCGGGAGAGTAGGCCACGCCCTCGGTGTCGAGCACGAATTTCAGGCGCTTGGAAATATCCAGGAGCGAGCCACGCTTAAAGTCAAACTGCTGGCAGCGGCTCCGAATGGTGATGGGAATAGACTGCGGCTCGGTGGTGGCGAGAATAAAAACCACGCCCGGCGGCGGCTCCTCCAGAGTTTTCAGAAACGCGTCTTTGGCATCGCTGGAGAGCTGGTGTGCCTCATCAATGATAAAGACTTTGTAGCGAAACTCCATCGGGCCGTAGCCCACTTGCTTGCGCACCTCATCAATATCGGCGACGCCTCGGTGGCTGGCGGCATCGAGTTCGATCACATCAATGCAGCTCCCCGCCGTGATCTCTTTACAGGCATCACACGCGTTGCAGGGCTCTGGTACCGGGCCATTGTTCCCCGAGAGGCAGTTGAGCGCCTTAGCCAGAAGCCGCGCCATGGTCGTCTTGGCGGTTCCCCGCGTTCCTGTGAAGAGATAGCCGTGGGCGATCCGCTCCGATGTGATAGCGTTTTGGAGGGTGCGCACCACATGCTCCTGCCCGACGACGTCGGCAAAGGTCTGGGGGCGGTACTTGCGATAGAGCGATTGATAGGCCATGAAGCGTGTCTATTGTACCATTCCACAAGTGCGCAAACAGAGGGTATAATCTCTCACGGCATGAGCGAAACTTTGCGGCGTACGCCGCTCTACGAAACCCACGTGCGCAGTGCAGCGCGTCTGGTCCCGTTTGCAGGCTGGGAGATGCCTGTTCAATACACGGGGGTAATGGCGGAGGTGAAAGCCGTCCGTGAAGCCGTCGGCCTTTTTGACGTGAGCCACATGGGGCGCGCTTATCTGGATGGTCCACAGGCGACGGATTTCCTGGAATATCTCACGGTGAATTCTGTCAGCAAGCTTACCGACGGCCAAGGGCAGTACAGCCTGATGTGCTACGAAAACGGCGGCGTTGTGGACGATATTATTATCTACCGCGTGCACTCTGAACGCTATACGATTATCTTCAATGCGGGCAACCGTGACAAAGACCTGGCGTGGATGCACGAGAAGCTGGTTGATTTCACCGCCACCCTCACCGATGTCTCCGATGAGACCGCGCTGATCGCGGTGCAAGGCCCTAAAGCCATTGCTTTACTAGGTGACGTCATCGCTGCACTGCCGCGCTTTGGTATCGGTGAGACCGTGTTTGCCGGGATTGCCGTCACCGCGGCCCGCACGGGCTACACGGGCGAGGACGGTGCGGAGCTGATCTGCCCTGCCGAGCAAGCCGCCGCACTCTGGGACGCTTTGATTGGCGCGGGTGCCGTTGCCTGCGGCCTGGGCGCACGCGATGCCCTGCGGCTTGAGGCAGCGCTCCCTCTCTACGGCCACGAGATGGACGAGACTGTCAATCCCTACGAGGCACGCCTCGGCTGGGTGGTGAAGCTGGACAAAGCCGCGAACTTTATCGGCAAAGCAGCGTTGCAAGCCGTGAAGGCTGATGGCCCGAAACGCAAATGTGTCGGTATCACGCTTGAGGGCAAGGCAATCCCCCGCGAAGGCTACACGGTCTGCGCTCCCAGCGGCGCCGCCATCGGGCACATCACCAGCGGTACGTTCTCGCCGACCGTAGGACGTGGGGTAGCGATGGCCCGGATTGAGAGCACCTACGCTAAAATCGGCACGGCCCTTGAGGTCGAGATTCGCAGCGCACGCCACGCCGCCACGGTAGCGACGCTGCCGTTCTATAAAAATGTCTAATATCCGTTTGAGGAGTGTTGTATGTCTAACGTACCGAGTGAGCTGAAGTATTCCAAGTCCCACGAGTGGGTCAAGCTTGACGGCGATATCGCCACGGTGGGAATCACCGACCACGCACAAGAGGAGCTGGGCGATATTGTCTATGTGGAGCTGCCTGAAGTGGGTCGCGTGCTGGCCTACGACGATAGCTTTGGCACAGTGGAATCCGTTAAAGCCGTCTCCGAGCTGTACTCACCGCTCGCGGGTGAAGTCGTGGGTGTCAATGAAACGCTCACCGATGACCCAGCCAACAACGGGGCGCTGATCAACACGGCTCCCTACGAAGCGGGCTGGATGATCCAGGTGCGTGTCTCCGATCCTGAGGCACTAGCCGAACTGCTCGATGCCAGCGGCTACAAGAGCGAGATCGGGGAGTAAAGAAAGGCCCACCCCCTACCCCCCGCTAGGCGGGGGATGGGGGGCAAAAAACCATGTCCTACATACCCAATACCGATGCGGACCGCGCAAAAATGCTCGCTGCCGTGGGCGCGTCCTCGATTAGTGCGCTCTTTGAACACCTGCCGCAGGCCGTGCGTGATGCCGCTGATTTCTCCGAGCTGCCCGATGCGCTCGACGATATTAGTCTGCGCCGACGGCTCTTAGAGCTCTCGGGTAAGTCCGTCACGATGGACTCCCACCCGTGCTTTTTAGGCGCGGGCATCTACGATCACTTTATCCCCCCCACGGTGGGGTTCGTGACAGGGCGCACGGAGTTCTACACCGCCTACACTCCCTACCAGCCCGAGGTCTCGCAGGGCGTGCTCCAGAGCATCTACGAGTTCCAGAGCCTGGTCTGCCAGCTCACCGGCATGGACATCAGTAACGCGTCCATGTACGATGGTGCCACGGCGCTCGCCGAGGCCGTGATCATGGCAGCGGATCTGACAAAACGCAAAAAAGTCGTACTGCCTTCGTCGCTGCATCCCGCGCTCCGTCAAGTGATCGAGACCTACCTGGATCCGCTGGGAATCGTCATTACGACACTCGCTCACGATGCTGCCACCGGCCAGCTTCCCGTGATGACAGACAGTGAGGCCGCCTGTGTGGTCGTCCAGTCGCCCAACTTCTTTGGCGTGATCGAGGACTTAAAAGCCCACGCCGATGCGGCCCATGCCCACGGCGCACTGCTCGTCGCTTCCGTGGATCCGATCTCGCTGGGCGTTCTGGAGGCACCCGGCGCGTGTGGTGTGGACATTCTTGTGGCGGAGGGCCAGAGTCTGGGCTGCTACCCCGCTTTTGGTGGCCCGCTCCTTGGCATCTTCTGTTGCAAAAAAGAGTTCATCCGGCGCATTCCCGGGCGCATCGTCGGCGTCACGAAAGACACCGATGGCGCCAAGGGCTACGTGATGACGCTCCGCACGCGCGAGCAGGACATCCGACGCGACACGGCCACCAGCAATATCTGCACCAACCAGGCACTCTTCGCCCTGGCGGCGACGGTGTATCTGGCGAGCTTTGGCAAGACGGGAATGCAGGAAGTGGCGGCACTGTGTCTCCAGAAAGCCCACTACGCCGCCGAGCAGCTTGCCCGCCTACCGGGCTACGCGCTCGTCTATAGCGGCCCATTCTTCAAGGAGTTTCTGATCCAGTGCCCGAGTGATCCGGTGGAACTCAATAAAAAGCTCCTCGCCGCCGGGATTCTAGGGGGCCTGCCGCTCCCCGGAAACCAGATGCTGATCTGTGTCACGGAGCAGCGCATCAAGTCCGAGATAGACCAGCTCGTCGCATGCCTTCGCTAAAGCTTGAGGATTATGCGCTCCGTCTGCTCGAAAACGAGCAGACGGCGCTGGCATTTTTAAACCGCACCGCGCACTCGTGGGTGTGGGAGCTTGACTTGCCCGGAGGGGAAATTCTCTTTCGTGAGCCGGGCACCGGGCGGATCTTGTTCTCCTCCCCCATGAAGCTCATCGGTACCTACGACCAGCAGTCCGGCAATTTCAACTTTGGCTGGGCCGACCCGGCTATCCCGGAGGACTGGAAGTGCGTCACGGGCCTGGGGCGGCTTAGAGTCACAGCACGAGGAGCGGGCCTGGAGGTATTCGATTCAAAGGAGCCTCTAACCCTCAGCACACCCACCCAAGCGCAGAGCTGGGCCATCGCAAGCGCGGGCTATCTCAAGGCTTTCTTCGTTTTTGAGGCACGTCAAAATGGGAAGACATTATTTTTGGCCGTGGCACTCTTCCCCGATGCCGGGCTTGTGGAGCGGGATCTCCACATCTCCCAGCATGTTATTCAGGAAGGCAAGCTACGTTTCTCGATGAACCATCGGCAGGCGGTGGAAGCCTATCTAGGAAAGGCCTCCGGGGCGACAGGCTCGAACCTGGCGGACGAGACCTTCTTCTGGCGTTTTCCGGAGGGCCTGCTCCGGATTCAGTTCGCGCACCACGGCCAGATTCTCAGCATGAGTGCCGAAGTCTCGCAGCCCCAGGAGGTGTCCGCGATCTCCCAAATGCAAACAGAAGAAGCCCCCGAGCAAGTAAGTAAACCCAGCCTTCTGGCGCGCATTTTTGGAAAGCGGCGATAAAATTAAACCATGAAGACCACCACCGCAGTTCTCTATGACTCCGCCGAGAACGGGCCACTTCCCATCGTCTTTGAGATGCCCCGGATCTCCTACAGAGAGTTCGTGCGCCTCTGCCAGCGCCATCCTGATCTGCGTGTGGAACGGACGGACGAAGGAAAACTACTCTTTATGCCCCCCGCCGAAGCCGAAGGCGATAGCCGCAACACGGCAATCACGACACTCTTGACCCTCTGGAACTGGGGCCTCCCGGAACCCGGCAAGACCTTCGGCCCGAGCGCCGGGTTCACACTTCCTAGTGGCGCAACCCGCTCGCCGGATGCCGCCTGGATCAGCGCCGAGCGGTGGAGTGCGCTCACGGCCACCGAGCGACGGGGGTTTGCCCACATCTGTCCCGATTTTGTCGTGGAGCTTCTCTCCCCCAGCGACAGCCTCACGGAAACCCAAACAAAACTGACGGAATATCTTTCTAACGGCACACGCTTGGGCCTGATTATTGACCGTAAGCGCCGCATCGTTGAGGTCTATCGCTCCGGCCAGCCCGTAGAAATATTAACAAATCCCACGGAAGTTTCCTGTGAACCTGAGCTTGTGGGCTTCATCCTTCCTTTGGAGCGTGTTTTTTAGGAACGAATATTATGGAATTAACTCTTTTTGAACTCTCTCGACCAGGCCGTGTGGGCGTGCGGATGCCCGCCTGCGATGTGCCCGTGAAGCCGCTCGGCGAGCTGCTGCCGGGTGTTGCACTGCGCACGGAGCTTCCTCTGCCCGAGCTCTCGGAGCCGGAGGTGGTGCGGCACTTTGTGCGTATCTCCAACTTGAACTACTGCGTGGACAAGGGTTTCTACCCTCTGGGTTCCTGCACCATGAAGTACAACCCCAAGATCAACGATGTCGCGGTGAACATGCCGGGCTTCGCGCGGGTGCATCCTTATCAGCCCGAAGAGACAGCGCAGGGCGCGATTTCCGTGCTCTACGAGATGCAGGAGATGCTCTCGACGATTCTCGGAATGGACGCCGTGAGCCTACAGCCCGCCGCCGGGGCACATGGGGAGCTGCTCGGTCTGATGCTGATCCGGGCGTATCATATTCACCGGGGCGAGGGTGAGACCCGTAAAATGGTCGTGGTTCCCACAGCGGCGCACGGAACCAACCCGGCGTCGGCGGCGCGTTGTGGCTATAAAGTGGTGGATGTCAAGACCAACGAGCGCGGCCTAACCGACATCGCGCACTTAAAAGAGCAGCTTGCCAAGCACGACGGGCAGATCGCAGGCTTTATGCTCACCAATCCCAATACCGTGGGGCTATTCGAGGAAGACATTCTGGAGATCTCGCAGCTTGTTCATGATGCGGGCGGGCTGATGTACTGCGACGGAGCGAACATGAACGCGCTGGTCGGCACCGTGCGACCGGGCGATATGGGCTTCGACGTGATGCACGTGAACCTCCACAAGACATTTTCGGTGCCCCACGGTGGTGGCGGCCCCGGCTCTGGTCCGGTGGGTGTCAAGAAGATTCTGGAGCCGTTTCTGCCTGTTCCGATGGCAGTCAAACGCGCCGACGGCAGCTTTGGCCTCGATTCTGACCGTCCGCTCTCGGTGGGGAAAGTAGGGCCCTACGCGGGAGCGTACCTAGCCGTGGTGCGTGGCTATGCGTATTTAATGCACTATGGCCGCGAGAAGCTCCCACAGATCAGCGAGAACAGCGTGCTAAACGCGAGCTACTTAAAAGCCAAGCTCAGCAAGACATTCGCCGTTGCCTACGACCGGCCTTGTATGCACGAGGCGGTTTTCTCGTTGGAGCGCTTGAAGAAAGACTACAATGTCAAGGCGCTGGATGTCTGCAAGCGGATTATTGACTATGGTTTCCATCCCCCGACCATGTACTTCCCCTTGATCGTCCCCGAGTGTCTCATGATCGAGCCCACGGAGACGGAGAGTCTGGAGACACTGGATGCCTTCGTGGAAGCCCTGGAAAAAATCGCGCAAGAAGCCGCCGACGATCCCGCGCTTGTGCAGGGCGCTCCCTACACCGCACCCGTCAAGCGCCTCGACGAGCCGTTTGCCGCGCGTAACCTCGATGTCGCCTGGAAGTAGTTTCAGGCACGAGCGGTTACAGCGTTCGTAGGTGGAAGCCGCCATCAATGTTGATCACCTCGCCTGTGGAGAATGGAAAGTCTCCTCGGGCGAGAGCGGCGACGGCGCGTCCGATGTCTTCCGGCAGGCCCCAGCGGCGGATCGGCCAGGCTCCGCCCTCAATCGCACTGTCGTACTTGTCTTTCACTCCCGCCGTCATGTCCGTCGCGATCACGCCAGGGCGCAATTCATAAACCCGAATCCCGTACTCCGCCAGCCGCGCCGCCCAGAGCGCCGTCGCCATTCCCAGACCCGCCTTTGAGATGCAGTAGTCGCCCCGATTTACCGATGCCGTAAACGCAGAGATCGAGGAGACTGTGATAATCTGCGGCACATTGGCTCCCCCGTTATCGGGGGCGGGGGGGGCAATTCGCGTAATCATTTCTCTCGCGACGCGTTGCGTGAGAAAATACGGCCCCTTGAGATTAATCGCGATCAGCCGATCAAAGCTCTCCTCACTCGCCTCCAGCACATCGGCGCGCACACTCGGCGCGACCCCCGCGTTGTTCACCAGCAAGTCAATCCGATTCGCCACGGCGAGCGTCTCGTTTACCAGCCGCTCGCGATCCTCCGCTACCGAGACATCCGCGCGAACGGCAAGCGCATCCCCGCCCGCCGCTTTGACCAGCGCCACGCACTCGTCGGCAGCTTGCACATTCCCGGCGTAGTTCACCACCACAAACCACCCGAGCTTGCCCAGCTCAATCGCGATCCCCCGTCCAATCCCCCGCCCAGCCCCGGTCACCAGTGCCACAGATCTGGTCACCAGTGCCACAGATCTGGTCATTTCGTCGCTCCGTCCACGGGTGAGGCGACGTCTTCTTCCGTGGGGCCATCCACCCAGGTCTTGAACTGCGCCGGGAGCGAGTCCTCGGGGTAGGGTGTGACAATCCCGCCCCCTACCCCCCGCCCAGCGGGGGAATTAGATCGAATGGCTTTCCTGAGCGCCTCGACGAAGAAATATTCTGAGAACAAACAGGCTTCGTGGACACCGATATTTTTGTGAATGTGGTAGATCGAGCCGTTCAGAATCCCCTCAAAGCCGGGCGTTTTGTCGCCTAAATATTGCTCACAGGAGAGCTCCAGGCTACGGATAGCCCAATTGCGATACGCCGCGCCTTTGACGGGATCGGGGCAGACAACCGCCAGATCGAGCAGGCCAGAGGCGGCAATCGCGGAGCCTGACGAGTCTATGTCTTGATTGGGGGCGTCAAAGTCCCAGGTGGTGACGCCGCCACCAGGAAGCTGTGCGAGCAGATAGTCGGCGTTGGCCATCGCGGTCTGCAAGTAAATCGCACAGCCCGTCTGTTGGTAGCTGCGGGTGAAGCCGTAGAGCGACCAAGCGAGGCCACGCGCCCAGCAGGAGTCGCCGCGCCAGCCTTGGTGCGTGCTCTGGCGCAGGCACTCGCCGGTTGCTAAATCAAAGAGGGCCTCATGGCTGGTCGAGCCATCGCCACGCACAAGCGCCCGACGCGTGGTCTCGCAGTGCCGGTGCGCGATGGCGAGTAAATGCTCATCTTCTAGCCGAAGCCCCGTGCGGAAGATCGTCCCGACATTCATCATGACGTCAATAAACAAGCTCGCGGGTTCGACAAAGCTGCGCAGATACTGACCGTTTTGCATAAAGCGCATCGCCATAGTCTTGCCCGCTTGGTCGAGCAGCGCGTTGATATGCGCCTCGGGGCCACCCAGTTCCAGCCACCTAAGATGGGTGGAGAAAAAGAGAAAACCTAGATCATGGACGGCACGGTCGTACTGGCGCTCCTCAAGAGGCGTGCTGCGCTTCACGGCCTCGGCGAGCCAGAAGCTCTCGCCCGTGGCCTCGGCAAAGAGAAACATCATGCCTGGGTAGAAGCCATCGCACCAGTGCGTCCAGCGCTTCGTGTCCTGGCCGAACTTGCCATGAACCGTGTACATCGGGTAGTAGTCAGCGGGGTAAGTAGCGATCAGGGCTTTCACCTGGCCCTGTGCAAAGGCAAAGGCGCTCTCAAGAGTTGCGTTCACAGCGGAGAGTTTACCCGATTTGCGCTTCCAAAAACCGGTTTGGGCCCCACTCTCGCTCCAGTAATTCCCAGTGCGCCTCCTGCTCCCGCAGCTCAGAGAGCATCGCGTGGGCCACGTCGCGGACCGTGACGAGGGATTTGGGCCAGACGGGCTTGATGGGCTGCTCGACCACGAAAGTCCAGCAGAGCCAGAGGGCAATGGCGCTCAGGATCAGCCGTGAGCCGATGCTGACATCCACATTTTTCCAGAGCAGATACGTGAGCACCGAAAATCCCCCCAGCGCCCCCCACGTTCGTTCCGACAGCGGCCACCAGATGGTTTGCATGCTCACGGACGGCCACAAGCTCCCCCACGGCTCGGGGAGTTTTTGCCAGAACCCCGCGAGCTGTGCCTCAGGAATCAGCTCAATAATGGCTTCGTCGCCGTTGAGGGGCTCGCCCACGGCACGCCCAATCATGTCTATAAGCTGCGCGTCGGAGAGATTCATCCCGACCAGCCCGCGCCACTGCGTCAGAAACTCCTCCTCAACCAGGGCGACGAAGTGATCAAACCGATTGGGCAACCTATCGCCTACCAGGTTGATCTGTAGAAGCTCCGCCACTCCCTCCACGACGTCGTCAAGAACCGACGAATCGTCGAGGGGATGCCCCAAAAGCACGGAGTCCCACGCTGCCACCTGAATTTGCTGCTCCTCACACTCCGTCCCCACGATCCGTGTCAGTGCCAGCCGTGAGAGCGGCGGGTGAATATCTGCGGGCCACTCGGTCGGTTGTCCTGCGGCTTCTCGGAGCGTGCGTGCTTCATCCAGCGTCATGTGCGGCCCCCTTCATTTCCTCGTACTCGTCGCGTGCTCGTTCTTGAAGCTCGCTCGCCAGCTCGCCAAAAGTCAGTGCAGGCTTTCTCCAACGGAAATCTCCAGTACGTTTTCCACTGACAGTAACGAGCCCAACAAGACCGATAAAGCTACAGACTGCCACCCAGCCATTGAGATAGCCCAGCAACGCCAGCAGAATCAGTACTAATCCTCCGAGAATGAGAACGATTTCCAGCACCCCTGTCAGAAAGCTCGTCGCCTGTTCGACAAGACGTGTCCGGCCTTCATAGCCAACCCAGTCCAGCTCCCAGCACAAATCCCGCCCTTGCTGTGGCGTTAATTTGTCGGTGAGATGCTCTGTGTTCTCGAAAGTCGCGTCTGGATTACTCGTTACGGCACGCAGAGCCGCGAGAATCTCCCGATTCACTTTTTGGGAAGCATCGGGAGCCGCACCACAAACCCAGCCACGCCGCCAGCGTGCTTGGTAGATTCGCTCCAACAAATCAAACAGATCGCCAATGTTGGCGGGCTTGCCAAGTTCCTTCCAGATACGATCCGTGAGAAGATCACTGTCGGAGTGCATAAGCCAGTCCACTTGAATGTGATCCGGTTGCCTCATGAGACGCGTACTATCAAAGGGAGCTCCAGGGCTATCATCTATCGGATTGACCTGCTCTAACAGCCGCCGCGCCAGCTCCACACGATCCAGAGGCGGCGGTGGGCAGTTATCATGCCGTTCCCAGACAAGATTGTCGTCGAGTTGGATCAGGAAATCCTCAGCATCTTCTCGGGTCATAGTCGGCATCAAACACGCTCAGCGGTTCGGTAGCCCACCTTCAGACTGAAAACTTGTGCTTGTGGATGACGGGCACGTAGGCGATGAAAAAGCTCGACATCATTGCCGTCGTCTCCCAGCTCATAGTCGCCCGAATCAACGTCAATCATCAAAAGCTTCCCTATGTTTTCTGGCGTGGCAACCTGGGGACGCAGGTGGCGGTCGTAGATCGCTTTGCCACGAGCGATGATCTCTTCCCTAGTCATGAATTGATTTTATCGCAGCCAGCTATCCAAGTGCTCCGAAATGAAGTCGTCGTCGGGTTTTGATAAATCTGGGTAGGCAACTCTCACACGCTCGATTTCCTCACGCTGGCCCGGCGAGAGCGTCTCGTTTTCATCGAGGCACCAGATTCCCTCTAGGAGCCGCTGCTGTTGCAAGACATAGTGAATCCCGGCGATGCAGCCCCGAAAACCGTTGGCGGCATCGAAGATCGCGGCATTCCTATCTGTTTCAGCAACACCCGTGGCGAGTAGCTCGGCGGGGACGGTATCGCTGATTGCCTGGCATATCTTGAGCAATTCCACCCCACTCTTCGTCCAGCAGGCCCAGTGCCCGAGTAGGCCACCGACGATGCGACGGCCAAAGTAAGTGGTGACCAGATCTGCGACAATGGCGTCGTCGTTGCCGGTGTAGAGCGCGATGTCTTGGCGGCCTGTCTCAGCGAGGGCACGGATGACATCGAGGGTTTGATAGCGATTGAACGGCGCGATCTTGACGGCAATCACGCTTTCGATCTCAAAGAAGCGCCGCCAGAAGGCATAGGGCAAGACGCGCCCTCCGACGGCGGGCTGGAGATAAAACCCGATCAGCGGGATAGTCGCCCCCACAGTACGGCAGTGTGCCAGCAACGTGTCGTCGTCGGCAGTTTTCAGTGCGGCCAGCGAGAGCAGGCCCGCATCGTAGCCCAGCGTTTTAAGGAGCGCAGCTTCGGCGACGGCTTGCTTTGTCTCGCCACAGATACCACCAATGCGAAAGACTTCTCGACCCACCCTATCCATTTCCTCTTTTGCCAGGCTCAGGACGGGCTCAAACAGCCCCACTTTCGGGTCACGGATGGCGAACTGTGTGGTGTGGACGCCCACCGCGAGCCCGCCTACGCCCGACGCTAAGTAATAACGCGTCAGCGCACGCTGTCGCCGCTCGTCGAGCTTTCGGTTTGCCGTGAGCGCCAGTGGCTGGGCGGGGATTGCGAGCCCACCCCCTAGCCCCCGCCGGGCGGGGGAATGGCTAGAACTTTCCATCGCGCACCTCGAACTTCGTGGGCTTACCGAACGTCGGGCCACTGTTTTTGATCCACTGCGCCGTCCACTCTAGGATTTGCTCCACACCGACAGTCGGGTAGCCAAACGCACGGTGTGCTTTCTGGCCGTTGGAAAGCAAGGCGTGCGTGCTCTCTTCGCCCTCGAAAATCGGCTCTTTTCCGAGAAGCGTGCCAAGCTGCTCGGCAATTCTTCGCACGGAGAGCTGCTCGGGCCCGGCAAGATTGAAGATACTGGCAGGCGACGAAGCGTGGGCAAGGCTCTGGAGCGCGCAAGCGTTGGCGTCGCCTTGCCAGACCACGTTGACGGCGGCCATTGCCACGGAGATTGGGGTGCCCTCCCAGACTTTCCGGGCGATGTCGCACAAGACACCGTAGCGCAGCTCGACCGCGTAGTTGAGACGCAGAATCGACACCGGAGTCTCGTAGCTCTCGGCGAAGTACTGGAAAATCCGCTCGCGGCCCAGGCAGCTCTGCGCGTACTCACCTACTGGCCCAGGTGCGTCGGTCTCGATACTACCGCCTTGGTGCAGCGGCGTGAGCGGGTAGACATTGCCGGTGGAGAACGCGGCGATGCGGCTCGTAGTGAAGCGCTGGCAGACCAGACCAGGTAGAAAGCTATTCATTGCCCAGGTCAGTGGCTCGTTGCCTGTGGCTCCGAACTTCATCCCGGCCATGAAGACAATATTGGGGACATCAGGGAGCGCCAGGAGTGCGTCCACATCCAGCAAGTCCGCCGTGATCGTCTCGACACCTGCGCACTCTAGCGCTGCCCGTGCCGTCAAATCCGAGAAGCGGCTCACGGCGATCACACGGCGCGACTTGCCCACGGCACGTTTTGCCATCCGTGCCAAGGTCGGCCCCATCTTGCCCGCCGCTCCTAGGATCATCAGATTTCCGTCCAGAGCATCCAGCGCAGCGACCACCGCCGGAGTGGGCTCCGAGAGGCGATCCTCAAGTTCTTCAAGCGTCATATCATAAATCCTTTCAACCACTTAGCGCCAGGTCAGAAACTCAATAAAAAAGGAAATACATGGCTGATCGTACCATAGACGTGTACAATAACCTGCTCTAACAGACCGGTATGTGCCTTAAAGTGAGAGAATTTTATGCAGCGTTCACTTATTTCTTTACCACCGCTCAGTCTGGCTATTTTGCTCGGGCTGGCCGTCGTGCCGACTTCGGGGCACCAGACAGCCCCCGCAAAAAGAGGGCCCGTCTTTGAGCAGGCGCTCTGGCCATATTTTTCAAAAAACTGCGTCGCGTGTCACGACGCGCAGACTAAGGCAGGTGGCCTGGATCTGCTCTCGCTAAAACGCGCGGGCTCCGTGGTACGCTCCCGCGACGAGTGGGAGAGTGTCCTGCGCAAGGTCAAGATGGGCGAGATGCCGCCCAAAGGCTCACCTAAACCCTCGCAGGCCGAGAGTAACGCACTTCTTCGACAAATCGAGGCGGAGCTGGAACGCGTAGACCGAGCGGCACCACCCACTCCCGGAAGTGTCACCGCGCACCGCCTGAACCGCGCGGAGTACAACAACACCATCCAAGAGCTGCTTGGTGTGAGCTTCCGTCCCGCCGATGAGTTTGCGCAAGATGACTCCGGCTACGGCTTCGATAATATCGGCGATGTTCTCTCGCTCTCTTCATCGCAGATGGAAAAATACGTCGCGGCTGCAGAGAAAATCGCCCGCGTCGCGCTTTTTGGACCGGAGCTGCTCCAGCCTGCACTGGCGCGGCACGAGGCGTCAGGTCGGAATATTATTGTAGGGCCCACCGTTCCCGCAAGCTACGATGTCACAGGGCTCAATGTCCCCAATTCGTTGCACACAACCCACCGATTCCCCGTGGACGGTGAGTATATCTTTCGTCTTGGTCTGAATGGCACCCGCCCCCTGGGCTCCGAGCCGCTCCCGTTTGGGCTTTGGATAGATGGCAAGAAAGTGCAGACACTCACGATAGATGCCGAAGGGGCATCCGGGTTTTCCTTTGATCGCCAGGATCTCTCAGGGAGGACATTGGAGTGCCGCGTCAAAGTAAAAGCGGGCGATCACTGGGTCGCGGCCACCATTGAGCGTATGTACGAGGGACTGCCCCCCGAGTTTAACGGCCCCAGTCCCTCGAAGCGAAAGGTCGTCCCCCGGGAGTTCAAGCGTCCCCCCGGATTCCCCCCCGAGCGCGCTGAGGAGTTCCGAAAGCGCTTTGAGGAACGTAAAAAAGAGAAAGTGCCCGCCAATGATGCCCGCGTCAGTGCTTTAGAGATCGGTGGGCCGTACGCGCAAACCCAGGGCCCTTCGGAGCTGAGCCTGCGCAAGATTTTTGTTTGTGGCCATCTACAGGGCGGCCATGCGCCCGCCTGCACGCCAAAGATCGTAGGCAGCTTAGCGCGGCGTGCGTTTCGTCGCCCCGTGACACCGCAAGAGATTGCTCGTCTCTCCAACCTGGTGGCGTTGGCGCAGAAAAATGGCGATTCCTATGAGGAAGGGATTGGTTTGGCGCTTCAGGGAATCTTAGTTTCCCCGCACTTTCTTTTCCGCATCGAGCGTGACCAGCCCCTCGCAAAACCAAACACGCCGCAGTTTCTCACTCAGCACGAGCTCGCGAGCCGCCTGTCGTATTTTCTCTGGAGCAGCATGCCCGATGATGCACTACGGGCTTGTGCGGACAGCCAAACCCTCCGCAAGCCGGGTGTCTTAGAGGCGCAAGTGCACCGGATGCTCGCGTCGCCAAAATCACTCGCGCTTGCCGAGAACTTCGCTGGGCAGTGGCTTCAGTTCCGGGCACTAGAGTCTGTCAAGCCCGACCGAGGCCGCTTCCCGGACTTCGACGAGTACTTGCGTCTGTCCATGCGTCAGGAGACCGAGCTATTTTTTGATAGTATTGTCAAAGAGGATCAGAGTATTCTCACACTCTTGCTAGGAAAGTACACGTTCCTGAATGAGCGCCTTGCGAGCTTCTATAAAATCCCCGGCGTCACTGTCGTTGGTCCCACGTTTCGCAAAGTGGATCTCACGGGAACCACGCGTGGCGGTATTTTAACCCAGGCAAGCGTGCTCACGGTAACGTCGTATCCGAATCGAACCTCGCCCGTGCTACGGGGCAAGTGGATTCTTGAAAACATCCTCAACGCGCCACCGCCCGCACCACCGCCGGGCGTGCCGAATCTGGATGTCTCTGCCGTGGGCTCCGCAACATCGCTCCGGCAGCAGCTTGAGGAGCACCGGAAGAACCCGACCTGCGCTTCCTGCCATGCGCGTATGGACCCACTCGGCTTCGGCCTAGAGAACTTCGATGCCATCGGGGCTTTTCGAAAGAACGACGGGACAGTTGCCATTGATTCGTCGGGCTCGCTCCCGGATGGACGGACTTTCCAAGGTGCCGATGGCCTCAGGACGATTCTTAAAACTGATAGCGGGGAATTTGCACAGTGTTTATCCACGAAGCTGCTTACCTACGCACTGGGACGTGGCCTGGAGCGCTACGACCGCGCCGCCGTGAGTGCGATCACGAAAAGCAGCGCCGCTAAAAACTATCGTTTCTCCAGCCTGGTGCAGGCCATTGTCACCAGCAAGCCGTTTCAGATGCGGCAAGGAAAAGGACCAAAGTAATGTATATTTCAGGTAATCACGTATCGCGGCGAATGCTACTACGCGGCGCGGGTGCCGCCATTGCACTGCCTTTTTTAGACGCGATGACACCCGCGTTGGCGTCGCCGCGCCGCAGAGGGAAAGCGCCGGTTCGCCTCGTCTTCTGCTACGTGCCCAATGGCATCATCATGAACGACTGGACCCCCAAAGAAGTCGGGAGCGCCTTTGAGATCACGCGTATCCTCAAGCCACTGGAAGCCTATCGAAATGACCTGATGGTGATCTCCGGGCTTGCCGACCACAATGGCAACGAGCTGGGCGATGGTGCAGGCGACCACGCCCGTGCGGGGGCCTCGTTTCTGACGGGTGTCCACTGCAAAAAAACAAGCGGCGCGGACATTTTAGGCGGTATCTCCGCGGATCAGATCGCCGCGCGGGCATTTGCCTCCCAGACACGGTTTGCCTCGCTGGAGCTGGGTTGTGAGGACTCGCGCACCGTGGGCAACTGTGACTCGGGCTATAGCTGCGCCTATACCAATAGCATCTCCTGGCGCAGCCCCACCACACCGATGCCCCCCGAAGTAAACCCACGCGCCGTCTTTGAGCGTCTCTTCGGCACCGAGGACTTCCGCCTCGACCCCGCGACGCGGGCACGACGCGCAAGCTACCGCAAGAGCATTTTAGACATGGTGCGCGAGGATACGCAGAGCCTGGTTGGCACACTGGGCCAGGCAGATCGGCGCAAGATAGACGAGTACCTCACGTCGGTTCGCGAGATCGAGGTTCGCATTCAGAGCGCAGAGCGTGATAACCACGTCGCCGCGCCCGGAATCGAAAAGCCCGCTGGCATTCCCGTCGCCTTTGCCGAGTACGTCACGCTGATGTTCGATCTCCAAGTAGCAGCCTTCAAGACGGACTCCACCCGGGTCTCAACCATGATGATCGGGCGTGAGGGCAGCATGCGAACCTACCCGGAGATCAATATCGCCGACAGCCACCACCCCCTGACCCACCACCGCAACAACCCGCAGTTTATTGAGAAAGTCGCGCAAATCAACACGCTCCACACCGAGCTCTTTGCACGCTACTTAGGAAAACTCAAGGCGACTCAAGATGGTGAGGGCAATTTATTGGACAACTCGCTCATCGTCTATGGCAGCGGCATCAGCGACGGGAACCGCCACACACATGAAAACCTACCTCTGCTGGTGGCAGGTAGAGGCGGCGGCAGTGTAAAGCCCGGTCGCCACATTGCCTACGCACAAGAGACGCCCGTCGCAAATTTATACATGACACTGCTAGACCGCGCTGGTGTCCATCCGGAATCCATCGGTGACAGCACCGGCAAGCTCGTCCAGCTCGGACAGATGTAAAATATAACCCCCTCCTCTCCCAGCGCAGAGGAGGGGTAAACCTCAGTTATCGGGCGTCGCCTCGAAATACGCCAACTCAAGGCTGCTCAGATATGCCTCAAGCATCTTTACCTACTCCTCGCCTTTGATAGGCTGCATGATCCCAGAGATAATCCCCTCGGTGTCTGAGAAGTACGCAAGCCAACCGACTCCGGGGATTTGATGCTTCTCCATGGTGATCGTCCCCCCGGCAGCCTTGATCTTCTCAATCGCCCCATCAATGTCTTCAATATCAATGACATTGATCGGGGCCATGGGAAACTGCGGATCGTGGGCCATTAACCCCCCGTTGATTCCCTCTGCCTCTTTCTCGCCCGTCTGCACTAGCCAGTAGTCCATCGGGCCATCCCACTTATGGAACTTCCAGCCAAACGCCTGGCTATAAAACGCAATCGCACGCTCCGGGTTCTGGGCCGGAAGCTCAAAATGAATCACTCTTGACATGGTCTTGTTCTCCTCTGACGATTCTCTATCGCCAGTAACAAACATAAGTTTACACAAATTCTAAAATATGTCAATGACTTTTTTTGCAAACTCCGCAGGAAGCCCCGATGCTGCTACCGAACGATGGCTATGGCTGAAGAGAAGAAGGCGGGCCACGCGGGCCACACGCAAGACGGGCAGAAGCTCGTCGGGGGTCTGCTTGCCATAATACGAGAAGACAAAGTGACAACTCCCTACGGCTAAAGCGGAGGGCTTCTACAACGGTTAACCGTTGACGCTATGTTGTCCCATAGCGGCTTTGAGGATATTGAACGCGGCGTTGGTGTCCCTGTCAAGCGACAACCCGCAAATCGGGCAGTGATGCCAGCGT
>NZ_JAYVPL010000022.1:0-31188 GCF_043757465.1 Armatimonas sp.
GGGCATCTCTTAGGATGCCCACTTCTTCTGTGGCTTCGGCTCTCAGGCCGAAGCCTTCGGACAAATACCCCGGAGCTTGCTCCGGTCGGATGGTTATTAACTTTATATCTCGGGCCACCTCCACCAGGCCAAGATATATCACGATCTCTCCATGGCCCGTTATCATCAACCCATTTATAACGACTCAGTGATTTTGACGGATGTTTTAATGGTAGTATTTTATACCATTCGCGTAAATCTTCTTGAATTGCAATATTGTCTTTTTTATGTTTTATACGAAGTTCTTGATATTTATCTATAATTTCTTGAGCTCCAGGTTTCGTCTCACGCCATACAGTTTGATTGTTTTTTAGAAATTGCATATCCTTAGCATAACAAAACATATACTCGTGCCCTACTGAAAATAGTTTTGCATCATTTTTTCTCGTTTTTTCCCAAACTAAATCTGCAACAAAATTTTCATTTCCAAAGGTGGAATCCATCAAATTTATAAGGTTTCCTGATTCATGATTATCTATGCTGACAAAAATCGTACCTTCTTGATTAAGAAGACTTCTGCCTGTGATTAGTCTGTCTTGCATCATTGCTAACCAGCTACTGTGTTGGTAACTATCTTTATAAAGAAAACCATCACCGCCTGTGTTGTAGGGAGGATCAATGTAAATACACTTTACTTCTCCCGCATACCGAGCCTTCAGTAAATTCAACGCCTGCAAGTTTTCGCTATTGACAATCACCCCGTCGGTTTGTGCTTCAATATCTTCCCACGACGCAAGCAGACACTCCGTAAACTCCTGTCCGAAAAACTGCGTGTCCACCATTAAATGCGGGTGCTCTGTCAGAAACGCGACACTCGGCGGCTCGCTCCACGGTGTAGACTGCGTTGTCGTCGGCGTGTGCTCATGAATTGCGTACAGACGCTTCCACTCTTCTACCTGCGCCGTATTCTTCGCCACCTCTTCCCAAAGCTCCAACGGCACTCGATCCAGCGTAACGCACCAGCCTGTCTCGATCACAAACTTCTTCTTGAGAAAAACCCGCTTCTGGAACTCCTCAAGCTGCGCCAGAAACGCAATCAATGTCTCCGCCACCTCGCGAATCGCCCGGACTTTCTTGAGAGTCTTCTCCAGCCGTTCTATATCTGTCTGTGTCAGATCATCGAGCGGCACCACCTCGCTCTTGATATAAAAATCCAGCTCCCGACGCAAGAAGCCGCCTAGGTCTTTATGGATAAAGTAGTCAAACTTATTGCGCGCCGTATAGTCCGAAAGCTTTGCCTCAAGTAACGTCCGCTTCGGGTTCTTCTCTGTTGGCTTCAGCATCCCCAGAGCTTCTGCAAACGCCCCTGCACTCAAGTCTGCCAGCACCTTTGCCACCGCCTCCGCGTTCAGGTCTTCTTGCTTGCGTTTCTTCTCCTTGCCCGTCTCAGGGTCAACAATTTGCTCCGGCACCGTGTAGGAAAAGCGCAGAGTAAGCGCGGTATCGTCTGCTAAGATTGCATCCTCACTTGTGCAGAGCACAAAGCAGCGGTCTTTGCCACCCTGCGCCTTATTGTTATCCCGCTCCGTGCTCGCCTCAGTGATCGCAAAATGCACGCCGCGCCCATCATCGAGCGTAAAAGCGTAGTCCTTAAAGTGCTCCCCGGTCTTGATGTAATACTGATCCGAGTTCGCAAAGTGCAGCTTCACCTCCTGCCCCTCGTAGGGAACGGCATAGACTCCCTTGCGGTAGAGCGGGCGCGAGAGAAAATCCCCCTTGTCGTAGTAGCGGCGGAAGAACTCCGTCAGTGCCGAGAAAACATCCTCCGGCCCGATGCTCTCTTTTACCGCACCATCGAGTTTTGCCCGAAGCTCCCGCACTCTCGGCACGGCGGCGATTGCCGCGGGGGACATCTGATAGGAGTGCATTTGCTGCTGAACCTCCTCCAGCTCTTTCTGGAGGCGGATGGTATCTACCTGTTGCATCCCCGCAAGGGCTTTATCTACTTGGGGGAGAAGCTCATTATCAAAGAATCCCTGAACTTCGACGCGCTTCTGGTTTAAAATGCGGTAGATACCAAAGTCAAGATCGGCGCGGTCGAACTGAAAAATCTCATCAAGAAGCTCACGAAACTGTGTGTAGGCAGAAGTAGACATGTCTCAAACATTCGGCAAACGGGCGGGGAAATCCTGCGTGCCAACCCCCCAACCCCCGCCGGGCGGGGGGACAATAAGGAAATTCCTTTAATCCCCCCCATTGGACAAGAGGGGGGCTAGAGAGTAGGTGCAAGCATTAGATTCTTAAGGTCAATCACGGCTCCTGTAGCCAGGAGAAAGTCAGTGCCCAGAATTGCTTCTATCCCAAAGCCGTAGTCTGAGCCGCTTACTTCTATCTCAAAAGGAGCGGTGTGTAGCGAGCCAACTTGCAGGGAGTCTATGTGCTTTGTGTAGACCCACTCGGTGCCACCAATACCCACGAGGCGACGTAGAGAGTCCGTGGGTTCAGGATAAATACTGAGCAAATCAGCGACTGATGCAGTGATGACACTTGAGGCGGCTCCTGTGTCAAGAAGTGTGTTTACCACAGTGATGATTTGGCTACGGGAGCAAATCTGGAGTGGAACAAAGAGTAAACCGGATTCAAGGCGAAGCGGTGTCATGTGCGGGGGCGAACCTGCGGACGTGGGGCTTCTTCCAGAGCCAGTGTGGTCTGACTGGTGTGGAAGAAGCCTAGCTCTCGACCGGGGTGGGTGCGCTGAAGCTCAGAGTAGCGCTGGAAAACGGAAGGGGCTGCTTTGCTCTCCAGCACCGATAGCTCGTCCACACGCCACTGCCCCGCTTCTAGGTGGCCATGAATTACCTCAAAAATAAGCCAGCGATTCGGGAATTGTTCACGCGCTTCGATCCATGTCATGATAGTGCCTCGATAGTATTTTACCCCAGCAGGCTTTCTGGGGCGATGAAGGGGATCGTGAACTCCTCGGAGAGCGGCTCGTAGGTGAGCTTGCCCAGGGCGATGTTCAGACCCTTGCGCAGACCCGCGTCGTCTTTGAGAGCCTTCTTCCAGCCTTTTTTGGCGAGGGAAAGAACGTAGGGAAGGGTGGCATTGGTGAGCGCCGCCGTGGATGTGTGCGGAACCGCGCCGGGCATGTTGGCGACTCCGTAGTGCAGGACACCGTCCACGAAGTAGGTTGGGTTCTGGTGCGTTGTCGGGTGTGTGGTCTCGATGCAGCCGCCTTGGTCCACGGCCACATCCACAATCACCGCGCCTTTTTTCATCTGCGCGACCACGCTTCGGGGAACGAGCGTGGGGGCTTTTGCGCCTTTAAGCAGCACGGCACCGATGAGCAAGTCAGCCTGGAGGGCTTTTTCGCGGATCGCCGCGAGCGTGGAGTAGAGCGTGCTGACGTTCTTGGGCATGACATCGTCGAGGTAGCGCAGGCGGGGAATCGAGACATCAAAGAGGCTGACGTTTGCCCCGAGGCCCGCCGCCATCTTCGCGGCTTCCGTGCCGACCATGCCCCCACCGATAATCACGACGTTGGCTGGAGCGACACCGGGGACGCCGCCCAGTAAAATTCCACGACCGCCCATGGCACGCTCTAAGTACTTTGCGCCCTCTTGCACCGCCATGCGCCCCGCAACCTCGCTCATGGGGGCAAGCAAGGGGAGCAGCCCGTCGGGGGTTTCCACGGTCTCGTAGGCAATGCAGATCGCGCCCGATTCGAGACACGCGTCGGTGAGCTCACGGCTGGCGGCAAAGTGGAAGTACGTGAAGAGAATCTGCCCAGAGCGTAGTAATTTGTACTCGGCAGGCAGGGGCTCTTTTACTTTGATGACCATCTCACAACGGGCGAAAACTTCCTCTGATGATGAGACAATCTGCGCCCCAGCGGCGGCGTAGTCCTCGTCCTCGAAGTTGATCCCCGAGCCGCAGCAGGTCTCCGCCAGAACCGTGTGGCCCGCCGTGACAAGCGCCTCGACGCCTGCGGGGAGCAGCCCGACACGGTTCTCATCGTCTTTTATCTCTCGAATAACTCCTACTATCATGGCCAGAGTATACCCAATAAATTAAGACTGTCTACTTACCGGCGGCGGAGAGAGCTTTGGTTTCCCGGCAAAGGGTCACAGGCGCTGAAACAGAGTCACTTGGGCTTCCTTCCCACCGCCAGGATCGAGAGACCGTAGGGCAGTGGTAGAGAGAGCAGCGGGCGCTCAGCGGCGAGAAGTGCGCTGAGTGTTTTATTGAGCCAGGGCGCGACCGGCGCAACATCCGACGATGAATCTCTTGGTGACTCTTTACGCAGGCGGCTGAGCAGACGCACCGCGACAATCGCGGGGAATAGAAGGGTGTTCCAGTGGGAGCAGAAACGGACTTCCAGACCCGAGCTGGTGAGGAGCTTTTTCACCTGTGCCCGGTTGTAGCGTCGCGCCGTTTGCACCACCTCATCGTGGTGACCGCGCAGCCAGTCGTAGGCGGGCAGATTGACGATTACTATCCCACCGGGCTTCACCACCCGCGCTGCCTCGCACGCGGCGAGCGCATCGTCCACGGCCTGGTGGTACCAGACATCCAGCGAGACAATAGCGTCAAAAGAGTTTTCGGGGAAGGGAAGCGCATTGACACTACCCTCCACCAGAGTTTCCAGCCTGCGTGTTTTTGCCAGCCGGAGCGCCTCGGGGGAAAGATCCAGCCCCGTTACGGCATAGCCCGCGTCCGTCAGCCGCCGTGCCAACATCCCGGTGCCACAGCCCGCATCCAGTACGGAGCAAAGCGAGGTGGGCTGCAAGAGCCGCAGCACATGGCCGTGGAGTGTTTGGTACCAGAAGTGATCCGCCTCCACCGCAAACATTCGCCCATACTCGCCGATTTCCATAATTTCTGCCTTATGGTATCCTCTTGCCATGTATTTTCGCGAGGAGCAAAGCACTTTCTCTCGCACCAAACAGGTTCCAGAGTGAGGGAACTCTCTTGGCGAACGGATTGTGGTGCTGCCTTTACGGAGGCGAAGATCCAGCATAAGCTGCTCTTTGTGCTCTTTGCCTGCCCCCGCGCAAAAAACGCCCCGCCGATTTTGCGTGGCGAAAATCCCACACTGGCTCGCCTACTCACCGAGCACTTTGTGCCCGTTCACCTCGCCAGCCTTAAAGACATTGACCTGAACCTCTTTCGCTTCGACTACGACCGGCAGCTCATGGGACTCGTGCTCACTCCGGAGGGAAACACGCTCGCCCGCTGGGGCGGCGAGGACATTTCCATGCGCTCGCTGCTCTCGTTTCTGGAGCGCGTGAAATCTTTAGAGCGTTCTGCGCCAAAGCCACAAGCTCCTCAGACCCTCGCGCAGAAGTTCCCGGCGTTCGCGCAGACTAAACGCGCCAAGGAAGTGTGCTACCACTGCCACTACGCCCACGATGCGGAGATTGAGCAGCAGCGCCGCACCGGGACGTTTCAGAAACTCTCGCTCTACCGCTACCCCCCCCCAAGTCTTCTGGGCCTGACGCTTGGGGATGACAACCAGATCACCGCGATCGCGCCCGGCTCCCCGGCGGCAAAAGCGGGCCTGAAGGTGGGGGAGCGGCTCACGCAGCTCAATAAACAGCCGCTGATCACTGCTGCGGATCTCTCGTTCGCGCTGGATGCACTCCCCGAGAGCGCCCGTAGCATCTCTCTCAACGGCAAGCGCCTCGCTCTTGCGTCTGGCTGGCGTGCCTATGATATTTCCGCACGCCCGTCGCAGGGAATCGTCCCGCCGCTCTTTGGGTTCTGGGAGGAGCCGATTCCCAGTAGCAAGACCCTGGCGCTCAAAGTCACGCTGCTCTTTAGCGGCGAGCGCTGGCGTGCGTCCCAAGGTGATTTGCAGCTCGGCGACACCATCGTCGCCGTGGACGGCAAGACCCTCCCGCAGATGAGCGCCTCACAGTTTCACACCTGGCTACGCATGAACAAGGACGTCGGGCAGAAGTTACGCCTCACGATCATACGGGAGGGCAAGCGCTTGTTGCTGACGTTGCCCTGTTTGGATATTGTGTTTTAGGTGACGACTCCCCCCTTCTGAATCTAATCTTGTCCCATATCTTTTCCCGACAGGGCTGACATCGCCATTTGCCAGCTCTCTTCCAAACCATCTAAACGACGAAGCCCAATCCACAAACTTTTCACACCCGCACGGGGGGCAGAAGGGCAAGGACAAAAACCGCCAACTCGTCTACTGTAATCTCGAACTGAGCCATTTCTTTCTCCTCGTTGTTGAAGTTTTGTCACTCCAGTTGTCGGGAGAGGGAGGTGGCTTTCTGCCTCGGGCTTAGCTTCGTTTTGTCGTCTTCACGGCTTGCTCTCGGTCTTCCGTGGAAACCCCATTGTTCCGGCTACCGCTTGATCTGAGTAGTTACAAAGGTTTTTATTGTCAGTGCTGGGCCGATCCAAAAACGGGCGATGGCCTGGTTGTCTTCACCAACCGCGATCTGTGCTGGAAGTTTGCCAACGAGCTACGTGATGCCTGGCTGGCGGAGAAATAGCGGTATAATTTTCTTGTGATACTCTTTCTTTTTGCTCTAAGTTGCTGCGCGGGAGCGCTCTTTGCCGCCACGCGTCTGGGGCGCTTGCCCGTGGCCTCTCCGAAATCGCTGCTTCGTGTGCTCCGGCCTGTGGCGCTCGTGGTTCTGGTCAGTGTGGTGTTTGGAGCGCTCATTGGCTTCGCTACCGCCAAGCGCGACGCCCTCGCTCCTGCGTCAAGTATGGTTCGTGAGGCGCGCCAAAGGCTCGATCCTAAGATCAAGACCAATGATCCGGGCTACTGGAAACAGCAGCTTGCCGAGGGCGAAGCAAAACTTGTGGCAAGGGCGAGTGCGAGCATGGATGGGACACTTGTCCTCAAGGGCGTTGCTCGAACGACTAGCATCACGCTTTTCCTCGCGGGTCTTTTGGGAAGCCTGGCACTGATTCGCTTCCGCGCTGAGCAGTGATCGTCACGTGCTTTGGCCAGGAGTCTCAGAGCCAGCGCTGGTGGAAGCTGGTGCGAGAGGGCGCGGAGTCCGTTCATGAGCTGCCTCTGCACCGGCGTTTTATGCCGGATTCCACCCAAGACGAAGCCACGCTGATTGCCGAGGGCGCTCGCCCCGACGAGGCGCTTTGGATGGACGAAGCCGATCTCCCAGTGGCCGTTCATGAACCGCACCTGCTACGCGTCCCGTGGGGATATGCGGGCTGGCTGGAGACGGCACTAGCCTGGATCGGAGCGCACGCTGCGGGGCTGCACTCCTGGAAAGAGCTGAAGTCCTGGAGCCTTTCTTGTGTAATCCGCGCGGAGACGGGGCGGGGAGTTGTCTACTTCAAAGCCACCAATCTCCGTCCCCAGCTCTTTGCCAACGAGCCGCTCGTCACGCAAAACCTTGCCGAGCGCTTCCCGGGGCGTGTCCCGATGCCATTCGCCATTGATCCTGAGCGGGGCTGGATGCTGCTGCCAGACTTTGGGCCAAGCCTGCGCGAGAGTCAAGGGGATACGTCTGCCACCCTCGCCCTCACCGACTACTCACACTTCCAGCAACAGACTCTGGGGCAAGAAACGGAGCTGCTCGCTCTGGGTTGCATAGATCGTCGTCCGGCACATCTCGCCCAGGAACTTCCCCTGCTTCTGACAGATGACCTCTGTCTTGCTCGCCTCACCGACGACGAACGAGCGCGATTGCGTGCGATAGACTGGCAGAGCAAGCTCGCCGTCTTCGCCGATCAGCCCTCCGCCCTTGTTCATGGGGATCTGCACACGGGCAATGTTGCTTCAGGGAAAGACGGCGCTCTGCTCTACTTCGACTGGACGGATGCCAGTGTTGGCTTAGGCTGGTTGGATGCCCTCCTTCCCCTCTGGGCAGAGACCGACGAGGAGGCTCGCACCCTTTACACCCTCTGGAGTACACCCCTACCACCCTGGGAAACCATTGCCCCGCTCCTTGCTCTGCACCATGCTGTCAGCTACCGCCACATCTACCACGCCATCGAACCCTGCGTCCAGCACGAGCACCAGGGCGGTGTCAAGTTCTTCCTGCGCAAGGCGCTGGAGTTTTGCTGATAAAATACTCGTCGGACTGCCAGCCCTCTTCTTGGTTGGCTGGGCTGCTTTTTTGACGCTCAGATGAAAAAACAAAAAACTCCCTCAACCCAGCACCTGGATTGAGGGAGCTTCAGCGCCATTGATGGTGCTTACCGGTTAAATCACGCCGCTCGGGGCTTTTGCCGTTCCTTTGCCGCGTGTGTCATGGCGTATGGGCTTGACATCGGCGACATTTTCCGGGGCTTGGTCGAGCAACATCAGCCAGTCCTCGACGGCGTCGCTCTTGGGGAATATCTCGTTTTCCTTGAACTCCAGCGCAAGGGCTTTGTGGAGATCCTCCTGGGTCAGACCCTCGGACTGGTTTCCCGAGGCAATGGCACGCTTGATGGCAAAGTCCTTGGCCCGCTCAACGAGAGAGCTGAGAAGCGCGCCCGAGACTAAGTCTTTCCAGTAGAGCCGCTCCGTGCCGCCGTTGCGGTTGAAGACATCCAGAAACTCCGTCTCGGCGTCTTTTCGCCAGAGGTGCGCCACGGTGTTGTCTACCAGCTCTGCGGCAGCGGCTCGCTTGTCGCCATTATGGGCTTCGAGCAGGGCGCAGTCTAGGGGGACATTCTCATTGAGGTAGATTGCCAGAATATCGCGGGAGGCTTTTTTATCGGGGCGCTTCACTTTGACGCGGCGGTCAATACGCTCGGGGCGCAGAATCGCGGGGTCAATATAGTCCGGGCGGTTGCTGGTGAGCATCACGACCACATTCGTGCTGGAGACAAGGCCATCCATCTCGGCACAGAACTGCGGGACAACCGTGTTGGAGATATTGGTCCAGCGGCCTGAGTTGCGGGTGCGCAAGATAGACTCGGCCTCGTCAATAAAGATAAAGACCAAGTGGCCGTCTTTGGCTTTCTCACGGGCTGTGGCGAAGATCTCGCGCACCTGCCGCTCGGACTCACCCAGCCACATGTTGAGGATTTTTGGCCCATTGATGTACATGAAGTACTCTTTGAGGTTCTGGCCAGTTTGCTGATTGAACTCTTTGGTGAGGTTGTAGGCCGTGGCCTTCCCAATTAGTGTCTTGCCGCAGCCAGGAGGACCGTAGAGCAGAATGCCCTTGAGCGGACGCTTGCCAAAGCGCTCGTATAGCTCGGGGTAGAGAAGTGGCTTCTCGATCGCATCGCGAATGATCTCGATGACCTCATCCTGGCCGCCGATCTTCTCCCACGGCACCTGTGGCACTTCTTCCAGGAAGAAATCCTTGCTCTCGGCCTTGGGAAAGTGTTCCATGGCGAGCTTGCCGGTCGGCTCCAGGCGCACTTCGTCGCCCGCTTTCATATCCGCAAACTGAAGCGCTTCGCCCAGACCGACGATACGGGAGTTCTGCCCCTGTGCATCCCCGCCCACGCGTACGCGCCCATCGCCCAGCACCTCTCCGACTTTGACCAGCGGCCCGGCCATGTGTGGAGGAAGCACCTGCACAACAGCGAATGCGTCGTTGATGATCACTCTATCGCCGATGGTCATCTCATCGGTGGCGAGCTTGGGGTCTACGTTGCCGACATACTCGCCATCCCCGACGGCCAGAAAGATTTTTTTACTATTTTCCAGTGGCCCAAGGTACATCCCGATCTTGCTTGCCGTCTCGGTGAGCTTCGCATAGGCATCCTCGAACTGCTCCAGAACCTCTTGTGCATCACGCATCTGGCGCTCATCGGTTTCAAGCTGGTGGCGCAGCAGCATGAGGTACTGGTACTTCGGGTCGGACGGCGCGGTCATTGCCAGCAGCTCATCCACTAACCCGACAGCACGCAGCTGCATCTCGTTGTTGTCCTGATCTTGCGAATCTCCCCGGCGGTTATCTCTTCGTGCCATGGGGGTATTATACCGTTCAGGCTCATGGAAACCACCCCTCAAACGGTCAGGGAAAACCTGATAAAACTCCGGGAACTTCCTCCGATTCCCACGGAGCGCCGCCTCGCCGCCCTGGAGAAATTCTGGCAGCGTGTCCCGCTTGCACCACCCCCAGAAACGGGCAGCTTTCCGTGGGCACAAGTACGTCTCGGAGTCGCCGCACTCGCCCGATCTGCGCCGCACTGCTCCGAACCGAAAAGCACTGAGAAGCCTGGCGTCCTCGCGCTGATCTTAGCCGGAAACACGCCGCTACTCGCCTGGCCCGTACTCCACTATGCCGTACTTCTTGGCATTCCCGTCTTCATTAAACAAAGCCGCGACGAAACCATCTGGACGCGCCATTTTGTCGAAACTCTCGCCGAGATAGACCCTGAAGTCGCCGCGCTTCTGCACCTCGACCTCTTCCCTGGCGACGACCCCAGAACGCACGCGCTTGTCCAGAGCACCAACGCCGTGATCGCTTACGGGAGTGACAAAGCCATCGCCGCTCTACGCGCTGCCACCCCGGAAACCACGCGGTTTCAGGGCTTTGGTCATGCGCTGAGTATTGGACTTATTGGAGGGCACTATGATGCCCACATGTTTGCACGTGATGTTCTTATGTACGACCAAGCAGGCTGTCTCTCACTGCAAACACTACTGGTGACCTATGCCTACTGCTCAAAAGTAGGTCACGCACTGGCAGGGGCGCTAGGGAGACAAAGTGGGCGACTCAGCGTAAAAGCACGCACAGACGCGGCTGAGTGTCGTGCTGTGCGGGAGGCGCGTGATCTGGCATTGATGGAGGGGTGTGAAGTTTTGGGAGATTCTGATCTGTGTTGGAGTGTTGTGATTCACCATGAACCCTGTCCACTGCCAGCCCCGACCGGGTTCTGCCTCGTTCATGTCATTCCCTATGAGGATCAAAAGCCTTTTCAATGGTTCCTTGGAGAATATGTGGGGAAGATTTCTTGTGTGGGTGACCTTGTACCCGGCGGGAATGACTGGTGGAATCAGGCTTTGAAGGCCGAGGGCGTTTCCCGAGTTTGCCGGGCGGGGGAGATGCAGACGCCGCCGCTGGACTGGCGCAATGGGGGCGTGGACTTGCGGGCGTGGCTGCTTGAGGCGCTTGGTGATGTGAGGAGCGCTTGACAAAACTGCTAAGTTTGGGGAACAATAACGACAACTTTCAGATCAATATGGGGTAGTCCCGCGGGGGGACGATGGTGCCCCGTGGAAATTTCTCAATTAAAGAAGGAAATTGCTTGTGCTGGCTTGAATAGAGCGAGCGTAGGTTTTCGGCCATTTTAGACAGGGAATATCCCTAACTAACAACCGAGAAGAGAGGTTTTACAGCATGCAGATTCGCACCGGGATGCGATCCTCCTGGTTGGCGGCGGCGGCAGCGGTGCTGGTAACAGGTCTGCTGGCGTTCCTGCCTTCTGGCTGTGGCGGGGGCGGGGAGACTATCCCCGGCTCAGAGCCAACACCGGTAGGGGCGACTCCGACCCCAACACCATTACGCACCGCAGCCTTCAAGGTCAAGATCGATTGGGGCGCGCGTAGCCGCGTCGTTGGTCTCTCCTCGGCGCTCTCAGCCAGGATCACGCTTGAAGGCGGCGATCCAGCGGGCGGCGACATCTCTTGGGTTGTGAATCGCCCCGCAGGCACTGCTGCGATTCTTCAGTCCTATGACTCTCCACGTCCTGCCAAGGTGGGCAATTTCGTCCTCCGAGTTCGCTTCTTCATAAACTCTGATGCAACCGGTGATGAGGTTGGTGAAGCAGCGGCATCGGCCACTATTCTGGCAGACGGCTCCCTTACCGTGACGATTGCAACCTACACAGGGGTGCAGACGGTCGAGGTGCTTCCCAATCAGGCGGTTGAAGTCGGTGCGATTAAAGACTTGGCTGTGGGAGCGAAAAATGCGAAGGGAACTCCTGTCGCGATTACGCGCGGCTCGATGTTCTTTACAGTAGTGGCCGACACCAGTAATTTGGAAGTGGTTAACGGGGGGGCATCTGTACGAGGACTGCACCCGATCCAGGCAACCGTTACTGTACAAGTGGACCAAGCGACCAGCGCACCAACGGTTGTTCAGGTGACTTCGGGAACCGCGGTAACCGTTGTTCCTGGCTCCTCGGATAATCTGGGTTCCGAGTTCCCGCTAGATCTTGTTGCAACCGTGACGGGCGCTCCGACAGCGGAGAGTGACGTCGTCTGGAGCATCCAAGGCGGCGCAAGCGCGACCACTGGCCAGCTTCTCAATGTGACGGGCACCACAGTTACCTATGTTGCACCCAAGCTCATTGGTGGCGCAATCAGTAATATCGTGGTTGTCGCGACCAGTAAGTACAACTCCACTAAGACCTTCCCCATCCCGATCAAGGTGACGGCGCCTGCTGTGGTTGAGATCACGCCCCCAACGGTGGGTCTCTCCTGGGAGCAGTCGGTCTCGCTGACCGCGCTGGTGAAGAACCTCTCGCCACGGATTCCCGCTACCGGCGATTCCCGCCGTGAAGTGAAGTGGGAGATCGTCAAGGATGGCAATAATCCGGTCGGGGTACTTGTCGTGGATCCCACGGATGCTAACAAGGTCACCTACACCGCTCCTAAGCGTGAGGCGACCATCACCATCCGTGCGATTAGCAACTACGACGCCACGAAGATTGGTGTCTGCACGATCACGGTACTCTCCGCCGTGGGGGTGACGATCGCTCCGAGCCCGGCTCCGCAACTGAACTGGGACGATACGCTCAACCTGACAGCCGCGGTGAGCAACACGCCCAATCAGGGAGTGACTTGGTCAATCGTGAGCCCCGCAGGCTTTGGCAGTGCCATCGCTTCAACGGGATCGAGCACGGCACGCTTTACGGCACCTAAGAACAACGCAACCTACACCGTGCGTGCAACCAGTGTCTACGACACGCGTAAGTTCATGGACTTGCCGATCACGGTGCTGACGACAATCGGTGTAGTGGTGACAGCACCAAATCCGTTGCCTGATCCCCAGAAGGTTTCGATCAGTCGTACCCAGAACTTTGCGGTGGCGCTAACGGGGCTACCGACAGGCCGCGACGGGACGGTTTCTTGGACCATCACCGGGCCGAACGGTGAGGCGAACACGGGTAATGTCTACGGAAGCATCATCTCCACGGGAGCGACCACGGCTGCTTATACAGCTCCAGGAACGCCTCCTGCAGCGAATAGTGGGCTGCTCAAGGTGATCGCCACCAGTAACTACGATACAAATGCGAAAAAGACCATCAATGTTCAGGTGATTGCTGGCTCGCTAGGGGTTAGGATTAACTAAGCCAATGACACGATTCGTTTTTCTGAGAACCGTGCCACGTGCGCTCTGCGCGTCGGCGATCGCGCTGAGCCTTGTGGTTCCGCTGACGGGCTGTGGCGGCGGCTTGGGACGGCCCTTCGGGGGCGGCACCAGTGCCCTTGCCAGCCGTAAGGTTGGTGAGATCGGAATCACGGTGCAGTGGCCTCCACGTACCCGTCTGATTCCGGATGCCTCCAATAGCATCGTGGTGAACATTAAGGATAGCTTGGGGCGCAATGCCCCGGGCTTCCCCAGGACTCTGGTTCGGCCTGCGGACATCAGTGGCTCCTCACCGGTCACCGTAGCGAACACGACGGCAACAAATCTGGAAGTTGGTATCCCCGGTTCACCGGAGAACTACAGCATCACTGCCAGCGCCTACCCCACCGCCACCGGTACGGGAGTGGTGCAGTCAACGGGTGGCACGGTGGTGCCGCTTGATACGGACAATCCTGTCAATAGTGGGGTTGTCTTCACTCTGGGAACGACCATCCGCACGGTGGAAATCGGGATTACCGATGGCAGCACAAGTGGGCAGAACCTGGGGAAAAATCGTACCCGTGCGTTTGTGGCGACGGCCAAGGACGCAACCGGCGCGATTGTTCTGACGACTGCCTCCAAGTGGAAATGGGAGATTCTCGCCTCAGGAATCGGCAACTTCCGTAATCCGGATAACTCCTCGGCAGGAGCGACGTACTTCGGGAATGGCTCGACCTATGTGGCAGGCGATCCGGGCAGTACGCCGACCAGTGTGACCATCAAGGTGACGGAGACGGAATCGTCCGCTTCTGATCCTGTCAATCCCCCCCGGTACACTACTACCACCACGGTCAATATCGTTCCCCTCGGACTGGCACTGAGTGCTTGGCCACGTTTCCATGGAACCAAGCAGAACCTTGGCGTGGGCGCGACGGGCACCGGGCTTCTGGGGGCTTCGGCGACCCAGGCCTGGAAAACCGCACTGGGCAACAATGTGGTGTTCTCCTCACCGACTTTAGGCGCAGACGGTAGCATCTACATCTGCTCCTATAACGAGGGCACCTTGGCAGGCGGCGCACTGACTGCGCTCAATCCAAACGGGACGGTTCGTTGGGTCTACAATAACAATAACACGATCGGACGGATTGAGTCCTCACCGGTGATCAGCCAGGATGGCACGATCTATTTTGGTAGCTACGGAGCAAGCGGCACTGGCAATGTCTATGCCATTAAAAACAACGCGGCAAACACAGGCTTTGTTCCCGTCTGGGTCAAGCAGTTCAACGGGCCGGTCTACGGCACTCCTGCGCTAGACTCAAACGGCTATCTCTATATTGGTACAGGCGGCACAGATCGCAAGCTCTATAAACTGGACTCACTCAACGGGAACCAGTCCTGGAGTGTGACTCCCTCTGCCTCCACGAATACCGAGCTTCAGACCTCTCCGGGACTGAGTACTGATGAGGCCACTTTGTACGCCGTCAGCGCAGGGGAGACCCTTGCTAACGGCAGCTTGGTGGGAGCGAATCTCTACGCGGTGAATACCACCACCGGTGCAGTCACCTGGACATTCAGCACCGGTGATAGATCTGTAACGGCTTCATCGCCCGTAGTCAGTGGCGGTCGGGTGTTCTTTGGAACGCTCGATGGGTTCCTGTACGGCGTGAATGCGGCGACGGGTCTGTTAGACTGGGCACAGCCCTTTGATGCTCAGGCGCAGATCTACTCCACTGTTGCAGTGTCTCCCGATGGGGCGACTCTGTACTTTGCCACCTTTGATAACGTCTCCGGCTTAGATGAGAGCAAGATTTTTGCCGTGAATACAGTCACGGGCACTCAAGTCTGGGCGAGTAGCAACTTTGCCCAAGGATTCACTTCGTCGCCCGCGCTGAGCAACGATGGGACACGGCTCTACATTGGCTGCTACGACGGGAATGTCTATGGTGTCAATACAGCAAGTGGGGGAGTTGCCTGGACTTTTAGCTCGGGTGCAGGGGGGTTAGGCTTTGATTCCTCACCCGCTGTGGCTCCGAACAACATGCTTTACATCGGTGGCTTTGAAGGCAACCTCTATGCGTTGCAGCCGTAGCAGACGTTGCGACATGGGAAAATCCGAGGGAGAAATGAACGTGAGATTGAGAATCTGGGCAGGGGTGGCAGGGTCACTGGCGAGTGTGATTAGCTTATCCCACTCGGGGTACGCACAGCAAGGGCGGCCCACGGTTGATCGTGGGACGCTTCAGCGCGCTCTGGAGCACCGCGAGAAAATGCAACCCGCCAGCATTGGTGGGAAGAAGGCGAAGCCTGCCGGGAAGCCGGGAAATGTCGAGAGGCTCTCTGGGGGGAATCTTGGCTACAGCACCCGTAGCTGGGAGATTGTTGGCCCGATCAATGTGATTCCGGGAATACGCTCCTCCATGGGGCCAACCACTAGCTTTGTGACGGGCCGAGTCAACGCCGTGGCCTTCGATGTCAAGACGGAAGGCATTGCCTATATCGCGACGGCAAGTGGTGGTGTGTGGAAGACCCTGGACTATAAGCCCATTGATCCTACAGCACGAGTAGCCTGGACACCGCTGAGTAACAACTTCCCCTACCAAGAGACATCATCGGTGACGGTGGATCCTACCAACAGCCGCGTTCTTTATGTGGGGTTAGGGGATTTCTACGGCTCGACCAGTGGCCCGGGCGAGCTTGCTAGCTCGCTCTGGTTCAAGAATTTATCGCCAAACTCTGGCTCCACCGGGATCATGAAGTCGGTCAATGGAGGTAATACCTTCTTTAGCATCGGCAGTTTTGATACGGCTGGCAATCCAGCCATGTTGGGGACAGCGGTTTCCTCAATACTGGTGAACCCCTACAATCCCAAGATCGTGGTGGCGTCCTGTGGGCGTGGAATAAATCCGGGAAACCTCTGGCGCTCTACCGATGGGGGAGCGAGCTGGAAAAAAACGACTCTGTCTAATGGTGCGGCGCTCCCTGCAGGCGACTGGAGCAGCGTGCGGATGTACAACGCGTACGGGACGATCCAGGGCGCAACCAACGCCGGACTCCCGATGTACTACTACGCAACGCGAACGGGCAATGATGCGGCGGCAGGTGTCTATCGCTCCCACGACTTTGGGCTAAACTGGCGTCAGATCTCCAATGCCCCTATGCCATACAATAAAAATGGTGGTCCGGGTGGTCCCTATGAGCTCCATGTGTCTCCGTCAGCAACGGGTCCGGGGATTGTAGGCGTACCAGGGTCGGGTGATTCCAATGCACCGTATGTGATCTATGTCAAGGACTCTAGCGCTCAGTTCGATGATGGCCGTATCTACCGTGGGCAGCCTAAGAACCGCGCCGATGTGAGTGGGACAGCCGCCTTGGAGTATCTCTGGGAAGAGATCACGGATAACTACAGCACCCAGAACGGAACGTTTACCAACTGGAGCCGCTCGGAGTACTCTGGTGCCTTCACTGCGGTACCCCTCAATGTCCTGCGAAAAGATCCTGTGACCAGTGTCATTAGCACGCTCGCCATTGATGGTGTCTATGGGGGGAACCGAAGTCTCTCGGTCTCCCTGGGCGGGGCCCGCGCGATCACCGTTGGTCTCTTGGGCCAGGCGAACCTCTGGCGCGATATTGCGGGGTCATTTACCAATGGCGCCTTGATCGCACCATGGCAACGCGACATTCAGTACGACCCCTTCTCTCCGGAGAACACGCTCATCGCAAACGATGGTGGGGTCTACGCCTCCTCTTTTAATCAAGACAATCCCGCCCTGACATTCTCCTGGCTCTACACGACGAATCTCAACGCGGGACCGGCGAGCACCACCGGCGACGGTAACCTGATCGTCAGCCAGATTAATGGAGTAGCATTCCACCCAAGCAACAAAGATCAAGCGATTATCGGAACGAACGGCTTGGGTCTGGTTCGGAACTTTAATGGCACTTGGCGTGGTGTCTCCATCACCGTACCGAACTATGCCAACCCCTTTGCACCGTTCTCCGTTGGCCCCTACATCAGTAATCTCGCGACCTCGGGTAACGGTGGTGTAGAGTACGCCTGGATGATGGCGGGCAGCAACAACAACCTGGGCGGCGGCACCGACTGGAACGGAGGGCAGCGGCTCTTCTTCACCACCAACGGCTGGACCTCGGCAACAGATATCTCGCCAGACCAGACCGCTCCTGGTCCCACAGGCCCCATCTACCCCTATCCCTTCCGTGACACAACCACAGGAACCCCCGCGACTAACTGGGCAGGTGAGACGAAAGCATTTGCTCCGAAGGTTGTCATGGATACGGTATCGGCTAACTCGACGACGATCTACACGGGAACCAACCGATTGTGGCGCTTCGATCCCGCAGGCGCTGCGGAGCCTTCGACCGATCCGGCGACCCTGCCGCCGGGTGTTAAGGGCTGGTGGCGACGTGTTGGGGACAATGCGGTGGGAGGCGTGATCACTGCTATCGCGGTGACCTCAAGCCCTGCCGGACCTGGACAGCGCATCTACGTGGGCTCCTCGACGGGTGAGGTCTGGATGACAGACAATGCACGTCAGACTGACAATGCACAGGTTCCGTTGCCGATTATTGCTACCTGGACCCGCCTGGATCAGGACGGCAATGCCAACAGCCTGCCAGATCGTCCGGTGACCTCGATCTCGGTGAATGAGGGAAATCCCGCAGCGGGCTTGGCATCACGTACGGAAGATATCCTGGTGACGGTTTCTGGGGCCGGTGGCGGACATGTCTACCGCTGCCAGAACACCCGGGGCTCGACCATTATCTTTACCGATCAGAACGGTCTGGTAACCAATCCCGGCGATCCTAACTTCTACACCCGCCTGCCGGATGTGCCGGTTAATAAGATCGTCCGCGATTCGGATGACCCGGTGAACACTTGGTATATCGCGACCGATATTGGAGTCTTTGTGACGACCAATCAGGGATCTACCTGGCAGGATGCCACCATCCCGCTCAAGCTGCCGAGTGTGCCCTGTGTTGACATTGCGCATGTTCGGGCGACCAAGTTCCTGACCGTGGCGACCTATGGCCGAGGAATCTACCGTATCTCGACCGATAAAATCGTTGCTCAGACCACTCTGCCAAACCTGAAGCTTTCCTTCACTCTGAGCCGGACAGGCAACGAGCTGATCGCGGTAGTCACGGTGAAAAACGACCTGCTGGATGCCTTGGGCAATCCGACGGGTCTGGCGGAGAACGTGCGTATCACGGATAGCAAGATCAACATCACTTCGGCGACAGGCTTGCCGGCGACACCCGTTGTACTTAAATCCATTGCGCCGGGGACGTCTAAATCGGTGACGTTGCGGTATCCAGGAAGCGCCGGGCTTGCGGGGACAGCGGCTCCGTTCACTCTGAACACCCTGTTTATTACCCAGAACCCAGATGGCTCTGGGCCGGTGCAAGGAAGTGCAAACTTCTCGGTGAGGACCCGCTTGCCGTAAAAAGCAGGGTGAGTCTTCGGAAAATAAAAAAGGCCGTGTCTCTTGACACGGCCTTTTTTGGTACAATAGCGGGGTTACTGGAGGAATTTGTAGATGATGAGAAGAGGATTGAATAACTGTTTCAGCATTTCAAGGATGCTGGCTCTCACTTTAGTTGCTTTGGGAGGCATTCAACAGGTTTGGGGACAGAGCGTACAGCTCCCGAAGCCAGTTGCGGGCGCTCCTGAAGAACCGCTCTCTGAACCGCTTAAGGAGCAGCTTGCCGCACTGGAGCGTGACAAGATGAGCCGCACTCCGGCGCAACGAAAGCTAGGTTCCGAACTAATTTATGTTGGTCGTATCGAGAAGGGGCTGCCCGCAGTTCCTGGCATTCCCACCCTGCGCGCCGCGCTCCCTCGCGACATGGCAGGTCGCGTGCATGTCCATATCCGTGGCACTATTACGTCTAATTTACTGAGCGCCGTGAAGGGCGCGGGTGGCACGGTCACGGGGGTCTATGCCAAGACGGGCGATATGCACGTCTGGTTGGGGCTGGGCTGGCTGGAGCTGCTCGCTCAGCGCGCCGATATCCGGAGTATCAAGCCCGTGCAGCTTCCTCGGACGCTCAAGGGAACCTATATCACCGAAGGCGATGTCACCCACGGCTCCGCCTTTGTGCGTGAGCAGTACGGAGCCAGCGGCCAAGGGATCTCCATTGGGGTGCTCAGCGACAGCAACGATTTTATGGAGCAGTCGCAGGCGACGTTTGATCTCCCGAATCCCGTCAATGTGGTCTTTAATCAGCGCGGGTTCTCCGGTGAGGGAACGGCGATGATGGAAGTCATCCACGACCTCGCCCCGGATGCCGAGCTGTACTTTGGAAGCGGGATCATCAGCCCGGATCAGATGGCATCCGTCATAGATGAGATGGTGCAGAACTGGCGCGTGAAGTATCTCGTCACGGATATCGTCTACGAGGCATCGAGTGTCTTCCAGATCTCTCCGATCGAGCAAGCCATGACCAATGCGCTCGCTGCCGGAAGCGAGGTGTTCGCCGCCATTCCCGAGACCCAGACGGTCGCTAGTGTCTGGAAAGGGGATTTTTCGGATGGGGGAAACTTTACTTTCACCACGCCTGACCCCTACACGAATCCCCCAGGGACCCTGACCTTCACGGGGAAGATCCACCGATTCACCGGTAACACCACCACGAACCGGGCGTTTGGTAACGGCTTTGCCCGCCTGTTCTGGAGCGATCCCGCCGGGGCATCCGCAAATGACTATGATCTAGTCACCACCTCGGGGAATACGATTGTGGCGGCCAGTACAGGTTTCCAGGATGGCATCCAAGACCCTGTGGAGTCTGTGGGGGTCAACTCGGGAGAGAACGTTCGAATTGTCAAGATGTCCGGTTCCGCACGTGCACTGCACCTGCGGCTCGAAGGTGGCCAGGGCATCCTCCAGTTGCAGTCCGAGATTGCAAGCCTCGCACCGTATGGAACGGTGGGGGATGAGGCGTACATGATTGGCTCGACCAGTGCGCTGGCAGCCTTTCCCTTTAACTTCGGTGCTTTTGGTTCGTCGCTGACGGCCAATAGCAGTAGCATGACGGGTAACCGTGATGTCTTCCTAAATCCCGACGGCTCCACGATTGTTCCTGGGGTTGCACCGCTCTATGCCAATTCCTCCTACGTGACCTATGCCCTGCGGGTGGATGCGGTCGCGGCGGAGAATGTCTTCACCTCCGTGCCGGGCTTCCAGCCCTTCCGTGGCACGTCTGCGGCGGCAGCGCACGCGGCGGCAATCGCGGCGCAGGTCTCATCCCTGATTCGGGAGACCATAACGGCAGATAGCTATAGCTTTGTCTACGGCCCGATTCTCTCCCGCGACGAGCTGCGCCAGACACTCCTGGGAACGGCTCAGGACATTCACGCTGCCGGTGTGGATATCCAGAGCGGCGCGGGCATTTTGAGGACGGACCGCGCTGCTGACTCTCTCGTGAACTTCCTCCAGGGATTTCAACTTTCGGAGCTGAAGCAGACCACTGTGCGCTTCAACTGGCTGACGAACTTCCCTGCGAACTCGACGATTGAAGTCTATACGGAGGATGGTTCCGAGTACTATAGCTGGCAGACAGATTTCCCTGACACGCTGGCAGATGTCCTCTTTTCCGGTCTAACACCCGCAACACAGTATCTCTACTTCGTGACTTCCTCCTCCGATTCTGGAGCGGTCTACCAGGTTAGAGTGGGCACTTTCAAGACCCTCCCAGTCAATGAAGTGGAGGTTCGGGTCTCGGCGGCCACGGTTCTGAACCGTAACCAGTCTCCGTGGCGCTGTGAGATCACCGTGCTCAACGAGGGCGGAACTCCAGCGAGCAATGTGAAGATTGAAACTGCTGTTCTCAGCGCTTCCTATACCCTTACTCGCCTGCCGCTGGCCGTGCCCACGATTGCGGCGAATGGCTCACAAACAGCGATACTGCTCTTTGGACGGCAGAAACTCTTGCCTAATCTGAAGCTGCGTGTGAGTGGCAGTTACACAACGACAACCGGCGCAACAAAGCGCTTCAGCAATGAAGTGGATGTTGTGGTTCTCTAAGAGACGATTGGATCTTTAGTAGGAGCAAAAAATGAAAAATAGAATGAATAAAACCGCTGCATTTGGCCTGCTCGGGCTGGGAATTGCCGGGGTTGTGCTCGGAGCCGTGACCGTCGCAAAGGGTGCCCCGCGCGTCCAGAAGCCTTTTGTGATCGGTGGCATCGCGTATCCTAGTCAGGCAGCGTTTATTGCATCGGGCAACCGGTGCGGAACTGAGAACCCAAGTCCTAAGGAGCTGGCAGCAATCCAGGCACGTCTGAGCACGACCGGCGGTGAGGTGCGAGCAATGGGTGGGAAAGGGCGCACGTTCATCGTGACGATCTCCGTGTTTGCCCATATTATTCTCGATGATAATGGCGTCGGGGATGTGACCAATGCACAAATCGCCAACCAGATTGCTTTCTTGAATAAGTCCTATTCGGGGGGGGATAAGCTCCCCAATGGATCGGCACCGATTAAGGCTGCTGATACCATCTATCGCTTCCAGCTCTCGGGGACGGATCGTACCCGAAGAACTGCCTGGTACACCGTCGGGCCAGATACGCAAGAGGAGCTGGATATGAAGACCGCGCTGAATAAGGGTGGGGCGAATACTCTTAACCTCTACTGCGCCAATATCGGTGGGGGGCTGCTGGGCTGGGCACGGTTCCCTTGGTGGTATGCGGGTGCCCCCAAAATGGATGGCGTGGTGATTCTCTCCGCCTCACTGCCGGGCGGCTCTGCCACTCCCTACAACCTGGGAGACACGGCGACGCATGAAGTAGGGCACTGGCTGGGGCTCTGGCACACCTTCCAGGGGGGCTGTACCACCGCTAATGATGTTGTGAGTGACACTCCGGCAGAGAAGAGCCCGTTCTTTGGAGCCTGGACTGTTGCACCCGATACCTGCACCACCGTGCAGTACCCGGGCAAGGATCCGGTGGAAAACTTCATGGACTACACCGATGATGCCTACATGTACCGGTTCTCCACGGGGCAGGCACAGCGAATGGATGCGATCGGCCTGACCTACCGGGGACTCTAAACCCAAATAAAGAGAACAGCCCGCGCAAGCGGGCTGTTTTTTTGTCTATGAAGATTTTAATTACAGGAATCTCCGGGTTTATTGCAGGCGGTCTTGCACGCACGCTCATCACGCACAGGCACACCGTTCTGGGCACGGGTCGGCGTGAATCCGTCAATGCGACCGTGCCGTTTGCGACGCTTGATGTTACGGATTTTGCGGCGACACGGGCGCTTTTGGAGCGCGAGAAGCCCGATATGATCTATCACCTCGCAGCGCTCTCGGTTCTTCAGGCGGCAAGCGGCCCCGACGGGGCGCGGGTGATGCTGGAGACTAATGTCGCCGGAACCTGGAACGTGCTGGAGGCCAGCCGCCGGGTAGGGGTTGCGGCGGTGGTCGTGGCCTCGTCGGATAAGCAGTACGGTGCGCTCGCGGTGCCGCCCTACGACGATACAGATGCCACGGCATTTCTCAATGGCGGTGTCTACGAGCTCTCCAAGGCGCAGCAGGATCAGGTGGCGCGGCTCTACGCCGGGCTCTACAACACTCCGGCGGTTCGGGTGGCACGGCTTGCGAATGTCTACGGGCCGGGGGATAGCCACTGGAGCCGCATCGTCCCCGGCACGATCCGGCGCACCGTGCAAGGGGAAGCCCCCCGGCTCACGGCGGGCCGAGCGGGCGAGGCGTTGCGCGAGTATGTCTTTCTGGACGATGCCTTGGCGGCGCTGATCGCGCTTGCCGACGATGCCCTGGCACGTGGGAACGGCCCCCTGCGCCGTGATGACGGTAAGCTTGCGCGAGTGGCTTTCAATATTGGCTCGCCGCACCGGTACGCGGCGGGTGAGGTGATTCGCACGGTGCAGGCCGTTCTGGCGAGTGCGTTTGGCATCATCGGGCCCGCGCCTGAGGTTTTGCCCGGCCCCGTGGGAGTCTTTGAGCCCGGCTCACAGTTTTCCGACCACCAGCGTCTAAAAGATCTCGTGCCTCACTACGCCCCCCGTGCACTGGCCGAGGGGCTTCGGCTCACGATTCCTTGGTATCTGGAGCAACTATAGCCAGAGTCGTGTCATCCAGTGCGAGCCGCCGGGCACTTCGGAGCGCCTGAACAAAGCGGGCGAAGTCGCCTGGGTTCTGGAGAGCCAGGAGCGAGTTCCAGGGCTCCTGGGCCGACTCCGCTAAAAGCCATGCCGCGAGTGCGTCGGTGGCGGCAAGAATCGTGTCGCCCGGCTCTAGTGCCAAAGTGGTGCGCTGGAGCGTGGGCACTACACCCTGCGTCGGAACCAGAGCTGGGTGGCTGGCAAAGTCCTCGGCGCGGGCGTAGGGAAACGCGAGCGCCAGCGCACTATCGCGGATCACGAACACACAGCTATCCCCGATGGCCTGCGCCGTGAGCTGCTCGCCCCACTCTAGCCCCAGGAAGCTCGCGTGTGTCGGCTGTCGCAGCTTGTCGGCGAGAAACCAGGGGAGTGGCTTCGCGCCTATCGCGGAGCGCCAGCCCAGGGCCGCACTTTCAGGATTTAGTCCGCCCGTCTGCACAAATTGCGTGCAGAGCTGCTGTGCCCAGAGTCCGGAGAAGGCATCCGATGAAGCGCCATCGGCCAGGGCAAGCCGCGAGAGTTCAGAGACGACCGCATCCTCATTGGCTTCGGGAGCATTTTCATCTTTGGGGAGCGTGAAAATTTTTACCACAGGCGTCCTGGTCGTGTCCCAATCTCCAGCGCCAGCACCAGTAGGCTCGGGTCTGCATTGAGAACAAAGGCACGCGCCGCTTCCGTCAGCGGTAGACCATTTTCCCAGGCAACGGTGCGCATGTACGGAGTCAGGTAGCTCGCTTTATCAAAGAGAAGGCGAGCGTAGGGATCGGGAAGCTCCGCGCTCTGGTCCGGGAAGGAAAGCGGGCTGGCGGTGCGGCGGCTGGAAAGATGGACATTGAAGAGGGTCGCCCGGCCATTTCCGGTCCCCAGGCTTGTGAGAGCCTCCAGATGCGGGGCCGGGTCGCCATCCGTAGCCTCCCCATCGGTTATGTGGACAATAACAGGCGGGTGCGACGACGGGTTGCGGCCTGACCAGAGCGAGATAATATCGTGGGCGTACTGAAGTGCAGCGCACATCGTGGTGGAGCCGTGGGCCTGGGGCGTAATCCAGACAGGCGTGCGGATCGTCTCAGTGGTGCCATTTCCCAGGCTGATCTGATGCTCGTCCAATCTCAGGACATTATCCGCGACTTGCGAGATCGGAACCAGCTCCTGGCCACGAAGGGCACCTTGCCAGACGGGCCCCACCTCCGCGCCGTAGCCGAGCACCGCGATTTCAAAGTAGTCTCGAACCCCATCGGACTTAGAGCAGGAGAGAATGAGATTGCGTAAGAGATTATTGAGTGCCATCGCCACCGCCTCGGCCTTCGTGACCGGAAGCTGGCCATCGCGCTCGCCATAGGGCTCCGCCATGGAGGAGGACTGATCCAGAATAAAGCAGAAACACGACGGTGTGTAGCGGGTGATATCTGAGTTGATGTAGCGGCTCATGGCCTACGAATACAACAAAAACGGCGCTCTTTCCTTCTCAAACTGCGCCGCTCCGCTCTGGAATATTGTCCAGAGCACCTCGGCACCCGCACCACGATCGAAGCTGCGTCGCACGGCACTGCTGCCGCAGGAGTAGTCAAACATCTGCGAAGGCTCACCCGTGGAGAAGGGCTTCGTCACTCCTGTGGTGCGCAAGGCGGCGAGGAGCGCGAAGTTAGGGCGTGTCCACTGCGCCTCAGGGCCAGGGGGGGCTTTCACGCGCACCCCCTGGCACATCTGACCGGAGAACAGGCCACGCGAGGGCGTGAAGGTGGCAGCTTCGTAGGTAAATCCCGCGACAGGCACACGCTTAAGCGCCGTCAGCAGCTTTGCACTGTCCAGAGTCGGGCTTCCAAAATAGCCAAAGGGATCGTCGGTACCCACACCGATGGCGATACAGTCTAGCTCCCCGATAATGCCCGTGGCGGCGTAGAGCTGTGCGGCGCGCAGGGTCGGGATATTGGGGGAGGTGGGAATCCAGCGGCGTGTGTCCCAGCCTGGATCGGTGCGCTTAAGCCCCACGCAGGCCACGACCTCCAGCCTTGGTTTGAGCCCCTCAGAGAGCCAACCCTTGCTGATGAGCATCTTCGCCAGCTCGCCCAGCGTCATGCCGTGTCGGTACGCAACGGGATACTTGCTCACAAACGACGTGAAACCTGGCTGAACCGGCCCCCCCTCAACTCGTGTCAGCCCCAGCGGGTTGGGCCGATCTAGCACCAGCACGGGCAGGTTTACCCGCGCCGCGCCTTCTAGCACGCAGCCGAGGGTGGAGAGATAGGTGTAGCTACGGCAGCCGATATCCTGAAGTGCAAAGACTAGGACATCCAGCCCCTGGAGCATCGCCGCTGTCGGGACTTTGGTCTTGCCGTAGAGGGAGTAAACAGGCAGACCCGTTTTACTGTCTTTATAGGATTCCACCCACTTGCCCGCCGGGACATCGCCGCGCACCCCATGTTCTGGCCCAAAGAGAGCCGCGACTTTCACCCCCCCTGCGCGGAGTGCCTCGATGGCAGGAGTCCCGTCCGCAAGCGCCGCCGCCGGGTGTGTCACCAACCCAATCTTCTTGCCCTTGAGCTTTGTAAAGCCGTCTGCCGCCAGTACATCCAGTCCTGTCTTCATAAGGCAATTGTACCCCTCTGAAATAAAACAGACCTCGGCAGAGCCGAGGTCTGTTTCCTAGAGAGACTTGAGGACTTTAGTGAGTCGCTGCGGATTCGGCACCACCATTGGCGTGGACATAGCCGGTTTCCCCGTGCTGAGTGAGATCGAGGCCCGCCTCTTCCTCATTAGCACTAACCGTGATTCCCTTGAAGAGAACCTTAAGGATCAGGCTAATGGCAAGTGTCCCAACCACACCAAAGAAAATTGCCAGCCCGATGCTGCTGAACTGAGCGAGCATCAGGTGACCGCGTCCACCATCTTCTGGCTTGATGGAGGCAGTGACCACACTGTTGATTTTTTCATCCGCAAAGATACCCGTGGCGATTGCTCCCCAGGTGCCGCCTAGCCCGTGAACCGCGAAGACATCCAGGGTATCGTCGTACTTTTGAAGCTTGTTTTTGAGCTGAATCGCGCCGTAGGAGAGGAAGGGAACCACCGCGCCGATGATGATGGCGCTTGTTGCGCTCACAAATCCTGATGCCGGAGTAATTGCTACCAGCCCCGCGACCGCGCCCGAAGCAAAGCCTAGGGCAGTTGGCTGCTTAACATGCACCCACTCAATGAGACACCAGACTAGGCCAGCTACCGCAGCGGCGATATGGGTCACCGTGAAGGCGCTACCCGCTAGGCCGTTGGCAGCACCAGCGGAACCGGCGTTGAAGCCAAACCAGCCAAACCAGAGGATACCTGTTCCGATCAGAGTCATGGGCAGGTTGTGGGGGCGAGTGTCCTCATGCGAGGAGAGACGCCGTTTGCCCAGGAGAACGGCGAGTACCAGAGCTGAGAAACCTGATGTCATGTGGATAACGGTGCCACCCGCAAAGTCTAGTGCGCCCTTCTTGAAGAGCAAGCCGCCCGCGCCCCAGACCATGTGCGCCATGGGAGAGTAAACCAGCAGGCTCCAAAGGGCGATGAAGACGCAGTAAGCGGAGAACTTCATGCGCTCAACAATGGCACCGGAGATAAGTGCTGGAGTGATGACGGCAAACATCATCTGGAAGCACATAAACACCTGGTGGGGGATCGCCATCTTGGTGCCGTTCCAGATAAAGGTTGTCTGGCCGACTTTATTGAGCATAGCAAAGTCAAGGCCGCCTATAAAATCGTTTCCAGGAGCAAAGGCAAGCGAGTAGCCCACCACGATCCAGACCACAGTGACGATGGACATGGCGATGAAGCTCTGCATCAGCACATTGAGGACGTTCTTGACACGTGCCATCCCTGCGTAGAAGAGGGCGAGGCCAGGTGTCATAAAAAGAACCAGCGCAGAAGCAATTAGCATCCAGGCAGTGTCACCACCGGAGGCTTCAGGTGCGTCCTTCTTCTCAAACTTGGTGGTAAAGTCAGCGCTGGTGAGGCCGTTTTCGTCTCCTTGCTTGGCAGCATCCCAGCCCGCCGGTGCGGGAGCGGGCGATACCTGAGCAGCCGGGGTCGCTACGGGGGCAGGTGTGGCGTCTTGTGCATGCACCACTACTCCAAGGGGTAGCAGAGCGAGGGAGGCTCCGCACAGGAGTACCAGTCTCTTGAGTGTGGGAATTAACCGCATAAAACTATCCTTTTTTGCCGCAAGTAATAGGACACGAGGTCCGACGGCCATTCGGGTAAGTGAGTACACGGCTATTTTAGGAATATTATGTTTCGGTATTGTTTCGGTGTTTTACACGAAAAACAAACAGCCACGCAGGGTTGCGTGGCTGTTTAGAGGAATTGAGGAAGTCCTTAGACTGCCTCACCTCCGCGCTCACCCGTACGGATACGGATAGCATCTAGTACCGGGGAGAGGAAGATTTTTCCATCTCCAATCTCACCTGTTCGTGCAGCGGAAGCGATCGCTTCGACAATACGATCCACATCCGCTTCGTTGACGACGATCTCCAGTTTAAGCTTCTGGATTAGGTTGACGGTATACTCCGCACCACGGTAGTGCTGCGTATAACCCTTTTGCTTGCCTGCACCACGCACCTCAGTGACGGTCATTCCGGTGACACCAAAATCATCCAGAGAGGCCTTCACTTCGTCTAGGCGTTGCGGGCGTATCACTGCTTCAATTTTAACCAGTCCTGCCACGATCGGTAGCTCCTGTTACTCTTTAGAGAAAGACAGAGCGGCCGGGTCTAGTACAGAGTCTGCACAGACCCGACCGCCAGTGAATCTATTCTACGGTCGTGATTGTTTCCGTTATGTTTCTACCAGGAAACAAGACCCTAGATCTTAAAGATTTGGCTGAAAGTCACGCTGGTCTGATCCTGCTTGACTGTTCCTGCCTTCTCCCCGGGGAAGAGGGCACCCCCCGCACGATCCGCACGGAACTCGAGAAGAGTGCGTGCTCCGGGGAAGGCACCGCTTAGCTCGTAGGACGCCGTGATAGAGTTCATGGTCGGCTTACGGGCAGGCGCAGTGGGGTAGCCGGGCAGGATGCCGGAAGTGGCATTGTTTTGCGTCAGGTACTCGGCACGAAGCCCCAGCACATTCGCATTGCTCAGGGTCTTGGTCAGATATCCCGTGAACCCCGTAGCATTGTAGGTGCGATTAGCCGCATCCTTACCCGAGCGCATAGTTGCGTCTACTGCGATTGCCGTGCTCTCGCTGAGCTTGTTGGTGTAGACAATATTAGCGACATTATTCTGACGGTTCAGAGGGGCTGCCATGGTACCCATATTTGCGCGGGAAAACATCGTGTTGAGGGAGATACTGCTAGCATCTGAAGTACGCTTGATCTGGAAACCGACAGCCAGATCGCGGCTCGCGCCCGCTTTGACACCATCGAAACGGTTGGCGACAACACCTGTGAGTGAGGTCTTTCCACTCAGCGGCACTGTCCCACGCAGCCCCGCATTGACGAACGGCTGGAGATACTGGTACTGGAACGACTTAGATAAAAAGTGACCCGTGCCCACATCCGGGGTCTCGTAACCGACATGAGAGAGAAACTGACCGAAGTCCAGTGTCATTTCTTTGCCGCCCATGCTGCGCTTGGTGGAGCCGTACGCCTCCAGGATATTGTCCGTGCCGTAGGCGGCATGGAATGCTTCCTGAACCCGACCGGTGATCAGGCGCAGGACAAAGCCTGCCTTGTCATCCGCTACGGCGCGCGAGACACTAATCTCGCCCAGGTTGACGGTGAATTGTCCGTCGGTCGTGTTAAAGAGAAACGTGTTGTTACGTGTGTTGGGCTTATTGAAGTTGTAGGTATAGTTTGCCTCCAACTGCCCACCAACGGTGACACCCTGGGCAAAAGCCGAAGGTGCAAGGGATGCGACGCCGAGAGCGGCGAGCACAAATTGCAAACGAGTTCGCATGAAAAACGAAGCCTCCATAAAAATCTGAATAGCCTCACCTGACCTGCCGTACGCCCCCTCCGAGGGGTCGGCGTACCGCCGCCATGGCGGACTACTCTGTTAGAGTTTCTAAAACCCCTATAGGGTACACATATTTTAGGTTATTTGTCAATCCGGTTTTAGAAGTACCCCAAGATGCCGGGCACTCGAGTGCGCGACTTCTTCCAGAGTCAGTGTGGTTTTAGCCAATTTACTCAGGCTAACCACCTGCCGCCCTGTCTGTCCGCAGGCCACAATGGTCTCAAATCCCTGGTGAACGCGCTCGTCCACATTAAGTCCAAAGCCGTGGTGTGTCACCCAGCGCTGTACCCTGACCCCAATAGCCGCCAGATACCCCCCGCTTTCTGTCCAGACCCCCGCATGGAATTCTACACGACCGGCTGCGACACCAAAATCCGCCGCCGTACGGATAATCGCCTCTTCCAGCGTCCAGACATATCTATGCAGGTCGCGCTTGCCCTCGCCTAGGTGCACGATGGGATAGCCGGTGAGCTGCCCCGGCCCGTGGTAGGTCACATCCCCCCCACGGTTCGTTGGCACGAGTTCAATCCCTCGCGCCGCGTACTCAGACTCGCTGAGTAAGCGAAACTCTGGCTTGCCCGTCTTGCCGTAGGTCACCACGGGCGCGTGCTCCAGCAGGATTATCCCATCAGGTACTTCTTCCGCAATCCGCGCCGCCACCCGCGCCCGCTGCCGCTCCCAGCCCGCGTGGTAGCCGATGAGCCCCTCGGAAAGTAGGTTGATCGTTTCCAAGACTAGCGCTGAGCCGCTTTGACTTCGGCGAGTTTTTCGTCTATGGCCTTGCGCGCCACCGTGAGCTTTTCTTCCAGAAGTGGCAGATCAGCGGCAGACGCACGCTCTAGCTTGATCTCTTCGAGCATCGCGGGGATCTTCTCGACGATCTTTGCCATGCCGCGCCCGGCGCTGAACGTGGTCTCATCGCGCTTGCCTAGTAGGCTGGGAAGCTCCATCACGGGAGATGAGAGAATCTCATCGGCGAGTGCGGGGCTCTCACGGATGGCTTTAGCCACTTTCCCGGTGTCATCGGCGGAGAGCTTCTCGCCCTTGATCTTCTCGACTAAGTGTGCCTGCAAGTCCGGCTGATCGTTGAGCTGGCGCAGAAATCGTCCGTGTTTCTCGGTGAGGTTGCCGTCGGCGGGGCGGTTGGGCGACGAGATAATCTGCTCGGAGATCGCTTCAGGCAGATCCAATAAGTCGAGCAAATAGCCCACGGTACGCTCGGAGATTCCCAGACGTTGCCCGATTTCTTTATTGGTCGCGCCTAGGGTCTGCTTGAGCTGCGTGAATGCCTTCGCTTTATCCAGCGGGGTGAGATCCTCACGCTGGAGATTCTCCACAAGCTGCTCGGCCATCTTCTCGGGCGTCTCATCGGCTAGGCTGCGCACGATGCAGGCCATCTCTAGCAGCCCCGCTTGCTGCGACGCACGCCAGCGGCGCTCACCGGTGACGATCCGGTAGGCATCCACACCCTCCAGTGCGATCACCGTGATGGGGTTGAGCAGCCCGTGCTGACGAATCGAGTCCGCTAGGCCCGACAGAGCCGCTTCGTCCAGCACCTTACGTGGCTGGTCAGGATCCTCGATCACTTTCTCAATCGCAATAAACTTCAGTTCCAAAATATACTCTCCGGCAATCTATTCTTTTCTGGCAAGCAGATGTTCGCTTATTATACCCGCTCGTTCCCCTAACCCCCGCTGAGCGCTAATCTTGTCCCGTAACTTTTTTTGCCAATGGAACCAAAATCGCTATGGAGGGAGTTATGAAAACCCAAAACTCTCTCCCCGAAAAATCAGATGCCACTTCTAAAAAAAAGAGCAATGCTCCTCAGAAAATATAACTTCG